>CAZRVU010000034.1:0-18274 GCA_964603615.1 uncultured Desulfovibrionaceae bacterium
CCATCAACACCTATTTGGGATAGTAAATACAAAGCCAAATCTTTACCGCTTACCCATTCCTGAAAACCTTTTCCCTTTAATATAACTTTAATTGTCTCTGGAACCCTTAGCCATATTTTCCCTTTGTTTACAGCTACAGCAAAATCGGTACTGCCAACCCCTATAGCAAAGGCCCCTAGAGCACCATAAGTACATGTATGAGAATCAGCCCCCACTACTACATTACCAGGCATAACAAACCCCTGATCGGGTAAAAAGCAGTGTGCAATACCGCTTCTTCCTACTTCATAGTAATTTTTTATAAAATAACGCCTGGCAAATTCTTTGGTTATTTTAGCTTGTTCAGCAGCCTGAATATCTTTATTGGGAACAAAATGGTCTGGTATAATAACAATTTTGTTTTCATCGAAAACCTCTTGTTTCTTAAATTTAATAAAATCCTTAATTACCATCGACGTTGAGATTTCATTTCCCAAAACTAAATCAATTTTTGCAGTTATTATCTCTCCAGGGCGTACGTTTTCAACATTTGCATGGTCTGCCAAAATTTTTTCACTCATAGTCATTCCCATAAACACACTTCCCTAGATCTTATTTTAAAGGTTCAATTTTTTATAATTTCCAGCAACCCTTGCATCCTGATAGGTACTGGCTTTAGGCCCCTTTTCATGGCACAATAAATAAATCAGATTATTATTTAAGCTACTCTGCTAATACCAAATAATTTATGGTAAACGGGACAAAAAAGCTGGAACCTAGAATTCACTTTTTTTTCTGCTTATCTTATAAGAGAATAAGTCCCCACGAAATAAAGCTGTCATAAGCTCCACTACTCTTTGGTTGGAATCAATGATCGTTATTTCAACATTCAAAAAAGGGGTGCCTAGATTCACACCAAACAGTTGCGCAATTTTACTATCTGCTATTTTTGCGTCAATCTTTTCGGTTAACTCGGGTAATTGCAATTTGAGTTCGTTTTCTAGAATCCATAATAATGGTTTTGTAGCAACCTGTTCCCGCAGTATGCTTTTTCCAACATCCGGTGGCAGGTTATTGATAACGTAAACAAATGGATTGTTTTTAATATACCTAAGCTTTTCAATCCTCAAAATTTTTGTTCCTTCGTTAAGGCCTAGAAGATCAGTTACATCTCTATCTGTTTTAACAAAGGAAAAATCTAGTATTTCCGTTTTTGAAAGCATTCCCCACATTTTTAAGTCATCTATGGAACCAGTAAGTTTTGATAAATCCACACTTTTAATGTGTTGTGAAACATATGTACCTTTTCCTCTAATGCGATCTATCAAACCATCTTCTTTTAACCCTGACAAAGCTTGACGCACTGTAATCCTGCTAACATTGTATTCTTTTGCTAATAAACTTTCGCTGGGCAAATGCGTCCCTGGCTTCAATTCCTTTGACATAATTTTGCTTCTTAGCAATGTTTCAAGTTGATAATACAAGGGTATTCCATTCATGTTTAAAATACTTTTATTATTTTTGACTGTTAACTGCACCCCATTTCAATTTTAGTTGTATGAAATAACTTAAAGTCAGGCTGACAAATTTAAAATTAAAAGCCTAATATATTAACTTTTTTGCCAACCAAGCGGAATCCTAACTTGTATTATGTTTATGACATTATAACATTATGACCTAAGGTAGTCAACACAAATTGTTTGTTTATTCACAACAAAAGTTAGGAAGATTTCTCGTATCTGCAACAAAGAAATGAAAAAAAATAAACCGTAAAAAAATCGCTTTAGGATCCGCAGTTGTCTTGATTCATTGCGTAAAAAATGCTAAAATGTGGATAGGTAAAAAATGAATATTTTTTAAACAGGCCCCATGGGGTTAATAGGGAAGCCGGTGAAAACCCGGCGCGGTCCCGCCACTGTAAGGGGGAGCCTCTTTCCTTCAAGCCACTGTCCTGCAATATTTAGTACGGGTGGGAAGGCGGAAAGCGGCGATAGAACCCGAGCCAGGAGACCTGCCTGTTTATCTGTTACTACTACCCTACGGGTGATAGGGAAAGGTGGTGTTAGATCTTGATAATACTGCAAATGCCTCCATGACCCCGGCTGGTAGCCGGGGTTTTTGTTTTGTTGCGAAATATATTTTTGTCCCTAAAAATTTTAAGAAATATACACATGGAGGTTTCTTTTATGTTTCTTTTTACAGCAAAAGAAAAAAAGACAACTAGAGGACTAGTTCTAGTGTGCCTGTTAAACCTTTTATTGGTATTGTCCGCGGTTGTACCAAATGTTGTGCTGGCCGAAAACGATGCACCTGGCTCAATTACCGTTGATCTGCGTGCCACAGGTTTGGAGGAAGAAGTTTTTAACCAAGAAGGCTTCATTATACCTCCGGGGGAGGTAATTATCCAAGACGGCCTGGCCCTTGATAGGCAGACGGCTATGGGCGCCCCTCCGGAGAACGACTGGGTTAAAAACGGCAAGACGGTGCTCGATGCCCTCTTGAAATTTCAACAGGCCGATGGCAGTTTTTGGTGGATGGAAGATACTGCAGGGGCTGTAGAAGGATCTACTGCCCAATCGCTGGTGGCCCTGGTTGATCTGGCTTATGGTGCATCGACCAAACACAAATTGGGGGAAGAAATCCAGTTCGATCCCCAGCCACAGAAACTGGCAAATGCTATTGAGAAAACAATCCAGTGGTACAAAGCCAACGATCCGGCACCGGAAAACTGGCAGGGGTTGCCGGCTTTACGGAATGCGGGGCAAAATCTAAACGCCTCCCCCTGGAAAACAACGCAAGACTGGCGGCAAGTCGACCCCGGTTTTACTGCGGATGCAGCGGGTAATGAGCACATCCAATATATCTTTAGGTTGCTGGCCGTGGGCCTTAATCCCGCTGATATTTGGGGCGGGAGGAACCTTTTTTCGGAACTTGCAGCTCAGCAGCGCCAAAACGATGGTTCTTTTGGTTCTTTTGGTTCTTTTGGGGATTTAGGCCGGCATATTTGGGCCATCGTTGCCCTGGATGCCGGTGAAGGAACTGTTGGGACTGGCGGGGCTCTGGGGGGCTGGAAAACAGCGGCTAACCGCCAAAGTGCGGTTAGCCACCTTCTAGAACAGCAGAATGAAGATGGAAGCTTTGGTTCTTTCAGTCAACTTGATTACACGAGTTGGGCCCTGGTAGCCCTTTCCAATTACCAGGGGGAGCAAAACGCAGATGAGGCTATAGCAAAAGCCGTTACTTATTTAAAAAGCAGGCAGAAAGACAACGGGGGTTTTGACCCTCCAACCGGGCCATGGGGGCCTGAACCAGAAAACGCTGATTCCAATGCGGCTGTAATTTCGGGCCTTGTTGCTGCCGGCGAAAAATTGTTGGTCGAGGATTCCTACATTGAAATTGAGGATATTAATACACCGCTAGATATTACTCTCCAGGAAGATTCCGTAAGTACAGCTTTAAAAATTTCGACCGTTTTGGAAAATGACAGACAAACGGCAACATTGCCCTCCATAGAAGTAAAGGTGGCAACGCCCACAGGTGAAGATCACCCCGTCATGGTTTCTATACCCCAAGAAACCGTTGTCAGGGGTCCCTCGAGTTGGGATGGGACAATAAAGTTGCCGGAGTTAAAAGATCCGGGCAGTGTCAAAATGACTGATGGGGACGTGAAAACCGTAATTGAGGTGGGTTTTCCTGCAGGCCGGCTGGATTTTGACCAACCAGTCAGAATTGTTATCCCGGGGCAGGCCGGCCGGCAGGTTGGCTATACGAATTCGGGCGCCCCGGTAACAAATATATCCCAAATTCTCAGCGCTGATTCGCTGTCTGTGGCATCTGCCGAACTAGCAGCAGGAGATGCGGGTAAAATTGACCTGGCCGGCGACTTGGTAATCTGGACCACACATTTTACCAAATTTGTAGTATACACTCCAACAAGCGGCAATGGTGATCCGGCAGGGCCTTCTGCAATCACTGTTTCAGTTCAGGTTGTCGGGAAGAATGCCGCTTATTTTTCTGGAAATGTAAACTTGCCCCCCGATCGGGCCAACGCCCTGGAAGCCCTCAGGGAAACAGGCGTGTCCTTTTCTACCCGGGAAAACGATACTTACATCTATAAAATAGCGGGTGAAGAAGAGGATTTAACCTCCACAGCCGGTTGGAAATACAAGGTGAACGGTATGCTTCCCGGCGGTCCAGCAAAGTATTATAGCCTCTCCGATGGCGATCAGGTTATGTGGTTCTGGGCCGCTGATACTGATGCAACCGGACCGGGGGCGGGAAGGCCGCCGGAGCCACCTGTAACAACCCTTACGACCGGGGAGATAGAGGAGCTCAAAGAAGTCATTGCACAGCATGAAGCATTGCTACAAGGCAGCGGCTCCAGTACGCCTTTAATGGAGGCTTTGAACCGGACCACCGTGTTCGGCAGCAGTTCACCCCTGGGCAAAGCCGAAAAAGAAGAACTTGAAAAGCAATTAAACGGTAATACTGTCAATATGTTTCAATTGGTAGAGCCCGGCAAGGATATTCTAGTCAGTGATCGCATTGGCGAAACGCTCCTTCATGTTTATGCAGGTTCACTGGCGGAAGCAACTGAAATAACCCTGGAGGAAATTTCAGCCACCAACCTCCCGGCGTTGCCTGCTTTTACACCTCTATCGCCAACCTACCGCCTGGGGCCGGAGGGAACTAAATTTTCAGTTCCTGTTGTTTTTGCAATCCGCCTGGCCATTCCAGATGAATTAGATCCGGCAAACTTGCTTATGGCCCGGTTCGACGCAGAAGAAGAAAGGTGGTATGCCCTGCCCACTGTGGTAGATGTTTCCAGCGGGTATATCAGTGCCCTGGTGGATCACTTTTCAATTTTTACTGTTTTGATCCAAAAAGAAACCCCTGGCGCGAACAATACTACTTTATTTCAAGACGTTACAAAGGAAAGTTGCCCCTGGGCCTATGAAGCAATTAGCTGCCTTGCTGAACGAAAAATTGTCCAGGGTGTGGGGAACGGCAAGTTTGAACCATCAAGGAACGTAACCCGGGCAGAATTTACCGTTATGCTGGTTAAGGCCCTGGGGCTGTCCCCCTCAGAAAAGGCGGAATTTCCCTTCACCGATGTAAACGAAGAAGCCTGGCACTACGAAGCAGTAGATACGGCCTTGCAGGCAGGAATTGTCATGGGGATTACTGAAACCGCCTTTCAGCCAAATGAAAACATTACCCGTGAACAAATGGCCGTAATGCTTTCACGGGTTAAACTGCCCGTTACTGCCGGAGATAATAATGAAATTTTACTTTCCGATATGGACGCCATTTCCCCCTGGGCCAGCTCTGCTGTTAAACAGGTCATCGCAAATGGCTTGTTTAAAGGCTTCCCCGACGGTTCATTCAAACCACAAGGGAGCACAACCCGTGCGCAGACTGCTGTTGTCATCTACCAGTTTTTAACAGAATAGCCTGCAATAGCTTTTTGAATGTTATTTCCCTGTCAGGAGAGAAAAAATGATGCGGCTTACAAAAGTTGTTTTCTTGTCTTTTTTGGTTGCGCTAATACTGTTTCCGGGGGGATGTAACACTCCCCCCGGAACAGTGGCGGATACCACGGGTTCTATAACCTTTTGGGTAACCCTGGACTTCGGCAGGGAATCCCTTTTTCACGCAGAATTGCCCGTCACATCCAACCAATCCGTGCTGGCACTGCTCCAAAAACACCTGGACGTAGAAACAGAATACGGAGGCGGTTTTGTTAATGCTATTAATGGTTTTCGCTCCGGTTATAGCAATAAAACAGGTAAAGAAAGCCAGATGGTGGACTGGTTCTATTATGTCAACGGTATTTTGTCAGACCAGGGAGCGGCAAATTATGTACCCGGGGCTGGCGACGTCATCTGGTGGGATTACAGGCCCTGGGATAATATTGCTTTGGCCCCCGCGGTAGTGGGGGCTTTTCCCCAGCCTTTCACCAATGGTTACCGGGGGGAAAAACCCGCAACACTCATGCTAGCCGGTAAAGATTGCCAGGAAAAAGCCAAACAGTTGGCTTATTTCCTCGAAGAAATGGGCGCCGCTCCTGTAGAATTGGCTGCCTACGAGGAAAAAAGGGCGGCTAAACGCACACAAATAGTTTTGGTAGTAGCTTTGTGGCAGAATCTTCACCAGGATCCTCTCTGGGAGGAGATTCAAAAATACCGGGGGCGGACAGGCTGGTTTGCAGAATTAACCGCAGGGCGGTTTTATCCCTTAGATCAATATGGCAACCGCCAGGGAAAAGGTTACCAGGAAAAAACCGGGGCAGTACTGGCTACGGGAGCGGGGCTGGGAGATCCCCATCCCCTTTGGGTTGTTACAGCCACAGATCTTGAAGGGTTGGAGAAAACAGTAAATGCTTTAATAAAAGACCCCCAACTATTTGAAAAAACAACGGGGGCCCTGGTGGTAGATGGCAAGGTCCTCAATTTGCCCCTAAAAGGGGATATTCAAGACTAACGACAAGTGCTTAACATGTTTCATGATCATAATAATTAGGAGATCCCTATGCTTATATTTCAGGAAAAAGAGTTGTTTTTCCAAACCCTTCATCCTGCTACAACGCTCATCTATCTGGCCGTTATTATTTTGGGCGCAGCAGTGTTGAATCATCCCCTTTTTTTGCTTATTCTTTTTATCCCCGTTTTTGCAGCCCTGGCCGTAGCGAGATGTTGGGATGACTGGTTACATAACGCACGCTTTTTTTTCGCGCTCATTTTTATCCTTTTTTTGATCAACATTATGACCAATCGCCTGGGGAACACGGTTTTATTTTGGGGTCCGCTGTTTCCTGTACTGGGGAGGATCACTGTTACCCTGGAGGCTTTGGTTTTTGCATTGGTGATGGGAATTCGCTTGCTGACCATTTTTACGGCCTTCATGTTCTATAACCATGTGATCAATCCTGACCGGGCCCTTTCTATGTTTGCCAAATTGTTTCCCCGCTCTGCCTTGCTGGTGGCACTGACGACTAAAACCATCCCTTTCCTTTCAAGAAAACTGCAAAATGTTGGGGAAATCGCCCAATGCAGGGGAATAAATTTTTATACAGGCAGCCTTTTTACCCGGATTAAAAACCGGTTGCCTTTGATGCGGGTCCTCTTAATTTCCGCCCTGGAGGATAGTTTTAATATAGGAGAAAGCATCCGCGCCAGGGCCTATGGAAGTGGTCCCCGCACAAATTATTTTTATCACCGCTGGCATCTGGGAGATACCCTGGTCAATATTTCTTCAATTTTTGCCTCCCTCATTGTTATTGTAAGCCTGGGTTGTGGGTGGGGGAGCTATTCTTTTTATCCCTCCCTCGGAAAAATCACTATCTCCCCCTATCAAGTGGTCGCTTTGCTAATTTTGTTCGTAGCACTTTTGAATCCAGTCCTGTTAGCCTGGGGGTGGAATAAATGGAACTTTTTGAAGTAAAAAATTTAACCTATTACTATCCGGAAAAAGGTAACAGCGCCCTTCGCGATGTATCCTTTACGGTTAGCGAAGGAGAATTTGTTTTGCTGGCAGGCGCCTCCGGTTGCGGCAAATCATCCCTCTTGCGAGCACTGGCCGGCCTTATCCCCGATTATTATGGAGGAACTGTCGGCGGGATAGTTCGTTATGCCGGCTGCTCCCTACAAAACTGGGACAAACGCCATCTGGCCAGGGAGGTGGGCCTAATTTTTCAAGATCCGGAACAGCAGTTAGTGATGACCTCTGTAGAACAGGAAATAGCTTTTGGCCTGGAAAATTTAGGTATCGACTTTGCAGAAATGAAACGGCGCGTGGCCGAAGTTCTTTCGCTTTTCAACTTAACAGCGCTGAGAAATTGTTCCACCTTTACCTTATCGGGAGGGCAAAAACAAAAAGTTGTCCTGGCAGCGGTTCTGGCTATGTATCCCCGCGTACTCCTTTTGGACGAACCTACATCCCAATTGGATCCTGTTTCCGCTCAAGAACTGCTGAACTATATCCATCGCCTCAACTTGGAATGGGGACTAACAGTTATCCTGGTGGAACAAAGAACAGACCGTTGTTTTCATCTTGTTGATCGGGTCGTACTCATGGAACAGGGTAAAATAATTCACCAGGGACAGCCCGCGGAGATGGTCCATTGGAGCGGGGGACGTTACCGTTTTTTCATGCCTCCCGTTGCCCGTATTTTCTCCCAACTGAAAATGGGAAGCGTACCTTTAACAATTAAAGAAGGAAGAAAATTGCTGCAGCAAAAAGGCTTGCCCCTTGCTCTAAACAAAATACCTGCTGCTGTTCCTGTGGACCTCCCCCCCATTCAAAATGCGGATGCCCCTGCTCCTCCCCTTCTCCGTGTCAAGGATTTGGAATATGCCTATGCAGGCCGGACACCATGTCTAAAATTTATTAACCTTTCGCTCTACCCTGGTGAAATTACTTCCATTTTAGGGGAAAATGGATCGGGTAAAACGACCCTTCTTAAAACAGTTAACGGGCTTTTAACCCCCCGCAGGGGTAAAATATATTTAAAAAACGAGGATGTTACAGGAAGGCATGCAGAAATCCTGGCTGACCGTATTGCCTACCTCTCCCAAAATCCAAACGATTACCTCTTTCATAATACGGTGCAAGAGGAGATCGCTTTTGGAATAAAAGCGTGTGACGGCAAAACTGCTGTGCGCGTTAAAAAAATAATGCAACTGCTGGAAATCGAACACCTGGCCGCAATCCACCCCAGGGATTGCGCTGGAGGGGAAAAACAACGCATTGCCCTTGCTACTGTCCTTGTAAAAGATCCATGCATCCTGTTGCTCGATGAACCTACCAGGGGTCTAGATCCGGCACTGAAACAACATTTGGCAAAATTATTGCAAAAAATCCGGAAAGAAGGAAAAGCAATCGTGGTTGTAACACATGATGTGGAATTTGCTGCAGAAGTGGCATCTAGAGTGGTTATCTTGCATGATGGTCAGGTAGTAGCCGACGGCAGGCGAGATACAGTATTAGCAAATTCGCTATATTATGCCCCCCAGGCCAACCGCCTTTTCCGGGGATTAGTTAAGAATGTGCCCGTCGACGACCATCTACAAACCTAGTAACTATCAGCAGGGGGTGTGAAAATGAACACAAATACATTTTTATCTCTTACTAGTCTGCTTTTAGCGATTACTGGCCTTGCAGCCGTTTATCTCTGGTATGAACGACGCCGTACCGCTACGGCAGAGATCGCCGTTATAGCTACTCTTGCTGCCCTGGCCGGTCTGGGAAGGGTACCTTTTGCTGCTATCCCCAGTTTTCAGCCCACCACTTTTTTGGTATTAATTAGCGGCCATGTTTTTGGCCCTTTGGCCGGGTTTCTGATCGGATCCACGGCCGCCTTTACCTCAAATCTATTCCTGGGCCAGGGGCCCTGGACCCCATGGCAGATGCTAGCCTGGGGATTGGCGGGTATCAGCGGTGGGCTTTTCTACCGGCGAAAAAAAACATTCCCCCGCTGGCCGTTTGCCGGGGTGGGTTTCCTCTGGGGGTTTATTTTTGGATGGATTCTAAATTTCTGGCATTGGGTTACATTCGTCTACCCCCTGACAGTTCAGTCCTTTGTTGCTATTAGCCTGGCTGGAATCGTTTTCGATTGCATGCATGCGCTAGCCAATGCCTTATTTATAATTTTTCTTGGCCCGGAGGTTGCTACAATTTTAAAGCGATTTAAACGTAAATTGTCTTATTATCGCCTGCCAGAAAAAAAACTACAAGAAAAAGTACAAGAAAAAAGGGGAGTTTGATGTGAAAAAATATATTTGCCTGCTATTGCTTTTCTTCATTTTACTTACTGTTTTGCCGGCCCCACTTTCAGCAACACAGGACCTTTCATCAACTGTCAGACAAGTGCGCCGGGTAGTTGATGGAAGCGATTTTTCCGAACGGTTAGATTGGCCAATTCTCGCCCTGGTTGGCGCGGGGGAAAAGGTGGATCGCTTAATCTACACCCGGGAACAACAGGTAAAACGGGAGCAACTCTTCGATGCCCGGCGAAGCACCGATCATCACCGGAGCATTGTGGGAGCTGTGGCAGCAGGGGCAAACCCGCGAAACTTTGGGGGTTATAATCTGATTCAAAGGGTAAAAAATTCACAAATGGAGAGCGGTAAATTTGGCGATATTATTTCCGGTGAAGGAGAAAATCTCATCAACGCCCACATCTGGGGCATTCTTTCCCTTTATGTGGCTGGTGAACCGATACCAAACAGGCACCGGGCTTTGAGCTGGCTGGTCAATAATCAGAAGAAAGATGGAGGGTTCAGTGTAGAAGTAAGCCTGCAGAATTCTGATGTAGATATGACCGGCATGGCCCTGATGGCTTTGGCCGCATTGGATCTAGAAGCCGACCACCCCGCAGTGAAAAAAGCCCTGAACTATTTAAAATCCCAGCAACAGGACAACGGGGATTTTTCCCCCTGGAATAGCAGCGGCCCCGAGTCTATTGCCCAGGTAATACACGGATTGATTATGCTGGGCCTCGACCCGGCCGGACCGGAATGGAGACACAAAGATGGCAGCCTGGTTTCAGCCCTCCTCCGTTATAGGCGTGCCGATGGTTCTTTCAGCCGCCAACCCGGTGGGAAAATGGACTTTATTTCTACCTACCAGGCTTTAATAGCCCTGGGCGATCTAAACCGCGGTGTTAGTATCTATACATTGCTGCACAGAAAAAATGCCGGTTTTACCGATTTATCGCCCGCTCACGCTGCCTTCCCCGCTATTAGCAAACTTGTTTTTCAACAAGTTTTGAGCGGTTACCCCGATGGAACCTTCCGACCAGAAAATTTAGTCAGAAGAGATGAATTTACCAAAATGATTGTTGCCGCACTTGGCAAGACACCTGCCTTACACCTTGCTACGGCCCGTTTTGCCGATGTTCCAAAATCCCACTGGGCCAGCCCTTTTATATACATAGCTGCAAGGGATGGTTTGATCAAAGGGAAAAGCGAAAACCTCTTTGCCCCAGCCGACAATATTAGCGGCGCAGAAGTGATGGCTATTCTGGTGCAGGCCCTTGGTAAAGAAAAAATTACTGTTCCGCCACCGGGTGAAGCCTGGTATACGGAAACAGTAAAGATTGCCCGGGAAAAAGGACTTTTGTACAGCAACTTTAATGCGACCAGGCCGGCTACCCGTGCAGAATGTGCCTGCAGTTTGGCGCGCTTCCTGGAACAAAAACGTTGAACTAGTTATTGACACAGTGCCCGTCGTTGCCGGCACCTATCATCACAACTTACGGGTATAACTTATAGATCAAAAACATTCCACCATATAATTCCACTTAACCGTATTCTTGATTCTACTGCATAAACTCTATTTGCAAGGCGTTCGCTGAAATCAGCATCCCTTCGACTGACAATTTTTCGCCCGGGCCAATTGAACGTCCTCTTCAAAAAGCCCTAAAAATGGCGTCCTGCCATTTTTGCTTCAAAATTGTGGCGTCTTCATGGGCTGATTTTTATAGCCCCCGCCCAAACAAATTTCATTTTATGCAACAGAATGTAATTTTTGCAGTGGAATCATTCTTAGAAAACCCAACTTTTTTACCAATCTAAACCAAAATATGTCCAAATTTAATAAAACCTTCTTCTTGCAGTTGTTTGACGATTTCGCTGGGGCGATACTTGGAACGTCCCGTTTCTTTCACTAATACACGCTCGATTTTGCCTGCCATTGGTGAACAATGCATTTATTCACAATTTTATTCCACACCCAATGCCTTGAACACTGCCTCCTGGGGGGTGCTGTAAAATATCAAACTAAAGGCGCCAATAAGGTCCGATGGAACAGTGCCGAGTTCAGCGGCTGATGTTATCGGTATCAGCACCTTCTTCGCCCCGGCATCAAGGCAGACTTGCAAGACGCCGGCCAGCCCCTCTACTTAACTCCATCCCCCCGATTTTCTTAAGCTGTTCTTTAACACGGCGGCGCATTTCAAAAGCGAAGATCAGTATTTCTTCGATGTCCTGCTTGCCGAACTCACCGTTGGGATAGAGCAGTTTCGTAAAGCCGGATACAATCTTGCGGACAGCGATAACATCACGCTGGTTCAGGTTGTTGCCAAAACGGAAGAATTTGTCGCAAACATCCCCGAACGGCTCTTTGCGCATCTGCCGCATAAATTCGGCGAGATAGTCCGTAATAAAGCCGTAGTCATTTGTGAACGATTCGGGACGGTATTTCGGGATTTCCCAGCCGGGGATATAGCAGTGCATACGGTCAAGAAAGGCCGTGTCATACGCCATCGCCTGAGGAAATGGGTCGAAGAGGTGCGAAGTTTTTAGCAATACATCCACACTCTGGTTGCAAATCTTTGCAAAACCTGCACAGGCTCCTGCCAAAGGGCCCCAGTTATGTTGATCTCTGGTTATCTTGCGAAAATAAATTGTGTTAAAGATTATGGATACTGGTTGGTAGGCACCCGTTTAGTAGCAATATAGCCACAAGATGTAAAAATGTATTTTTCCTGACACCTGGGTTTCCAGCAATTTCCCCCGGGGATGACCATTTCCCTGTAACCGTGTTATCCCACCTTGTGTCCCCTCCTTCACGGAATTACCACTTTCAGCAGCCCAATAGGTTCGTCCCCTTGTATCCCTGCACTACCGTTTTTTTAAAATATCCCTTATTTCTTCCTCTAGCATCCTGCGCTAGAGAACACGCAGGTCAGGTAGGGTGGGGGAATTTCACCTCCGCCGCATCACAGAACCGGATCTTGAAACTTTCTGTTCATCTGATTTTTATAGTTCAGCCGTTAATGGGAACTGCTGCCAGTGAACAAAGAAATCTATTGTGCTACCTAAAACACCGCCCTACAGATAGCGCGTTTATTGCCTGCCTTCCCGGAGGGTAGTTGTTGTCCCTTTTGCGGTAGTTTAAATGGTCAGTCAACAGCACAATAGGTACGTCCCCCCGTATTACCCCCATAAAAAAACCCACCACCCAGCACATTAAAGAAAGATTGCGGCAGATTTAACTAGATCGAATTAAACTATTACAATTTGGTATTTCAATTGGTGACATCCTAATTGTTTTAAAAAGAATTACTGGTTTAAATTGTTTAGCAGGTTATAAATAAACCACCCTTCACCTGTTATAAAAAACTGCGGTTTGGCGCTAGCCGCATCCCGCTGCACACCGATCCCATTTGAAAAGGGGGTAAATGAAACAATTCTGTCCAGCCTTATGCGGAAACTTGTTTTATGGCCCCCAAAATAAAGGTGTTTAGTGGTTACTATCAACACACCTGTATCAATATGTACCCGTTCGGTAGATTCGACAGGATGCCCTCGGAACCCCCCTATCCGGTAATATACACCTTTGGTCACACGAAAACTCATCCCATGACTGCCACCTACATACCGGCGGCGGGTTTTATCCTCGTAGTAATCTACATTGTTAAAGCCCCAAATCACCGACTCCGACTTTTGAAAATTAAACTTTACGCCAGATTCCATCCGGAACCTGCTAGGTGTTTTACCATCCATCAATTCACGTAAAACTGCTCCCTGTACGAACCGGGTATGGCTACCTTTGTTGTCTAAATCCGACCGGGAAAAACCAAAATGCTCTGCGAAGGCGACAAGCCGTTTTTCTTCTTCAGTATCCAAAAATCCGTTGTCCAGAAAGTGTTCTACTGCTTTATCCCAGCCGGCCAGCATAGATTCTTTTACTTGTTGGGTTGAAATGAAGTTTTTCCCGGCGATGGAAAAAAGATTGTCCTCTAATTTTTCTAGAAAACCGCTTAAGATTGCGTCTTTAACCACACGCACCATTTCCTGCAGGCCCCAATCATGTTTTTCAGCACACTCTTTGTGTTTGTTCCGCAAAAAGCCGGCTGGTTTTCCACAATAGATGCAGTTACCCATTATCTATACCCCCATTGCAACATTAAAGATCGATCTTGGTAAACAGCGCATTACACGAATAAGCCATCTGTCTGCATATTACAAAACTTCTTCGGCAGATTCCTTTATCTGTTGTTCCATATATTCTTTTCGGGTCTGTAATAGTGTTTTTCCGCTTTCTTTATGTATCATAGATTTCATGAAAATCTATGCCAAATATTTTCCAGTGCCAGGGAGCGCTCAACTGTTTGCCGCAAAAACCACAATAATTATTGATACTAAATATTGCAAAAAAACAATGCAGGTTAACAATTTATAGAAACCGGGTTCTGCAGTTTCACAAAGAGTTGTCCCCGCCTCTTCTAAGATTTTTAAGTATATGCCACCCATACTAACCTTTTAACTTGTACACTTTTAGTTTTTCCTCGCTTGTTGGAAGGTTGTTTACAGGGGCAGTAGTAATATCCCTGGCGTATAGCGATATGTATTCGTGGGCTGTGGGAAAGCATGCCTCATTTTATCAGCCCCCAGGGTTGTGAACAACAGACAACATCCTCATCTGATTTTCTTTTTCAAATATATCTCATCCGAAAAAGACCGCCCCGTAGGAAAGGCAAGCGCTTGACTGCTTGCTTCCCATGGGGCGGGTTGCGGTTTACTTTACCGCGATTTGAATTGTCAACATACGACACAATAGGTACGTCCCCATGTGCCCCTGTTATAGAAATTATGAGTAACAAAATGAATAAAATCCCTATTGTACCAGGGGTTTATGGTGTACTTACAGCAAAGAAATAAACCCTTCGACAGTAAGATTCGTATCATTTAGTATCTTCCGCAACAATCCGGGACGGAGTTCATTATGATCCGGTACCGTTAAGGGAGGCAATTTCCCACTCTTATCCTTAAGTCTAATGTGACTTCCCTTTTGCCTAATTACTATATATCCGATTTTTTCAAGAGCTTTAATACAATTCAGGCCGGAAACAACGGGTAGTTTTGGTGTCATCTTTCCAATACCACATTGCCGACAATTATACTTCCAACAGGGTTTTCTTTTTCATCAATACATAATTCTATTGCCTCTTTTATGTTTTCCAAAGCCTCGTCTATTGTGTCCCCCTGGGAATAACACCCTTTAAACACAGGGCAGGATACAACATATCCATTCCCATCTTGTTCAATAATAACGGGATAATTTTTCAACTTAGTCACCTCTTTATATAATTATATCCCATTGTCGGCCAGCCCAACAACATCATTTTGGAACGGGCAACTAAACACAGCTTCATTGGCAGTTGACAGAGTTTTAAAACAGTTCATTAAAACGATTTGCCGCCACCTGCATAGCGTTATCCCTTCCACCTCCGATAGAAGTGCTATACCATTTTCCTAGAGCATCTCCGTAAAATAATCAAACCCTAGCAGCTGTTACGATTGTGATATATCACACCAGCCGTGACGCGCCGCATATCATTTTCATTGCCCGAAGCAATCTATGGTTCATTTTATGCTATCTAGTCCCTTATTCCACACCCAATGCCTTGAACACTGCCTCCTGGGGGGTGCTGTAAAATATCAAACTAAAGGCGCCAATAAGGTCCGATGGAACAGTGCCGAGTTCAGCGGCTGATGTTATCGGTATCAGCACCTTCTTCGCCCCGGCATCAAGGCAGACTTGCAGGACGCCGGCCAGCCCCTCTACTTTGATGATTGTGCCGCTGATACTGATCTCGCCCAGAACAGCGAGGCTTGACAGGGTAGGTTTGCCAAGGGCGCAGGAGGCGAGTGCAATAACAGACGGCAATGTCAGGTATTTCGTCATGCCAATGCCGTTCATGTCCTGATAGTTGATGATGTAGTCCTTTGTAGTTGTGCTGAGCTGACCGCTGATCTGGTTGCCGCTCACCTTCAGATAATTGAACGCGGTATTTGTAGCTTCCCTTGCTTCGCGGTCAGAGCCAAGCCCGGTGCGCTCAAACTTGCCGTTACCGGGGAGCATCTGCGTTTCAAGGCGGTAAACACCGATCATCCCGTTCTTGCCGCGGGAAACAGTGTAGACGTTGCCGGGGTTAGTCATTCCTTCGGGAATGATCTTGCCCCCGCCCTGTTCCGGCACAGAAACATAGTGCTCTGCAAAGGATTCATGGTCGATATAGGAAAAATTCACATCATAAAACTCCATCCCCCCGATTTTCTTAAGCTGTTCTTTAACACGGCGGCGCATTTCAAAAGCGAAGATCAGTATTTCTTCGATGTCCTGCTTGCCGAACTCACCGTTGGGATAGAGCAGTTTCGTAAAGCCGGATACAATCTTGCGGACAGCGATAACATCACGCTGGTTCAGGTTGTTGCCAAAACGGAAGAATTTGTCGCAAACATCCCCGAACGGCTCTTTGCGCATCTGCCGCATAAATTCGGCGAGATAGTCCGTAATAAAGCCGTAGTCATTTGTGAACGATTCGGGACGGTATTTCGGGATTTCCCAGCCGGGGATATAGCAGTGCATACGGTCAAGAAAGGCCGTGTCATACGCCATCGCCTGAGGGAATGGGTCGAAAAGGTGCGAAGTTTTTAGCAATACATCCACACTCTGGTTGATGTTACCCACAAAAACCATTGAAGCGGAAGCCGCTTTTTCCTCCTTGCCCCTGGCAAATGAACCGGAAGCCATATAGTCTTTCATGATCTGCACGCCGTCTTTGTCCTTGAAGGTAATACCGGCCACTTCGTCGAAAGCCACACAGTCCCAAAGCCCCACCAGGCCGACTTGCTTGCTCGACATATTGTAGAAAAGGTTAGCAACCGTGGTCTGTCCCCCGGAAACAAGAATAGAGTTCGGTGAAATTTCCTTATAAAGATGCGACTTGCCCGTGCTGCGGGGGCCCAGTTCGCAGAAATTGAAGTTGTTTTCAATAAGCGGAAGCATCCGGGCGAGCTGCAGCCACTTCTCGCGGTTGGTAAAGCGGTCAGCTTCCAATCCTGTGGAACGCAAGAGAACAGTTATCCACTCGTCTTTTGTAAAAGCGCGCCGGGCGTTTTTAATTTCGTCCATGTCGATGTGAGGCATCTGAATCGGCGTCAATTTCACAATGCGGATGGGCGTGGACTTCTTGTCCTCCTCAATGTACTCGTATTCAAGCCCAACGATGCACCAGATACCGCCGCAGAGCAGGCGGTCATACTGCCTGGCATAGCCTGAAGATATGGGAATATAACGGATACCGAGGTTTGAAAAGTCGGCTTCGTAGCGGTCTTGTTTTATGTTCAAGCTCACCGTGATGCGGTCGATAACTGTATAGCTGCCGCGTTCGCGTAAGCCGGAAAGCACCTTCTGCGCTTCGTCAGGGCGCACGAAGTTCTCCGCGAGAATGCGCTTGACGTTTTTCACGCCCTCCTCAATTATCTGCGGATCATCGGATGAGCAGTACTGCCCCAGCAAAAACTCCAGGACATAGACAGGTACATTTGCGCCTTCTTTAATCGCCTTCGTTAAATCTTTACGGACAATTTTACCGTCAAAATACTGGCGCAGTTTCTTATAGATGACCTCATTTGTGTCATCCGTCTCCGGCATATACCCGGTTGATTCTAAATCCATCGCGGAAGCCTCCTTGTGTGTTACAGGTCGAAGCCGAAATCATCGGCAAACGCTATATCAATGCGGAATTCAATTTCTTCAGGGGCATCGATGTCGTTGGCAAGGCATAAGCGGTAGATTTTATGGCGGCTGTACTGCATCGGCTTCAGCGTAAATCGCACACGGAACACGCGATCTGAAGCATTGTTGCCCGTTCTGTCAGCAATTACCCTCTGGAAGTCGCTGACGGGAACACCTTCTTCGTTAGTAAAATGAAGACTGTAAGTACACGGCTGGACCTTGTCACCCACGGGCCGTTTTTGCAAAAAATCCAGCGAAAACATCAGGTTAGAAACCTTACGGCTTTCGCTGATGAGCGATAGCCCCGGATTCTGCACTTCTACATACTTTTTAGAGCCCGCCCGCATACCCTTGTAAATGATAACAGGCACAACCATTTCCTGCAGGCTGATACCGCCGTGCACATAGTTCTCGCCGCCGCCCTGTACCTTGATCCGGACGGTATCCTGCGGCGCGTAGCCTTTCAGCGGTGTGCCGCCCAGCGTTCGCTCCGTCTTGACGGGAAGCAGGTAATCGGCGGTTGTTTCAGGGGATACAAGGGCGTAACGCCGGCCGAGTTCCAATATAGCGCCATTAAAGGCCTGGCGGCTGATTTTCTGTCTTTCTGCAAGCGGCTTGTAGGTGTAAAGGAAACCGTGATCAGCGGTAATGAGGATGTTGACACCGCTCAGGTCATTGACGATTATCTTCACTACAGCAGTCAATTCTTCGATTGTTAACGGCCATGATAAAATCGTCATAAATGGCCACGAAAATTAGGCCACCT
>CAZRVU010000035.1:0-981 GCA_964603615.1 uncultured Desulfovibrionaceae bacterium
TGGAAAGAAGGGTAAAGGCAGAAAAAGAAACAGCACTGTTGCATGAACCTGATTCTATGATCAAGAAGAGCGGGGCAACGGGGGAAGCTGAAAAGGGAGCTACCACAGTGGACCAGGCAGATATTCCTATTAAAACCAAGGATGTTTCTATTGAATATCCAGATTTTGAAAGTAGTGATAACGAAGACAGCAAAATGCGAGTTTATAAAAAGTCACACGATCACGATGAACATGAAGAAGAGGATAGGAAAAGCTATGTACCAATAATTGAAGCAGAAACCGATCTAGAACCTGATGAAGAAAAATACTGGCGTGATTATTGCTGGGAATTGCTGCAACAGGATGATTTGGCCGGGGCCTACTGGCTTTGCACTTCACTGAAGGCTCAAGGGAAGAGTTGTCCTGTTCCTGGATGGCTTCTTCAGGCTGTTCAGATTGCCAACTGGCTGATCATAGATTCCGGCTATCTGGTAGATGATCTGGCCTGCATCGCGCGGGATCATCTACCCGGCAGCACCGATGTAGAACAACTTTTAGGCCTGGCCGCTTCTTTACGTCCCGCTGTAATAGCGCCGGCTGCAGGAACATTAGTCTGGCTTAAAACGCCGGATTGTTCCCCTGCATTTAACGGCTTGGTTCAAACAGTAAAAGAATTTGCCCATTATGGTAGAGCGCTTCACAGCAGCGATCTAAGAAACCTTGAAGGAGTCGAGCAATTTGAAGAAGAGATCAAGCTAGTCGTTGATAATGCCCGACAATGGTTGGATGAGGCCTCCCGCCGCAGGACTAAAATAGCCCGGGCTACAAATGTCTGGATTGAACTTGTTAAAAACGAAGATGAGTTGAAAGGTTTTTTAAATTTGATTGCCAATGACTGCCGGGATCAATGTTCATATGTACAAAAGAAAGTATTGCTCTGGTCGGATCGGACTTATGTGGAAAATAGGATTGTAGAAATTAGAAGCACCAAGCATGACTGCT
>CAZRVU010000035.1:991-5295 GCA_964603615.1 uncultured Desulfovibrionaceae bacterium
TCGCAAATTGATTGGGCGAAGGATGCAGATGATTACCGGGGCTCCACGCAGTCAGATCCTGCGCTATGTTAGGGATGCTTGTGAACTGGCCGGGCGATGGTGCGAGTTCGTGAGCAGGGATAGGGAAAGTAAAACTGGTGATGGTGACTGGGTTGCTGGTTTAATTACCTTACTGCGTGAAGGTATCAAGTCAGAGCTGGAAGGTGTAAGGAAAGAGGTACGCCTGATGCAGGAAGATGTGAATAACCCCGGGCGCGCAGGGGCAGCGCTTTGTTTGCTCCGAATGATAGGAAAGCTTTGCAGTGACCTAAACATCGATGATCCACAGAATGTAAATTCAAGCGATACCTGGCAATGGCTAGTAGATGATGTTGACAATTTTAATCTAGCCTTCATGAAAAGGCTTCTATTGCTTCCAGAAATCGATCTAAACTTTAGGGGTGAACCTGTGGAGGAAGCAAAGGTAGCAAATGCTTTGCAAAATGCTAGAAACCAGGAAAGATCTTTGGAAAAGGTTATCATCCAATGGCTTGAAAAAAAGGACTTTCGCTTTATACAATCTCTGATCAGCATTGTTGAAAATGAAGATGAGAAGGCGGAATTGACCAGCCGCTATGAACAAGAGCTTAAGAGATCTACTGTTTTTCTGGAAGAAATGCTACATAAAGTAAATAGTGAAATCGAGCAAGCCGTGGTGGACGGGATATTATCTGATGAGAAGCGTTCTGCCCTTTTAAGTGAACTCCAAAATATTGATTTAAAAGTATTTTTGGCTCATCGTGAGCAGCAAGCGAAAATAAAGCGGGTTCGCCAATTACTTTTAAATTCCCGTAGGCAGAAGCTGGATCAGCTAAAAAGGGAATGGGGGTTTATTCAAGAACGTCTTTCGCAGTACCCGGGTGACGAAAAGGCTAAGGTTGAAATCAAGACAGCAGTAACCAATGCACTGGAACGCAAAGACACCCGCGTTGTTGAAGAATGCATCGCGCAACTTATTGAATTTATGGATCTAGGCGATCCCCTAAAAGACAACCCTTTCAGTTTTCCTGCTAATGGTGATGAACACGAAAGCTTTAAACGGTTTATCAATTTATCGGGAAAGCTGGAAGAGCTTTTAGAAAAACAGACCCTCAGGGGGCTTCAGAATGCGGTTAAAAATGGCAAGTCCTGGAGCCAATTAAGATTTAACCTTTTTCCCCGCCCTTTGGAAGATGAAGTAACGAGGGCAATTGATTCGTGGCGTTGGCTTAAACAGGGATCGGCAAAGGGCCACACCAATGCGGAACATATTGATTTAATTCTTCGTTACCTTGGTTTCAATGTTAGCACAACTGTATCAAGTGCCAATATCCAAAAGAAGGGTGAACATTGGCTCTACCTGCAGGTTGAAATGTCTACCGGCGGAAGAGCGCCAATACCTCAATTTGGCTCACAACAGCAAAACATTTTTGATGTAGTTTGCCTTTGGGAGCGGCCCAGTGTTGATACCTTAACTAGTTGGATGAAAGATTTGTATCTTCAAAGCAGAAATATTTTGGTTATCTACCTGGGCAGGATGAGCATACGGCAGAGGAATGTAATGCGACAGATAACTGCTGATCGGGGCCTTACCATAGCAGTGCTAGATGAAATCCTTTTTGCTTACCTGTCTGCAGAAAGATTGGGGCGGTTGCAGGCATTTTTTCGCTGCACCCTGCCCTTTGCTGCTGTAAATCCCTATACACCCTTTAGGGCCGGTGATGTTCCCCCGGAAATGTTTTTTGGCCGCAAGACTATGGCCAGGGAAATCCGAAGCGCTGAGGGTAGCTGTATAGTATATGGGGGACGACAACTTGGGAAATCTGCACTCCTCAGGCATGTTCAACGAGAGTTTCATAATCCTGAACGGGAACAGTATGCATTTGTCGAAGATATCAAACTCGTTGGGTCACCTACATCCGACATGCGTCCGCAAGCAATATGGGCAAGACTTCGTGACATCTATAAGAGCCTGGGTTTGCTACCTGCGAAAGAACAAAGTATTAATACAGAAAGAATTGCCTTGCTTATAGAAAATACCATGCAAAGGAGGCCCCACTGCCGGGTGCTTATTCTCTTTGATGAGGCCGATAACTTTCTTGATGCAGATGCAGAAAACGATTTCGCTGTTGTTGAAGGTCTACGCATACTGATGTCCAAAACAGGGCGCAGGTTTAAAGTAGTCTTTGCCGGCCTACATAATGTCCAGCGTTTTCAGGGACGCGGTAACCAGCCACTGGCACATTTCGGGACTCCTATTTGTGTCGGTCCCCTCGAACCTGATGCTGCCCAGCGCCTTATCCGCGAGCCGCTGGAAACTTTGGGTTTTTATTTTCCGGATAGTTCGGTAATTTTGAGCATACTATCTTACACAAATTATCATCCTGGTTTGATCCAGCTTTTCTGCCAGGAATTGCTTAACAGCATAGATATACCGGCAGGACAAGATCCACCTTATAGACTAAGCAAAGATGACGTGGAATCCGTTTACCGAAATGTTGAGGTGCGTGCCAGGATCTGTGAACGGTTTGACTGGACACTGGCTTTAGATAGGCGCTATCAGACCATAGCTTGGGCAATGATTTTCGATCAATCCCTTCATAGGAATGGTTTTTCACAAACATATGCTACAGGTGAAATTCTGACATTGGTCAAAGAATGGTGGCCCCAGGGTTTTGAAGGGATCGAATCGGATCAACTGCGGGGCCTTCTCGAAGAAATGTGCGGGCTTGGGGTTCTGGTCCGCAGTAACCAGGGACGTTATCGACTGCGCAGTCCTAACCTGGTTCGCCTTATGGAAGATGTAGAGGGACGACTACTGGATTTGTTGGACAAAGAACCGGACCCGAAAGGGTTTGATCCTGACAGTTACCATGCACCTTTGCCTGATGGTCATTATAACCCGTTAACCTTTGCACAAGAAACAAATCTTAATCAAAAAAGGGTTGGAGTTGGGCTAATTTTTGCCTCCGGGGCACTTGGCGGCGGTAGGCTTGAAGATTCTTTCAAGCGTTTCATCCCCTTAGAACTTCCGCCGGGGACTAAAGCGGAAGCTAAAGAAATCCCTTCAAGTATAAAAAACGGTGCATCTATGGATGTCTGGCTAGAAAAATATCTAAAAAGACGGGTCGGATATGAAGGCCTCGTACTGTTTGACCGGTTCCATGATGGTGATCAGCCAATATCTGAAATAGTAGAGACCGCTATAAATTATACCCAACGCTACAGTAAACAGCGCCGCCGGTACCTGCGAATTATTTTTGTTCTTGATCCCATTGCTACCTGGAAATGGCTAAACTATCCCACCACTAGAAGGCTTTCGCTGGAGGACAGGGCAGATATTGCGACACCACTGCGGCGCTGGAACTTACGTGCAGTAAAACAACGATTAGCCCAGCAGGGGAAACTCCATTCTGAAGAAGTATGCCGGGATATCTTGCAGGTAACTGGTGGTTGGCCCTGGCTTCTGGACGAGTTATTTGCACGGTGTGGGATTGAAGAAGATGATCTACGGCCTTCGGCTGTCAAATTGAATGAGGAATTAAATGACCCAATGTCTGCGGTATCTAGAAATTTTAGGGCAACTCTCGGCCTTGATGGGGGGGCTAATGCAAGGGAAATCTTAAAGTTTATCAAAAAAGAAAAAGGTATACCCCTTGACCTGGCGGGGCCCGAACAACTGCCCGAATTGATGCACGGGGAAACCGGTATGACTGCTGCAGAAAGTGAAGCCGGCTTAATATTTATAAAACATTTGGGACTTGTAGAAACCAGAAAAGACGTTATTGTAATCGAAACCGTGGTGGAACGGATGCTGCAAGAGATATGAGACGGAACAGAATCTCACAACTGCTTTATCATTTGCCCGGCATCCAGCGCTTTATAATGCGCCTGGCCGATGATTTAGGTGAGCGGCGCAATCTTCTGCTTCTCCTTCCTGACTGGATAAATACAGAAGAACTGTTGAGTCACCTGCGGGAAGAGTTATTGCGTCGGGATTTTATCATATACGAAGCACTGTTGCCTAAAATGCCGGGTGGTTGTTCACCAACCATAGCTCTGGGAGAGAAACTGAAGGTTAGTTGGCCTGCTTCATTGCCCCGCATACCCGCTAATCTTGCGGAACTCAGTATTGCTACTGATATCATTCAACTTATCGGTTTAAATGAATTGCCGGAGGATTATCGGCGGGACTGGTGTGAGTTCCTTTTACAGTGGTCGCAGGGTTTCCAGAATATCGTGGACCGGGGCGGACGCCCCGCTGTTATCTGTATGATATGCCCGGC
>CAZRVU010000035.1:5305-17646 GCA_964603615.1 uncultured Desulfovibrionaceae bacterium
TTGGGCATTAAACAGTATACCCCCAGAGAACCTCTACCTGTCTGTACGCAAATGGTGGGGGATGCCTTCGGCTTTGGAAATGCAGTTGCTATGCAGGTTGGCGGAAGAAGACGATGTAAATGATAGTACGATTTTTGGCTGGCGAGAAAGAATTCTTTCTTCCATTGCTGGATGCGATGTACATCTGGCTGAATGGTTGTGGGCTGATGTATTTGAAAGCTTGGATTACCTAACAGAACGTTTGGTGGGCTATGCAACAGAAGAACGTGAGTGGTCGGTAAAATTGCTTATATCCTTGAATATAGATGCTTGCAGGGGAAGGTGGCCGGAAAACAATGGACGTCACGGCCTATACTTACAAGATCTTGAACTCTGGGGCAGGGGTGTTTTAAACTGGACGTTGGATTACGGGGTGGAAATCAACAGTTCGGCCCTGGCGCTATTTGGCTGGAAAGAGGAAATACAGCACCGTTTGTGGCGCGCCCAAGCGTCTTTATTGCTGCCTCAACTGGATAATCTTCGTCTTAATGTATGCAAGCACTTGATCAGGAATTACGGTCCGGAATGGCCAATGCGGTGGCCGAAGTTTGCATCAGAAAGGGAGTTGGTGGAAGCCAAAGAAAACCCCTATTCCTGCCAGTGGGGCTATCTTGAAAATATTATTGGTAACAATGCTGCTCTGAAGTCTGAGCGGGGCTACCTGCCGCTAATTCAGTCGGCCCGTTTCATCCGCAATAGGCTTGCACACTACCGAATTATCGATTACGGTAACTATAAAAAGCTCTGTTTTGAGATTCGGAAACAGAGCGAAGAGTTACTTTAGGTTGTATTTAGCATGTTGTATTTAGCATTATGTTTACACATATTACGATAGAAGATTAGACGGAGGATAAACATGTCTGCTACTTTTCTCGAGTATGACCACCTTCACGACTGCGAAATATATTTTGCCGGATTGGTAAGCGGCGGTAGCTATTTAGGTGATATAGAGCCGGGTGAAGGTGAAATAAGTCATTTGGCATCCTTAATTGCCGGGGAATTTAAAAAAGATCCCCCGTATTTTCATAGCACCCTTAGTGTAGCTGTTTTCCTAGTTTGGATGGGCTGGCAGCACTATCAGGAAGGGAACTATTGGGGTCCGGTCTATCGGGAGTTAGAACTTCCTCAAACCCAAATTAAGTGGCAGGGTGTACTCGGTGAAACTTTTCTTCAGGCTGTTAGAAAATATAATTTATCTGAATTCCAAGGGAAACAACGTTATATAAGCCCCATTTTAGCACATGGCTATATTCCTGATTGGCATTTGGAAAGCTATTTTAAGGACATAGTGATGACTATATACAAAGAACGGGAAAAAGCCAAACTGCAGATAAAAAGGGAAGAGATAAAGCATCAAATTTTGTCATGGCGCAGCGATTTTGAAGGGTATGAAAAAAATCATAATAGGATAGGCCGTATAGAACTTGTTGAAAAAAGGCTACTTAATATATATAAGGCTTGGCAGCATAGAGATTTGCTCAGGGCATTGCGGGAATTAAAGGAAAAGCTTATAGACAAGGTTGAGATGGATGAACTACTTGCATATCCTGAAGGCCAACTAGAAAAATTAGAAATAAAAAGATCTGCATGCAAAAAGGAGTACGATTTTTTACGGGATCAGGATGAGGAACAAAAAAGAATTAAAAAACTTTTGGAAAACCAAAAAATCGGGTTGCAGGTTTTAGAAGGCGAGATAAAAGAGACTGCCAGTCAGATTTTAGAAAATTGGAACGATGATTTCACCAAACCTGTTTTAGCTTTGCCTGTAAATAAGATCGGTGATTTGATAGAAAAAATTGAAGTCCAGCAACGAATGTTCAGTGGTATTATTGGGTGGTTTTTACGCATTATGACCCCAGTTAAATATAGACGGTTTTATGAAAAGAAGCAAAAGTTACTAAATTTTCTGAGGCCTTTACCTTTAAAGGCGCATTTGCAAGCTGATTTCTTGCCGATATTGCGCCAAACATTGTTTAAACTGCAGGATCTTTTAAAACAGTACAACAAATCACTTTCTGTAATGGCAGAGTTAAATATGGCTTGTCAGGAAGTCGTTGCTACGATCGGTGGGGTGGCTGTTGAAGGCCTTGATATCATTAGGGATAAACTGGACAGGCTATCTCAGGAATTAACCCGGTATAAGACCAAGCTGGTATGGTTGGGCAAAGGAGATTTAGAAAAAGGGAAGAAGGTGCTAGCCGAGCAAAGAAAGCTTCTGCAAAAAATTGAACTGTTAAAAGAGAAAATCCCTGGTGATGTCTGTGCTTTAATGACTCTTTTACCAATAGCAGAAAATTATTCAGATATAAAAAGAATAGAAAATCGGCTTGTTAAAATAAGGAAAAGAAAAAAAGAGGCCAAAGAACACTTAAAAGTCTTCAAAAACCCCCTGTATACTCTTAATGAGTCCACCCGAATTTTTATTCTTCAGGGCGAAGAAAAAGCAGTTGAATTTGTTTTTCAATCGCTTCTTTTATTTGATGGCCTTCGAAAAAATAGGATCGGCGAAGAAATCATTTTGCCAGATCGGATTGAGCAGGCTATGAAGTACTGGTGGGGTCATAAGGGAAAAAGCCTTTTCGAAAAAAACTTGGAGGAAAGGGCATGGAAAAGGCCAGAGTTGAACGACGCTTATATACGTAAACCCGTAGTAAATTTTGACCCCATTCATAAAGAGATTAAGGTTGCTTTATTGCGACAGCCGGTAAGAGAAAAAGCGGATGCAATATTTTACATTCATGGTGAATCCGGGCAAAGGCAAAAAGCGGTTCTTCCATTGATATTTGAGGAAGGCGTTTACTGGTCTGAGACTATTGAAATAAAACTGAAGCGTCCTGAATTGTTTTACCATTTACAATTTAGCTGTGGTGATACAACTCGCTCCTGGCAGGTTAAGGGTGTAGGACTGGACGGTTTTTGTATGCTTTTCAATATGCAGGGTGAATTAATAGACGATAATCAACTGCCTGAGGATGGCGGGGTATACCTTATTGCTCCAGTAGGCAGCCACATAGATCCTGTTGAGGCTATAAAAGAACAACTGTCCGGTTTCTGGTCGGGCTATGAATACAGGCTCGTTAACTCTGAAGGTAATGATGTAATAGTAGTTCGAACGGGAACAAATATCTCTACATACAGGCGCAGTGTCCAGGTACAGCCTACACTGCTATCCCATAAGGTTTTGCATGGAATTACTGCCGGGGGGGCTCGAATCTATGGGGAGCAATTGCCGAACCTTATATTCTCTGTAAGCCACCCGGAGGAAATAATGTTTTATGGATTAAGGCTTGATGTTTCCGGCGAAACCTTATACAAAACGTTAGAAGAATTAAGAGTTTTAGTTAACAAAGAAAACGTGGTTTATTTGCCCCTGGACGGTCTGGCTATGGGACAATATGGTTTGTATGAAATGGCACTAACAAAAAGAGGCAACATAATCTGGACGGAGCAGTTTGCGTTCCTTCCCGATCTGGGGTTTGCCTTTGATCGAGTGGCTTACAAAGTACAGGACAGATTAAGGGAAACCGGCAGGCTGGAGTTCAACACCAAACAAAAATTTGAATTTATCCCCGAAGGTAGTACGAGTGTAATTAAGCCCCTTTCTACCAGCGTTGTTGAGTTTGATTCAAGCCAGAATATTATTCAGGGTTCTCTGGCTTACCATTTCGAACAAAAGCTAGTTGTTATGATAAACGTAGAAGTCCCGGCGATCCGCTGGCGGCAAAAGGGCGCCGATTGGAAAGCTAAAACCGAAGAAATTTGGCATGAAGACCTTGGTGAAATAGAGGTAAAAGTCCCGGCAAGCATTGATAGATCCATTGCTTTGTCCCTGAAAGGGGATAAACAAATACTGAGTAACCCAGTTCGGCAGGGAATAGCAACCTTTAACTTGTGCCGATTTAGTGATACTTTACGCGATAGTAGTAAGGCCCTTCAAGAAGTAATTTTAAATTGTGACAACCTAGAAATTTCTCCTTTCATTTTACTGCGAGTGCGGATACGTTGGCAAGCAGCTAAAATAAACCTGATCCAGAATTTGCATGAAAGCAGCCGGCATCTTGTAATAGAATGGGAAGATCGCGGCCGGGCGGCAAACAGGGTGGCCCGCCTTTGGCCTTTGAATATGCCTGGGATTAATCCCATTGAAAAGGAAATACCTGATGGTGCTAATAACCTAAGTATAACAGTGCCAAAAGAACTAGTTCCTCCAGGACACTACCGCTTGCAGCTTGATATGATCGATTCATGGAACAGCTTCGATGTATTAATGCCTGAACAAGCAACTGAGAACTGTATAGATGTAGATATAGGCACAAAAGAAGAGCATTTAAATAACTACCTGGGCAAACGGTTAAAAATCATTTCTCTTTACCACGGCGAACAAGGAGCTGAATTAGAAACGTATTATTGGCTTGAAGTAACAGAACTCAATCCGATGTTTGAAGGTGAAGTTCGTTTAGTAGGTAACTTGTATTCACTTGCTGCAGATGGAACCGCTGTTTCAATGCCCTATAACCCTGTAAGTTTTTATATAAGCAACAATAAAATGCCTTTTCTGATAGATAAAGACGGAGATGGTGCTACCTATTGCCGGAAATGTAAAGTGATGTTCTGGGAGGTAGCCCATAAAAAGTGTGGTGACGCGGTTCTAGCACCTGACAGTATCCTGGTAAAAATGGAGGAAGATCAATGAGCTTGGATCCTTTGCAGGCAACAGAAGCAATAGAAGAAAAATATTTGGATTACCTAAAGACAACCTTCGCTTTAAATGATTATGAGCTCCACCAGCGGTTTGTCGAAGAGTTGGGAAAACCCGGCCGTTTTTCTAAAGGTCCGATTTTAGAAGCCACACCCCCTTTTGAAACAGGCAGCTCTTTGCTGGATTTGATAAAAGAAGGTTTGTTATCTCAAGAGTTTACCAGGCTACAGGTAAATGAACTTCCTTTGGAGCGGATGCTATACATTCATCAGGAAAAAGCAATTAGAAAGCTTGTTCAAGATAACAGAAATATCATTGTGTCTACAGGCACCGGTTCGGGTAAAACGGAGGCTTTTTTATTTCCCATCCTCAACCATCTTTTTAGGCAGAAAGAAAAGGGACAGTTAACTTCAGGGGTTCGGGCATTGCTGCTTTATCCGATGAATGCTCTGGCAAATGATCAGTTAAAGAGACTACGCAGGTTACTTCGAAATTATCCGGATATTACATTTGGTAGCTATACAGGTGAAACAGAACGCTATGAAAGCCAAGCGGTGCAGAAGTTTAAAAAAATAAACCCCAGGGAAAGGCTTTTGCCAAACGAGCTGCTTTCCAGGGGGAAGATGCAACAGAGACCGCCGCATATTTTACTGAGCAACTATGCTATGCTGGAATATCTTCTATTGCGCCCAGATGACAACGTTTTTTTTGATGGCAAATTCGCGCGGCAATGGCGGTTTCTTGTCATAGATGAAGCTCACACTTATTCCGGCGCAAAAGGTATTGAAATGGCTATGTTACTCAGACGGCTAAAGGACAGAGTTGTTAAAAGCAGGCCAGGGGCATTGCAGTGTATCGGAACTAGCGCTACCCTGGGTGGGGATAAAAAGGACTTTGGCCGCGTAGCCCAGTTTGGATCAGACTTATTTGGCGAGGTCTTTGAGTGGGATGACTGGGATGTTGGCAGGCAAGATGTGATTAGCAGCAGCAAAAAAAATCTTGCCGTTGCCAATAGTAGTTGGGGCAGCCCTGAAGAAGAACTATACATTAAGTGGGATATGTTTGCCCGGAATGGTGAAGTTAGCGTTATTGATCTGATTCGTACCGGGCGTGAATTGGGTATTCCCCCTGATGTTCTGCGGTACGCTGAAAAGGAATGCTTCGATTATTGGCCCCGATTTTTGCATCTTGTTTTATCTGGTGACAACAGGGTGATAAGCCTGCAAAAAATGTTGGAACAGAAACCTTGCTATCTTCAGGATGCTGCTCACAAATTGTTCGGGAAAGACAACGAACGTTACTTAGTAGCCCTTGTAAACGTTGCTAACAAGGCGAGGCTGGCTGAAGACGATCAATCTTTGCTTCCGGCAAGATATCACCTTTTTATCCGGGCCCTTGAAGGTTGCTACTGCACGCTGCTGCCAAAAAAAGAACTTTTTTTAGAGAGAAGAACGCATGTTGAAGTTGATGGCCAAACCTATGCGGTTTTTGAAACTGCGGTTTGCAGGCAATGTAGCTCGCTATACCTGGTTGGTGAACTAAATGAGCAGAATATACTAAAACAACCCGGCAATCGATTTTACGAAGATCCCAATAAACTGGAATATTTTTTGGTCCTTGAAAATCGCGAACTTTTACCTGACAATGAAGATGAAACCACAGCCGGTGTTACAGAATACCCGGCGGGGGAAAGGTACAGGTTGTGTGCTTGCTGTGGAGCAAGCAATCCCGAAAACCATGTAGACATGCCCTGTGGGTGTGGGGAACAGTTTTTAGTTCCAGTTGTATTGGTAAGATCCAAAGAAAGTAATGTTCATAAATGCCCCGCTTGCGGCAGCGTAATCTCCATCGGATCTATTGTTAGGCGGTTTGTTTTAGGTGCAGAAGCTGTAACCAGTGTTTTGGGCACCGCTATTTACCAACAGATGCCTGAAATAACAGGGGGGGGTGCGGATGCTGAGGCAGCCAATGATGATTGGGCAATTCCCGGGATTGAACAGATATCTAAAAGCAAACGAAGGTTGTTAGTTTTTTCAGACAGCCGCCAGGACGCCGCTTTTTTTGCCACCTATTTAGAAAGTTCGTATAATCAAATTTTACAACGCCGCCTCATCGTTAACACCCTGGAGAAATACCGAGAAAAAGTCATCACCAACCGGTGGCGATTACGCGATCTGGCTGAATACATAAAGCGATTGCTTGAAGATTTAAACCTTTATCCCAAATTAAGTGGCCAGGCCCTGGAAGATGAGGCCTGGAAATGGATTCTTTTCGAATTTATGGTCCATGATAGGGCGATAGGTCTTGAAGGGCAAGGATTGCTTGGATTTGCTCCCGTACTGCCGGCTGGATGGGTACCACCTCCAGCATTATGCAAGCCTCCTTGGAATTTTACCCACCAGGAGGCAACGACTTTAATGTATATATTATTGGATACGATTAGACGCAACGGCGCAATACTATATCCAGACAATGTAGATCCTGCTGACGCCTATTTTTCACCCAGAAACAGGGCATATTATTTTTCTGGAAAATCTCCTGTCCAGGGGAGGGTGTTGAGTTGGTTGCCGGCTAAAGAAAAGGGCATTAATACCCGCCTGGACTATCTTCTGAGAATACCACCAAAGGTAGGGGAAGGTTCCGCTACCCGTGAAGAAGCTCTGAAATTGTTGGGAGGCATTTGGGAAAAACTCATTGCCGGGGGAGGTAGCACTGCAGCCTGGAAGGATTACTTCTATTCTTTTATGGACGGTAAAAACGGGGTAGTATTCTGCTTGCGGCCAGACTACTGGGAACTGCGGCCAGCAATAATTGATCCACAGATAAAATGGTACCGGTGCACAAAATGTAAGCGCCTAACACTCCATAACATCCGTAATGTTTGTCCTACATTTTACTGTGGGGGCAAACTGGTTGAATGTGAACCAGCAGGCGATCTATCTCGTAACCACTATCGCAAGCTGTATACAAACACCCTGCCTTTGACCATGACGGCACATGAGCATACTGCTCAACTGGCTACTGCCAAGGCAGCCGAAATACAAAAACTATTTACTGAGGGTGAAGTAAATATTTTGAGTTGTTCAACAACCTTTGAATTGGGCGTAGATGTTGGTGAGCTTGAAACTGTATTTATGCGCAATATCCCGCCTACCGCAGCCAACTATATTCAAAGAGCCGGGCGGGCCGGTCGGAGAACAAACTCAGCAGCTTTTGTGCTTACCTTCGCGCAGCGTCGCCCCCACGACTTTGCTCACTACATGGATCCACTGCAGATTATTAAAGGGGTGATAAAGCCCCCTTATATTGAGATTACCAATGACAAGATTGTTAAACGACACATGTACGCTGTAGCCCTGTCTATGTTCTGGACAGAACACCCCGGGTATTTTGGTAGAGTCAACCGGTTTTTCCCCTACCCCGGAAACACCGCCACCTTTGCATTACATAAATATTTGGTGGATAAGCCGTCTAAACTGGAATGTAGCCTGAAGCGAATCGTACCTGAAAAGATGTGGTCCGGGCTGGGTATAGAAGGTTGGACGTGGGTGTCCGGTCTTTTAGACGAGCAGTATGGTGTATTGACAAACGCTGAAGATCAACTTATTGATGACCTCAAAGAGTTAAAACAGATCGAGAAATACTATAGTGAAAGCGGTAATTACACGAGGGCCCGGGCGGTTCAGAGAACAATCAATACCATTGAGAACCGTTACATTCTTGACTTCCTTTCACAGCGAAACGTGATACCAAAATATGGATTCCCCGTCGATGTTGTAGAACTTCAAATTTATCATCATGGCGAAGAAGCCAAGGGGCTGGAATTGGACCGTGATTTAAAAATAGCCTTGTCTGAATATGCGCCCGGTAGTCAAGTTGTTGCGGGTGGAAGACTTTGGACAAGCCGATATATTAAAAAATTGCCCGATCGTGAGCCGTTAAAGTATAACTATGCTATCTGCAGTTATTGTGGTCTATACCGCAGTGAACTGGCGGATAAAGGTATAGATTTAAGCACCTGCTTATGCGGTGAAAAAATTGGTCGTCAAAGGGGTATCTTTATCACTCCCGAATTTGGTTTTATTGCTGGGAAGCCTGAAAGACCCAGGATGTCCAAGCCTGAAAAAACCTATTCCACCAGAAAGTATTTTGCCCGCGAGGGGAACGTAGAAAAAGAACTGACTATTTCTCTAAGTACAACTTTGAAACTTCAGGCGGGTGGTGACGGAAAGCTGGCTGTGATTAACAACGCCGGTGTTAGGGGTTTTAAAGTCTGCCAGTCGTGTGGGTATGCGGAAATATTTGACGGAAATATCCTGGCTGAACATCAAACATCTTGGGGTAGAAACTGCCAGGGGGGGTATAACCGGTATTCGTTGGGTTATGAATTCGCCACCGATGTTCTTCATATTCGGTTTCCAGATTATGTCGATAAAAGAGAAGGTTTTTGGTTGTCATTATTATATGGCTTGCTTGAAGGGTCATGTTTGGCGCTGGATATTGATCGGCAGGATATTGATGCTACCCTATATCCTTATGCTGGCGACCTTTTTAGTCCGGCCCTAATACTGTTTGATGACGTTCCCGGTGGCGCAGGCCATGTAAAAAGGATAGCAGAAAAAGACAATTTTATGGCGGTCCTTTATAAGGCACTGGAAATGGTTTCCCAATGCGAATGTGGTGGCGAGCAGGAGGACACCAGTTGCTATCATTGTTTACGAAGCTATACTAACCAATATTGTCATCACCAACTAAAAAGGGGATATGTCAAACAATTTTTAGGGCAATTATTGGCTAAATAAAATAACGCAGATAAGTAAAATCTTAAACACATACCGGAGGTGGTGACCTTTGTTTTCCGATGGCCTCATTAATTTCCTGAAAAGTAATTTCCCGGAGCAGCTTGGTGAAATAAGCGCAGCGATGGATTTGCTAGTTGAATCGATAGATGATGCGGCAGAAGCTATAGCTGTCAAAGGCAACAAATTATCTTTAGGCAAAGAATTTAAGGACGCTGCAGTATTAATGTCTAAGGCGGATGAGTTGCAGACAGTTTCCAAAGAAATAGGGGGCTATGCAGAAGTTTTTGAATTAGATGAAGTGGCACTTGTATCCGAAGATGATGCAATTGATGTTTCTATGGTTCATACATTGCATGAAAACTTTGTCCATAAAAGACCACACGCTTTTGAATTAAGGGGCCGGAAGGTACATGTCACCAAATGGAAAGAGATGCTTGTTGAAACTTGCAATATTCTCGCCGATATCAACCCCGTCCTTATCAGTGAATTTCCGAATAACTCCAGGTTCAATGGCAGGAAAGCGCAATATTTTAGTATCAAGGATCCCGGATTAATGAGATCACCTTTTAAGCTTGGTAGTTTGGATATGTACGTGGAAACCAATTTTTGTGCTAATGCTATTCGAAATCTGATCATTAGAATGATTAAACACTACAGGATCCCGACGGCGGAGTACAAAATTTACCTGCGCGCTGATTACACCGGATTACATCAAAAGATAGAAAATAACACAGACGAAGATGGTAATGTTTATCCTGCTACTAAGGGCATAAATAAACAAAAACAGCAGAAAACATTAGTTCATGGGATTGCTGATGATTGCATGCAACATATAAGCGGTTATTTACAGGAAACATTCATAAAACAGAATAGAACAACCTATAAGACAAGTGATCTTAAGACTACAGTAATTTGTTTAGCCGCCAGCGGAAAAGACACAGGAAGGCGTATAGAATACTGGTTTGGTCTTCGACTGAAACAAAAGGGGGCTCTTAAGGCATGTAAAAAACCATATTTGGCTTTAGGTTGTGGGTCGGCCAATAAAATAATCTTTGTACCGTACACGATTTTTCATAATTGGCTGGCAGATATGAGCATCTCCCATAAAATGCAAGAGATAACGCATTGGAATATTGTGATTCTAGAGGAAAAGGGGAAATACATGTTGCGTCTTAAAGGCGATAAACCAAATATTAATCTTAATGAATTTGTTTTGACTACAAAAAAAATAAATTGAATGAAGGGCAGCGGCAATTAATTTTCAAGAATAGCTTACGGTTATTACTGCAGTGGCTTTTAATATTAGCTAAATAATAAAAAGAGGGTAAAATGATCGAAAAGAGATGGTTTGTTTGCTAGCAGATGAGCTCATAGAAAAAATAAAAAATATACGTACCTGGCAAAGGGGTGATCTTCGAGCCCCCCATAAGCCGCTGTTGCTGTTGTATACACTGGGATGTTTGGTAAGGGGTGGGCCCAGATTAGTGCCATATGCAGAAATAAAGGAAGATTTAAGAAAACTTTTAATCGAATTTGGCCCTTATCGTAAGATATATTACCCCAGTTATCCTTTTGTCAAACTTTACAATGATGGGGGTTTCTGGGAGCTCAAAGGTAAAGAGGTTTTGAATACGACTGATAATTGGTCTGATCGGGAGCTAATCGATAATCATACTTTTGGCGGCTTTACCGAAGAAGTCCATAAGCTTTTAAAGAATGACGGGAAGTTGGTCCGCGACGTAGCAAAGCTTATCCTCGAACAATATTTCGATGACACGCTGCATCAGGATATCCTGGCACAGGTTGGTCTTGAAATAGAAGAAGTCACCAGGTTGGTCCGTAGCCCTGATTTCCGTGACAGAGTGCTCCGGGCTTATGAATATCGTTGTGCCATTTGCGGTTTCAACGTTCGGTTAGGTAATACGCTGGTTGCTGTAGAGGCAGCGCACATCAAATGGCATTGTTATGGGGGACCCGACCAAGAAGAAAATGGTATTGCTCTTTGTTCCCTGCATCATAAACTTTTTGACAAGGGTGCTTTCACTATTAATGAATCCTTAATTTTGCAGGTAGCTGAAATTGCTCACGGTACTTGTGGTTTTGATGAATGGCTAATGCGTTATCATGGCCAACCTATCCGACAACCACAGAGACTTGACTACTATCCAAACGGCGATTATATTAACTGGCATGTTCGTGAAGTATTTCATAGTCCTTCCCGGTATTCCGATACCGGTTAATTTGTTAGGGGGCGGGGATATTGACACATTAGGTAGGGTGCTAGGGAGACGAAAGTATTGATACATTGGTACAGCAACACAAATAGGTGTTGATACAATAAATTGACACAGCGCTTAAGAGGGAATTAAATTGCGAAGAAGTGACAGGGCAGTAACGGATCCGCTAAAAATCAAGGAGATAATTCTCGCTTGTGATTGTTGTCGCCTGGGCTTTTCTGATGGGGGCAGGGTGTATATCGTGCCCCTAAATTTTGGCTATGTGGAACAAGGGGCGATTCGCCGAACTTGGATGAATCCTTAAGTAATTGGGACAGCGGTGTAGATGGCGTTGATCTGGATGATGTCCCGGTTGCGAAAGATCCGTTAAAAGACGATACGGATCTTTCATCAAAAGATGATAAAGATCTTCCGCTAATAAAAAATGAGGATCCCCTATCTTAGGACACGGGAGGAAAACCTGAAACCGGGGGGGTGGCCAAACCTGCAGGGCTACCGGAAACGGGCGACGCTACCACTGCTGCCGGTTAACTGTAAGTATGGTTATTTTTACTGTAATAATAA
>CAZRVU010000036.1:0-17065 GCA_964603615.1 uncultured Desulfovibrionaceae bacterium
CCGTCCCTTTTTCATCCCTTTTTCATGCAAACCGCCGCCTGTTTCATGTAGTTTTGAGTAGTAATAAGCTAACTAGAGAGAAGGGATCTTTATGCATCCGGTACTCTTTAAAATAGGCGATTTTGCCATTTACGCTTACGGTGTTGCTCTTTTTGTTGCTTTTGCCGTAGGTATTATTTGGAGTTTAAAAGAGGCTGACGCCGGGGGTGTGGACCAGGATTATCTTTATGAAGTGATCCTTATCAGCATCGTTCTAGCCCTGGTCGGTTCACGTTTGACCTATGTTTTTTTAAATTGGGATTATTACCGGGTTGAGCCCTGGTGGAAAATATTTGCTTTCCGGGAAGGCGGGCTCACCTTTTATGGCGGGCTCCTTGCTCCCCTGGTGGGAGGGTATTTTTATTGTGCCTACCGTAAAATATCTTTTTTAAAACTTTTGGATTTTGTTGCGCCTTTTATTGCGCTTGGCTATGCTATTACCCGTATCGGCTGTTTTTTGAACGGGTGCTGCTACGGGCGGATCACTACCGTTTCCTGGGGCCTTGTTTTTCCAGCGGTCGACAGCTTCCCCCGGCACCCGACACAGCTTTATGCGGTAGCCTTTAATTTGTTGTTTTTTTTCTTATTGCGTTATTTGCGTAAATTGAAAACGTTCGATGGTTCTATTTTTGCACACTATCTTATTTTTTATGGCGTCTATCGTTTTATTGTCGAATTTTTCCGGGAAAGTGCGCCCACCCTTTGGATTTTAACCCCGGCCCAGGTGGCAGCTTTGTTTTTTATCGTCGCCGGGGTTGGTCTCTTGTATGGATATAAATGGCGGTTGAGAACGGTGTAACTATTTTGGGCAGCAATAATATTTTTTGTAAAGAATATAAAGTGTTTGGCGACTGTTGAGAAGGAATATTGCTTGAGAATATTTCTAAGGCAGAATAAAGAGGTGATTGCGTGAGCGGCAAACAGAAAAACGAATGGCCCCGGCTGGGGCTAGATCTAGGTACTTTTGCAGTAAAGGGAGTTTTGTTGGAAGATAAGGAAATACAGAAAAAGATTCTCGTTCCTACTGCTGGCAACCCTGTTCAAGCTGCACGGGAATGTCTGGCTCACCTCCTGGCCGAACGCCGGGATGGTTCTGTGCAATGTGGCTTAACGGGTGCCAATGCCTATCTTTTGGCCCAAGAGGTGGGTATCAAGCCTTTATTGGAGATCGAAGCCTTGCAAGCCGGTCTTGCCTGGCAAGGCATTGAAGCCTCCGGCATCCTTTCCTTAGGCCATGAAAATATGTATTATTTAGAGATGGGGCCGGCGGGGGATATTTTATTTTTCAACCGTAACGGGCAGTGTGCGGCCGGCAGCGGAGCTTTTTGGTACCAGCAGGCCACGCGCATGGGTTATAACGATCAGGAGTTGGCCCAAATTGCCCTTGAGGCAGAATCTGCTGTGAAAATCTCCGGGCGCTGTGCTGTCTTTGCCAAATCGGATATGACTCATGCCATCAACGAAGGGGCGACCCAGGGTGCGGTTTCAGCCGGCATGGCCCAGGCTCTGACCGAAATGATTTTAACTGGCGTAGCCTTGAACAGAATCCAGGATCCGGGGACCCTTGTCGCTGTTGGCGGGGTAGCCAACAACAAGGCTGTCATGAAATATATAGAAGAATTTTGCCGGGAACGCAATGTTGAGGTTGTCGTGCCTCCCGGGCACGAATATATCAACGCCCTGGGAGCGGCACGCGGCGGCACTGTCGTTCCCGTGGATTCTTTGCAGTTGGAAAGCCTTCTCAACCGTGCCTATACACCGGAAAATCCTTTGCCCCCCTTGGAGCCGGGCCAGGTAAAGTATCTGGAATTTCCGGAGGTGGACAAGAACTTTGTTCTCTCCACCGTATATTTGGGGGTTGATTGCGGGTCGGTTTCCACCAAGTGCGTTTTGCTGGATGCCCGCGGCACTTTTATCGGGGGGATCTATCTCCCCACAGCCGGGCGCCCGGCGCTTCAGGTTTTGGCGTTGATGAAAGAAGTGGATAAAGAGTACGGTGCTCTGTTGCAGGGAGCGCGCATCGTTGCCTGCACCACCGGTTCGGGACGCTTTCTTTCCCAGAAAATTTTAAGCGCAGAATATGCCGTTGATGAGATCACCTGCCAGGCGGAGGGGGTAAAATACCTTTGCGGCGATCAGGAAACCCTGGCTGTAATTGAGATTGGCGGGGAGGATTCCAAGTTCTTACAGCTTAAAAACGGTCTTCTTTTCGATTATAATATGAACCCGGTTTGCGCTGCCGGGACGGGCACTTTTTTGGAAAACCTGGCCGGACTCTTAGGAGTGCAGATAAAAGGCGAATTCTCGGAGAAATCTTTTGCAGCCGGGTATGCCATAGATCTAGGTGATACCTGCACGCTTCTTTCGCAAACAACACTGGCTTCTGCGGCTTCGCGCGGCCTTCCTTTGACTTCCCAGTTGGCCAGCCTTGCTTATTCCTCAGCGCGCAACTACCTCAGTAAAACGGTGGAAAACAGGCCGCTGGAAGGCCGGGTTATCTTCACTGGGGCAACGGCCAAAAACCATGCCCTGGCCAGTGCTTTTGCCGCGGAATGCGGGAGAGAAATCACCGTGCCTCCCTACCCGGAACTTTCCGGGGCTTTTGGCAGTGCGGTGATCGCCAAGATGTTCCAAGAAGATGGTCAGGAAGGCCGGTATTCCTTCCGTGGCCTCGGGGATTTATATGAATTTAGTGTTAGCAGGCGCAAGTGTAAAGCGGAATGTGAACACGAACACAACTGCACCCTCGATGTGATCGAATTTGGAGATGGAAGCAAATTTCTTTACGGGGACCGCTGTGGCCGCTTCTCGGGGCTGGATAAGAAGATCAAGGGTTATGAACAACTGCCCGATTATATTGCCCGCTGGAATAAAATCTTTGCGGAGGCGGCAGGAGAACCCTTGCAGGAAGGGCCACGGGTGGGTCTGGCGCGCAGCGGGATGTTTTTCGAATTCTATCCCTTTTGGGCTGCCTTTTTCCGGGAATTGGGTGCAGCGGTAGTTCTTTCCTCTAAAACCACAGAAAGCACCCTAGAAAAAGGGAAAAGGAAACTGGAAACGGAGATGTGCTACCCCATGGAGGTTTTGGTGGGGCATTATCAGGAACTGCTCGAAAAGGAAACGGATTATATTTTTGTGCCGGAGGTTGTGGATTTAGAGCCTTTGCCCTGGGCGCCGGATTGGCCGCGTGGTTTTACCTGTTCCCTGATCCAGACGGTCAGCGGCACAGTGGTTAATTCCCTGCAGATCCCGGCAGAAAAAGTTCTTTATGCCCAGTTGAACTACCGCAGCGGGAAGGAAGGAATAAAACTACAACTGGAGCCTGTGGCCAGGAAAATACTGGGTGCCGGCTACCGGGGGGATAAACTGCAAGCAGCCGTGGATGCCGGCTACCGGGCACAAGACGGGTTTCGCCGGGCGATGCTGGCGGAGAGCCGGCAGGTGATTGCCGAGTTGAAAAATCACCGGGACGCGGTTGTGGCCGTATTTTTAGGACGCTCCTACACGATCTACGATGACTTTGTTTCCAAAGGATCTTTCCAGTATGCCCGGCAGCGGGGGTTAGTCGCTGTTCCCCAGGATTTTATTCTTGAATACCTGCGGGGTTGTTTTGCAGGCGATTTTGGGGATGATCTGCTGGCGGAAGGCGAAAGGGAGGCCTTTAAAGAACGCCTCGCCGCATTACATACCCATTTCGATAATATTTATCCCATACAACTGCAAAAAATGCTTTCCACGGTTTTCTTCGCCCGGTATTTAAACGAAATAACTGCCAAAACCGGGCTGCCCCGTTTACAGTTTTGCTTGCAGGATCCCTTTAAATGCGGCCCGAACAGTATGTTGCGTCACTATCTGGAAGGCCTGACCAATTACCTGCGGCTAACTCTGGACGGCCACACGGCACCGGCGGGGATGATCACGAGGCTGGAAGCTTTTAAAAATACCTGTCTTTCCCAAAAGGAAATGCTGCGGCTTGAATTTTTTTCTGCACGCACCAAGGGTATTGTCGACCAATCCTGGGAAAAAATTCTCATTCCCGAACCCACTTACCACGCCCGGGTTTTTGCGGCCATGTATAGAAATTTCGGTGTTGACGCCGATGTTTTGCCGCGCAGCAAGGATAAGGATCATACTCTGGCCCGGCGCTTTGTCAACGGGGATGAATGCTTGCCGCTCATCCAAAATGTGCAGGATTTTTTGGAGTACCTGTACAACAACGGACAGGATATCGATCTGGAAAAGACGGTATTTTTCCAGGGCTGGGCCTGCGGCCCCTGTCGCTATGGGCTTTACGCGCCGACCCAATCCCTGTTGATTAACAGGGCGGGCTTCGGTGCCGGCAAAATATGTTCCGTGCGTGTCGATGATACGCTGAAAAGATTCGGTATTAAGTTTGTCGTCGGCCTTTATGCCGGGACGCTGGCTATAGATGCCCTCTATAAAATGTTGCACGCCACCAGGCCTTATGAACAGCAGGCAGGAACTAGCGAGGACCTTTTTGAAAAATACGCAGCACGCTTGATGCAAACGCTGGAAAATCACCATTTCAGCCTGTTGCAACTGCTGGCCGGCACGCACCTGCGGCCCCTGGAGTTGCTATTAAAGGAGGCTGCCCATGATTTCGCTAAAGTGCCGCGCCACGCAGAAAAAAGACCACTTATTCTCGTCGGCGGAGAATTTTACGTTCGTCTCGATGATCGTTGCAACCAGGAGTTGATTAAAAAAATAGAAAAAGAAGGCGGGGAGGTTTCCCTGGCCCCGGCTTCCGAGCTTTTTGCCTATACGGCTTATATTAACTGGCAGGAGGCGGAGACGGCTTTTAAACTGCAGCGCAGCATCCCAAGATACCTTCTGAAAACGGGGTACGGCTTAGTGCAGCGCATTGCCCACAGAGATGAAAATATTTTGTTACGGGCGGCGCAGGGGATGCGCGATAAATTGGAGGAGCCTACCCCGCAAGAGATCAACACTTTGGCCCGTAAATACGTTTCGCGTCATTACGGGGGAGAGCCCCCGATGACGATTGGGCGGGCTTGTGCCTGGGGCCGGCGCAATAATGTAGGCGGGGCGGTTTTTGTGGCACCCTTTACTTGTATGCCTGGTTCGGTTGTAGAGGCACAAATGGGCTCCATGCGAAAAGAACTTGGTTTTCCCATCATTACGCTTTACTATGACGGGAAGGATAGCGCCAACCGCGACGAATTTATTGGTAGCCTGGTTTTCCAGGCCCGGCAAAGAATGGGCCTTTAAATAATGTAATGTTTGGGGTTATAATGGTTTGTAACAGGGCTATTCGTAATAGCCATTATTCAAGAAGATCGTATTTTTTTAACTTGGTATAAAAAGCACTCCGGCTGATGCCTAAATAATTGATCGCCTTGCTTTTATTGTTTTGGGCTTTAGCCATCGCTTCTAGTATAATTTTTTTCTCTAACTTTTCAACAGCCGTATTGAGGTGCAACGTAAAGGATTTATTTTTCAAGGAGATATCAAAAAAATTCAGTTGCAGATCATCTGCGGATATTTTATCTTTTTGGCATAAGATAACAGCTTGTTCAATGATGTTTTTTAATTCCCGGACATTGCCGGGCCAGTCATGTTCTTGCAGTTGCTTGATAGCATCGGGCGCAAAGGTAAAATCTTTATTATATTTTCTAGAGAATAAATCTAAAAAGTGATAAGAAAGAAGGGGTAAATCCGCAATTCTCTCTCTTAACGGGGGCACAAAAATTGGCACCACGTTAAGCCGGTAAAATAAATCGATCCGGAAATCCCTTTGCTGGATCATTTGTTCTAAATTTCTGTTGGTAGCCGAAATAATTCTGGTATTAACAGGAATTTTTTTAATGTCTCCTAATTTTTCAATGTATCTTTCCTGTGTAAAACGTAATAGTTTAACTTGTATAGCCGGGGAAACATCCCCGATTTCATCAAGAAAGATGGTGCCGTTATGGGCCTGTTCGAGTTTACCTTTTTTTCCAGCAGCCTTGGCGCCGGTGAATGCCCCCGGAGTATAACCAAAAAGTTCTGATTCAAGGAGGTTTTCCGGAATTGCGGCACAGTTTATTTCGACAAAAGGATAGCCAGAACGGTTACTGGCTTTATGAATAGCTGCAGCAATTAGTTCTTTTCCCGTGCCCGTCTCGCCCCTGAGCATGACGGAGGCGTCTGTTTGGGCTACGATGGCAGCAATGTTCAGGCAGTGCAGCATTTTGGGATCATCGCTGATAATATTTTTGAAGGCTTGCAGTTCTTCCCGGTAAAAGGATTTTTGTTTAGTTTTTCCTTCGTTGCTGACAACCAATGCTTGCAGGTGTTTGCGAATTTTGTAAACAACTTTGGCATTGCCAACCCCGATGACCCCCTCAACGGCTCCGCTAGCATCCTTCAGTGGAATAAAGTCGGCATTAATATCATAGCCCAGCGTCTCATTGTAATGTTCATATTCTTTGAGAGGTTGCCCTGTTTTGAGAACTTTAAGCAGTTTATCGTGGGGGTACTTTTCATTTAAATCTTTATACAATATTTTTTCTTGTGGAATTCCCACCTGGTATTCGTAAGCACTATTCACGTAGATGACGACGCCTTTTTTATTAATAACAATGAGGGGATCATTTATTTTATCGAGGACGGTTAGAAAAGAATCCTTGAACAACCTAAAAACTTCTTCATTCATTGGAAACATCGCTGCACTCCCTTAAAGTAACGAATGTATGAAAAGCAAACAACATGTTCTGGTAATATACAATAATTATAACAGATAAATTATAAAAAACAGTTTTCCGGCAAAAATTTGCCTTTACAGCTTGCTAGCCGGCGAAAAATATTTGCATTTAAAATTAAGTAACATTGCTAGATGCAGGGAATTGGTCTTTTTGCAAGAAGGGGAAATCTTTCAGCATTGAGGATCCTTTTAGGGAAAACTATCCCTTTTCAAATGGATAACAAGTGGCATAATTCTTGCAATTATATTAAAGTAACCGGAAAGATAGCCCGGGCAACCGCATAAAAAAGAATGTTTTCAAATTACAATATTTAGCCGAAAAAAGTGGAGCAACATAGAAGTAAAGGAGGGCTTACCATTGAAACAGCAAATTCAAAGGCTGCGTGAAATCAAACAAAACGCATCTCTAGGTGGTGGCGAACATAAAATCGCTAGGGAGCACGGAAAAGGGAAGCTAACGGCCCGTGAAAGAATTAACCTGTTGCTTGATCCGGATAGTTTCCATGAATTTAATATGTTGATCAAACACAAACTTGGCGCGCCCGGCGATGGTATTGTGATCGGACAGGGTACAATAGATAACAGGGCAGTGTGTGTCTTTGCCCATGATGCAACCGTGTTTGGGGGTTCCCAGGGTTATTATCATGGGAGAAAGTTATATAAGATTCATGAAATGGCCTTGGAAATGGGTGTGCCTTTAATTGGCCTTAATGATTCCCCCGGGGCGCGGGTGATCAGGCCCGAGATGGCTGGCAGCGATGATCCGTACCGGGTTAGTGATGAAAAAAGTGCCGGAGTGGTTTTTTATATTAATACCCGCTGTTCCGGGGCTGTGCCCCAGATTTCCGCTATTTTAGGCAACTGCACCGGGGGATCAGTTTATTCGCCGGCCCTGACCGATTTTATATTCATGGTGGACGATTTATCCCATATGTTTATAACCGGTCCGAGAGTCATCAAGTCGGTGCTGGGCGAGGAAATCAGTATGGAAGAACTGGGCGGTGCAAAAATTCACTGCCAGGTCTCCGGTGTTGCTGATTTCAGAGTAAAAAGTGAAGCCGACTGCATGCAGGGTATCCGCAAACTATTATCTTACCTGCCCCAAAATTGGAGAGAAAAACCTCCATACAGGGACACAGGAGATTCGCCGGATCGCTTTTCAGGGGAACTCGAAAACATTGTTCCATTGCAACCGACTAAAGGATATGACATGCATTTGGTGATCAACGATATTGTTGATGGGGGTGAATTTCTCGAGATCAAACCTGAATTTGCCGCAGAAATTATCGTTGGTTTTGCCAGACTGGGAGGAAATTCCGTGGGCATCGTAGCCAACCAGCCCAAAGTGCGGGCAGGATGTATGAGCATGGACAGCTCCGACAAGCAGGCACGTTTTATCCGCTTTTGCGATGCCTTCAACATTCCCATTATTCTCCTTGTGGATACCCCGGGGTATTTACCGGGCAAGGATCAGGAATACGCGGGAATTATCCGGCACGGCGCCAAGGTGCTTTATGCCCTGTCGGAAGCGACTGTACCCAAAATTGCCCTCCTGTTAAGAAAGGTCTACGGCGGGGCGGCTCTCGGCATGGGAGTTTTCCCAGGTTTCGGGACAGATCTAATTTTTGCCTGGCCCACCGCTGAAATTGGAGCAATGGGGGCAGAACAGGCAGTGGCTTTATTTTATGCTGATGAAATAAGGGAGGCTCCAGATCCCGGGGCTTTCAAGGCCCGGAAGGTTCAAGAATATAGGACCCATTATGCCGATCCAATGGCTTTGGCTTCTGATGTAACCTATATACACGATATCATCGAACCCGGGGAAACGAGGCGAATTCTTGCCCGGTCTTTACAGTTTGCGCAAAATAAAAAAATAGGTACGGATCCCAAGCGGCACGGCAATATTCCCCTTTAAACGCAAACTGCCCGCCAGCCCCAAAGGGCCTTGACTGTTCTATTGTGATGCCGTCAATGGGGATTATAGGAATATAATTATTTCGTGGCGATCAATTGCATTGATGAATCATAAGAGGAGGATAACAATGGACTTTGATCTAACTGCGGAACAAAAAATGCTGCAGGAAAATGCCAGGCAATTTGCCTTAAAAGAGATGTTGCCTACAATCCGTGAATATGAGGAGAAACGTGAAATAAACCGTGATCTTACAAAAAAGATGGGTGAATTGGGTATGCTCGGCATACACATTCCGGAACAATACGGGGGTGCTGGCTACGATTATACGGCTGCGGCTCTCATCTGGGAGCAGCTCAGTTATGTAAGTTGGTCCCAGACCCTAACGGCCCTGGGTCATGGTGTTTTGGCTGCAACCATTCTTAATTTAGGTGCCAGCGAGGAACAAAAACAAAGATATCTTCCGCCGCTTTGCCGCGGGGAAACCATTATAGCTGTGGGGGCAGTCGAACCCGCGGCGGGTAGCGATGCCGGGGCTATAGAAACCAGGGCCGAAGCAGTTGGGGATGAATGGGTTATTAATGGTACAAAAAATTTTATTACTAGTGGCGTTCAAGCAAGTACAGTTTTGGTGCTCTGCCAGACAGATAAGAGTTTAGGGTGGAGAGGGATTGCCCTAATAGCTTTAGATACTGATACTCCCGGTTTTTCAAGACAGCCGATTGGTATGGTGGGGGATCTTGCTGGAGATTTGTGTAACCTCAGCTTTTTAGATTGCCGGGTTCCCCGGGACAACCTCATCAACAAAATTGGCCGGGGCTTAAATATCACTCTTTACGGCATTGATACCGCTCGCCTTTTCATTGCTGCCGGGGCTTTGGGCATGACCCAATGTTGCCTGGATGCCTGCGTGGAATTTGCCAAGGAACGTGTACAATTTGGAAAGCCTATCGGTTCATTCCAGATGATCCAGGATACGATTGCCAGCCTGGCTGCAGAACTTATGGCCGTGCGCTGGCAGGTATACTATGCTGCTGATTTGAAAAGTAAGAATCTGCCTCATGGCAAAGAACTTTCAGCCGCCAAACTTTTAGCAAGCGATCTTGCCGTAAAGGCTTCGGAGGAGGCCATTCGCATACATGGTGCTTACGGTTGCACCGATGATTACCCTGTGGCACGGCACTATCGCGATTCAATCCTGGCTACTATTCTTGGGGGCACCAGGGAGATGCACAAACTGACCATTGGCCACGAATTACTGGGCATCAATGCCAGGTCTTAACACAGTTCCTAACAATGTTCCGGTGAACCCTGTCCTTCAAAAAATGAGAGACTAAGAAGAACAAATAAAAGGAGGAAATAAAATGAACATATCCAAAATGGTGGAGATACATGCCGGCCGTAACCCGGATCGGGAGGCAATCATTTCGGAAGATGCAGTGCTCACCTGGCAAGAATTTAACTTAAAAATTAACTGCCTGGGCAACGCTTTATCTCAATTGGGGGTAAAAAAAGGCGATCGCGTGGCCTTGTATTTACCAAATAGTCCGGAATATATAATTTCATATTTTGCGGTTACCCGCATTGGTGCAGTGGTTGTGCCTTTAAATATAATGTATAAAAGCACGGAAATAAAGTACATTATCAATAATGCAGGAGCCAGTATATTTATTGTTCCAGCAAAAGAAGCTAAAGAAAATGTACTAGGTATTTTGGATCAACTACCCACCATCAGGCACCTGATCGTTACCGGAGAAGAAATAGGAAACGGGACCCATAGTTTTTCCCGGTTGATCGAAGACAACAAGTATAATCAATTAGAAATTTTGGAATGTGCACCAGATGATACTGTAACAATAATGTACACCTCCGGCACCACGGGATCTCCAAAAGGAGCGGTGTTAACACACTCCAATTTTTGGGAACAGGCACGCTTGATGGCCCACTATGTCTTGCATATTAATGATCAAGACCGTTTTCTTCCTGCCACGCCCTATACCCATGTCTTTTTTGTTTTTGGGGTTTTAGGCCCTATTTATAAAGGGGCAGCAGTGGTGACACTGCCACGTTTTTTTCCAGATAAAGCCCTGGAATGGATTAGTAAATATAAGATAACACATTTTTGCGGTGTTCCTACTATGTATATTCAAATGCTGTATCATTATTGGAATAATAAGGAAAAATATGACCTTCGCAGTTGGAGATTTGCACAATCTGCTGGCGCAGCTATGCCGGAAGAACTAATATCCCAAGTAGAGGACAGCTTTGGCGTGGGTTATTGTGAATGCTATGGTTCTACCGAAACTAGCACTACCTGTACGTATGAACGACTGGGTCACGTAAAACCTGGCTCCATAGGTTTGCCCCCACATAACTGGCAGGTTAGGATCGTGAATGATGCCAACAAAGAGGTACCTGCTGGAGAGGTCGGGGAAATATTAGTTAAGGGCCCGGGGTTGTTTAAAGGATATTGGGAAATGTCGCAAGAAACAGCCGCAGCCTTCACTGCTGATGGATGGTTTCATACAGAGGATTTGGCCTATGCGGATCGGGAAGGTTATATGTATATTGTGGGACGAAAGAAAGAGATGGTTATTTGTGGGGGCTATAACATTTATCCCCGGGAAATCGAAGAGTTGCTATATACTCACCCTGCTGTTTACGAAGTTGCTGTCGTTGGGGTTTCTGATGAAACGAGGGGAGAAATTCCTAAAGCTTTTATCGTCTTAAAAGAAAACATGCAAGCCGCTGCAGATGAAATAATTGCTTTTTGTAAGAATAGAATTGCCGCATATAAAGTGCCAAGGGCCATCGAATTCATTTCGGAGTTGCCCAAAAGCGTGACAGGTAAAATCCTCAAGCAAAAATTGTCGGAAAAGGTTGTCATACAATAAGAAATTGCCGGAAAAACTTGGGGTTTGTTTTACAATTGGATGTCATCTTTTTCTGCAGTGTATAATTGGCAAAAAACATTTACCACTTGGGGATCAAATTGTGTTCCAGCATTTTTCTTAATAATGGTTAATGCTTCCTTCATAGTTATTGCTTTGCGGTAACTCCTGTCATTGGTCATGGCATCAAAGGCATCGGCAACTGCCAGGATCCGGGATAAAAGAGGAATATCCTCTTCTCTTATTCTCCGGGGGTAGCCTTTGCCATCCCAGCGTTCATGGTGGGAAAGGATATAATCAGCAACAGGGGATAACTCCGGTACTGCCCTGGCGAATCTGTAGCCTATTTCAGGATGTTTTTTCATTTGAATCCACTCTTCTTTGGTTAAGGGACCAGGTTTCATTAATATGGTTTTTTTAATTGCTACCTTACCAATATCATGAAGAATAGCCAGTAGTTCCAGTTTGTTCAGTTCACTGGTACTTAGTTTCATTTTAATCCCGATTTTCCGGCATACTATTTTTAACCGTTCGGCATGTTCTTCCGTTTCCATACTCTTTTTCAAAAGGGCTGACCTAAGAGAGGAGACAACAGCTTTTTTATAGTTTTGGGCATGCATATATTTGTCGCTGAACATCCTCTCATTGGCTTCTTTTAATACCTGCCAGATGCTATCTGTGGTTTTATTTTTAGTAGCCCGGCCGAGAGCAATGCCAACCTGCAGGTATCCACTTTTCTGGGAATTACATTTTTCTTTAATGCGCCGGCAGATCCCGTCAGCGCTTTTAGCCCCGGTTTGTGGCAGGAAGATAACGAATTCATCCCCGCCCCAGCGGGCAATAAGGTCCCTTTGGCGGCAGGATTCTTTAATGATCTCTGCAGTTCTGATGATTAAATTGTCTCCTTCCTGATGACCAAAGATGTCATTAGCCAGTTTGAGGCCATTGAGATCGCCCATAATAATGGAGATAGGCAATTGCTGCACAGTATCTAGCCGCTCAATTTTTTCTTCCAAATACCGGCGGTTATAAAGGCCGGTGAGTTGATCGTGTGCACTGGTGTACTCTAATTGTTGTTCATAATGTTTACGTTCCGTGATATCCCTGGAGATACCAACTATCCCCATATTATTGCCTTCTGTATCATAAACAGGCACTTTGATCACTTCAAAAGGAACCTGGTAGCCACCGCAATGTTTGTATTGCTCTTCAAAACGGTGGGCATGGCCTGATTCTATAATTTTCCGATCCATCATTATGGATTTACTTGCTTCCGCTTGGGAATGAATATCCCAATCAGTAAATCCGATAATTTCTTTCGGGTTAAGAGATGAAAAACTTTCTGCAGCTTTGTTTGCTACTTTATAAACCCCTTTCATATCTTTGTAAAAAATAAGATCTGGGATGGTATCAAGAATAACCCTTAGCAGATGACGTTCTTTTTTTAACTCGGTTTTTATAGCGTGTTGCTTTTTGGCAATATCGAGAGCAAAAAAACAGTTTTGCGCAAGCGTACTAATAATAGGTAAGAGTTCTTTTAAAAAAATTTCTTCAATAGGATTGTTGATCCCCATTATAAACAAACCGAAATTTTGCAGTGAAAAACCATAGTTATTTAGATCTTTTTTTAAAACAATATATCTTTTGTCTTCACCTTGCATCATTTTTTCATAATATGTATTAATTATTTCATTGAAAACAGGTTCATTAAGGGCTGCACGGGGAATAACACAAAGGGGGTCCAAATAGTCATCTTTATACTGTAAGATGCTGGCATAAGCACAGTCCAACTTTTTTAAAAAAGTATAAGTGGCTTTGTTGACAAGTTTGTCTAACTCTTGTTCGCCGCTCACAGAAAGAGATAGCTCGTACAAAATATGGCTCCAGATAATCGTATCCATTTTTAGTCCTCCAAAAGCCCGACTACAGAGGTCTTATTGTAAAACTCAAGATAATTTCTTCCCGTATTGGCGATCTCCCCCAGGGTTAACGCTCCCAAGAGAGGGTATTCCATCTGTACTGCTTCTAGTTCCTGATCAAAAGCAGACTGAAGAAAAAGAACCCTGGAAACACAATCCATAAAAAAAGTGGTAAGTGATCTGTCTTTTTTGGCGCTGTTTGCTTGCCAATAAGATGCTTCGGCCAATTGACGGGCCCTAATTGCCCCGGCAATCAAAGAATCTTTATCCCCTTTTAGTATGTAGACAAAAGAATTTAAAGGAATTGCTCCAACGCAGATCAATTTGTTATCATCTACAGCAATAGGATCGCGAACCACCATTTCCTGGGACATCTTTACAATCCCAAAGGGAAACTCCTTGGCCAATTGGAAGAAATCAGTATTATCAAAAGATTTGCCGGACAGCTTTTCCACTATTCCTCTGTATACTTCAAATGCCGGGCGCCAGTTTAAGGAAATAATTGTTTGTTGCTCTGCTTCGGTTATCTTTAAGGGGCCGACCACAGGCTCCCAGCCATGAGCAACCCCAATCCCACTTTTTATATCTGTCAGAGCAAAAACGGACGCATCTTCTAATAACCCTTTATTGCAGATTATGCAGGGCTGTCTTATAGTTATTGAACCGGCACCTCCGCCAATATAATTGGGGGAAAGCCCACAGTAATTAAATGTGCTTTCAATCAGTTCGGAGATGCGTTGACTAAGACCATCGACAAAGACAAAAATCGTTTTATTAATTAGGTACTGTTGCTCAAAGGCCTGTTCCAAGGCTGCATCTAGATCAATGATGTTGCTGATATTTTTTATGACTGTAGTGGTTACAGGTTGGTAGATACCGGCAACAATAGTACCCTTCCGCAGTTTTTCCCTGTTATAAATAATTCTAGAAAAAATCCCCCCAAAAATTGGTTTATTACACTGCTCAAAAAGTTCATTGACCATTTTAGGGGTAAAACCATTTGCTTCACAAGCTAGAATAAGAATTCCTGATGTATCTGCATCTGCAACCATTATTTCCAAAAAGTACTTTAGTTTTTCAACAGTTCCTTCTTTATCCAACTTTATAATCATGATAGTTTCCCTCCTTTGGTTTGGGGGAATAAATTTAAAGGCCTAGTTTTATTATTGTCAAAGAGCGATCGGATTGCATTGTATTAAGAAGCGGCAGTAATCCAATAGACCTTTATACTTACTAGGTAAGCCGCTATGCTGCCTTAAATAGCGGCACCATCAGGGGGAAAGAAATATTAAACGTTATTTTTAAAATAGATCTTTGGGCCATCCTTATAAGGCGGTGCAAATAGGGTGAAGAAAGCAAAATGTAGTTCAGTTTTATTTATGATCGGTTTATTGTTTTTAAGGCGGAAGGCAACTCTGTTATTTTATCGATAACGAGATCTGGTTTTTCCCGTAGCAGCACATCCGGTGTATGCTGACCGCCAAGGATGATGCCAGTTTTTATACCGGCATTTCTGGCGGCAAAAAGGTCGGAAAGGCTATCCCCGATATGTATGGCCTCCTCTTTTTTTACCCGTGCCCAATTGATAATCCGCAGTAGCCCCTCGCCGTGTGGTTTTAACAGGCGCATATCATTTCTTGAGAGAATCATGCCAAATCTATCCTGAAGATTATTTTTAGCAAGAAACTTTAACAAGCCCTTTTTACCTACATTGGTAATAAGGGCTGTTTTATAATCTTTTAGTTGATCCAATACATGCTCGACACCATCCCAAATTGTCCAGCGCGATGCGGCATCAAGGTCATATTTATCGTAAAGATCATCTAATAATGAAACTAAATGGCCAACAGGGAAACCCCAGTCCGAACTTTTTTCTTGTACGGTATTATAGATATCATCATAGTTTGTGCTGCCAAATATTTCCCGGGAAATACCTTTTTCGACAAGAAGATCTAATGTTTCATGCTCCGCCTCCTCCAACTTCCAGTGGAAATCTACCAAAGTACCTTCAAAATCAAAAGTGATTAATTTCATATTTCTCCTTTCCAAGGCGCTTAAGCCGCCCGAAGTTTTTTAGGCTTGATCAGCCCAATAATGACAATATTCTATATAATAGCATTATTTCCTGCTAATAATAGGGGATATAAATACTTTTTAAAGAATGCACCGGGGGTGGTTCCTGACTTGAATTAGAATTATGTAGCCGGGTGCATGGCGGTGTGGTTATGACTAAATAATACTTCGTGGTGATAGGGCCGTCAAAGGAACAGTTAAAGCGGCCTTTCCAGTATAATCTTTCAGGAGGCTTTGAAGTAATTATTTTATTATGCCAGGGCAGTTCCCCGGACTGATCACAAGTAAGCGGCACCGTCAGGGGGGGCGAAAATATTGAGGTACTGTCTCCAGGGCGGGCCACCATGCTGCCCTTTTTTGGCAGCACCAGCGGAAGGATATAAATACTGCCGGCATGCATTTTCGGGGTTGCATCAAATAGTTAGTTTAAAATGCCCTAAAACCCCCCGTGCAGATATTCCAGCGTTTTTACTGGCCGGGAATTATTGCAAAGCGGCGACCTTCTTCATAAGCATTTTGCAGCATCTCCGGGTGTTCCTGCACTGCACCTTTTTTATCGAGGCCGGGGTAGAAAAGAGAACCGGCATAGTGGTAATTAATACAATGAAAAAAAACCTTGGTTACCGCTAAAGCATTTTCAAAATAAGCCTTGTTTTTTAAGGCCCCTGCACATATCAAAAAACCCGGCCTATTTTCTTCCAACTTCACCCGGGGTTCGTTCAGCGTATATTTGGCATGCCACCAGCACTGAAAACGATCAATAAACATTTTGAGCTGTGCAGACAAGGTGCCAAAATATACTGGTGTGGCGAGCACTATGGCTCCGGCGGAGACGACCAGCGGGTAAATTTTTTGCAGATCATCCGGCACAACGCAGTTACCGGTAGTTGCACATTGCTCACAGGCCCTGCAGGGGCTGAACTTCAGATCGCAGAGGCGGATGGTGGTAACGTTCCATCCTTCTTTTTGCAGGCCCCGGTTAAACGCTTCCAACAACAGTTCACTGTTGCCGCGGCGACGGGGGCTGGATGAGATAGCCAATAATTCAAGTGGGGACGGTTCTTGACTTGAATTCATTAACTTAGACTCCTTCAGAAATTTTATACATAGTATACCACAAAGCAAATCTGGAATATATAATTGGGATGAAATGCAGTAAGAAATACTATTAAAAACGAGAAAAAGGAACTTTTTTTCGTGACAGAGCGTCATTTTATTAAAAAGGGGGAAAGAAACTATGAAACAGACTATGAAAAAATGTATTTCGGCGGTTATCATGTTATTAAGCCTGCTGCTTTCCGCATGTGCGGCGCCAATCCCAAAAAACACTGCAAATTTAATGGATAATATTCAAAAAAGCGACTTAACACCCATAGAAATTTCAGATCCAAGCGAACAGCAGGGAAGCAGAAGAGAGGAAATCACAGATTTTTCATTAAAACTTTTGCGTGAAGGTTTTGCGGACAAAAACATTTTAATCTCTCCGCTTTCCATAGTTTCCGCCCTG
>CAZRVU010000037.1:0-17047 GCA_964603615.1 uncultured Desulfovibrionaceae bacterium
CGATTTATGTATGATTACATCCTAAAGATTTCTGGTGCTAACTCCTAAAGACGGGATCATTGAAAAAGAACAGGATTCCTGCTACAATTAAGTTAATTACTTATTGAATGAAAAATTAATGGTGAGAAAATGAGTCCAACAGTATTACGTATTGGCCCGTACAGGTTCTTCTTCTACACCAGGGAAGAAGAAAGATCGCATATTCATATTGAAGAAGGAAACAATACAGCTAAATTCTGGATAGAACCTGTTAAATTAGCAGAAAGCTATGGCTTTAGTACTAGGGAATTAAACAAATTGGAAAAATTAGTATTAAAAAATGAAGAATTAATTTCAAAATAATGGAGGGAATTTCATGGTTAAAACTAAACTAAAGGATCATTTCCGACGTCCCTTTTTACCCACAAGTATCTCAAAAGTAAAAATTGATAATGAAATAATAACTTTAAACCTAACAGATGGTAGAATTATTCATACACCATTGAACTGGTTTCCGATACTACATTCCGCATCTCCGGAACAAAGGACTAAATATAGGTTGTCTCCTAAAGGTATTCATTGGGATTCCTTAGATGAAGATATTCCAATAGAGACATTTTTAGATATCTATCGTTAATTGCTTTAGGAACAACTCACAGGGCGGTTCTGTTGTGTAGTACCAGGTACCAACCCAAACCGTTCAGTGTTCTAGCAAACAAAAATCCGAGGCGATCTCACTAATTTGAGACAGCCCCGGCTTTTTTATTCTACATAATAGTTGTTAGGAATTAAAAGACTATGAGTAAAATGTTAGCGGGAGGGGGAAGTTTTTTTAAAAAACTAGGTCTTAGCAGGAAAAGAGAAACCTCGTTCCAGAAAAGGTAAGCATCACCAATACCAGGAGGAACGGAGGCCTTTCAAGAATGAACAAACAGATTAGATTAAACATCCATGAAATTGAACGGTTACTATGAAGCTCTGTACTAGAAACATTTCAACAAGCAATGGTAGAAATCCTGTCTATGCTGGATGATTTTTTAATGGCCACCAGGAACAAAAGCCGCTATGAATACACCAGGTGATGGGAATAAGTAAAAGTCAATATTTTTACTGGCAAAGGAAACTTAGAAATAAGGCATGTACAGAACTTACAGTACAAGAAGAAACCGTGGGTGCCACACCAAGCGGTTGGCTTCAGCTTGCACCGGCAGAGGCCCGGCAAATGGAAAGGGCGCTGGAGATAGAAATCAGCGGCTTTCATATCAGTTTTCAGACGCATTATTTGTCTTCTGCAACAGGCGCAGGGACAGGCTCAAAATCCTTGAGTGGGACGGTGATGGCTTCTGGTTGTACTTCAAACGTCTGGAAAGAGGACATTTTATCTGGCCAAAAGAAGAAGATGCCACTACAATGCTGCTTAAAACCGCAGAACTATCCTGCCTTGGACATGCGGCGTTTTTTCCGGGGTCCATCAAATTCACAGAAAAAAATATTTTGCCAGGTAGAAAGACCCAAGCTGCCATCAACCAGGGGAATAGTTTCCCCGGGGCCGGCCAACCCTGCCTTGAGGTGGGCGTCGGCGTTGCCATCCTGGCGATCGTGTTCCCAGCTACCGCGGGGGATCAACTGGCGTAGCAAAATGATCACATCATTTTGCACGCTTTCATCCCAATTTTCCTGGATCATAATAGCGGTTGTAGCCCCCTGGGCGGAAACCGAAACAAGCCCATTTTTTATATTGCTTTGCTCTACTTCGGCGCGAACTTGCGCGGTAATATCATAAAGCGCTTCCCTGGTACTGGTTCCCAGCTCTAAAACAACGTGTTTCAAATGCATGATTTTTCGCTCCTTGAACGGCCGGTAAGCCAAGGCCTTTGTGTTTCTTTATTGGTTTCAGCCTTTTTAATTAATTTTTTTCCAACCCGAATGTTTTGATTGGCTGTTTCAGCTATGACATTATCATAGAAAAGCGACATAGGAAAGACGCAAGGAACCAAAAGTTGGTTCCTTGCGTCTTTTAAACAAAGAGTCCCTGCACATTTTCTATTGTTTTATAAGGAGGAATTAATTGTGAAGGCTGTTTTTTCGTTGTTGGCGATGGTTCTGCTTGCCGCATTTTTTTTTGCTTTTCCGGTAGGGGCCTGTTGGGTGGGTTTTTCTACCGAAGAGTTGGTGGAACAGTCAGACCTGATCGTGATCGGTACTATTAAAGGTATCTCTGGGACGGAAAAAGAAGAAGGCGCCTGGCGAACCTACTGGGAAGTGGACGCAGAATATTTCCTAAAAGGCGATGCCGCCAGTTCTTTGTTATTTGTGGCCACACCGGGGGCAAAAAATGAACAACCCTCTGTTTCTACACAATACGATCTTGACGCATGGGGTGACACAGTGTTGCTGTTTTTGGTGGAAAGAAGGTCATGTTTTGAACCGCTTTCACCGCAGGGAGTAATTGCCCTGAGTTCACCCGGCTCTCCGCGGCAGGAAGAAGTTCGGCCCAGCTATGCACAGGGGCGCTTTGTTGTCCCCGGTTCCCCGCGGCAGGGAGAAATTACTCCAGGCGCGGGAGATTCTTCTCCACGAAACAAGCTTTGTGGTGAATACCTGCTGCAAAAATACGGTATCGTTGATGAAAAAATGCCTGGCGAGGACAAGAAAGAGCTGGAAAACTACATCGCCGGGTTGCCCAAAATACTCGCAGCAACCTCCGAAATTGCCGGTGAAGGTTCCGGGGGCCAAAGTCAAGCAAAGTCCCCTTCATCCCTGGGGATTACCGGTGGTGCCGACGGCCCCAACTCCATATATGTTTCTGGAAATCCGTTAAAAGCCGCGCTAGTTCCAGCAATTATTTTTGCGGCAATAATCTTCACCGGCGGTTTTGCGTTAGGCTATATCACCAAAGCCCGCCGTTGAGGGGGGCAACTGCTACTAACGGTTTGTTTTGTTAGAAATAAAAAGCTTAGCGCAGAAGAAATGTAAGAACTACAAGGGATCACCGATAAACACAGGGAGGAGGCCTAGCCGTTGGACAGTTGTTTCAACAGGTCCGCAAGATGAGCGCTACATCCCGCTATATTATTTTGTTCGTGAACTTGACCCGGCTGCTGTTTAAAAAAGCACCCAAAATTTTCTCCTATGCACTTTGGTCGGTGCTGTTGTTTAGACTGATCTGACCATTTTCCTTTTTTAAGGGACTGTTTGAAGGAGGATTTCTTTATGAAGACCAAAGATCTTGTGATGAAACGTTATCTTACTATAATCATGTTAGTTATGATTATAGCTCTATCAACAGTACAACTGGTTAATGCTTCCGGAGTTCCAGCAGTAGACGATCAAAAATTGGTCGTTACGATCGATGGTAACCCCGTAGACTTTTCATTCATCGGAGAACCTATGTTATTAACAACAGGAAGGGCTTTTGTACCAGAAAGATTTATGTCCAAGTATTTAGGTTATAATGGGCATAATCCAGAATACACGGAGGAAATTGCTTCACAAAGTGTTTGGCTCAATGATGAAAGAACAGAGGTTGAAATGAAATTAAATAAGGCAGTAGCGCTGGTTAATGGTGAAGAAAGATATTTGGATTATTTGCCAGATGGAAAACCAGTATTGGATTCGATGCCCTATACCTGCAAAGAAAAAACATACGTGCCGCTTAGGTTTATATGTGAGATTTTCGGGGAAAAAGTAGACTATGGGAAAATTGATGGGGTTCATCGTATTGAAATCACAACAAAGCTAAATTCTCCGGAACTATACGGACTGTACTATGATGACTGGGATGAAATACAACCTTTAGCCGGGTATATAATAATAAAAGACAATACGGTTTATTTTAATGAAGTCGAAATAGTAGAATGGAAAAACCAGAAAAGGGTAAAGGAACTGGGCTTAAATAAAAATGATCTGCCCAATGGATATATTATTATTAATAAAAACAAAGAAATAGAAACCTTTCAGTTAACAGATGAGGTTAAATATACTTTTACAGATATAAATTACCTTTTTGTAAAGGAAGACGCCGGAAATTTACGGTATACTACTGCAAGTCTTGATGAATTTCTGAAGCATCTCAGTGTGCATCATTTAAATGAGATCACACTTTCGGACCAAAAGATTCCTTATTTTATTGAAATCCAGGATGGGAAAATAAAGAGCATTACAGAAGAACTAAAATATACGATTTAGTATTTTGTTTGGGGAAATAGCATCATAGGGGCAGACAATCCTATCTGCCCCTATGATCTGCCCCTATGATGCTATTGAAAAACTAAAACCAACTATGGGGTGATGATATGGCTTTAAAACTAGAAATTCCGGGCAAGGGTGCCTTTAAACTCAAAAAAATAATTTTTGATTTAAACGGTACCCTGACAGTAGATGGCAAATTAGACGCAAAAACCCGTTCCCTTTTAAAAAAAGTAGCAAGAATTTTGGATGTTTACATCCTAACTGCCGATACCTTAGGATCGGTTTCGCAGATAGGCCTGGAAAACTACATAAATAAACAAATTGTTTCCGGCGATAATACCTCTGCGGCCAAGGTAAATTTTATAGACTTTGCAGGGCCTGCTGAAACAATGGCAGTGGGCAATGGAATAAACGATGCCGGAATGTTGAAAAAGGCGGTCATCGGTATTGCGGTTTTAGGCCCGGAAGGTTGTGCAGTAGCAACCCTCTGTGCTGCCGATCTAGTGGTTAACAATATTGACGATGCCCTTACTATGGTTTTAAAGCCCCAGCGCCTGATTGCCTCCCTTCGCCGGTAGAATTTGAAAATGGCCTTAAAAATCTGTTGGTTCTAATTGCTTAAACCAGTATACACTCACCCATTCCGGGTAATAGTTGCCATAGTAGCCGGGTTCGCCGCGCAAGCCGCGTAAAATCTCTACAGCTTTTTCCGGGGCATCGACTGGTTGGAGGTATAAAGAGCCCTGATCATAGCGCTCTAATCTTAGAAAGATCATCTCCTTGCCGGAGGGCGATGGGCTGGGGTAATAGTCGGCTGTGGATGGTGGGCCTGCTGTAACCGCTTTGGGGTCCCCCTTACAGTCCAGTTTATAGATCCGCTGGCCGGGCATCAAAACCCCGGGCAAGGTGTTCGAATTGGGGAAGGTCTTTGCCCCGGGCCCACGGCAAAAGAGCAGTTCCTGTGGTTCGCCCGGCAACCATTTCGGCTGGGCATCGGCATAATCGTTTTGACTGTAATCGGAAAGCTGGCCACTGGCAAGTTCAACCAGTTCTAACCGTTTATTATAGATAACATCACGGCCTACGCCGGCAATGTAGGCCAGTTTGGCACTATCCGGGGAAAAGGCTAGCCATTGCGGGTAGCGCAGGCCGGTGCTGAGGCTTATTAATCGTCCGCTTTCCACATCTAGCACGCCGGTTTCTACTGCATCGGCAGTGAGGGAGCCGGAGTTTAACCGCAGATGAGAGGCCAGGTAGTGTCCATCCGGTGACCATTGGAGACCGATCAAGGCCCAGGGGTAGAGGCTTTCCAGATCGGGGGCTGCTTCCTCTTCCAGGGTATAAAGCGTCTTTTGTTCACCGGTGAGATCTACTTGTTCCAATCTGGGCGGCTTTCCTTTCGTGCGCGGCAAAGAAACAGCGAGGCTTTTCCCCTCAGGGTGCCAGGCCAAAGCTGGAATCATAACCACATCTTCTTCCACCAGGGTGTTGACTTGGATTTCTTCCGCTGTAATTTCAGCACATTTTACTATCCCGGCGGGAATGTAGCCGTCAGTGCTTTCCTGCATAATCGTATGGGCGATCTTGTTGGACCCGGGTGACCAGCGCGGGTCGTCGCCAACCGGTTCTGCATCCACCTGCCTGGCCCTGCTGCCATCAGCACTCACCACCCATAAATAGGCCGGTGCATACTGATCGCTAGCCTGTTTATAAGCAAGCCAGGTACCATCAAAAGACCAGCCAACTAGCTCCACAAAGCCGGTATCAGTTTGCTGTTTGGGCAAAGCGCCCGGCTCCCGCCCATCCAGCAGCCATAAATTCCCTTGATCGGTATAGGCTACCATGGCGTTAAATGTTTGAGCACTGACCCGTTCGGGAGGGGCATGGCGTTCACCGGTTATAATCTGAACATTACGGGTGTTCCCCTCCCAGAGCACAGTTGTCCCCAAATTTTCCGCAACGAAGCGCAGCGGCACATAAAACCTTCCGTTGATCAACCGGGCGGGTACCGGGGCGGAAACTAGCTCGCTGTTTTTACGTATTTCTCCCGTTGCCAGCCGGAAAAAAATTGTGCACCCATATTTCTGAATCCAGGTTGTCCCTTCGGCTTCATTCCATTGAAAGTTCGCCGCCAGGTATGCAGCAAGATCCCTCAATGGTACCATTATTGATCCCTGCTCCCAACAGGGCGGTGATGCCAACTCTTGAAATTGGCCATCCACCAGGAGCGCAGGTGCCCTTATCATAGGCGCCCCTATTTTCGCTCCGTCAGGAGGTGCTCCAGCCGCTGGTGCCCCTGCTGCCAGCACTGTAAGCCCCACCAGCAAAGCAACTAAACTGCACAATCCAACTTTTTTCATATTAACCGCACCTTTCCAGTAATAATATTTAGTAACTACATAACAAAGACGGTGGTAACCATTTGATGGTTCCCCCCGTCTTCCTGATGTGATTATCATTTGGATGGGGGGGGGAAGAAAAGGGGAAGAAAATAGGTAATATTTCCCTCCCCTCCGCGGACCAAAAGATTCTTTATTTTATTGAAACCAGGGATGGAAAAATCAAGAGCATTACAGTAAAATTAAGATATATAATTTAGTTTTTGCATAACACTAGTAGATCTAACAGGAGATGGGCAAAAATTGCAGATAGGACTAATGGGAGCACCTTTCGGGGGAAAGACTACTTTTTTTAATCTGTTGACAGGATCAGAATGCGTAACAGGATTTGAAAGCTGTGGGAAAGTATACCAGAACAATGCTGTTGTACCGGATCCGCGCCTTGATTTTCTTTCCACATTATTTAAGCCACGCAAGACCACTTTTACACAGATACAGTTTAAAGATATACCGGGGGTACGTTCTAATAATGGCAACCGGGCTGCTACTGCCAGATTGCTCGACGAAATTCGGAGTTCAGATGTACTTGTACAGGTGGTGCGGGCCTTCCAAACAACGTCGGTTAATGAGGCCGTCGGCAACCCTACCCCTTTAAAAGAGCTGCTTGACTTTCAGCTAGAGTTGCTGTTGGCCGATATAGGCTTGTTAGAAACCCGGATCAAGCACATTAACGAAGCAAAAAAGCCGCCTAAGGATGGTGCATTTCAGCTTGCATTACTCCAAGAAATTCTTTCTGTTTTGGTGGAGGAAAAACCTTTGAGTAGCATTAGTCTGAGCGGGGAAAAACAATTACTACTGGAGGAATACAACCTTCTTACGAAAAAACCTTTCATGGTTGTGCTGAATCTAGATGAGCATCAATTTATTGCCGGGAATTATCCAGAAAAGGAAAAAGTAATTTCATTTGCTACGAACAATAAGGTTGCCCTGATCGAAACCTGTGCCCAGGTGGAAATGGAAATCAATCGACTACAGCCAGAAGAGCGGGCAGAATTTTTGAAAGACCTGCAACTACAAGAATCAGGCACATCCCGCCTTGCCCGTGCCGCTTACGAACGCCTCGGGCTTATCTCTTTTTTTACCGTAGGAGAAGATGAAGTGAAAGCTTGGACAATCCGGAAGGGCACAACAGCCCAAAAAGCAGCCGGCAAAATCCATTCCGACCTGGAACGTGGTTTTATCCGCGCGGAGGTTTTCCATTACAACGATCTTTATCGTTTAGGTAGCACTGCTGCTGTCAGGGAGAAAGGCCTCTTTCGCCTTGAGGGGAAAGAATACCTTGTCCAGGATGGCGACATCATCAACTTCCGCTTTAATGTTTGACGTTGGCCGGGCATGGCTTCTATGTAGAACGGAGTGATACGATGCCGCAAGTTACCGGGGGAGGCAAATTTATTTTTGGATGGGGGAACTTATGGCAAGAGCGGAGAATTATAAAGGAAAGATCCCGGTTTTTTGAGATATATATCAACAAGCATGAAATAGTTAAACATTTATTGCCCATAATTGGTATTTGGGGACATTTGACAACCGTAAAAAGCATTGCTCATTCAGGGGGTAAGGTTCAAATGACAATTTTAGGAATAACAGCAATGCTCATCATTGGATCATTAATACTGATTGCCGGGGTAAAAACTAAAAGGAGATGGTTGATGATTTTAGCTGCCATCCCTTTAATAATTGTCTTCAGCCAAATAGGAAAACTGTTTTTGATGTTTTTAGATGTGGCTTTGTAAGAAAATTCTTGAAAGCGCCGGAACAATATATTTATCCTGGTTTGGGTGTAGCCTATGAAAATAAGAAAAACAACAATTATGCTAATCGCAACGCTTTTATTCCTTACAGCAACATGGTATCTTATTAACCGGGTTTTGACGCCCGGCCCACGCGTTGAGGTTTTGCTCTATCACGAACTTAAACCCGGAGGTTCACAGGAATGGCCTATTATTGATCCGGAAAATTTTTACTGCCAACTGAACACCCTTTTGGAACACGGCTGGGAACCTATAACCCTGACCGATTTTATTGCCTGGCAACAAAACCGGCTGAAACTGCCCGACAAATCGTTTCTACTTACCTTTGATGATGGGGGGGAAAGTATATACCACTATGCTTACCCCTATTTGCTAAAGAAACAAATACCGGCTACTATATTTTTGATTGCAAAATACCATGATCCAGATTTTGCGTTAACGGAAAAGGACTGGACCCCTAAACTAACTGCAGTACAAATTCAGGAGATGTCCCAATCCGGGTTAATCGATTTTCAAAGCCATTCCTATGATCTACACCGGGAAGTTGACGAGAAACCGGCTATTCTGGCTTTGCCTCCTGCAAGGGTGCTGGCAGATTTTCAGAAATCCAGGCAGGCAATCAGCTGGCTAACAGGGGAAAAAGTGAACGCCGTTGCTTATCCCGCTGGCGTGGTGAACCTGGAAATAATTCAGTTGGCCAGAGAAGCAGGCTTTGAAGTGGGGTTCGCCGGGAACATTCAGGGTGCAGCCAGTAAAAAAGAAACAATGTCTGTCAAGCGGTTCCCCCTGGACAACATTTCCTTAGAAGTTTTTAATTATTACTATGATATCTTTGACGAACATGCTAAACCATCGTTTCTAGCCCTGCGCAAATTGTACAGGAAAATTTTAGGGAAACGGTAAGTCTTAACAACTCTAAAATGGGAATTATTGTTATAAAGTCTTTAAAAAAAGTTGTTTTTGCGGAATTCCTGTGGTCCCCGGGGTTAATGAGTGACAGCAGGTAGCAATTACCTTAAAATATCTTTAGAGGAAAAAAAACATTTTGATGATGGGGCTCACCGGGGCATAACGTATGGCCTAAATTGCAAAAGCTGATAGCTCCTGCATTTTTTGCAGGGGTTTAATGGCATAACGGTGTCTGCCCCTGTGTCTCCGGGTGCCTCTGCCGGGGAAAACGAAGCTGTGAAACTACGCAATGGCGATCAAAACGCATGCCCGTGTACATTGCCGTGCGGGGTGAAAGCAACCACTCGCAAAATAAGCTATAAGGTCACCCTTGAAGCATTTCTAGCAGGGCTTCCAGACGCACTTTTAAAACATCTAGATCTACAGTAGAATAGTCTGTTTCCAGATGTAGGTAGGGGATCTTCTTAAACCTGGCCAACTCCTGAACTTCAACAGCTTCAATATTATACGTATGGCATGCCTGCCAGGTTAGATCTACAATACCTTGGACCAAGAAATCTTTGATCATACACTCTAAAAGTTCTATCCTGTATGGATTTGGGCTCATGCATGAACAAGGGGTCTGAATATATTTTTGGGCCAGGGCTTTAACCGGATCGTCAAAGGCTAACTCTGTTTGTAAAGGAAGGGTCTTATAAACGCTGCAATTCTCCATAGCTACTACGGCCCCTCCCAGTTCCTCGATAAGGCGAACTACTTTCTCGCTGCCCAGGCTTACGGGACAACCGGTGAGCAGGATGCGGGGGCGATAGGCTTTCGTTGCCCTATTATGAGAACAAAAGGAATGATTGTCCATTGAAGAAGCTGCTGCTTTCTTCCCCTGGACAATAGTCGTCGCCAACCTATCTACCATTTTAATGGAACTTTCACGATCAACACTAAAGCCCTTTACCCACAAAACGGCTATTAATTCCAAACCGTTTAGGGGAGGAGGATCTGCTCTGTTCAGATCGCAGAACGCCTTTAATGAAGCTGTTTCCCGGTTTACCAAATCAATAGCCTTCCAAATGTCCCCATCACTGATTTCGACTTGCAGCTCCCTTTCCAACCTTTTCCGCAGGGTTCTTATCTCCGCCGTCCATAATTCAAAAGCATCCTTGTTATCGATCTGGTAAGGGAGCTGCATTACATGCACAGGCTTTAACCTATTTAACAGTTCGAACATTTTTTTCTTGCCATCGCAGGTTGTTTCCCCCACCACAAAATTGGAAAAATAAAGGTAGGGGCAAGTATCTGTTACCGCAAAACCGTACGATGACTTTATCAAGGGACAAAGGTTCCGTGGCAATGTTATTTCAGCAGCCGGAATAGGTTCATTGCTGGTGCCGCAAAGGTCTACAGGAATAGCCCCGGCTGCCAGGATTAGCTCCCGGGGGCAAAAAGCGCAGTAGGCCCCTACTACCTTACCCCCCTGTTCCTTGAACTCCTTGATCCTGATTACTTGTTCTTCCCGTGCTTTCAAAAAATCTTCAACCTGTATAGCAGGCACTGTTATCCAACCCCCTAAAACTGTGATAGCGCATAATCTTGGTTCTAAACTGTTTCAAAGATTTTTCATTCACTCCGTTCATTCAGAATGACAGGGTTCGGGGCTTTTGCGGTAGTTTTAAACTGTTCCCTGTTACCTTTCCAGCAAGGTTAGTAACTTTTCTGTCAGTTTACCAAAAAGGGGATTGCTGCGTTCCCGGATCCGGGGCATTGTAATGGGCATGTCCTTTTTTATTTTGCCGGGGCTGCTGCTCATGAGGACGATGCGATCCGCCAGGTACACTGCTTCATCAACACTATGGGTTACAAAAATGATCGTGATTTTATGTTGTTCCCAAATGCGCAGTAATTCTTTTTGCATAATGATACGGGTGTAAGCATCCAGGGCCCCAAAAGGTTCGTCCATCAATAACACATCCGGATTATTAGCAAGTGAACGGGCGATGGCAACACGCTGTTGCATACCGCCGGATAATTCATGGGGATAGGCTTTGCCAAAATCGCCCATTTCGATCATCTCTAGAAACTTCCTCGCTGAGGCAATCCTTTTTGCTTTTGGTACCCCGGCAAAATCCAGGCCAAGGGCAATGTTATCCAAAACATTGAGCCAAGGCATCAGTGAATAACTTTGAAAAATCATTCCGATTTCCCGGCGGGGTTTTATATGCTCCTCTCCCTCATAGAATACTGTACCTGAGCTGGCTTTCTCTAAACCGGCAACAATGCGCAAAAAAGTTGATTTTCCACAGCCCGAAGGTCCGAGGATACAGAGGAATTCGTTTTCCTGCACGCTAAGGTTTATGTCGGCCAAGGCAATAACTTCCCTATCATTTTGACTGTAAAAAACTTTTTTTAGGTGATCGGCACGGATCTTTTCCTTCATCTAAACCCCATAGCTCCTTTAATTTTTCCAAGAAAAATATTTTAAAGAAATTATTCTAAAAATACTATCCAAAAGTGCACCTACCACTCCTATACAGATCATCCCGGTGATGACCAAATCAATTCTTGCCAGTTCATAGGCATGGGTAATAAGGTAGCCCACGCCTGCCAGGCTGCCCGGCAACATTTCGGCTCCCACCAAGCAGGACCAACCTATGGCCAGCCCTACCCTCAAACCGTTAAGTATGCTGGGTGCTGCTGCCGGGATAAGGACTTTAAAAAAAATATCCTTCTCCCCGGCACCCAGTACCCTTGCAGAATCAATAAGCGTTTTGCTTACGTTTTGCACCCCAAACGTCACGTTAGCGACAACAGGGAAAAAACTGCCTATTCCAATTAAAAATACCATTGCTATTTTAAAGTTGCCCCAAAATACATATTGCTGCCCAAAGGGCATTTTAAAAAGAGTGGCCATACTTGACATACCAAAAAATGCTAATGCCAATGGTTGCCATGCCAGGGGCGGGATAGGTCTAAAAACATTGATGAGGTTTTCAAATAAACGCTGGATGCTTGAGCTATAACCCATTAAAACCCCTAAAGGCACGGCAATAAACACACCTACGGAATAACCGCTCAAGACCCGAATTAAACTAACCTTTATATTCCGCGGTAAAGGGCCAAGACCAATAAAGTTATCAGTAGCATGCATGAAATTTTTAAACGTTTTACCAATAGTAGGCAAGATTGCAGCGTTTTGCAGTCGCCAAGCAAAAACTTGCCATATGATTAAAAGCAGTACTGGAAGAATGTAAGGAAAAATTAATATATGGATCCTTTTTTTCATAAAAGGCAAACCCCTTAATATACTTAATATAATCTTATGAAGTATCCGTATATTTTTAGCGGGCATTGGCCCTTTCGACAAAGGAAAAGTCAAATATTTCTTCCTTTACTACAGCAAAGTCAGCCTCTTTAAGGCGATTATCAAATTTACCCAAGGACTTTATTGAATCAAAATATATTTCAATACCATCTACCCATTCCTGGGAAGGCACGGAGGTATAAATTATATTACTCGCTAATATTACATCTTCATCAAAACCAATTACAGGAGAGTTGATTTTGGCAAACTCTTCCCAATTACCATTGGCATATTCGATACAGTCAACTACCACACTGACAACTCCTTCAATTGCATCAGGGTACTCGTCAATTATATCTGTTCTGGCTGCCAGCACGCAGCAAGGGAAATCCTTCCAGTGTCCTTGCGGGGGGTAATCCTCAAGTTTTAATACGATTTTACCCACGCCCAGGGCCGCTGCATTTTCTTGGTACGGTGAGGTTCCTGCCCATGCATCTACGGCTCCACTAACAATTGAAGAAGTCACATTTTGGAAACCCTTCAGGTCTACCATTAAAATGTCGGCACTTAAATCACCCGGATCCTCCGTAACAGTGAAACCAGACTCCTTGAAAACATATTCAGTAATAATCCTTGGACCACTTATAGCTGAGGGATACCCAACTTTAAAAGGTACTTGTAAATTTTGAATATGCTCTTTCAATGCCTCAAAACCGTAAAAATCGGTTTCAGGTGCCATAACCAATGCAACACCGCTGGTATGAAGGGGGGTTAAAATCTTTACATCTGTACCTACATCATAGGCACATTGCATGGCAGTATTGGAGCATAGTGTTATGTCTAGATTATTTTGAGCCATCATGGTTGCAGATTCAGCACCGGTTTTCCCCCTGATAATATTAAAACGGGCAATTACAGCGCTGTCTTTAAGCAGCTCCCCTTGGGTTTCGTTCAAAGGATTGACGCGATAAACTTTATCCATGAAGGAGTCAACATCGATCATTGCAACATTAAACATACAACAATGCAGATCATCTCCATAAGCAATAGACAGGGTGGGTATCTCCTCTCCCCCTGTCGCGGTTGGGCTGCTGCTGCAACCATACAGGCATGATAACATGGCCAGGATCATAACCAATGCAAATACTTTCTTCATAAAAAGCATCTCCCCTCAATAATCTAATTAAATCAGAACTTAAAACCTATAGTTTTTCCTGTTTCCCCCTCTAAAAAATTACATAATACAGAAAGCCGGTAATAATCCCTCCTTTTAGTCTGACCTGGAACGGCAGAACAGTAATCTTTTATGCAGTGAACCGGTCCACATGTTGTGAAGAAAACGACATAAAAAAAGCAGGTTATTTAGTCTAACCTGCACTGATACTAACAAAACTAAAATAGTAATTCCAATAGATTATTTCTATTATAAAAATAATTTGTATTTGTTAAGTTAGTGGCTAACTTCTTTCCCCAATTTTTAAGTTGGATTAGAAAAATTTTTTAGAAATAAATATGAGTTGCAGCAAGGTTTTTTGAACCACTATTTTTGATGTAAAAACTTGGGGGGTGGATGGTGCCGGGCATTAACCTATTAATAATGACCCAGCAATGGCCTGGTGCCATACAACATGCGGGGCGGGGGGTAGCTTTTCCTTAGCTCCCTAAACAGCGGTCATCCCAAGTTTTTATAAACAATATTTTCAATAAAATCTTTGCAGCAAGCCGTTTTCATAACAGTAATTTTTGCCTTTTTCAAATTATTTCCCCCTGTCTTGTGTTGGCGGCCAAAAATATCATTTAAGGCATACCCTTTTTACTTTGTTTTTCAGCATACATATTTTTGTCAGCAATATTGATGATACTGTCAGCGTCCAGGGTTTGTCCTGGCTGCAATAAAGAGGTACCAATGCTGACACCCAGGCCTTGAAGCGCTTCGTTTTCTACAATCCAATCCCCGGCAGCTACCTGAATGCGTTGCTGCACCTGTGCAAGTCTATTGGCATCCACACCCCGCACAAGCACCACAAATTCATCGCCGCCAAAACGGCATGCTAGATCATTATCGCGAATGTTATGCTGCAAAATAACAGCGAACTTTTTTAAAACCTCATCGCCGCATAAATGTCCATACTGATCGTTAATCGGTTTGAAATTATCCAGGTCGATCATTAATAATCCCAGGCTGCTTTTTTTCTGTTCAACTTGTTGTAGTTCTTTTGCCATCAAATCTAGCATTCCCTTGCGGTTGCAAAGACCGGTAAGTTCGTCAATTAATGCCCTATTTTTTAGTTCAGCAGACATCATGCTATACGGGGCATCAATGCCCAGCGCTACTACACCCGTGTAAACAAAATAATAGGAGACTATTTTAAGCATATGGCCGATCATGTTGGCGATGCCGTAAACATCTGTATACAACGTAAAAGATAGCTCCGATGCTGCCGTGATGATCATCGCTATCCCCAAGGTATTAAAAAGGCCCTGTCCGGCAAAGTATTTATTTGAATAAAGTGTATACGCACTGCCCAGAAGAATACAAATAATTACATATTCGCTGAACACCTTGAAGGTTGTAAGCCCTTTGCCCTCCACGAAACAGGCCGGAAACACTCTAAAAACCATGATGCTAAGCAGTAAAGAAGCAGTAATGAGGGAATAAACAGCGGTTGTAGTCCTGCGATTGATACTTTTCTGCCGTAAAAACAGGATAGCTAGAAAGGAGGCCGCCTCAACAAAACGCCCGGCAATCCATAACTGGGTGGGGATATCGGAACTAAAATCTGGGAACACACCCATACCTTTATATGTAAGCATATGGGCGAAATCCAAAACAGCAACATGAAAATAGGCTATTCCCAAAAAAAGAAAAATTTTGTTCCGGGAATGCTGGTAAGTACGGGTAGCCAATACATAGATCAGGGCTGCTACGACAATTGCAAAACCTTCTACCAAGGCATGGAAAAGAAGGTAATTCGCACGAGCGACAAAAAACAATACTATGCTGGAAATAAGTAGCAACAACAAGAAGATCCCCCCTCTGTCGCTATTCTTTTTACCGGCAATAAAATCCTTCTTTTTAATTTAAGTGACGGTGCCGGGCAATAACTAGTCAAAGTCTGAGTCAAAGCCTGGTAGATAAATAGTCGATGGCCTTTTTTTGCCCATTCTTTTAGAATAATTGCAAGCGGGCTGGCAGGATTTTACATCACCGCCAAAGAAATACTATAAATTGCCTGTTAATAATCAATAAAACGTTATTGCTACATATTGCCAATAGAGGGAGTGGATATTATTGATGAAGCGATTATTGATAACATTTGTTTTAGTTATTGTTCTAGTTGTTGGTTTTGCACTGCCGTCGCTTGCTCAAGGAGAAAAAAGTGGACATCAGAAGATAGCGGTACTAATTGACAGGCTGCCGGTAGTTTTTGATATGCTACCAGTAATTGAAAACGGGCGCACGTTGGTTCCTTTTCGCGCGATTGCGGAGGCCTTAAATGTAGCTGTTAGCTGGGAGGACAGTGCGCAAGTGATCAGTGCTACCGGTGGCGGAACTGCCGTTAGGCTGCAAATTGGCAATCACACCGCCTATTGTAATGATGTTCCCATTCCTTTGGATGTGCCCCCGGTCATTCAAAACGAAAGGACTTTAATCCCTTTGCGTTTTTTTAGTGAAGCTTATCACTGCGAAGTCGTCTGGGATACCCCGAACAATACTGTCAGAATTATTTCCCCGCCTAAAAAGATGGCGGTTACAGGATTCTACGCTTTGGGTGACAGCAAAACCAGTAGCTGGACCAATCTTTTTGGCAGGCCATATCCTGAAAGCAACCGCGGGAATACAGATGTCGTCGGGGAACTGGCATTAGGCTGGTATAGTCTAGATAGAGCCGGCAACCTGCTGGCCAGTAGCAGGACCGGCTGGCAAAGACCGGATGGTTGGGAACAAGTGCTGGAAACTGCCCAAGAATACGATTTGAAAACCGGGATGGTTGTGCATGTAACTGACGGCGATGGCACCATTTCTTCACTGTTATTAAATGCGGAGGCCGTGACCAAAGCTGTGAATGGAATTATGAAAGAAGCAGTACTTTACCAGGGAGTAAACCTTGACTTTGAAGGTTTAGGTTACTGTAATGACGGCGAACAGTTGAAGGTCGTGCCGGGTGATTTTAATAAATTCACCCGGCTTTTAGCGGAACAGGTACAAGCTGCCGGTCTTGACTTGACCCTCACCCTGCATGCGCCCAACAGTGTCTACCAGGGTTACGATTACAAATCGTTAGGTGGGATTGCGGATCGGATTATCATTATGGCTTATGATTACGGGACGAAACCGGAGCCCGAGACACTTGTTATACAAGCCGTTGAACAATCCCTTAAACATGTGCCCAAGGAGAAACTGTTGCTAGGTATTTCTATACCAAGTGAAAATGCGGAGAGTCTCCTTACAAAGGTAGGGATTGCCAAGCGCTATCAACTCAACGGCATTGCTCTTTGGAGGCTGGGTTTACTGACAG
>CAZRVU010000038.1:0-16606 GCA_964603615.1 uncultured Desulfovibrionaceae bacterium
CAGAAATAATAATACCGGCCCCCAACGCAAAAAAGTAAAAAAGATGACCTCGCAAAGCAACAAAAAAATTAAAGCTTGCCCTAACAGGAAAGTCTAAAGCCTGTTTTCCCGTCTTTTTACTGTAATCAGGCCGGCCATTAGCGCTATTGCCACCAGTATTACCATGCATTTTTTAGCAACAACCGGCATCATCCCCGTGAATTTCCTCCAACGAAACGATGCTGCTTAAGAGAATCCTTTTTTCAGCTCCGGCATCCCGTATGAAAATTTCCCGGCTCAGCGGAGCATACTTACAGACAACTCCTTGGAGCGAATGTTCCCCCTGTTCATTCATGTAGCAAACCAACAACTTTTTCCCCTGCTGCAGGGAGGTGGCCAGCAGGCGCTCCCATAGCGCGTACTGCTGTTCGTCAATACAGGGACAGCGTGTTTCCTCCCTTTTTCGCTGTTCCGCATGGTGGCGGTTGAGAGCCTCACGATGTTCCGGCAACATCAAGCTACTACAAAGAAACTGATTGAACATTTTTTTGCTCATGCGGACCCCACTCCCTTACTCTCCTTTTTTCTTCCCTAGGTTTCCCTTTCCGCTTCACCCCTGTCCCTTTTCCCCCATATTTTTCTTCACTTTTCCCTCCCACCGATCTACTCGAACACCCGTTCCCATTGTATCCCTGGCCGGCCTGCCCGTCAAGGAATAAAACAAGGTTGATAAACCCGCTTTTATTCCTATCTGTTACTACAAATAGTTTATGTAACCACCCTTCTTCATCCTCGAACTAAATCGATAAATGATTCCACTAAAAAATTACATTCTGCTGCATAAAACGAAATTTGCTTGGGCGGGAGCTGTAAAAATCAGTCATGAAGGAACTAGCTGCCTAAAAGGGGGTAAACCCGCTTATTGCCATTGTTCGCTCTGGATGATATAATTTTACATGGTTTTTGAAGCTGTTCATGGAGGTCTAAAGTGAAACCGCAAAACATCAGGAATTTCTGTATTATTGCACATATTGATCACGGTAAATCCACCCTGGCAGATCGCCTTCTGGAGATGACGGGGGCACTCTCTGCCAGGCAAATGCAAGAACAGGTTCTGGATCAAATGGATTTGGAGAGAGAGCGCGGCATCACAATCAAATTGCAAGCCGTGCGGCTGGAATACCGGGCCCGGGACGGGGAAAAATACATTTTGAACCTGATCGATACCCCGGGCCATGTAGATTTTAGTTATGAAGTATCCAGAAGCCTGGCCGCTTGTGAAGGAGCAATCCTCATTGTGGACGCTGTGCAGGGCATAGAGGCCCAAACCTTGGCCAATGTTTACCTTGCCCTGGCACAAGATCTTAAAATTATTCCCGTCATCAATAAGATCGATCTGAAAAATGCCGATCCGGAGAGAATAAAAAAGGAATTAAAAGGAATTTCCGGCTTGGACACCGCAGAAATCCTCCGTGTTTCTGCCAAAGAAGGCCTGGGCATTGAGGAGGTCCTTGAGACTATCATCAAAAAAGTGCCGCCGCCAACCGGGAGCGATCCCGGAACACCTTTAAAAGCATTAATTTTTGATTCCCATTACGATACCTACCGCGGTGTCATCGCCTATGTCCGCGTCATGCAAGGCCATATTCAAAAGGGTGAAAGGGTAAAACTGATGCATACCGGCAGAATTTTTGAAGTGACAGAAACAGGTATTTTCCAGCCGGAGATGAAACCTACCGCCGGTCTGGCCGCCGGAGAAGTGGGGTACTTAATCGCGGCCATCAGAAAAGTCGAGGATGCCCGGGTGGGCGATACAGTTACGACGGCAACCAACCCTGCCACGGAGGCCCTGCCCGGCTACCGCCGGGTTACACCCATGGTTTTTTGCGGGCTCTTTCCCCAGGATAACAATGATTTTGCAGCCTTACAGGAGGCCATTGAAAGGCTAAAGCTCAATGATGCAGCCCTGACCTATGAACCCGAAAAATCCACAGCTTTGGGACTTGGCTTCCGCTGCGGTTTTCTGGGACTGCTGCACATGGACATTGTCCGGGAAAGGCTGGAAAGAGAATATGATCTGAACTTGATCATTTCAGCACCAAGCGTAATCTATAAGGTGCATAAAAAAGACGGCCAGATAGTGGAGCTTGATAACCCTGCCCTGCTGCCCCCTGTAGAAAAAAGATTAAAGATCGAAGAACCCTACGTGGAGGCAGCGCTTTTTTTGCCCGAAGACTATGTGGGGCCGGTTATGGAGCTTTGCCAGGAAAAAAGAGGCGATTTTAAAAACATGGAGTATCTGGAAACAGGCCGGATCAAACTAACTTACCTCCTTCCCCTGGCAGAGATCATCTATGATTTTTTTGACTTGCTCAAGTCCCGCACCCGGGGCTACGCCTCCCTGGATTACGCCTTGCACGGGTATAGAGAATCCCAACTCGCCCTGGTGGATATCCTGGTGAACGCCGAAAAGGTGGACGCCCTCTCCTTTATAGCCCACCGCGACAAGGCCTACCAGCGTGGCAGGATAATTGTAGAGAAGCTCAGGGAGATTATCCCGAGGCAACTCTTTGAAGTACCCATACAGGCTGCCATTGAAAACAAGATCATTGCCAGGGAAACCATCAAAGCCTTGCGCAAAAATGTCACGGAAAAACTTTACGGCGGGGATGTAACCCGCAAGAGAAAACTGCTGGAGAAACAAAAAGAAGGCAAAAAAAAGATGAAACAAATCGGCCGCGTGGAAATCCCCCAGGAAGCCTTTACGGCCGTCTTGAAAACAAAATAGAGACACCCGTATTTTTGATGAAGGCACATCAAATATTTTTTAGTCAACTAGATAGAGGCCCAATCAATCCATGCTGTATCTTTGTTTGAGTTTGATTATCCTGGCCACGCTGGCGTCAACCCGCTCCATGGTCAACTCCCCGTTTTGCACCGCTTCCTTTAACCTGCCTAAAACTTGTTCCTGATATTCACTGTGATGGCACACCAGTAGCATGTCTGCCCCCGCCAGCACCGCCTCCAGCGCTGCTTCTTCCAAAACATAATTTTCCGTAATCGCGCCCATTTCCAGATCGTCAGTAATAATCAGCCCTTTAAACCCCAAATCATGACGCAAGATGCCGGTTAATATCTGCCCGGACATCGTCGCCGGCCTTGCAGGATCTAGCTGCGGATAGATGATATGTGCAGTCATTATCGCCTCTGCACCACCGCTGATTGCCTCCTTAAAGGGAACAAATTCAAAACTATCCAGCCTTTCCCGGGCATAATCCACTACCGGCAAGCCAAGGTGTGAATCCATACGCGTGTCCCCGTGACCGGGAAAATGTTTGACAACGGAAATAATATTTTTTCTCTGTAACCCCTTCATCATCGCTAGACCCAGTTCGCTGACAATTTGCGGATTATCTCCGAAGGATCTGTCACCAATAACTTCGTTTTGGGGGTTGCTGAAAATATCCAATACAGGTGCAAAGTTCATATTAAATCCAAAAGAGGCAAGGGCAGCACCTATCTCCTGTCCGACCATAAAAGAATATTCCGGATCATTCCGTTCGCCGTGTGCTTTATTGGAAGGAAACCGTGGCGAATTCCCCGGCAGACGGCTGATTCTTCCTCCTTCTTCATCCACCGCGATAAACAATGGAAACCGGTTACTCTTGTTGGCAGCCCTTAAATCAGTGATCAAGTTCAATAGCTGATTTTTATCTTCCATATTTCTGGAGAACAAAATTAGACCGCCAACCTGATGTTCCCTGATCAAGGATTCTACGTGATCATTAACCGCCGGGCCCTCAAACCCGGCAAAAACCATCTGCCCAATTTTCTCTTCCAAGGTCATTTCTTGAAGCACCTTGCTTATTTCGTTTTTAAACCTTTCTTCCAAATCTCTTTCATTGTTTTCCAGAGGATCCTGGCGGGCTTGTTCCCCTCCAGGAATTTCCTTTTCTCCGGGTCCGGGGAGAGGAGCAGATCGTCCCCACCCGGCACAGCCCGTTAAAATCACCACAAAAAACAACATCAGGAAAATAGATAACAGCTTATTTTTCCCCAACAAATTACACCTCGCACTGCAGCCATTATGTGACGATCACAGTTTCCTGGATAGAACGCCCTGGCCCTATAAGCGACACCTAAATAAGTGTAGCATATTTTTAATGGTGCGGTAAACAACGCGGCAGATTAATCTAATTTCCAAAATTTACACCCGGAAAATTCGTTGCCTTGACGCTAACTCCGATCTATAATTATAGAACACCAGTTCTATGGGGGTATCTTTATTCTATGCCAGCGCCAAAAATAATCATGCTGGCCGACATGGAATCCTTTTATGCCAGCGTCGAGGTTGCCAAAAACCCTGCTTTACGCGGAAAACCAGTGGCCGTTTGCGGGGATCCGCAAAAAAGACACGGCATTGTTTTAGCTGCCACCAAAGAAGCCAAAGCTTACGGCGTTAAAGCAGGCATGGCGGCCTGGGAATGTGTAAGTATCTGTCCAAAAATAATTTTAGTCAGGCCCCACATGCAGGACTATCTCGATATGTCTTTAAAAATTACGGATATTTTAGCCAAGTTTACTGATCGGGTTTCTCCTTATTCCATTGACGAACAATTCCTGGATATGACCGGATGTGAAAGGCTTTTTGGCCCCCCGGAAGAAATGGCCGTGTGCATGCTCCAAAAAGTTTGGGGAAAAACCGGCATTAAATGCCGCATCGGAATCGGGGAAAACCCCCTGCAGGCTAAGATGGCCTGTGACCGGTTCGCCAAAAAAAATGAAACGGGGTTTTTTAGGTTATCCCACCAGAATTATGCGCAATATACCTGGCCCCTGCCTATCAAAGATTTGTTTGGCGTGGGTACCCGCATGGAACGTAATCTTTTTAATATCGGCGTGCGGACGATCGGGCAACTGGCCCGCCTGCCCAAGGAAGATTTGCAGCTTAGATGGGGCATCAATGGAGAAGTTTTATGGCTTAACGCACAGGGGATTGATTATTCTACAATAAAACCGCCGAATGACGCCAAAGATACCCGCCAGGGAACCAGCCATGCCATCACCCTGCCCCGGGATTACCGCTTTAAAAAGGAAATAGAGGTTGTTTTATTGGAGATCGCAGAAGAAGTCTGCCGGCGGGCCAGAACCTGGGGCAAGGTGGGGCGGGTCGTCCATCTTTATTGCCGGGGTGCCGATTTTGATTTCCCCGCGGGCTTTTCCAGGCAGATGCGGATGCCCGAACCGACCGCACTAACCATGGATATCTACACCTACGCTCTAAAGATATTTTACGCCCACTGGGACCGGCGGCCGGTCAGGACCCTCGGCATCGGCCTGACAGGCCTTTTTGATTTGCAAGAGATACAGCTTTCCCTCGTCGGGCAAAAAGAGAAAAAAATGGCCTTGGGCAGGGCCATGGATGCTATCAGAAGCCGCTATGGTCCGGCAAGCCTGTTCAGATCAACTTCCTTGACAGCAGGCGGGATGCTTTTTGACCGGGCCACCAAAATCGGCGGCCACGAAGCCTAAATTTATAAAAGCCCCCCCGTTGATTACAAATCTAGCCAAATTCCCCTTCTAGACCAAAAATAAGATTTTACAGCAAAATATAACTTTCTTGCCTAAATTTAGCAGGAATACTATGTTTACTTAGCGAATATTGTTCTTTAGATATTTTTATGTCGATATGTGCACAACAAATGCCCGGTTGGCATTAATATTCCAAAGGAGAAAAAATAATGAGGAGAATTCCGTTCTTTAGAAAGGTGTTAAGTAAAAACCAACAAGTTAGCAAAGAACAGGAAAATACCTATAACGTGAATGTTATTGAAGTGCCTAACGAAGAAAATGCCAACGAACCTTCCCAAGAAATATTTACATTAAACGATAGCGATGATGATTTTTCCTCGAATTTGTTAGCTATTGTCTTTGGCGTCATTGAAGAACGCAGAAAAATGTCACTATTAATTGCAAAACAAAAAGAACAAATCGCTGAAACACAGACGATCAATGCCAGCATCGTAGAAGAAAAAAGACAATTAACAAATTACATGGGAGAGCGCGAAAATCAATTAAAATCGCTGCAATATCAAATAAATGAATACCAGGATAAATATCAGGAATTGATAGAAGACTATAAAGAGTTAGAAATAAGCGAATTAAAAGAGCGGCAAAAACTTCAACAGCAGATTAAAGAACTGCAAGCTAACTATGACGCTCTTGCTGATGAACTGAAACAGTACCGGGAAGAGACAAGAATAAAAAATAACCGCTATAAAGATGAACTCAGGCAAGAAAAAGAAAAATACACCCGACTTTTGTTGCAACACAAAAAATTATCGGAAGATAATACCAGCCTTGTGGAAAAAATTGCATCCTTTACTAAGCAAATTTCTTCGGTGCAAATGTTGAATAACATTATTTCGGATGAACATAAAATGTCAGAAACCAACAATACCTAAACAACCAGGGGATAAAATTGACAACGGAAAAATATATGAAGTCAATTCAAATCATAAGACTGGCTGAAACAGAACCCTTTACCGTAACCTTAAAGCTTCGTTTTTCTACCAACAAAATCATGCTGTTACAATTTCAGCCAGACAATTTTACCTATCATCAATTACGTAAAGTTGCTTTTCCACAATTTTTAAACCACGAAACAAACCACATTGATTACTTAATACCCCTTACCCCCCAAAATGACAATACAAACTCAAACATCGAATGGGTAATCTGGAATGTACGCGGCCAATCGAAAAAATTTTCATTTTCCTGTTCCCCCGCCTATAAAATATTTATCAATAAATTAAAAACTGCCGGAAATCGTGAAGATCTCCATAAAATATTTTACCCGGCAGGTGAAACATTAAAAGACGATCAAACCCCGGAAGAAAAGCAATATAAAACAATAAACAGAAATAAAAATTGCATTAATAATATAATTCCCGGCATGAATGATACAGCAAAAACTGAAATTCACCCTTTTTTACAATACGTTTATTCGTTAAGTGTTTTGGTTTTTTATTTTTTTTTAGCTTCGTTCTTTAATATTACCGGTCCCCCGTCCGGGGCTTTAACTACAAATGGAAATATCATTTCTATAGTTAAAGCAGTTCCCTCTGGTCTCAACCTCCCAGGAGAAGTAACCGCGACCGGAAAAGTGGACAGGGCCGGGGAAGTAGCCGGGACCGGGCCAGAAAATCAATCGCCCGGCAGTACAAACGGTTTTGAAAACAGCGCTGTTACTAGCGGCACTGGCAACTTTCCCCAAATATTTACCCGGGATGAATTTGTAAAAGACAGTACAGCCGGGACAGACAGGGAAAGATCATGGCAAAAGGAAATTATTTATTTTTTACCGGAAGGTAAGGTGGCCCTAACCTTTGACGACGGCCCCTCTGAATATACCCGTGAAATTTTAAAGGTGCTGGAGGAATATCAAGTTCCGGCAACATTTTTCTTTATCGGGCAAAATATCAGCCGCTATCCCGAGGCGGTAGAAGCAGTGCGGGAACAAGGATACGGGGTTGGTCTTCATTCTTTTTCTCATAAGGCCATGCAAAAACTGTCTTTTGATCAACAAGAAGAAGAAATAAACCGCGGATTGGCCGCCCTCAAACCTTATGCCGGCAGGGTAACACTTTTTAGGCCGCCTTACGGCACATATAATAAGCATACTATAGAAATTTTAAACAACAATCAGATGTCTATGGTTCTTTGGAACAGGGATCCCCGGGATTGGCAGGCTCGCACTGCTCATGAAATCATCCATGGGATCTTGAATACTCCTTTTTCCGGAGGTATTTACCTCCTGCATGAAAAAGCACTTACGTTAAAGACCTTGCCCCGGATTATCGAGGCGTTTCAGGAAGAAGGCCTGGAGTTTTTAAACCTGGAACAGGAGATATCTTGTCAATTTCCTTGACATAATGATCCGTACGGGGCAAAGCGAAGGGCGTTTCTCGTCTAGCCAAACAAAATATTAGCCAGCAGGCCAGCTAAAGAGGGAACCGCAAGATATATGGCATATTTTAAAATTACAAAGCGGTGCCCCAAAAAGGTAAATTCGTAGGGCAGGTGCCCGACATTGATCATGCCCCAGGCCGAAATCATTGCTATTGCTGTCCCGGTAGTAACGCTTTCACGGAAAACAGCGTCAAACAAGGGGAAAAAGGCATAAGGCCCCCCCTGAATAAGTGCACCGATTAGGGGCCCGATGACCAGACCTTTCCAACCAGATTTTGCTCCCAACCAGGCTTGCAAAGCTTTCTCCGGTATTAATATATTCATAAAACCGACGACAACAAAGGCGCATAGCAGAATTGGCAAAACAGTTATAATTAGTTTTTTAGATTCCTTCAAACTTTCCAGATGTTTGCCCTGCCGGTAGGCTATAAAAACAAAGATAACGGTCATTAAAGATAAGATTACTAACGCATTAGTCAGTTTGATCACCGCCGTCCCGCACTTTTTTAATCTTCGTCTGTAGCTCTTCCACCTCTGCCCTGATTTTATCTGCATAACCCGGTAAAAAAGTATTTACAGCGGCACCGGCCAGTATGGGAATGGCAAAGGTAATCAAAAAACGGACGATCGTCGTTCTTGTGCCGACAAAAGCTATTTCAATTGGTACGCGGCCTATGTACCAAAGGGTTTTGGCCGCCACAAAACTGATCATCGTGCCGATATTTGCACCCGAGACGATAAGTGTAGCCATCAATGGATAGAAAAAAAAGGGTCCGCCAGGAACCAAGGCGCCCATTATCGACCCAAAAAATGGTCCTTTCCAACCCGCTTCCTTCCCCAACCACTTAGTCACCATTTCTTTTGAAATCAATGTAGAAACTGAACCGGCAAGGACAAAAGCAATAATGATTAAGGGAAAAACCTCCAGCAGCGTTTTCCCACCTGCCGTAAATCCCCGAACAACCAGCGTGAGGCCTCCCTTTAAAAAAGCTATTATTATCAAAACAAGGGCGGCTAAAGCCATGCCTAATGTAGTTTTATTCATGTTAGATCCCTCTTCATCCTTATATTACGCTTTATTGACCTTTCTAAACAGCATCCGTAGTATAAAAATCCTTCTTTGACAAGTTTACCACAATTCCGGCACTTTTTCAGAGGACATGACTGCTTTTTTCTGCTTTTTAGATTTTCTACCTGTTTCAGAATGCATTTAACCTTGGTGTTGACGTTGCAGGAAAAATCATCATCATTTCAAGGTTAAGTCAAATTTCGGGGTTAATCTTTAATAGATACTATTTTACCATAGCTGTCACCCGTACTTATGATAAAATATGATCATATCGTTAAAAAAAATACGCTCTTTTTTAAGAATTTCAAAGACTTTTGCTCTGCATTACAAAAAGTTTCGTGGTAAAATATGGCTTAAGCTGTATAAGCATTTCATCAATCGTTTGAAAAGGAGTTGAAAGGCTTGCAGATGGCAAAACATGACAGAATACTGGCCCTAGACATAGGGGGAGGTACCCAGGATATAGTAATTTATGAGGAGGGGAAAAGCCCGGAAAATTTTATTCAATTGATACTTCCTGCCCCCACATCCATCGTAGCGGACAAAATAAAAGAAGTAACTGCAGCACAAAAAGGATTGCACCTTGCCGGCACAATCATGGGTGGTGGCAGGTGTGTCCGGGCCATAAAAGAACATCTGGAAGCAGGCCTGCCAGTAAGCGCTGCAGAAGAAGCAGCCAAAACAGTTAGGGATGATCTGGAAAAAGTAAAACAAAGCGGCATTGCAATAACAGAAACCCCTCCGGCGGGCTACCAGATTGTAGAAACAAAGGATGTGGATCTGGAAAGCCTAAAAAAAGCCCTGGCTTTCTACCGCGTCGAACTTCCTTCCGGGGTAGCCGTTGCCGTCCAAGATCACGGCGAAGCCCCCCCGGGCATGAGCAACCGCTACTTCCGTTTTGAACACTGGAAAAGCTTTATTCAGGGCGGGGGAGAAATCTCCGGCCTCGCTTATTTGAACCCCCCGGATTACCTGACAAGAATGAAGGCTGTTAAGAAAACAGTGCCACAGGCCCTCGTTATGGATACCTGTTCGGCTGCTATCTGGGGATCCTTCGGAGATGAAATAGTAGAAAACAGGCTCAAAGAAGGCCTTATGCTAGTGAACATCGGTAACCAGCATACCTTTGCCGTGCTAATCAAAGGGCAAAGAATCTATGGCTTGTTTGAACATCATACCCGGTTGCTCGATTCCCAGAAACTTTTTACATTGATAAAAAAAATGCGTGAAAAAAAGTTAACACACGCAGAGGTATTCGCAGATAGAGGCCACGGCTGTTATCTTGAACCGAATATACCCGGCAGTTTTGATTTTGTGGGAGTGACTGGCCCGAAGCGCGCCCTTGCACAGGAGCTCGGCTTCCATATGGTAAATCCTCACGGCAACATGATGGTAACCGGGTGCTTCGGGTTAATCGAAGCAGCGCTTGCCACCCACAAAAAATAATAGCTTTTTCATAAAGGGGGGGGTTCGGCCAGCCGCATCAAATTACTCATCGGAGCGGGAAACTAGCTTTAGGTTTCTTATAAAAACGGGTCCGACACGGCCTGCCCCCTCCACCCTGCTAGTGGCAGGCTTTAACAGCAGGCTTGGGCGGGCTCCCCAGCCACCAGTAACTAACGGTCTTTAGCGGGCTCCACCGCCGCCGCCTCCACCACCGCCGCCACCGCCCCCGGAAAAACCGCCGCCAGCGCCAGAACCGGAGGAATAAGAACTAAAAGCGGCACGGAAAGATTGCTGCATCGTTGAAGTAAGGTTATCAAAACGGGCGGGATTGTTTAGAGCCATATAAAACCAGGCTGAACTTGTCAGATGGGTCTGTTCCTGAAGCTGGGGATAAACCACCTGCAACTGCTTTATCACTTGCTTGGCCACGCCGAGAGCAACGGCATAAACGAGGTAATGCTCCCATATCTCCAAAGCAGGAATAGTCGAACGTTCCAGCTCGGAAAAATGCAACAGAAACCGCTTAAATGCTTTCCATTTGGCGTGATGATCTGCCCCGGTTGGACTTAGATTTTTGATCTTCGCCGTCAAAATTAGCAATATTATTCCTGTAAATATTGCTACAGAATCGACTATATTCACATATTCCACAAAGGTGAGGGCGATACCGGCACCGAGCAAAGCCAAGCCAGCGATGATGCCGGACCAGGACGCGGAACCGTAAAAACCCCTGTTTTGAACCTGTTGTTTGATAGCCTGGCCCCATTCACGGTAAAAATTGGCAACATTGGTTTTCCGACGCTTGGCATAAGTTTCGATCTCATCGAAGGTAACGCTAGACCCGGGCTGCCAGGCAACCAGACCAAAAATAAAATTTAACAACTTTGTTTCATATACCGACAACCTATCGCGACCTTCCCGGGGATAAATCCGGTAACCAGTATGGGAACGTTTGAAAATAAGGCCCTTTTCTTCCTGGTATTCTTCCAGGCCGAGGTGATCTCGCCGGGCCAGGTCGAGGATAGTAGCCGTAAAATCTTCCGGGGAGGTGCGCCCCAGGCGAAAGAAATGACCGGCTTCGGCCGGCGAATAATCGCCCGGCAACTCCCTGTAGTAGTCGCCCCCGTAAGCCTGCGGATGCCTGAGTGCCTTGCGCCGCAACATCAGGTAAAAAATAAGCGCTGCCAGTATGATTATAAAGCTAACATAAACATCGACCCGGGCTAGCAAGCGGTGCTTATTGGCCTGGCCAGCCCATTTTTCCTCCTCGGCAAGGATGCCGGAAAGTGCCTCCCGGCCAGAAAAATTTGTAGCCTGCGGGACCAACTGCAGGGGGAAAGTAACCCGACCCTCGAGGAAGGTGCGGCGGGGCAGGTCTTTAATTTCCCAGACGACCTGGTTTTCTCCTTCTTGGGAAACGTTCCCTTGCAAGGGGCCGTGGCCCCATACTCTTAGATCCCCGGCAGAAACGTTCGCGGGCAAAGTCAAAACAATTCTGGCATGGCCAGTGCGTTCATCCCATTCGTTCCCAATAAACTGGTAGTAAAGTTCGGCCACATCCTGGTGAACCAATACCGCATCTTCTACTGTATAAAGAATTGTAAAGGTACGTTGTTCATTAACCGCTTTAAAACTCCAGTCAATATAGAAATGATCGGGGTGCTCCTTGATGTAAAAAACCCCCGGAATATCTCGGGTACCGGGAGGCATCTGCCGGTAAGGTTCACCCTGTTCGCTGACGAGAATATCTTTAATAGAAGCGTTATGCTTCAAATAAATATATTCCCAGGCGCCGGTGTAGCGCCCTTTGAAACTAAAAGTGCGCTCTTCCTTCACGACCATCGATCCGTCAGGGCGCAACTCTGCTTCGATCAACACCTGCGGAAAATAATAAGAACGCTCGCTGTCAGCGTAAGCCAGCGCCGGCGCTGCCAGCATCACGATCATGACAAAAACAAATCCTAAATAAAGTGGAACAAGGAAAGAAAACACGCTCCGGTATTTGTTTATCCCACGGCAATAATTTCCCACTGCCCGTTCATTTATCCGTTTCATAATGGCGCCCGTCCTAAAATTCAACCTTCACGGCCTGGCGTGCTTCCACTTCATCGCCCAGGTTAAAATAAACCCCCTGTTGAAACCCGAACATACCAGCAACCATAACCGTGGGGAACCGTTGAATAGTCGCATTATACTTTAGCACGGTATCGTTGTAAAACTGCCGGGAAAAAGCAATCTTGCTCTCGGTGTTGGTTAGTTCTGTTTGGAGCTGCATATAATTTGTGTTGGCCTTCAGATCGGGATAATTTTCGGCTAAGGCAAAAAGTTGCCGCAGCGCACCGGTCAGCATGTTTTCGGCGCCAGCTTGTTCCTGAATATTTTGCGCGCCAAGGGCCGCATTCCGGGCCTGTGTTACCCGCTCTAAAGTCTCCCTTTCGTGCGCAGCATACCCCTTGACCGTGGATACAAGGTTCGGTATCAGGTCATAGCGCCGTTTCAACTGCACTTCGATCTGTGCCCAGGCATTTTGCAACCTCTGCCGCAAGGTAACCAACTGGTTATAGATAAAAATTAAGGCAACTACTAGCAAAAGCAGGACTCCGCCAATTATCCATCCCATTACAGCCTGCCTCCTTCCTGCTTCTTAAAATAAACGGAAAACAAATTAACTGCAGGTACACCCCTGTTATTATTTTACTAATTCAAAGTTTGATTCTACTGCATAAAATCTATTTGCAAGGCGTTCGCTGAAATCAGCATCCCTTCGACTGACAATTTTTTGCCCGGGCCAATTGAACACCCTATCCAAAAGGCCTTAAAAATGGCGTCCTGCCATTTTTGCTTCAAAATTGTGGCGTCTTCATGGGCTGATTTTTACAGCTCCCGCCCAAGAAAATTTCGTTTTATGCAGCAGAATGTAGCTTTTGCAGTGGAATCAAGTTTATCTTACATTATTATTCCATTTTAATGTATAAAATCCTGCCGGTTCACAACCAATCTTTAAAATTTGTCATTTTTATTCCGGCAGCAATTTATGCAGCAATGTTTATGCATATCACATGCGTTTTGGAAGGACCGTTAAAAAATGTAGAAGAACTGTAGAAAAACTGTACTAGTTTGCATAATTATTTAAAAGAACCTACATGAGAAACCTTCGGGCACAATATAGCTGTTCTTAATTGTGCTTTAAAAGTGTTTATAAAGTATATTAAAGAATGATTTGAAAACCTTACCCCCGGAAAAACATCATAGTTTGGAGATCCTTAGCTGGCGCCCAGGATAACAAAGGCCGAGCAGTTACCGTTATTATTTATTGTTTTTTTTCCTGAAAACAAGGTGCTCCATAATCATCACCGCAAAAACCCCCACCACAAATCCATTACCTAAAAGAGGCCTCAAAACCACGGGAAATGTATCTAAGGCACTATCTGGCAAGAAAGAGATGATAATGCTCAACATAAGGGGAAGTCCTATTACCAGACCGTTTTCAAAATGAAAGCCCCTTTTAACATCATAAACCATGACTAACCCCGCGGCAATTTGCGCACACATAATATAAAGAAAAACACCGCCTACCACCACCGGCGGGATACCCCCGATCAAGGAAATTACTGGCGGCAGAAACGATACAGCCAGCAAAAACAGACCGGCAGGTACGAGGGTAAAGCGCGAAGCACAGCCCGTAGAGGCAATCACACCGGGACTCAGGGAAAAGTTGACGGGGCCGATCACACCCAGCAGACCCGCTAAAAAATTAAGGATACCAGTCATAGAAAGCCCCCTGGCCACCCGTTCCGGCATACGTTCCGGTTCAAGCAGGCCGCCAACAGAATAAATCGAGCCTAAATCATTGATGGAGAGAGCCAAAAAACAAACTAGAAAGGCAATAATAACTCCCGGCTCAAAAACCGGGTTAAAGTTCGTCTTGAACAAAAAGTCAGCGGTAATTTTGGAATGAACAGCCGGCATGGTTTCTAAATCCCGGGGGGAAATCAAAGAATAAACTGCCGTCCCGGCAATCAATGCCCACATAATCAAGGTGGATCTCCAAAAACCGCCTGCCCGCTTGTTCACCACAAAAATACAAAGTACGAAAACCAGGATAAAGCATAAGTTTATCCAGGCAAATTCTGGAACAGAAGAAGATATGCTCAGATTCAAAATCATCGGCGTGAGGGTAAAAGCAATCATGATCAATATGGTAGCCACAACCGGCGGCGTAAAGAGTCTTTTAAAATAGTTGAATAACCCGGCAGCACTCAGCGAAAAAAGGGCAAGGCCCCCTAAAGCCATAGCGGTATAGATAGCGTCGATCCCGCTCCCCCGGCTGGCCATAACCCCCACCAGAAGTATTGTGGCTGGTCCCGCTATAAGCGGCAACCGGTGGCCCCATAACAACTGTGCCAAAAGGGAAATCCCCGTCATAAAAAACACTTTTTGCATATAGGCAATCTGCGCTGCAAAGGCACTAAAATGCAAACCGGCTACTACATTCCCTATAATTACAACAATCGGCACCATGATAGCCAACCACTGCAAACCCAGAAGAATTAATTCACTAAAAGGCGGCTTTTCATCTAGCCCGTATTTAAACCTCAGCGGCTCCATTGACTACGCGCTTCCCTTCCTTTGTATCTGTATCTGTTTAACTCTGCCCATCCTGACTTTATATAGTGAAATAAAAATAAAACTTGCTGCAAAAAACCGTATGGCTCTTTCTTGCTGTTGGCCTCGCGAAGTTCCTGAGCAAATTTAAAAGCCCCATTCTCACTGCAATAAATAATATTCCTTGCCATCGCCCAGCAGTCTACTTGTTATTTTTCCTTGCTGTTCCATGAATTTCAGATGCGCCAATGTTTCCGCCAGGGCCATCCATTTTAGCTCTGCCGTAAATTGTTCCCAGGACAGGGGAACATTCCAGTTTACCCGGGAAGCTATTTCATAAGCTGTTTTTCCTTTTTTACCGTTTAAGCTGAGAGTGGAAGCAATTTCGTTTTCTCTTTGCAGATGATGTTTTTTTAATGCGGAAACCCGGCCACGGTGATCCCTAAAGGTCCTACGATGTCCGGGAAGAACCAGGTCAACCTCCAGATCAATTACCTTGTCGAGGCTAGCCAGGTATTCATCCAAAGGATTGCGGTTTTCCCCCGGCCAGAGAAATATTGCCGGCGTTATTGTTTCCAGGACATGATCCCCGGAAAAGAGAAGGTTTTTTTGCGGTTCATAAAGACAGAAGTGCCCACTGGAATGTCCGGGTGTCATTATACACTGCAGGTTATTGTCGCCCACGGTTAAGACCGCCCCATCTTCAATAATCTGCAGGCGGCCCCGGGGGCATAACCGCTCTTTATACAACGCCACAGCCTTTTTCATTTCTGCCAGGGGCAGTTTTCCAAGGAAATCCGGCGTTTCCTGGATAAATTCAGCCAGCTCTTCCGCGGGGAAACCATTTCTTTGACCGTGGATAAAGCCTTCTTCCCACCGGCCAGGCTTTTCCCAAAAGATCGCCTCCGGAGCGTTAAGATAAATTATGGCATCAGAGACAGCCAGCTCTGGAGCAAGGCCAAAGTGATCTTCGTGCAAGTGGGTAATAAAAAAATCAGTGTTTTCCAGGCTGGTTTCCAATTCCTGAAGAGCACTGACCAAAGCCTCTTTACATTCCGGCCTGCTTATTCCCGAATCGATGAGCAAGTTGCGTTCATGGCCTTGAAGTAGATAAACATTCACCGTTTGTAATGATTCGTATGGCATGGGCAGTTCAATTTTGAAAATCCCTGGTAATATTTTTTCGATCATGGCCCTTCACCTATCTATTTATTAAATTTGTAGCTGCTTTTGTTTGTTCTGTGCACTAAAAAAGAAAGATCCGTCACTAACGCTAACGCTACTTTTTATCGACTTTATAAATAATTCACGTAATTGCCCGGTCATTGTTACTTTGATATTTTCATTTCCGCCTTCCTTGCAACATTTTTGTGTTTAGCCCCTGACTAGCCAACTAATTCACCAAGACTGCACTACAGATATGATATTAAATATAGTTCCGGGCTGTCAAGAATTTCTAAACCTGAAAACAAAAAAATTAACGGGTCTTCAACACTTATAGCCCTCACAAAGCATTCTAAAGCCTTTAAGAAGGCC
>CAZRVU010000039.1:0-7110 GCA_964603615.1 uncultured Desulfovibrionaceae bacterium
CGCACCTGCTGGCAGTTTCCGGCTTGCATGTCGGTTTGGTAGCCTGGTTCCTTTTGCTTTTTTGGCGCAGAATTGCCGGGCAAGGTTGGTGCGCTTTTTTGCTGAGTGCACTTTTTCTTTTTTTATATGTTTTTTTATGTGGACTTAAACCTGCAGCGCTACGGGCCCTGCTTATGTTTCTTTTGGCTTCGGGTGCCATATATTTTGACCGGCAAAATGATCTGCCTACGGCTTTGGCTGTCGCTGCTTTCGCCACCCTGCTCTATAATCCGCTTCATTTGTTTACTGCCAGTTTCCAGCTCTCCTATGCCGCCACGGCGGGCCTCATCTATTTTGCCCCTATTTTGCAAGAAAAAATCAGCGCTGTGCCGGCAAGTACGGGTGTCCCCCTTTCCTCATTTTTGGTGAAAAAAGTATCCCCCCTGCTGGCGGTAACCCTGGCGGCACAAATAGGCGTTCTTCCCCTTGTTGCCTATTATTTTCGAGAAGTTTCTTTGGTGGCTATATTTACGAATTTGTTAATTTTGCCTGTGATGGTTCTCGTTTTGGGCATTGGCCTTTTTTCTTTACTGTTAGGTTTTATCCTGCCTTTGGCCGGTGCATTTTTCAATTTGGCCAATTATCCACTTTTGGCTTACATTCTTTTTATAACGACCAAAATAGGTTCCCTGCCTTTTGCTTTTTGCCGGGTTTATCCCCCGCATTGGGCGGAACTTTGCCTGTATTATGCTTTTTTTGTGGCTTTGGCTGGCGGAGGAAAAAGTTATTTGCTCTTTCTTTACGGTTATCTGCGGGAGCGGGTGCGCCTTGTTCATTTATTAATCTTGCTTTTGTTTGTAGCATTGATTTTCACCTGGTGTGGTCTGCCGGGTAGCTGGCAGCGGCCCCTGGAGGTGGTTTTTCTTGATGTGGGTCAGGGGGATGCCATTTTTATTCAAACCCCCCGCGGGCGAAATATTCTTTTGGATGCCGGCGGTAAACCGGCCTACCTGGGGAATATTGCGGAAACAGGCCATTTTGTGGTGGTTCCTTATTTGGAGCACCGCCGCATCAAAAAACTAGACCTGGCGATTATTAGCCACCCTCACGAAGATCATTACGGCGGTTTTTTTGCAGTTTTAGAACGGTTCCCGGTGAAAATGTTGGCGATGAATGGCGATATCCCGGAAAAGGGATCTTACTGTGACCTTTTGGCTTTGATTCAAGGAAAAGGTATTCCCCGGGAAATTCTGCAAGAAGACGATTGGTTTGTGCTGGAACCATCCCTGGAGCTATCCGTTTTAAACCCGCCCCGGGAGCTATGGCAGGGAACGGGGGGCGATACAAATAACAATTCATTGGTTTTGCACCTGCGGTACAAAGAAGCAGGCCTCCTTTTGACGGGAGATGCCGAAACAAGGGCTATTGAAAACATTTTAAGGCAGAAAAAAATTAGGCCCTGCCAGGTTTTAAAGATACCGCATCATGGTGGTGCACTTGACAACCTGCCCCTTTTTTTGGACAACCTGGCTCCCCGGACAGCAGTGATCAGCGTTGGGGCCAACTCTTTTGGCCACCCCCATCCGGAAACGCTCTCTGCACTGGAAGAAAAAGGGGTGCAAGTTTACCGCACGGACCTGCATGGGGCAATCACCCTAAAAAGTAATGGTTACATCTGGCGAACTGAAACTACGCTGCTGGAGCAAGAAACTTTAGAAAACAATGCTCTTTGGCCCAAAATAAAATTGAAACAAATTTTGGGGGTTACTATTCAGCCATAAACAACCATCCCCGGGGCTGTTATCCCCCTTTTTTAATTTATCGACACCCGCACTGCTCCCGAACGGTAGCACCAGCCAAAAAACGAAATCATTTGCAAAATAACGTCCGTTTAGCATGTCCTTTCTTTTAAAAAACTGAAAGGTATTTTGTCCTCTCTCAAGAATCATATTATATTGGCCCAAAATACCAGGCATCTGTAATTACCATAATATTATTATTTAAATACTGCCGCTAATTTAATGAAAAAATAATTCAGTTTTTGTTTCTACTGTTTTGAAGGAGTGAAATATATTGCCAGAAAAAATTGTTAAACGGGATGGCCGCGTAGTAGCTTTTGATCAGGAAAGGATCATCAACGCTATTTTTAAGGCTGCAAAGGCGGTAGGTGGTGCCGATAGGAAGATGGCCGCAAAGCTTTCCCAGGAAGTTCTGGCTATTCTGCAGCAAAGCTTTCCCGACAGTTACCCCAGCGTAGAAGAAGTACAAGATATTGTGGAAAAAGTGCTCATCGAAAACGGCCACGCCAAAACGGCCAAGGCTTACATTCTATATCGTAAACAACATGAAGAACTGCGCAATTTTCAATATCTGCTGCTGAATACCGAAAAAATGTTTCAGGAATATCTGGGCGGTGAGGACTGGCGCATTAACGAGAACAGCAATATGAATTATTCTTTGCAGGGGTTAAATAATCACATCATCTCCGTTGTTACCTCCAAATATTGGCTGGAAAAGGTCTATCCGCAAGAAATTAGCACCGCACACCGCGAAGGGGATTTTCATATCCATGATCTAAGCCTGTTGGCGCCTTACTGTTGCGGTTGGGATCTGGCCGATCTACTGGAAAATGGCTTTGCGGGGGTGGCTCAAAAAGTGGAGAGCGCTCCACCACGGCATTTGCGCACAGCTTTGGGACAGATCGTTAATTTTTGCTATACCCTGCAGGGTGAATGTGCTGGCGCACAGGCTTTAGCCAATTTTGATACTTTTTTGGCCCCTTTTATCCGCTACGACCAGATGAACTATAAAGAAGTAAAACAGGCCATGCAGGAATTTATCTTCAACTTGAACGTTCCTACCCGCGTCGGTTTCCAGACGCCTTTTGTCAATATTACGCTCGATGTGACTGTGCCTTCTATCCTGGCACATGAACCTGTAATCATCAGCGGAGAAAGGAAAAAGGAGACTTTTGGCGAATTTCAGCAGGAAATGGATCTGCTAAATTTAGCTTTTTGCGAAGTTATGATGGAGGGTGACGCCCGGGGCCGGATTTTCACTTTCCCCATCCCCACTTATAATCTTACAAAGGATTTTAATTGGGCCAGCCCGGTAGCAGAGAAAATTATGGAGATGACGGCCCGCTACGGGATACCTTATTTTGCTAACTTTATCAACTCCGATCTTTCCCCGGAAGACGTGCGAAGCATGTGCTGTCGCCTAAGGCTGGATAATCGTGAGCTGCGGCGCCGCGGCGGCGGGCTTTTCGGAGCAAATCCGTTGACTGGTTCGATTGGGGTCGTGACGATCAATATAGCTCGACTCGGCTATCTTTCTACCGGGGAAAAGGATTTTTTCGAGCGCCTGCAAAAACTTATGGAGATGGCCCGCGACAGCCTGCTCATTAAAAGGAACATCTTAGAAAAGCTGACAGTTCAGGGGTTGTACCCCTATTCCCGCCATTACCTGCGCCTCGTCAAGGAGCGTTTTGACAACTATTGGTACAATCACTTCAACACGATTGGTCTGGTGGGGATGAATGAAGCTCTGCAGAATTTTTTGGATAAGGATATCTCCACGGAAACAGGGCAGGCATTTGCATTGCGCGTGCTCGATTATATGCGGGATATGCTCATCAAATTTCAAGAGGAGACCGGTCAGCTTTTCAACCTGGAGGCTACTCCCGCGGAGGGGACTGCTTACCGTCTGGCCAGTCTCGATCGTGAGCTTTTTCCGGAGATCATTACCTCCGGAGAGGACGAGCCTTACTATACGAATTCTACGCAGATCCCGGCCGGGCACACCTCTGATATCTTTACGGCGCTTGACTTGCAGGATGAACTGCAGGTGCGATACACGGGGGGAACGGTTTTCCACGTTTACCTCGGAGAGAGGATCGAAGACATACGCACTTGCAAAAAGTTATTACAACGCATCATGGGGCATTACCGCCTTCCTTATGTGACGATTACCCCCACTTTCAGTATCTGCCCGGATCATGGCTATTTGAACGGGGAACAATATGCCTGTCCAACTTGTGCCAAAGAAACTGAAGTCTGGAGCAGGGTGGTGGGTTTTTACCGGCCGGTGCAGAACTGGAACAAAGGTAAGCAGAGCGAATTTCAGGAGCGCAAAGTATTCACCGTCTAAAAGGTCTGCCGGGGGTATTGATCCGGAAATCCTGCCGGAGAGCGCAAGCCGGTTTGCAGGGTATTTTCCTCATAATCAGGTTACGATCAAGGCATGATCCAGGAATCCCGCCGGGGGACGTAAGCCTGTTTGCAGGACATTTTTCTCATGATCGGGTTATGATCAAAGCATGATCTGAAAATCCTGCCGGAGAGCGCAAGCCTGTTTGCAGGGTATTTTCCTTTTTTATAGGGGCAGGGTTCCACCCCCGCCCGCTGTTTACCGGGTTTTCTTGCAAGTTTTATTTTTTCAAATTTGTATTTCAATTTGTATTTCAATGTATTTCTTGGGATAGAATGGAGGAAGGAATTATGCGCCTGGATGTTCATGTCCATCTTTTCCCGCCGGATATTGTTCCTAAGATTCAGCAGTACACAGTTAAAGATCCCTTTTTAGAGCTAATTTGTAGCAGTCCCAGGCAAAAGTATGCCGGGGTGGAAGACCTGTTAAAGGCCATGGATAAAAACGACATTGCCAAAGCAGCGATCAGCGGTTTTGCTTCCCGGGATGAAGGACTATGCCGTATTATGAATGACTATATATTAGCGGCAGCCCGCTGCTATCCTGAACGTTTGATAGCAATGGCAGCCGTAAACCCCCTGGACCCCGGAATGGAAAAGGAGATCCGCCGCTGTCAGGAAGAGGGTGCAGCAGGTGTGGGGGAACTATTCCCCTGGGGCCAGATGTTTGCCCTGGACGGCCCGGAAGCCGGCAAATTGGCTTCTATTTGCCAGGAGAGAAGGTTGCCCCTTTTGCTGCATGTCAACGAAAACGTGGGTCATTATTACCCGGGCAAAGGTGATGTTTCTGTGCTGGAGGCAGCGAAGTTTGCCGGCAGGAACCCCGGACTGAAAATCATCTATGCGCACTGGGGCGGTGGGCTCTTCTTTTATGAGCTTATGCCCGAATTGAAAGAACAGTTGCAAAATGTTTATTACGATACGGCAGCCAGCCCCTTCTTGTTCGACAAAAGCATTTACCGTGTAGCTAGAGAAATCGGTATAATCCATAAGATTCTTTTTGGCACGGATTATCCCCTGCTTTCACCACGGCGCTACTTGCAGGAGCTGCAGGAAGCGGGGCTGACCCCGGAAGAAAATGCTTTGATCGAAGGTGAAAATGCCCACCGGCTATTTTTTGGTTCCCCCTGATGCCAGGTTTTTCCTTGATTGTATCCCCCCAAAATAGACAGGTCGCTCATAGCATCGGCTGTGCAGGGAAATAATAATGGAAAATAGGCGACGAAAGGATGATATTTTCCGATGCGCATTCTGATGCTCAGTTGGGAATTTCCCCCGCTAAACGTTGGGGGACTGGCCCAGCATGTTTATGAATTGTCCAGGTCTCTCGTAAAGATTGGCTGTAAGGTAGATATCCTTACTTCCGGAGAAGAAAACTTGCCTTTGAAAGAAAATATGGAAGGAATAGGTGTCTGGCGTGTTTTTCCTTATCACGGGGGGGAAGAAAGGGATTTTATCGATTGGGTGCAAAGGTTGAATTTTGCCTTACTAGAAAAGGGTGCCCTGCTGTCTAATCATCAAGGTTGCTACGATCTGTTGCATGCCCATGACTGGTTGGTAGCTCATGCCGCCCGCGGGCTGAAACATATCTATGCTCTACCTTTACTGGCCACCATTCATGCGACCGAACATGGCCGGAACAACGGCCTACACAATGCCGAACAGCGCAGCATTGGCGCGCTGGAATGGTGGCTAACTTATGAAGCCTGGAAGGTTATCTGCTGCAGCAAGCACATGCAAACAGAGCTGCAGCATGTTTTCCAGCTTCCTGCCGATAAAATTGAGATGATTCCCAACGGTATCAGGCCTGAAGCCTATGAGGTTGGGGCGAAAGAACCAGCACTTGAGGGTATAGGTTTCCAGCCCGGGGATCAAATGATTTTTTATGTAGGGCGTCTTGTGCGCGAAAAGGGCGTACAGACTGTTTTGGAGGCTTTCCCCTCTGTTTTAAATCGTTTTCCCCGGGCCAAATTTGTTGTTGCCGGCACAGGCCCTTACACAGAACATTTGAAACATCGCACGCGGGAACTAGGGCTGGAGGGCGAAATACATTTTCTAGGGTATATTAAAGATGAGTTGCGCAATGAACTTTATAATGCTGCGGCCGTGGCTGTTTTCCCCAGCCTCTATGAACCTTTCGGCATTGTTGCTCTGGAAGCAATGGTTACCAACACGCCGGTCCTCGTTTCGGCGGCAGGTGGATTAGATGAAATCGTCGAACATGAAGTTGATGGCTTGAAAGCCTACCCCGGCGATGCGCATTCACTGGCGGAACAGCTCTGCCGTTTACTGGAAAACAAAGAATGGGCGGAAAAACTTGCCGCTAAGGCCTATGAAAAAGCGCTGAACACTTACGCCTGGGACAAAATCGCCCGGCGGACGGCCGGGGTATACAGGGAAATTATTACTTCTGCAGAAAATAAACGCTGGCGGGAGGAAGCAACCGCAAAAAAGTCCCGGGAAGAAACAGTGCTGCGCCGATGATGACGCGCTGCAGATCCTGAAAGTAACTGTAAGGAGATAAAAATTATAAATGTTTCAGGGGAAGGGTTTTCCAGGGAAGATGTAGAAAATAAAATATTGAAGATACATGAAGATACAATGTATGTGATTGTTTGGTATGATGTGTAACAGTTTGTTGGAATAACATATTGGATGTGACAACCTAAGTTGCATCTAGTTGCACAGCTACAAAATATACATGTTCGCAGGCGCCCTTAAGGGCTTGAAAGGGAAACCGGTGTGAACCCGGTGCGGTCCCGCCACTGTAAACAGGAAAACTTTCTTTATTAGGCCACTGGTAAAAAAACCGGGAAGGCAAAGAAAAATGATGACCTGTGAGCCAGGAGACCTGCCTGTTAAACATTAACGCATTGCCCCTTCGCGGCAAAGGGGAGGTGACGTGTGCCCACCACGCGGTTCT
>CAZRVU010000039.1:7210-16415 GCA_964603615.1 uncultured Desulfovibrionaceae bacterium
AGTTGGCGAAAGGTTGTGGTGCAGCGACTTGTGGAGCGAAGCAAAGAGTTCACGGTGAAGCGCAGGCTTAAAGGCTACCCTGCCGACAGGAAGTCGGCAGCCGGCCATGTGACCATGGATGGGAACTTGGCCGGGGAGGTCGCCTGGGGCCGGAGCTGAACCGTAGAACTCTCTGAGCGTAACTTGGAGCTTCGCCACAACCTTCGCCAACCCGAAACTCTCTGAGCGTAACTTGGAGCTTCGCCACAACCTTCGCTAACCCGGTGAGGAGGCAGATCGATGCAAAAACTAACAACTTGGGGCCTATTGTTTTTATTTGTTTTGCTTGCTATGAGCGGTTGCACTTCCCCTGCCCTGGAGGAAACGGGCATTAGCGAACCGGGACCGGAAGAGGAACAATCTGCAAAGGGTTTCCCCCTGACGGTGGAAGATTCCTTCGGACGCCAGGTCGAAATTTTGCGAAAGCCAGAAAGAATCATTTCCCTGGCACCAAACAATACGGAGCTGCTTTTTGCCCTGGGGTTAGAAGAACAAATTGTGGGGGTATCCGAGTACTGTAATTTTCCAGAGGCAGCTTTGGATAAACCCAAGGCAGGCGAATTTTCAGAGCTGTACCTGGAGCAGATCGTTACCCTACAACCGGACCTAATCATTATTTCGGAACTGCTAGCCTCCGGGGATATATTGGAACAGTTGGAAAACCTACAGTTTCCGGTCCTTGTTCTTTACCCTAACGGTATCGAGGAAGTTTGCCAGGCGCTGGAGCTGCTGGGGCGGGTCACTGGGAAAAACGAAAGAGCAGGGGAGCTGGTAGCCGGGATGAAAGCCCGGTTAGCAGGCGTGCAGGAAAAATTGCAGCAACTACCTGACGGGAAAAGGGTCAGGGTTTATTATGAAGTGTATGCCGACCCCTTGATGAGTGCCGGTGGTATCTCTATTATCCACGGGATTATTGAGACAGCCGGCGGTGTAAATATATTTGCGGATCTACAAGCGGCTTATCCTCAAGTTAGCTCAGAGGCTGTCATCGCGCGAGATCCCGAAATTATTCTTTACTCCCAGCAACACGGTTCAAAAGGCAGCTTTGCCCTGGAGATTATCGATCGCCCGGGTTGGGGAACAATTACAGCTTTGCAAGGAGAAAAAATATTCGGTCTCGACGCAGATAAATTTACACGAGCCGGGCCGCGCCTGGTTGAAGCAGTGGAAGAATTGGCCAGAATATTTTACCCGGAACTGTGGCCGGAACAGTAGTCCGGTAAAAAATGGTTGCGCCGCCCACGGAAAACGAAGGGAAGGAAAAGCCTGCTTTGCTTGGGGCGGGAGATGAAATGGTTGAGATTTTTAAAAGAAAAAGGTGGCAGGTGTGAGGGTTTAAGGGGCCTCCCCACGCTGCAATTTTCATAAGTCCATGCATGATTGAAGAGTAAAAATAAGAACCAGGAACTCTGTAAGGGGTAGCAGGTGCACAATAATTACTAGCTGCGATCGCAGGGGACAGGAGAAAAAGATATGCCGGAGGTAAAGGATCAAAAAAAGAAATGGTTTTCATTTTCAGCGGGAATTCCGGGGGAACGCAGGCGCCGGCAGTTTTGCCTGCTGGTTCTGGGCCTGGTGCTCTTGATCACCTTTTTTTACGCAGCCAGTTTAGGTGCCGTTTCCTTCAGTAAAAAGGAAATTTGTTGTATTCTTGCGGAGAGCATAACCGGCTCTGATTTTACGATAATGGAGATTCCTGCGGCCAAAAAAGATATTTTCCTACAGATTCGCCTGCCACGTATTTTCCTCGCCGCGCTGGTCGGCGCCGCGCTGGCGGTGGCCGGTGCCACATTTCAGGGTCTATTTCGCAATCCCTTAGCCGACCCCTATATCATCGGGGTTTCCTCCGGTGCCGCCCTGGGTGCATCATTGGCAGTGGTTTTGGGTTTATCCTGGGGTTGGGCCGGTCTTGGTGCCGTTCCCTTGCTGGCCTATGCCGGCGGCCTGGCCACGATTATTCTCGTTTACCGCGTTTCCCGCCAGGGCGATGCAGTGCCCGTTCTAACGCTGCTTTTGGCCGGGATTGCTGTCAGCGCTTTTCTTACGGCCCTCGTTTCCCTTTCCGTCTATTTTTCCGGGGAACGCCTGCACCAAATTATATTTTGGATGATGGGTGGGCTAAGCGGGGCTAAATGGAGGTACCTGCACGTTATGACTCCCTATGTCCTGGTGGGTTTTGGCGTAATCTATTTTTATGCCCGCGAGCTAAATGCCCTGCTACTTGGGGAGGAAACTGCTGCTTACCTCGGTATCGAGGTGGAGAAGCTAAAAAAGATTTTCTTGGCCGCAGCATCACTGTTAGTCGCGGCCGCCGTATCTACCAGCGGTATAATCGGTTTTGTGGGGCTAGTCGTTCCACACATGGTGCGCCTGATGGCCGGGCCGGATCATCGCTTTCTTTTGCCTGTTTCAGCTTTATGCGGCGCAATTTTACTAATTGGCGCCGACACCTTGGCCAGAACGGTGTTGGCCCCGGCAGAGTTGCCAGTGGGGATTATTACCGCCCTTTTAGGCGCGCCCTTTTTCCTTTATTTGTTACGTAAAAGAAGGAAACTCAGGTATTTCGATACTTCGGGATAAAGGTTGGTGTTTACTTTGGGGTAAAGTTAAAAGTCTGTGATCTCTGCATTCAATATGGAGCATTTACCGCTTTGCAAGGGCTGCAATTTGCGCTACCTACAGGAACTTTTGCTGCGCTAATTGGCCCCAATGGGTCCGGAAAGTCAAGTTTGTTGCGTTGCGTCGGCCGTGCCTTGCAACCGACCAGAGGAGTAATCTATCTGGACGATCGGGAGCTACAAAAAGTCCCCCCCGGGGAGACGGCGCGCACAATGGCTGTCGTTCCCCAGGATACAGCCGTAGATTTTGACTTTACCGTGAAGGAACTGGTGATGATGGGGCGCTACCCGCATCAACGGCGTTTCCGGGGGGGCAGCCAGGAAGACGGGTTAATTGTCGAGGAGGCTCTCGCGGCAACGGGGATCACCCACCTGGCCGGGCAATCGGCCGCCCGGTTAAGCGGGGGGGAAAGGCAGCGGGTGATTATTGCCCGGGCGCTGGCCCAGGAACCGGAATTTCTGCTCTTAGACGAACCCACGGCAAACCTCGATATAAATTTCCAGGTAGAATTTTTGGAGCTTCTCCGTGAACTGAACCACACCAAAGGAATTACAATTTTGGCCGCGATCCACGATTTAAACCTGGCCGCACAGTATTTTGAATTTTTTGTCCTTCTGGCGGAAAAAAAGATTCTTGCGCTGGGCAAGCCTGCAGAGGTCCTAACCCCGGAAAACATTTATACTGCTTACCGTACTCCCGTGGCCGTCCAGCGCAACCCCCTGCACGGCAAGCTCAACATTACAGTCCTAAAGCAGCGGGAAAAGGAAAAAGAAAACGGCGATAAACGCAAATTAAAGGTGCATGTGATTGGCGGAGGGGAGGAGGCCATTGCCCTCTTGTCCCTGCTGCAGGAGGCCGGTTTTCAGCTATCGGTCGGCCCGGTGACCCGCGAAGATAGTTGTTACCAGTTTGCCGCCTATCATCACTTGCCGGTGATCGCCCTGCCGCCTTTTTCCCCAATTACGGATGAACAACAGGCTAAACATTTCGCCCTGATGCAGCAGGCCGGGGCGGTCGTTGTTCCTTCCCTTCCCTTTGGGCCGGGCAACCTGCGCAACCTTCAAGCTGTTGCTGAACTACCCGTATCTTTCCCGGTTTTTGTGTTGGAAGAAACGCCCTTTCCAACCCGCGACTATTCTGGAGGGCGGGCGCAAGCCATCTATGAAAAAATCAAGAAAAATGGAGCGCACGCCTTTTCCGATAGCGAGACCCTGCTTTCCAGTCTGAAGGCCAGGCCCATTTATGTTTGATATCTCTAAGACTGTTTACGGCCCGCTTTTTAAACAAAAGTTGAAGATTAATTTCACAGGGAGCAGGCAGGAAGGAAAACAACTGTTTTTGATTTACAAAAAAAGCATGCAGATTATGTAAAATTATTTTACCTGTGCAGTTATAGAAGGGTTTTTGTAGTGATTTACCGAAATTATATGAAGATTGGCAGTTGTTTTATATTTAAGACGTCTGGTATGAATTATTAGGAAAGCCGATAATCGGATTTGTAATATAGACAAATAATCGGATTGAAACTACAACGCTAGGGCGGGGTATAGAATCTGTGATTCTACTGCATAAACTTTATTTGCAAGGCGTTTGCTGAAATCAGCATCCATTCGACTGACAATTTTTCGCCCGGGCCAATTAAAGATACCAAGGAGTAGCTTGCCAGTCAGCTATTATACCGGAAGGATGAGGCCCGGCTAGATGTTCAGGACGGCAGCCTGCCTTGGAGCTTTGATGCTGATGCAAATCTTTTGCGCCTAACCTCAGAAGCCGCGTCTTAGAAAAGGATGGCGTAGTTGGGGCGGCGAAGATCGTGGCCGATATTCTTACTTCTGAGCCGGAACATGCCAAAGCACTAGCCTACCGCCTCTTCACCATTGCCGAACGCAAAGGCTGGGCCAAAGAAGCTTTTGCCTATAACTCTTTGGTCATTGCCTGGCCGGAGGTGCAATCAAAAGTAGCGGGGCTGCAGGCGCGGAAGGGTAGTGGCCAACAGACAACTCTTGCAGAAAAGTAATGTTTTACAGGCAATTCTCTTTGAGATCGAAAAATAGAAAGGGAAAAAGGATTTTTATGAAATGGCATGAAATAAGAAAACAATTTCCCGGACAATTTGTTTTGGTTGAAGCCCTCAAGGCTTATTCCCGTGACAATAAACGTTATATTGATGATATGACAGTAGTAGATTGCTATGATGATACCAAAAAGGCTTGGGAAGATTATAAAAAATACAGACTGGAGTCTCCCACAAGGGAATTTTATATACTGCATACTTCCAAAGAAAAGGTTGAAGTTTTGGAACAATTCTTTATTGGGGTTCGTGGTGTGCTATGAAGTTTATAATCAAAAATGGTTTGCCGGTTGCAGCGGTTGACTTTTTTTTTCATGGTAGTCATGTACATTTAAAAAATGTTGAGGAGGTTATCAGCCACCTTACGTCAGTTGACGGTGCCCAGGTAGAAATATCGCTGGAAGTGAATGTGAAATCGCCGGAAGGTTTATCGTCTCAAACTGTACGAACAGTGTCCGAAAACTGTCAAACCCTTAAAGTGCGGTCATTTGGGTTTGATGAATGATCAGCAGATAACAAGACAAGGGAATTAAAGGGGGAAAAAGCAGTGCATTCCAAAGGAAAGATCGAAAGCGAAAAAATATTAATCAAAGCTGTTTTCAAAAAATGGTTTTGTATTCCCGAATACCAACGTCCTTATGTATGGGGCAGTGATGAAATTTACTACCTATTAGATGATCTAAGTTTTGCCATGAGGGAAAAACCTGATTCTGAATATTTCCTAGGATCCTTTGTTTTTCAGTTAAAACCGGCTGATCCTGAACGTGGACAAAAATATCCGGAAAATGATCTACTAGATGGGCAACAAAGGATGACAACATTATTACTACTAATTGCCGTTATTCGAGACTTAACTGCTAACATGCAAAATGTTAAAGATAAATGCCAAGAGTATATATTTCAGCAGGAAGATTCTATTGAAGGACTCCCCGAAAGGGTTAGGCTTACCTTTACGATCCGTCCAGAAGTTGAAAAGTTTATAAACGATTATATAAAAGTCGAAGGGGGCACAAATAAAGAGGATGAGCTAGATGAAGTATCTAAAAAAAGTCCTGATGTTTCTGTAAGGAATATGGCAAATGCAGTGCTCAGAATACGCAATTATTTTAAAGAAAATTGCCTTGAAATTAAACCGGCTGATTTGCTGCCTTTTCTAGCAAATAATGTATTAATGATCTATGTTGCCACTGAGGATCTTGAAGATGCTTTCCGACTGTTTATGATTCTTAACGATCGAGGGGTTCCTTTAAGAAACAGCGATATACTAAAAACCGTCAACATTGGAGCCCTTGAAAATGAAACGGACAAGATCTATTATGCGAAACTCTGGGAAGATGCTGAAGGTGAGCTAGGTGATGAGTTTGATCGTTTTCTAAACCACATTCGGACCGTTCTAGTTAAGGAACGTCCCCGTTTGTCATTGCTTAGAGAATTTGAGGATAAAATATATAACCCAAAAGAGGTTGATAAAAGCACACGTCAAAAGAAACCTGTTCTTCTTAAAAAGGGTAAAGAAACATTTCTTTTGGTTGAAAGATATTTAAACCATTATAAAACATTGCTCGGTGGAAAAAATAATTATGATGAAACGGATAGTTTTGAATTTGACAATCTTGTTAAAGTAATGTTATTCGGCTTACCTGCCACAGATTGGGTGCCGCCTTTATTGCGATATTTTGATAAGTTTGACTATGATTATATCATGGATTTTCTGCGAAAACTAGATAACAAATTCACTGCGGATTGGATCGGGCAAAAATATCCAACTGAACGTATTGAAGCCATGAATACAGTAATAAAAGTGATAGATAAGGCTAACAGTTGCCAGGATGTTCTCAATTCGGACTGCTTTGCTTTTGACATAGATTCTTTTATTAATATTATTGATGCACCTATATATGGCAAACGCTTTGTAAAGTATATTCTACTTAAGCTTGAATATTTATTTCAAAACCATGATCATAAAATGCAATTTGAAACGCTTTCCGTAGAGCATATTTTACCTCAAGCTCCTAAAGCAGGTAGTCAGTGGTTAGAAGATTTCACGGAAACACAAAGAAACGAATGGACGCATAGGTTGGGCAACCTTGTACTAATTACCAGAAGGAAAAACGCAGCCCAAAGTAACAAAGACTATTCTGAAAAAGTAAATAATTACTTTGGCAAAAACATCGACACTTGCCCAAATTCTATACGCGTGCTAAATACGTATCCACAGTGGACTCCCGTGGAATTGTTGGATAATCATACTCTGGTAATTAATAAAATTAAGGATCATTATGGGGTCTAGGAAATTAATAATGATGGCTTTATTATCGCAGCTTTTTTGACCAGGAAAATCAGGCAATTTGAAAGGAGAACAAAAATATGGCCCCAATATTGGGCCACGAAAAGTAGGCAACTACAAATTGGAAGTAACGATCCCTCCCTTCCTGTTTTTTTACTACGGTAAAGAATTAGGTAAAATACTAATTTATCCGAGCAACTTGATAATGACGACAGTGATGAGGGTGCGACAAAAAACGGCTGTTATCTTCGTCAATCGTTTTTAAAGGTTGAGTTTGTAGCATAATAAAGATATAATACTGTTAGAATATTGCTATAAGGGGAGATGATACTGTGCAGATTAAACCCTCCGCAAAAATCAGGCAGAACTATAACGAAATTGCGGCTTTGTGTAAATCTTCCGGTGAGCCGGTATATCTTACAAAAAACGGCGAGGGTGATCTCGTGGTCATGGATATAAAAGCCTTTGTCCGTCGTGAAAAAATGTTGAAACTGCGGGAAGAACTCCTGGCTGTTGAAGAAGATCGTTTGGCAGGACGCGCGGGAATTAATACGGATGATCTAGATAAATACCTGGAGGCTATTATAGACGGGGTGGAGCATGGAAAAAAAGCTTCAATATAAGGTCGTTGTTTCAGATCATGCCCGCCAATTGCTGGGGGACCATATCCGTTTTTTGGCGCAGAAAAGTCCCGTTGCTGCCCGCAAGGTAAAAAATGATTTAATAGATGCCATACGTTCCTTGCATCAAATGCCGGAGCGTTTCCCGTTTCTTTACGCCCAATATATCCCGCCAAATAAATACCATAAGATGTTTGTAAAAAAATGGTATTTGGTTTTATATCAGATCAAAGACCAGATGGTGTATGTAGACTACATCGTGGACTGTAGGCAGGACTATGAATGGTTGGTGCGTTAGCAAATATCTCCATATAAGTTCTTGATAAGCAGCAGCTTGAACGGCAACAGATATAGATTTTGCCCCTGTCTATATCTTTTGAAGGTAAGTTGTAAAATGAATTGCCCGGGGGCATAAAAAGGTAGCCCATCCGTAACCAGATCAGTTACACTGAAGTTGCACACAACAAAGCAACGGAGGTGGCGTAGGATGGGCCAAGACAATCATACCACAGGGTGTAAAAGGTGGAAACAGTTAAGCGAAAAAGAACGGTATAAAATTGAAGGGTTTCTGAGTGAAGGGTACAAACCAGAAGAGATCGCCAGGATACTAGGACGCCACCGTAGGACAATCGAAAGGGAGATCAAGCGTGGGACCTTCACACTACGGTGGGAAAATCCATATGCAAGCCGCAACCCAGCCGTAAAAGACTACCTTGAAGAAGAAGAGTATGCGGCTGATGTTGGGCAGCGCGGAGCACAAGAGAACGCGGCGAATAAAGGCCGAGGCCTAAAAATTGGCCATGACCATAAGCTTGCCCGACATTTAGAAAAGCGCATAGGGAAAGACCATTATTCACCCGATGCGGCTATAGGAGAAATCAAACCAAAGGACTAAACTTTAAAGTAACGCTTTGCACAAAGACAGTGTACAACATGATAGACAAAGGGGATTTTCTAAATCTTACAAACAAGGATCTGCCCGTGAAAAAAACAGATAAAAAGCGTAAAGACCCCTACAGCGCCTGGGAGAGGGGTAGCAATGAGAATGCCAACAAGCTGATCCGCCGTTTCATTCCCAAAGGAATGGATATAGGTAAACTAACTGCCCGCGACATCAGGCGGATTGAGCGATGGATGAACAATTATCCAAGAAAGATGTTCGGATACAAAACAGCCAATGATATTTATCTGGCAGCTTAGTGGGGCTGGTAGAATATGGTGGGCAATTAAACTTGCAGTCTAGAATGCATAGTTTTACACAATTTTGGGCTTGATTACCTTTTCTATATTCGTTATACTTGTACACGTATAACGTTTGTAGGGGAGCAGAAAGATTATGGAAAGGGCAACCGCCCAGGGCAAGTATATGGGCGGGGCACAAGGAGTTTTAAATACGAAAACTTTTGGTTGTCTTCTCGCAATATGTTCAGTATGAAAATAAAATGGCTAAAGTTGTAACATTGATAGTTACAGAAAAGCAAATAATTTAATGAAAGGGGTGTTAAGATGCGTTTTGTTATTGTCGCCGGCACACCGTCATCGGGGAAGACATCGGTGATGATACATACG
>CAZRVU010000040.1:0-16267 GCA_964603615.1 uncultured Desulfovibrionaceae bacterium
TGCCTGGTGACAACGTGAACATGGAGATTGAACTGATCACCTCCATCGCCATCGAAGAAGGCCTGCGTTTTGCCATCCGCGAGGGCGGCAGGACGGTCGGCGCCGGCGTGGTTACCTCGATTATTGCTTGATAAAACTTAAGCATGTAGCTAAAAAGCCTTGTTGATTCATTGCTACTCATTTTGGCAAAACCGGGGCGTTGCTCCGGTTTTTGCAGGTACTAAAAATATGGTATTAATTCAAGCTGCAGGGCATAGTTTTACCGGGCCTAAAGACGTTCTTTCGGGCGGTTGCTTTTTGATTGACATCGTGAAAAATCTATGGTAAATTTAGCTTCGTGTAAATTGAATTTCGTGACGAAAGCGAGAAAAAGGAGTGCTGTCTGATGCGCGTAAAAGTAACTTTGGCCTGCACTGATTGTAAAGAAAGAAATTATACAACGACTAAAAATAAGCGGACTAACCTGGATCGCCTGGAATTCAAAAAATATTGTCCTAGATGCGCTGCACATACCCTGCATAAAGAAACTAAATAATGGCGGGTAAAGTCTAGGTATTTGATTTTCATACTGAACGGTAGTAAAAAAGGAGATTATTTCTTTAAGGAGAAATCAAATATGTGGAAAAGAATACAGCGCTTCTTCCATGATCTGAGGATAGAGTTAAAAAAAGTAAACTGGCCGGCCAAGCGTGAGCTAACCGTTTTTACCAGCGTCGTGATTGTTGTTATCTTGTCTGTCGGTGTTTTTTTCTGGTTACTCGATTCGGGATTTACGGAAGCGTTAAAATTGATTGTCAAGTAGTGGCTTTCAGCAATTTCAATAACTTATATTTAGGCAAGGAGGAGAAGTGGGGAGCGGTGCAAGCTTCCTCCTTTAATGGGTGAAAAAAGTTGGTATGTGATCCACACCTATGCTGGTTATGAAAATAAGGTTAAAACCAACCTGGATAAGCGTGTGGAATCGATGGAGATGAAAGACAAAATTTTCAGGGTGCTCGTACCCATGGAAAAAGAGATTGAAATAAAAAATGGTCAGAGAAAGATCAACATGCGCAAGGTATTTCCAGGTTATGTTTTGGTGGAGATGATTATGGAAGATGATTCCTGGTACGTGGTGCGCAATACTCCCGGGGTAACCGGTTTTGTCGGCCCGGGCTCTAAGCCTATTCCTTTGAGCGAAAGTGAAATAGAACATATCCTCACGCAAATGGGGATGGGTGAAGCCAAGCCCAAGCACGATTTTATAGTTAAAGAACAGGTGCGTGTAATCAGTGGTCCTTTTAATAATTTTATCGGTACAATCGAAGAGATTCATCCGGAAAGAGGTAAATTAAAAGTAAGCGTTTCGATGTTTGGACGGGAAACCCCGGTGGAGTTAAATTTTGAACAGGTTGAAAAATTCTAGTTCTGCCTGGTAAAGAGGAGAGGTATACGATGTCTAAAAAAGTAATTGGTTTGATAAAATTACAAATACCTGCCGGGAAGGCAACGCCGGCACCGCCTGTAGGGCCTGCACTGGGCCAGCACGCCGTTAATATCATGGCTTTTTGTAAGGAATTTAATGAAAAGACTGCTACGGAGGCAGGGCTCATTATCCCTGTAGAAATCACAGTTTATGCGGATCGTTCTTTTACTTTCATCACCAAGACACCGCCGGCAGCAGTCCTTTTAAAAAAAGCTTTAAATATTGAAAAGGGCTCCGGACAGCCCAATAAAGAAAAAGTGGCCACTATCTCCAGGCAAAAAGTCAGGGAAATTGCCCAACAAAAATTAGAGGATCTGAATGCGAATGATCTGGATGCAGCCGTAAAAATTATTGAGGGAACGGCCCGCAGCATGGGAGTTAATGTGCAAGGCTAACCTGGCACGCATGTGGGAGAAAATAACAATATTCGTTTGGACCACAAGGAGGTATAAAAGTGTCAAAGCACGGAAAAAAGTATGCTGAAGCGAAAAAGAAAATCGACCGCGATCACCATTACGATCCCGCTGAAGCCTTTACCCTGATCAAGGAAGTTACTTCCGCTTCTTTTGATGAAACTGTGGAGCTGTCTGTTCGCCTGGGTGTAAACCCCAAGCATGCCGATCAACAGGTTAGGGGCGCAGTTGGTTTGCCGCACGGGATAGGGAAAGAGGTCAAAGTAATTGTTTTTGCCAAAGGGGATAAAATGACGGAGGCGGAAGAAGCCGGTGCAGATCTGGTTGGGGGCGAAGATCTGGCGGAAAAAATCCAGGGCGGCTGGCTAGATTTTGATGTTGCTGTGGCCACGCCCGATCTGATGGGCGTTGTCGGCAAATTAGGGCGTATTTTGGGCCCGCGGGGTTTGATGCCCAACCCCAAAACCGGCACGGTCACCTTTGATCTTGGCCGGGCTATCACGGAAATTAAGGCGGGGAAAGTTGAATATCGTACGGATAAGGCTGGTAATATCCACACTCCGTTGGGTAAGGCTTCTTTTTCTTCGGAAAAGTTGCTAGAAAATTTTTATACCGTAATCGAAGCTTTGTTAAAAGCCAGGCCGGCTGCGGCCAAAGGGCAGTATTTCCGGAGCGTGACAATTAGCACTACAATGGGTCCGGGGATCAAGATCAACCCTGTAAAAGCTGCGGTTTTGGGTAAAATAGCCTGACAGATAAAAAACAAATAAAAATTGATTGTTTACCGCAGAAAGCAGGTGTTTAAACTTAATGGCTCTGCCGCCCGCCGAGGTAAAATTGTTTAATGATGTTAAGTACCTCTGAACATTCTGCCTGCGGGGGTATTTTATTTTTTAGGGGGAGGTGAAAGAACTGGGTAGCCGTAAAATTAAAGAAGAAAAGGTAAAAGAGATCAAGGCGGATTTGGAAAAAGCCAAGGCGATTGTTTTGACTGATTACCGGGGATTAGCCGTTGTAGAAATTAACAAGCTGCGCCGGATGCTTAGAGAAGAAGGGATCCAGTATAAGGTCGTTAAAAATACCTTGACCCGTTTGGCCGTACGGGATCTAGATTTAAGTGGTTTGGAACCTTATCTGCAGGGTCCCACAGCGGTAGCTTATGGTTATGACGATCCGGTTGTCCCCATAAAGTTGCTGGTCAAGTTTGCCAGGGGGAATGAACATCTCAAGATTAAAGGCGGGGTCCTCGAAAAAAATATTCTCGATGAACAGGAACTGCGCCAAATTGCCGGGCTTCCTTCCAAGGAAGTGCTTTTGTCCAAGGTCTTGACTTGTTTTCAGGCGCCGTTGGCCGGGATGTTAAATGTTTTGCAGGGGAACATACGCAATTTGGTTTATGTTTTAGAAGCGATCAAAAAGAATAAAGAAGAAGATGAATAACTTGATCTTATTCAATAAGGGGGAAAAATAATGTCCAAGGTTCAAGAAATACTAGAAATAGTGAAAGGCATGACAGTTTTGGAGCTGTCAGAGCTTGTAAAAGCCTTTGAAGAAGAATTCGGTGTTAGCGCTGCGGCGCCGGTGGCTGTAGCTGCACCCGGGGCAGCCGCAGACGCAGCGGAGGCGGCTCCTGAGAAGGAACAAACCGAATTTGATGTAATCCTGACCGGAGCTGGTGAAAAGAAGATCCAGGTGATCAAGGCGGTCCGAGAAATCACTGCTTTAGGCCTGAAAGAAGCCAAGGCTCTAGTGGACGAAGCGCCTAAGCCGGTAAAAGAAAAAGTCAGTAAAGAGGAAGCCGAAACGGTTAAGGCCAAGCTGGAAGAAGTTGGAGCAAGCGTAGAGATAAAGTAACAACTGTCCGTTACTGCTGAAAAACAATATATTTGTCATTCTAAACGCTAGCCAAGGATCTGTTCTAAAAGCTAGAACCACAGAACCATGGAGAACCATGGAACAAAAAAATTCTTCGGCCTTGTTTCTGAATGACTAATGCTAAAACTGGGATTTTTCAGTAGAGCTATCCTTGCACCTTGCCCTTTCTTTTTTTCTTGTAGCCCCAAGGCCGTTCTTCCTGCCGGTGTGTGTTCTAGGCAGCCGGTTGCGGGGTAGCAGGAACCGGGTCTTTTCCCAGGGGAAGGGATGCAAAAAAATGTACACTTTGTTGTTGCGGGTAAAGGAAACCATCCTGTCCCGCAACTTTTTTCTTGACTCCATCAACCGGTTGTGATACTATTATTAAATGCGTAAAGAAGTAGGCAATAATGTAAAATATTTACCCAATCATTATCCTCAATCTAGTTTCCATCCGCTCATTTTATTATCTATCCGTGGAAATGTAAGGTGTGCCGCATCCTTCAGGTATAATTTTTTGCGTAGTAGTTAAAACTAATTAAATGCAAAATGCGGCATTTATTTTTATTTAATTGATTTATTTAATCCTTTTTTATTCCCTAGTTAAAAAAATAAACCGGGGGAGTGGTTTTTTTATGTTTAAGGAGGTTGTGGCAGGAAAAAGGAAAAGAAGGAGTTATGCCCGTATCAATGAAATCCTGGATCTTGCCGATCTCATCGAAATACAAAAAAGTTCTTACCGCTGGTTTTTGGAGGAAGGGTTGCGTGAAGTCTTTCGCGATATTTCTCCCATTAAAGATTTTACGCAAAATCTAGTGCTCGAATTTATTGATTATTCTTTGGGTGAACCGAAGTACTCAGTTGATGAATGCAAGGAAAGGGATGCGAACTATGCTGTTCCTTTAAAAGTGCGCATCCGGTTAGTTAACCGTGAAACCGGTGAAGTAAAGGAACAGGAAGTATTTATGGGCGATTTCCCGCTCATGACCCGAAACGGCACTTTTATAATAAACGGGGCAGAACGGGTGATCGTTAGCCAGCTCGTTCGCTCTCCGGGGGTTTATTTCAACAGCACACCCTTTAATGGCAAACAATTGTTTACCGGGAGCATTATCCCCAACAGGGGAGCCTGGCTAGAATTTGAAGTGGATATCAACGATGTTATCTGGGTGAAGGTGGATCGTACCCGCAAAATTCCCGTGACTACTTTGTTAAGATCAATCGGCTACGGTGCCGTCAATGAAATTATGGAACTTTATGATGGTGATGAGCGTATCCTTACGACACTGGAGAAGGATCACACGGATTCGCAAGAAGATGCCTTGCTAGAAATTTATAAACGTTTGAGGCCGGGAGAGCCCCTAAATTTAGAGAATGCCCGCAATTTGTTTGAATCGTTGTTTTTTGATTCCAAACGCTATGATTTTGCCCGTGTAGGCCGTTATAAAATTAACAAGAAGCTCTCCTTGAAAGGAAGGGTGCTCGGCCATACCCTGGCTGAAGACCTTCTCGATCCGGACACGGGCCAAGTTTTAATTGCCAAGGGGAAGGTGATCGATGTTGCGCTTCATAAGCAGATGCAGGAGCACCGCATTTGCCGTGTGAAAATATTAAATGCCGATGGTAAATCATGCCTGGTGCTTAGCAATGGCGATATTCCGCTGCAAATTAAACAGATGACGAAGGAAGATGTCGTCGCAGCAGTGGGCTATATTTTAAACCTTATGGACGGACTGGCTGGTATCGACGATATCGATCACCTTGGCAACAGGCGCCTGCGCAGCGTGGGGGAGCTTTTACAGAACCAGTTTCGCATCGGTCTTTCGCGTATGGAGAGGGTTGTGCGTGAAAGGATGACCATCCAGGATGTCGAAGCGGTTACCCCGCAGGCCCTCATTAACATCCGGCCGGTGATCGCCGCAGTTAAGGAATTTTTTGGCAGCAGCCAACTTTCCCAGTTCATGGATCAGACCAATCCCCTGGCCGAGTTGACACATAAACGTCGCCTTAGTGCTTTGGGGCCCGGTGGCCTCAGCCGGGAGCGGGCCGGTTTTGAAGTGCGCGATGTTCACCACTCGCACTATGGCAGAATGTGTCCCATTGAGACTCCCGAGGGTCCCAATATCGGCCTGATCGGATCTCTTAGCACCTATGCCCGTATTAACGAATTTGGTTTTATTGAAACTCCTTACCGTCATGTAGATAAAGAGAAACAAATGGTTACGGACGAAGTCGTTTACCTGACGGCTGACGACGAAGATGAATTTATCATTGCCCAGGCCAATGCTCCCCTGGACGAAGAAGGACATTTTCTTACCGGCAGGGTCACCTCCCGTTTAAGGAAAGATACGGTTTTGGCGACACCTGAAGAAGTGGACTATATGGATGTCTCCCCCAAGCAGCTAGTGAGCGTGGCTACGGCCTTGATTCCTTTTCTGGAAAACGATGATGCCAACAGGGCTTTGATGGGTTCCAACATGCAGCGCCAGGCCGTTCCCCTGCTCAGGTCCGAAGCCCCCCTAATCGGCACGGGCCTGGAGTATAAAGCAGCACAAGACTCCGGTGTGATGGTCATGGCAGAAAATGCTGGCGAGGTCGTCTATGTTTCCAGCACCAAGATCATGATCCGGCGTGAAGAAGATCCTGAAGGTGCGAATAGAATAATTGATGGGCGCTCCAGGGAAATTTTTCCGGATCAAACCACGCTTCATTCCTATCGGGGTTGTGACACTTATTCCCTGCAGAAATTTAAGCGTTCCAATCAGGGCACGTGCATGAATCAAAAGCCCATCGTAAAGAGGGGACAGCATGTTTCTGCCGGCGAAGTCATTGCCGATGGCCCCAGCACCGACCAGGGAGAAATGGCTTTGGGACGCAATATACTGGTGGCCTTTATGCCCTGGGAAGGCTATAACTACGAAGATGCTATCCTGATCAGCGAGAATATGGTTAAAGAGGATGTCTTTACCTCCATCCATATTGAAGAATATGAGGCAGAGGCCCGGGACACCAAATTGGGCCCCGAGGAGATCACCAGGGATATCCCCAACGTTGGGGAAGACGCCCTTAAAGACCTGGACGAAAGAGGAATTATCCGTATTGGTGCCGAGGTGCGTTCCGGTGATATCCTTGTAGGTAAGGTTACGCCCAAGGGTGAAACGGAGTTAACTGCCGAGGAAAGGCTGCTCCGTGCCATCTTTGGAGAGAAAGCACGGGAAGTGCGTGACACCTCTTTGCGGGTGCCTCACGGTGAATACGGCATGATCGTCGATGTCAAGGTTTTTTCCCGCGAGGCCGGTGATGAACTTTCGCCCGGCGTAAATCAGTTGGTAAGGGTTTATATCGCCCAGAAAAGGAAAGTTTCCGAAGGGGATAAAATGGCCGGGCGCCACGGCAACAAAGGGGTTGTTTCACAGATCGTCCCGGAAGAAGATATGCCTTTCTTACCGGATGGCACACCGGTAGAAATAGTGCTCAACCCCCTGGGGGTCCCTTCCAGGATGAATGTGGGACAGGTTTTGGAGACGCACCTGGGTTGGGTGGCTAAAACATTGGGGGTGCACATTGCTTCGCCGGTTTTTGACGGTGCCAACGAAGATGATATCTATCAGGGCTTCAAAGAAGCATTTTTGCCCGGAAATGGCAAGACAATTTTAAGAGACGGGCGGACCGGTGAACCTTTTGATAACGAAATAACCGTCGGTTATCTTTATATGCTCAAACTTGCGCACCTCGTGGACGATAAAATTCATGCCCGTTCAACAGGCCCTTATTCCCTGGTGACACAACAACCACTGGGCGGCAAGGCCCAATTCGGTGGTCAAAGATTCGGGGAAATGGAGGTTTGGGCCCTGGAGGCTTATGGGGCGGCGTATACTTTACAGGAGATCTTGACCGTCAAATCTGACGATGTGATCGGACGGGTCAAAACTTATGAAGCAATTGTCAAAGGGGAAAATATCCCGGAACCGGGAGTACCGGAATCCTTTAAGGTTCTGATCAAGGAGTTACAAAGCTTGGGGTTGAATGTGCGCGTTTTAAGCGAGGAAGCCGGTGAAGTTTCTATTCGTGAGGATGAAGAAGATAGCGAAGATTTTCTTGATGTGAACGACCTGAATATGGAAGGGCTGGAAATAGAGGACGGGGGGCCGGGTCTTACGGACCGGGAAGGGGAACCTGAAGAAGAGCTTGAAGAGGAGGTAGACCTTACAGATCAGGAAGAGGAACTTGAAGAAATGTTTGAAGAAGAGCCTGAAGAAGAATCTGAAGAAGGGCCTGAAGAAGAATCTGAAGAAGAGCCTGAAGAAGAATCTGAAGAAGAGCCTGAAGAAGAATTTGAAGAAGAGCCTGAAGAAGAGCCTCCTGCACCGGATCCGGGGAAACTAAAGAAAATATCCCTAGTGTCCTTGGAAAATAATACCGGCGGTAGCGGTGGCCGCCCCACCGGGTTGAAAGAAGGAAAAGAAGGGGAGGCAGTTGCCGTCGAAGTAGAGAAAGAAAATTAAGGCAACTAAAGGAGCCTTGGCGCTTGCCTATGAAAGAGGAGGAGGATTTAATTTAAGAAGACACCAACAATTATTTTGGAAGGGGGCAGTTAATCCTTGTTGGATGTCAATAATTTTGATGCTCTACAGATCAGTCTGGCTTCACCGGAACAAATTAGGGCTTGGTCCCGTGGTGAGGTGAAAAAACCGGAGACGATTAATTATCGCACTCTTAAACCAGAAAGGGAAGGCCTCTTTTGTGAAAAAATATTTGGACCGCAAAAAGACTGGGAATGCCACTGCGGTAAATATAAACGGGTGCGATACCGTGGCATTGTCTGTGATCGTTGTGGCGTGGAGGTAACCAAAGCCAAAGTGCGGCGGGAAAGAATGGGGCACATTGAACTGGCCGCGCCTGTTTCCCATATCTGGTATTTCAAAGGTATTCCCAGCCGGATGGGTCTGCTTTTGGATATGTCCCCGCGTGCTTTGGAAAAAATTCTTTACTTTGCAGCCTACGTGGTTATTGATCCCGGTGAAACTTTTCTTAGCAGGAAGCAGTTGCTCACAGAACTTGAATACCGGGAATACCGGGACAAATATGATGCCCTTTTTGCTGCTGGCAAAGGTTTTAAGGCGGAGATGGGCGCCGAGGCTGTTAAGCAACTGCTGGAAGAGATCGACCTGGATGAACTTTCAAAGGAACTGCGCACTGAAGTCAAGTCCTGCAGCGGACAGAAAAAAGTGCGTGCTACCAGGCGCCTGGAAGTGGTGGAGGCCTTTCGCCAGTCTGGCAATTCCCCCGCTTGGATTATCCTGGAGGTTATTCCGGTAATTCCCCCGGATTTGCGGCCCATGGTGCAGTTGGACGGTGGGCGTTTTGCCACCTCCGATTTAAATGACCTTTACCGCCGGGTTATCAACCGCAATAACCGCCTGAAAAGGCTGCTAGATCTGGGCGCGCCGGATATTATCGTGCGCAATGAAAAGCGGATGTTGCAAGAAGCGGTCGATGCGCTAATCGACAATGGCCGGCGTGGGCGACCCGTGACCGGTCCCGGTAATCGTCCTCTCAAGTCTTTAAGCGATATGCTCAAAGGAAAACAAGGACGTTTTCGCCAGAACCTGTTAGGTAAAAGAGTAGATTACTCTGGCCGTTCGGTGATCGTGATTGGGCCGGAACTTAAGCTATACCAATGTGGACTGCCTAAGGAGATGGCCCTGGAGCTTTTCAAGCCTTTTGTTATGCGCAAACTAGTCAAAGATGGTCATGCCCATAACATCAAGAGCGCTAAAAGAATGGCTGAAAAAGTTCGCCCCGAAGTATGGGATGTGTTAGAAGAAGTAATCAAGGACCATCCTGTTCTTTTAAACAGGGCTCCGACGCTACATCGTTTGGGTATCCAGGCTTTTGAGCCGGTGCTGGTAGAAGGGCGGGCCATTAAGATTCACCCGCTAGTCTGTACGGCTTATAATGCAGACTTTGACGGTGATCAGATGGCCGTCCATGTTCCTTTGTCTGCCGAAGCGCAGGCCGAGGCACGTGTTTTGATGCTTTCTGCCAGAAATTTATTGAACCCGAAAGATGGGCGTCCTGTCGTAACCCCTACTCAAGATATGGTTTTAGGCATCTTTTATCTCACCGCTGAAACAGCAGGGTTTAAGGGCGAGGGAAAACTTTATAAAGATTTTCACGAGGTTGTCATGGCTTACCATCATGGGTTTGTGGAGCTGCAATCCCGTATTATTGTCGATGCCTCTGCTTGTTTCAAGCCCAACATTCAAACTGATGCCCATAAAAACGGTAGGAAATTTTTAATAACCACTCCCGGGAAAATTATTTTCAATGAGATTTTCCCAGATGATTTTCCGTATATTAATGATTTTTCCAAAGATACCTTCTTGGATAAAAAATATCTTTATGACAGCACGGAACTTGGCCTCACTCAGATTCAAGAAAAATTACGAGAGATGCCTTTGAATGATCCGATTAAAAAAGAGCTGATCGTTCATCTGATTGCTCTTTGTTATCGCCACTACGGCGGCACAAAAACAACTGAAATCCTCGATAAAATCAAAAAACTTGGCTTTAAATATGCCACGAAAGCAGGCGTGACGATCGGCCTGGATGATATTGTCGTTCCCGGTGCCAAGCAGGAGACTCTTTCTTATGCGGATCAGCAGGTGGAAGAAATTGAAAGGCAGTACCACCGCGGCTTTATCACCGCCGACGAACGTTATGACCGGATTATTGATATCTGGCATAAAGCTAAGGACAAAATTACTGATGCGCTGATGGAAGGGTTTGATCGCTTTAACCCTATTTATATGATGTCACAGTCCGGAGCGCGCGGCAACGAATCCCAGATTACGCAGTTGGCAGGAATGCGGGGTCTGATGGCTGACCCCACCGGGCGCATTATCGATTTGCCGATCAAGGCCAATTTTCGCGAGGGCCTCACGGTGTTGGAATACTTTATTTCGACGCACGGGGCCCGTAAAGGTCTGGCCGATACGGCCTTAAAAACGGCTGATTCCGGTTATCTGACCCGCCGGCTGGTAGACGTTGTGCAAGATGTGATTATTAGGGAACAGGATTGTGGTGCAATACAAGGCGTTGTTATGCGAGAACTGAAAGATGGCGATGATATCATCGAAGATCTTCAGGAACGCATCACCGGGCGTTTTGCCTTGAAGGATGTTTTGCACCCGGAAACCGGGGAAGTGCTGGTGCGCGGGCAAGAATTTATTGATGAGGATTTGGCGGAAAAGATTGTACAGTCGGGAATCCGTGAAGTAGAAATCCGTTCTGTCATTACCTGTAAATCCCGTTATGGCGTTTGCATGAAATGTTATGGCCGCAATCTAGCCACAGGGCAACTGGTTGATGTGGGTGAGCCGGTAGGTATTATTGCTGCCCAGTCCATTGGAGAGCCGGGAACACAGCTAACCATGCGTACTTTTCATACCGGGGGTGTAGCCGGTGATGATATCACGCAGGGTTTGCCGCGGGTGGAGGAGCTTTTTGAGGCGCGTAAACCAAAAGGGCAATCACTGATCAGCGAGATTACCGGTAAAGTTGAATTTCGCGAGGCACGCAGCAGGCGGGAAGTCCGGGTTTATTCGCCCCATGGTGAAATCAAAACTTACACGGTACCCTACGGTGCCCGTTTAAAAGTTAAAGATGGTGAAACGGTAGAAGCCGGTGAAGAGTTGACCGAAGGTTCGATTAACCCCCATGATTATTTAAAAGTAAAGGGCATTCGGGATGTCCAACAGCACTTAATTCATGAGGTTCAAAGGGTCTATCGCTTGCAGGGCGTAGATATCAATGATAAGCATATTGAAGTGATTATCCGCCAGATGTTAAAAAAAGTTAAAATTGAAGATGCCGGGGATACGGAGCTGTTGCCCGGTAGTTTGGAAGATAATTTTACCGTGGAAGAAGTAAACCGTGAAGTAATGGAGAATGGGGGCCGGCTTGCCGTTGGCCGCCCGGTTCTGCTGGGAATAACCAAAGCCTCCTTGGCTACGGATTCTTTCCTCTCTGCTGCTTCTTTTCAAGAAACGACGAGAGTTTTAACCGATGCTTCGATTAAAGGGAAGGTCGACCCGCTTTTGGGGTTAAAAGAAAACGTTATCATTGGCAAGTTAATCCCTGCCGGCACGGGTATGTCCCGTTACCGGAATATCAGAGTAATTCCGCACTCGCTGGAAGGAGAAGAGGAACTGCCGGATGAGTTAAGCACGGCTACTAAGGAAGAATCAGAAAGGGAGGAGCCGGCCCTTTTTGCAGAAACGGTGGAAGCCCCGGCGGGTACTCCACTGGATGTAGTTGTTGCTGTTACGGAAGAAGAAGAAAAAACTGGAACCGGAGCAGAGGATATGCTGCCGGAAGAATCGAAAGCGGCTGTTGCTACAGATAAAACGCCTGCAAAATTTCAGGATGTCGCCGGGTCCAGCAGTTAAGGAGTGTTTCAAGGGGACGGCAGTTGTAACCCATCATGACAGTAATTCTTCGTGTTGCCGCAAGCAAATGGGTAGCGTAGGTATGCCAAAGAGTAGTGACCCGCTGGGATAGTATTCCTGCGTGCAGTTCCATGGTGGCGGCATCAGCGTAAGGATTAAAACACCTGTGGTGGGGCGGTCGGGGCTTGGCCCTGCTCAGATTCAAGAAAAAGGCGGCATCAGCGTAAGGACTAAAGCATCTGTTATGGGGCGGGGTTCTACCCCGCCTGTTGTTTAACAGGGTTCCCAACATTTTTTATTACCCCAAATCTTTTCCCCTTTCTAGGCCAGGTCGTTTTTGTTTACTTTCCCGCGAGAAACATAAAAATTAATTGACAATTGTTTCTCGCGGTGCTAAAATAGCGAAGTGTGCTTCTTTTGGACTATATTCTCGATGATTGTACAGGAGGGGAGTTGTCTCTAGATGGAGCTGGAGAAAGTTAAAAAAGCCGGTAAAATTGTTGTCGGGACACGCCAAACTGTAAAAATGATTGAAAATAATTCCGCCCGGGAAGTATACGTGGCCCAAGATGCTGAGGAAAAAATAGTCAAGCCGGTTATCCAATCTTGCAGGGAAAAGGGTTTGCCTGTTTATTATGTTGGCACCATGGCTGAACTCGGCAAGGCTTGTCAAATAAAGGTAGGGGCTGCCATGTGCGCCATTCTTGAAAAATAATATTCGTAGGGAAGGAGGTGTTGCTGGTGCCGACTTTAAATCAATTAATACGTAAAAGAAGAAAACGAATCATAAAAAGATCTGATTCCCCGGCACTGGAAGGTTCTCCGCAAAAAAGAGGGGTTTGTACGCGGGTTTCCACGACTACTCCCAAAAAACCAAATTCCGCTCTGCGCAAAATTGCCCGTGTGCGGCTAACCAATGGCCTGGAAGTTACAGCTTATATACCGGGTATCGGGCATAATCTTCAGGAACACTCCGTTGTTTTGGTCCGGGGCGGGCGTGTAAAAGATCTTCCTGGCGTAAGATATCATTTGGTCCGGGGAGCCTTGGATGCTGCTGGTGTAGATGACAGGAAAAAAGGTCGTTCCAAATATGGGGTAAAAAAACCTAAGGAATAATTTTTACAGAATATTTCAGTGCGGACTTATCTTACTTGTGAGGAGGGATGATCTTGCCAAGAAAAGGCCCCGTTTCCAAAAGGCAAATTGCAGCCGATCCGGTCTATAATAATCAAATGATTAGCAAATTTATTAATAAGTTGATGTACGACGGCAAAAAAGGCACGGCGCAGTCAATTTTTTATGAAGCTATGGGTATTATCGGAGAAAAAACAGGGAAGGAACCGTTAGAAATTTTTGAAACAGCGATGCGCAATGCTTCCCCTGTCCTGGAAGTTAAGCCGAGGCGTGTCGGTGGCGCCACTTACCAGGTTCCCGTGGAGGTAAACACTCACCGCAAAGTTATTTTAGCCATCAGGTGGTTAGTAAACAACACCCGCAACCGGGGAGAAAAAACCATGGCACAGCGCCTTGCCGGTGAGTTGATGGATACGGCTAATAATACTGGTAATACGATTAAGAAAAAAGAAGATACACATAAAATGGCCGAAAGTAACAAGGCTTTTGCCCATTATCGGTGGTAAATTGTTTTCTGTCTTTAGGTGACACGGAGGAGAAAATTTTTATGGATTTGTCTCAAACAAGGAACATAGGAATTATTGCTCATATTGATGCTGGAAAGACTACGACGACCGAGCGTATTCTTTTTTACACCGGCAGGGTGCACAAATTAGGTGAGGTGCATGATGGTGCTGCCACCATGGATTGGATGGTGCAGGAACAGGAGCGGGGTATCACTATTACTTCCGCAGCGACTACCTGTTCCTGGCAGGGGGCACGTATCAATATTATAGACACACCAGGACACGTGGACTTTACCGTGGAGGTAGAACGCTCTCTAAGGGTGCTCGATGGCGCCATTGGTATTTTTTGTGCCAAAGACGGCGTCGAACCGCAGTCGGAAACGGTCTGGCGGCAGGCTGACAAGTACAGCGTGCCCCGCCTGGCTTATGTCAATAAAATGGATACAGCCGGTGCTGATTATTTTAATGTTTTACGTATGATGCGTGCCAAATTAAAAGCCAACGTTCTTCCCATCCAATTGCCGATTGGCGTGGAAGATAGTTTTCGTGGTGTAGTCGATTTAATTCGCAACCGGGCCATTATTTACCTGGACGATTTGGGGACGCATTTTGAAGAAGTAGAGGTACCGGTGGAGATGCGCGAATTGGTGTTTCACTACCGGGATCGGATGATCGAAACTCTGGCGGATGTTCACGAAAATGTTATGGAAAAATATTTGGAAGGGCAAGAGATCGACGAAGAGGACCTTTACCAGGCCCTTCGTCAGGCTACAGTTTACCATAATTTTGTTCCCGTGCTCTGTGGCTCTTCATACCGTAATAAAGGCGTTCAGCCTTTGTTAGATGCAGTCGTCCGTTATCTGCCCTCTCCCCTGGATATTCCTCCAATGAGGGGTATCAGCCCGCGAAGCGGGGAACCTGTTGACCGCCGGACGGACGTCCAGGAACCGTTTACAGCTTTGGCTTTTAAGGTGATGACCGATCCTTACGTGGGCAAGCTGACATTTTTCCGCATTTATTCCGGCACATTAGATGAAGGTTCTCATATCTACAATCCGGTTAAAGAAACAAAAGAACGCGTGGGGCGTATTTTAAGGATGCATGCCAACCACCGGGAAGAGCTAAAAAGGGCAGTGGCCGGGGATATCGTGGCCGCCGTAGGTTTAAAAAGAACAACTACGGGGGACACTCTTTGCAGCGAAAACGAACCAATTATTTTAGAAAATATTCGTTTCCCGGAACCGGTTATTTCTGTGGCTATTGAACCCAAAACGAAATTTGACCAGGAGAAGATGTCCCTTTCTTTGCATAAGCTTGCCGAGGAGGATCCTACGTTTCAGGCTTTTACAGAGAAAGAAACGGGTCAGACGATTATTGCCGGCATGGGGGAGTTACATCTCGAAATCATCATTGACCGTCTCTTGCGGGAGTTTAAGGTAGGGGCCAATGTTGGACGGCCACAGGTTTCCTACAAGGAAACGATTTTGAGCAGTTCCCGCAGTGAAGGAAAATTTATCCGGCAATCAGGAGGGCGGGGGCAGTACGGCCATGTACTTTTAGAGGTTGAACCCCTGGCCAGGGGCAGCGGTTTTGTCTTTGAAAATAGGATTGCCGGCGGCGTTATTCCCAAAGAATATATTCCGGCCGTGGAAGAAGGCGTGAGGGAGTCGCTGGCTAGCGGTATTTTAGCCGGTTACGCAGTGGTGGATGTTAAGGCGGCTTTGCTGGACGGTTCCTTCCACCAAATCGACTCTTCCGAACTGGCCTTTAAAATAGCTGCTTCCCGTGCTTTTAAACAGTGCCTGTCTCAAGCGCGCCCTGTCTTGCTGGAACCAATTATGAGAGTGGAGATTATCGTTCCAGAAGAGTATATCGGTGAAGTGATCGGGGACATTAATTCCCGCCGGGGCAAAATTGAGGGAATCGAGCCTAAAGGGGGCAGCCAGGTGATCCGGGGTTTTGTGCCCCTTGCCGAGATGTTCGGCTATGCTACGGATCTGCGTTCCCATACCCAGGGGCGGGGGACTTATACGATGGAATTTGCTCATTATAACGAACTTCCAGCGAATATTGCCGCCAAAATTGTCAGCAGGGCCTTTGTTTGATAGTATCTTTGCCAAAAATCCGGGGATGACCTTGATGGTAGATGGCGGGGTATCGTTAACCAGTAGTGCTTTGATGTTTCTCAGCTTAGTTTTATGGAGGCAGCAGAAGGTTATAAGGCTACGCGGGCAACTTGTGCAGTGAAGCATAAAGTTCACGGCAAAACGTGGGTCTGGAATGAATGAAGCTGAATTATAGGGCTCTTGTGTTTCTAGCTCTTTGAGCGTGGTGCGGAGCGATTTTTAACCTTTGCTGCACAATTTCCATATTAATAAGGGGGTAGAAGGATAATGGCCAAAAAAAAGTATGAGAGGACCAAGCCGCACATTAACGTAGGTA
>CAZRVU010000041.1:0-4249 GCA_964603615.1 uncultured Desulfovibrionaceae bacterium
GGCTTGGGTTTGCGAAAGTTGATAACCAAATCACGCTTATTAACTTTGTCCGCCAGTAGCTGGTTAAAGGATTTTTGCTGTGTATCGATATATAAAGCCTCGTCTGCATTTTCAACTACAAAGCCTACTTCGGCCATTATATCCTGTACCAAGGCCCAGGTTCCTTCGGACGTATCATGGTAGCATAGGGACAACCAACGCCCCGGTTTTAACACCCGGTAACATTCCGACATGGCTGCTTTCATCATATTTATCCAGTCCTGTTCGGTTTTACCCCTAACATCATTTATTATAATTTCATCTTCATGCCAGCGGGTATCTAGACCCAACCAAGCTTCCCAGATGAAATTTAGCTCGCCATATTGAATTTTTTCGGCATAAGGAGGATCGGTAAAAATATAATCTATTGAATCAGAAATAATCGACTCCATATTGGTTGCAGATTGATTTGATATTATCAACCTAGGGTTGTCTAAATTAAGCTTCATCCATCCCTTTGCTGCAACATTGGTTTTGCTTTTATAGGTTGAAAAAACATTTACCTCTTTCGATATTTGCGGTAAATAATAGGTCCCAGTTATGGTGGCAGTATTACTTTCCCTAACCATGCGTGAAACGCCTAGGATACCTGCATTCAAGGAAAACAATAACTTTTCTTTTAACGACTGTTTATACAGTAAAATTGAATTTTTTAAGATTGCCAATGCCCATAAATTTCTTTTTGTAAATAGTTCATCTACAGTCCGGAAATTGCTTGTCCCAGCCCTCCATTTAACACCCCATTTTTCCTGGCCATCGGGAACATTCATCATTCTATTTTTCGGGTACCAATATGGTATGCTTTTTGATTCGATCACTTTTAATTTCCCCAGATCATATTGTTCAAAATATCTTCGTTTTTTTTCACTCGAATCATTATGCTGCCGTCGGCCCCGGGCCGGCTTACAGCCGTCTTTACAAATATAACTAACTAACACTGGAATCGCCCCAAACCTTTCACTACGAGTGTTAATTTCTTCTATGATACCGCGTTTGGCATAACAGTGGGGACAGGCCGAAATTTTTTTGGGTTTTCCCTTTGCCGTTTTCCCTTCTGCAACCGCACAATCAAAAAGGGCTACCTTTTCCAGGCAGCGGGGGCATTGAAAAACTTGGGAATAAACAGTGTAGGCAGTAGTAGCTTTGCCGCCGCAGCGATCACAGTGAGTCTCATAAAGCCAATCTATTTCCGGTTTTACCTTGCGCTTTAACTCTTCAAATGCTTCCTCTAGCTCATCTATATCCACAAGGGTACAATAGTTCTTAGTAATGAAGGTTGCTGCCGGACTCCGGTCTATGGCAATTGCTTTACGGCCTTCAATAAGGGCAGCCAGGGCTGTACCACCGGAACCGCAAAAAGGATCAAGCACCAGATCTCCCGGTTGGGTGTAGTGCCGTATATATTGTCGGATAGCATCATGGGGCTTCTTGGACCAGTAAGTGTGCATATTGTAAATAGCAGTTGCTTTCGTTGTCTCAATGGGTTTATCAAAAGCAGCGATATTGTAGCTATCATTTTCGGGGTTATATGGATTTTCTCGCAGATGCTGTTCAACAAAACCCTCTAAATTGGGATTGGGCTGATCACCAGAGTAATAACCTTCTGGCATTTTTTTGTGTAATTTATCTCGCAATTTAATTTGCTTGAGATTAGGGATTGTTTTTTTAGCCATGTTATCTCATACTCCTTGGTGTAAGACCTAGAATTTTACCCAGGTGAGAAGGCACCCGGCGTACAACCTTATCGGGATTTAAGTGCACCGTAAAAGCCTTTTCCCTGTTATTTCGTATAGTTCGCAGCCTGTCTTTATAGCTAATACTTATCTTAAAAGTACGCTCCATAAAACCCTTACGGTGTTCATCGTTAGTAGCATCGCCTGTATCGGGCACAAAACGGAAAACAACCTGGGCTACACCGCCTGTGGCGTATAGGTGCTGCTTTAACAATGAGCCGGTATCTTTATTTTGCAGATAGGTTGCCTGGGCTTCTATTGGGATATCCCTTTCTTGAAATGCTTCAGAAAACCTCATTGTTACCCGAAATTCTATTTCTTCACCCTCAATGGCTACTGCAGGCCCCGAAACATCGCCAATAATAACATTGCTGCTCGCAGTTGATTTTACTTGCATTACCACCATGGGCACAAGCATTTCCTGGATTGAAATGCCGCCATGGGAATAGGCATCAGGCCTAAAAGGAACACCCGGCCTGCTCAATGCGTAGCCGGTTTTGGGGAATAGCACCGACCTGTATCTCTTAATGATCTGCACATCTTTTCTGGAAATTTGTTCTGATACGGGCATCCGTAAATCAGCAACTGCAAATTCTAAAGTGTTCTGACAAACGATAGGGTAGGCCGCCAACTCCGCCAATGTGTTTTTCAGCCATGCATTTTGGTACAAACAATCCAGGTTTTCATTTAACCATTTTTTTTCGATCCCGATTCTTTCTTTGCCTACACGGCCAAAGCCATGATCCGCCACTACAAAGACCTTGGTTTTTGGGGGCAAGTTCTTAATCGCTGCTACAACTTCGTTGTCAATAATGTTTTTGATCAACTGTTGATAAATAAAAGAAAGCGGTCTGCTGGGCACTTGCCGGCCATCAGGCAGTGTTTTAACTTTTATCTTGTGTAGTTCTGTATCACAGAGTTCAAATATGTAAAAATCCAGATTCCCCGCCCGGTAACGAACTGTTTCACCGGCACCCGTACCCTCAGGGGTTATTACCTCGACCTCGACAGGATAATCAAGTTCACGACCCAAGCCCTCTTTTAAAAGTTTATCTTCTCCGCTGCGCATATTGAAACTGTCGGGAAAAGTACCCGCGCTAATGGCCTTCCGGCTGACATGGGTCTCTGAGGGTAATAGCGAGGCTCCCGGGTATTCCTTGACAAAATCAAGATAGTTTTCTAAAACCGGTCTTAACAGCTCTTCCCATATGTCATAGCGCATTCCATCGAAAACCAGAACAACCGCATTTTCTTTTACTGGATCCCAGTTTGGTTTTACACACCGTTTTAAAAAATGGCTGGTGAGAAGGACGTTGGTCCTTTCGCTAGCCAAATAATTATACTGGGCATGGATAGTGAGCTGAAAACAGCTATTTAGCTCATTCAGCAAACCATGGATCTCATCAGTAAGTTTTATGGCATTAGCCTGAATTCTGTTTTTCATATCTGCAAAAACGTCAGGTAACTTTTCTGACAGGCGGGGGATTAGTTCTGCATTATAAAGCAAGCGTTCCAAGGCAGAAAGGTAGTATTCCAGCCGGCCAAAACGCTTTTCAATCCAGGCTTTCCGATACCATTCGTATGAAATATCCGATAAGCGTTTTACATTCAAGCTGTCCATCAGTTCTTTTAAATCCTGAAATATTTGTTTTATATTCCAGGCTAACTGATAAGCCTCTTTTATGTTTAGCCATTCAACTGACTTGCGTTCTTCTATGAAACAATCCTTCCGATTCCCCTGAGAAGGTTCTAAAAGTTCACTTAGCCCTTTGTGGGCCTCATTGGAAGATTTATTGGTTAATAGATCATCGAGCGCTGTTAAAAGGGCCAAGGACTTAATCAAAACCGAATATTTTTCCCGCTTAAATACTCTTACGAAATTATTATCTTGATTGATTTTTAGTTCTTCTATAAGAAGCATTTGTAGAGATTCTTTGGTGAGCGATCTTTCCAGACCCTGTAAATCGCTACAAGCGCGGTTGGGATCAGCTAAAATCAGCTCCGGTGCAACCTTTTGTAACAGATCTACTTCAATGTCTTTATAGGGCGTAAGATCGGGATCTATATTAGCAAACAGTAACCTCCAATGATCAAAATGTTGGGCCAGGATTGCCGCCAGATAAAATGCTTTAACAACCGTTTCGGGAGGATGGTCCGCAAACCAGCAAAAGGGACGGGGGGCTTTTCGCAGCTCATCCCGGATGGGGTTTGCCACTTCAGGCACAACCGAATATAGTTCTTCTAGCGCCCAATACTCCAGCGATCCGACTTTCCAATAATCCTTGAACTCCAGACGTTTAAAAGCCTTATCCGGTATTCCCAATGCAGAAAATGCTACAATGTTTCTAAAATCGGTATCAGAAAAACGGCTTGGGTTTGTAGCACGTAGATTGCGATGTGCTCTAATCACTTTTTCCAAGTGTCCAGAAATAAGCCGGGCAAACCGGGGATTATTGACATCCCGGGGCCAATAGGGA
>CAZRVU010000041.1:4259-15820 GCA_964603615.1 uncultured Desulfovibrionaceae bacterium
TCTTTTCAATTAAAAACCTGCGTAGATCAAGTTCGATGCGGGCCTTCACGGAGGTTTTAGCCAGCAAATCTGGATAAAATGGCGGCGGAGCCTTGCCAGCCAAACTTTTAATGCGACGTCGCAGGGGAGCACGATCAATAACCAATAGTTTCCTGGTATCTTTAGCAGTAGAAGCCTTTTCGTATAGCTCCCGAAAAACAAGATTTGTTGAAGCCACAATAGCGGTAAATTCATGATCACTGGCAAAACGATGAATAGCACTGTTAACTGCCGGAAGAAGATGGAGCGGATCGCGCAAAAGGACTGTTGTTTCGTCCTTAACAGTCTCCAGCTTTTCTATTGCCCATTTGCTAAGCATTTACCTTCCCCCTATTCCAGTTGGAGCATAGGCAGTAGATCTACTTTGTTGTCATCTTCCTTAAAATTTTCAAATTGATCATCCAAGAATTTTTTAAATTCATCCGCCACCTGGTCTATCTGTTCTCTTTGGATAGTAAGATTCTGCGTTTTAAATTCAGAGATCCTTATCCTTTTTATAACAATTCTTTTCAGGTATCTATTAATTAAATCCACTAGGGAATTATCTGTTGCCACCTTCTCAACCAGATAGCGCCAAACAGCCTGGGCATCCTTACAGTCAAGTAGCCCCGCAATAATAGCTTCATCTTTCCCTTGCCGCAATCTTTCCCGTACAGCAGGGTTAAAAAATACAGCCATTTTCAGTTCAATGGTCTGGTCTAGGTTTTGGCGGGCCTGTGTGGCTGCAATCGCAGCATGTTGGATAAATTCGTTTGCGTTGACAAACGACAAACCACATTCGTGAAACGGCTTTTGCCGCAAATCCTCTTTAACGGAAACCCTGGAGGGATTGTTACAAATAAAGATACTGTTTAAAGACTCTTTTAGCTGATCCTTTATCTTCCCAGCTATTTTTGGCTGTAAAGCAGTTACTTCTTCTAATTTTTTAAGAGCATCTAGATCCTTCCCTTTTAAAATTGCTTGCACAGTCTTCTGGTAAGACTCGATTTTATCAACAACTGTTTCGTGTAACGTATGGTATGCAGAAGCATAAGTGCTAAACATATATGTAATCGTTTGAGTTTCACCGGGATTGGGAGGGGAATAACCAAGGAAATCTGTCTTTAACTTCACCTCGGAATCAATATATTTCTGGAGGTTATCAAACTTTTCCGACACAGCGTTTATGGCGCTGCGTAAACTATCATAATCTTTGCTGTCGGGGAATTTAACCTGGGTATAATCATGGGCTATTCTTAGCACATGTTCATAATCTAGAAAAGTACGCAGGTTTCTGTAGTTGCACAAGCGATTAGCCAGATCATCGGCTTCAATTTGAGAGGCAGTTTTCAAGTCAAAAGCCTGATATCCCAGAGCAATTTTAAGTGCGTACAGGATAAGATTGATATCATCTCCGGGGTCAATGATCTGAGAGTACAGATTTGCTATTTGATTTATTTCTTTTTCATAGGGATTAGCTTTCTTGATTGCTTCAAAAAAACTTTGGCAGCGGTCAAAAAGTTTAGCAGAAGTTTCTCCTTCTTGCGCGAAATGATGGCACAAGCTGCTTCTGTATGTTGCAATAACAGTATCATCATCGGTAGGTTGAATATCTATTCCAAGCAGTTTTTCCGCATAAGGGCGTAAGATCTCCCAATTTTCGGGTTTGGCAACCTTTTGAACTTCGGCCAGGGCATCCAGCACTTTTGCAGAAAAATCAATTTCAGCTATGTTCGTGTAATCAATATATTCGTTCGACAGACCTGATTTAGGGCTTACACTGATCCGAATACGACCTTCACGTACCAGCGATAGTAAAAAGATCTGTACCATCCGGCGTGTCAGACCATAGTCCTTGGGGCCCCCGATACCCATGAAATTTTTATATAAGGTTTCGATTTTCATTGCCTGGGCACCATCAGTCAACTTATCGTCAATAAAATGCCACATTTCTTTTACGTGTCGGTTCCCAGAAACATCAAGTTTTTTTTCTGCGCCTCTCTTCATGATGCCCAAACTATAACCGAAATTCTGGGCTGCATTAATGTTTTGATTTGGTTTCGCGCCATTTGGTATTTGACCAGTTTTAACGATGCCGTTTATTACCTTGACTGCCTCTTCTTTACGGAACAGAAACGGCGGATCAAATCCAATATCCCCAGATTCATAGGTTGATGTAAGTACCCTGTCCACAGGCGGTGTTAAAATTGAAACCAGTTCCCCGGCGATATGAAAGTTCATATTGGTATTGTTCAGAGCATCAATTCTTCCTCTGGCATAACTATTTCTAACAACCTGTTCTATTCTGGCCAGATCCGCTTGAAGCGATTCATATAGCCAGTGAATTACGGTTACTGCATCCTCACTTTCCCTACCCTGCCAGTTCGAAAGAAGTTTTCGGTAAGCGGCAAAATCGATGAGGCGCTCCCGTTCTTCCTGCTTTAACGTATCTGGAGACCATACAATTATGCGTGGATCTTTTCGGTGTTCCAGCAATTTTTGTACATCAACTTCTTCTGTTGGTTTTATACCTATATACACTGCAAAGTCATGATCTGTTTGATCAGTTTCCAGTAATGGAAGCAGCTCGTTTTTAGAAGCCATTCTGGTTAAATCACACATCGCAACAGTGCCTAAGATTTGCCGGCCCTTCCAATTAATTTCTAAATGAATGGATCCCTTATCCGGAACCTCCCTAAAAAGTGATCTAACACCACAGGAAAAGTCGATAGTCATCTGGCGCAAACGCACAGGCCACCCATCAAGCGCCAGCAAGTGTTCCCAGGCCTCCTTTTGTGATAATTCATTTGATTCGGCTTCATTCCGGGCCTTGTGAAATTCCTCACGGGGATCTATTCCGGCAAATACCGGGTCGAACCGATATCTTGCCCGTTTTTCTTCATCTATATTTTGGGCAATTTGCCTCAGTTCTTTTTTAAGGTTCTCGGCAATTGTCTCAAAGTGCTGGATGTTTTCCTCGGGAGTGGCACCAGAATCGCGTTCTATCAGAACAGAATTGGCTATTTCCTCAACTGTAAGTCCTTGCTGCCGGGTCTTGGCAATATAATAAAGAAACAGCGTTTGGAGAATTTTAATTGCTTTATCACGGTGAACCTTCAGATATCCTTTCGTGAAACCGTCAATCTGCCGTTTGCATGACGCGTATGCCCGATATTCGTTTTCTTTTTTAGTTTTGATGGCCACCAGGCCTGCGTGAACCCCGCTGGGATCCTCTTCATAACGAACAGTTTCATCAAACAACTCCCACAACCGAATCAGTTCATAGCCTTTATTTTTTATTTGGTGCTTAAGGGTCTGATGCATAAAATGTATCGCCGAGCGGGCAGTGGTAAGCTCAAAGGTGACCGCCCTCAGGACTTCAATAGCAGGTTTGTGAAAGGGGAAAAAGTGACGAAACTCTTCCTCGCCAATACTGTTTGGCCAGGTGAAACCCCTTTTGTAATACTGATAATAGTTCCCAATTGCCGCCAGGTTTTTTATTTCCCGAACCCTGGAAAGAACAATATCATAATAATCCTTATCACTTTCTAGCAATTTTACTAGTTTAAGCCTGTCGTCAGCGATTATGTTTTTTACACCCATTTTGCTCTCCAATGCCTGTTGTGCGGCGCAAACCGTCCAAATGGGCAAATTATATACTTTTGCCAGGCGATTGGCTAAAACAACCAACGTTTTTTCGTCATCAATCCTTTGATTTTCGTCGCGATCTTTCATAAACAAGGAGACTTCATCTAGGACAAGAAGAACCCCGCAATACCCTTCCGCCAAAATCATTTCTACCAGATGCTTTAGCACTTCTTCGGTCTCAGCAGCGACCTGGGGCTGTACTTGAAGATACTCAGTATAAAAACGCCATAGTTTGTTGCCGCAACTGCGTTTATACTCAGGTGATTTGTCCTGCTGTATTGTGCCGATAAAATCTTCTATTTCTTCAAATTCATCTTCCTCGAAAAAACATGGATCCCTCAAAAATTTTGCCAAATCTTTTCTGTACCTATCCATATCAGATGACAGGAACCTGTCTGCCAGGATTTCAACGGGGTAAAGGGAAATATTTTTGCCCAGTTCTATGAACAGCTGTTCTTTAACAGCATCGAGAATATACTCTGAAAATCTTTTTCCTTTTTCATGCACACCGATGGCGCCACTACCAGCGCCAACAAGGGTTTTTACAACGACAAATATCCCCTTGCTATTATTGTGACTTTTAGATTCTAGTCCGTTCTCCCAAAAACGATATAAGGATTCCCTTTTGCCACGGCCCGAACATTCTTCTTTAAGCTTGACTATATCCCAGGCTTTCTTTTGACCTAGCGATAATGCTGCTACGAAACTCAACAGGTGGGATTTTCCAGAACCGAATTCCGCCTGTATCCAATATCCTTGTCCAATGGGGTTATCTCTATGTTTGGGATTATAGGGAGCAGCCATATTTCTAAAAATATCCGTAAGGAATGGTCTTACCGGATCGATCTGTAATTCATCAATTGTTTTCAGTTCGGGTTTCCTGTTTTTTCGTGCTTCATCGGAATGAGAATCAGCCCACACATGTTTTTCCAAGGAATACACAGAAATTATTTTTTCGGGGACTCTACATATTTCATCCAAGCCTCTTCTAATAGTTAAAATATCATTATATTTTGACATATCTGGCCTCCTGACACCCTTCCATAGGGGTTTCATAGTAAGTAAAACAGTTGGAATCTGTCATTCCGGCTTCTGAAAGCGAGGCAATCATTACGTAATTTCCCATAGATTATTGTCTGCAATAAGATTGACCGGTAATATGTAACTTTCTTCGCCTGTTTCATGGAAAAGGATTACCCTACCTCCTGAGCGTTTTCCGGGCAGAAGCAGTAAAACCCGGTTTTCATCAGCAGCCATTGTTCTTAACAGATTAAGTTCTATCTGGTAAACAAAAAGTAGCTCTAATTTGCTTAGTATTAACAGTCCCTGGACGGAAAGGTTCGACCGTAAAAATCTTTCAAAGGCCCTTCTTACATGGGCAGCAGTAGGTTCAGGTCGTTTGGCTTCATTTTCTGCCAGTTCGCGGAACTCATCATCGGGGATAGAGTCAAGTATGCCCTTGTTAACATTCAAGGGCCCGGGAAGAAAGACCCCGTTACCAATATTTACCTGCACTATTGATTTGGCAAATTCCTCAAGTTGACTGTATGAACCCAATACACCATATAAATGCCGGCCTCCGGGGATGGCAAGCCTTATCAGCAGTGCCTCAATAATTTGGGTTATTTTCATGATGTTTCCTCCCCGGCAAAGAAATTTTCAACCACTTTGTCAAGCGTATATTTAAGGGTAAACTGACGGACATTGTCTATTTCCGACACTTTGCTGATAATTCCATGGTTGCGCAACTCATACAAAGCCGGCAACAAATGATCCGGATTCCAAAGCAACGTCCGAATCAGCCTGTTTTGCTCCAGCTCCTCAATCCCGTATATACGGGCTTCCAGGAATTCACTATGTAGCACAAATGCGAAAGCCGGGAGTGAAATATCCCGTAATGTATAGGTAATCAAATCTTTGTTTATTTTTACAACCTGAGCGTCAACCAGAGCTTCGACTATCGCTCGAGCACAATACTTAATACTTTTAGATTCGGGAAACTTATCCCGAAGAAACTCAGGCACAGCACTTTTTTGTATAGACCCCTTAGCCAGATTTTTAAATAAAATCTCTTCAATAAATTGGATTTCAAGAGGTTCGGCGATTAGAAAACGATAGAAACAAACATCCCTAAGAGTCTGGCTATTTGGAAATGATTTAGCAAATATTCTTAATTCAGGATCGGCGTAACCCCGCGGAAACATCCTGCTAATAATATAGTTACCAAAACGTTTTCTTGTCTGTTCTGAATTATAATGAAGATTATCGTATAAATAAGAACGGATAGCATTAATGTCCTCAGTATCAGGCATTTTTGGCAAAAATGTAATGGCGTCATGAAGCATTGCTTTTGCAAACATACCTGTACCACGTTTTGTCGGGCTTTTTTTGATCATTATTTTTTCTCCTAAAATATTTTCTGTGAACGAAACAAGTATAAATCAAATGACTGCATGGATGCCTGAAAAGTTTATGATATTTTTTTATTCCCAGGTTACTTATACCCTATTACTTTCAATGACTTTCAAAAGGTTCGTCTAACTGAAAACTTTTAAGAAACAGCAGGAACAACAATAGTAGTGGTTGCTAACAATACCCCATGTTTTGCCAACTTGTCAAATTGTTTTTACCCTTTCTCAATGCCGATGGCAATTTAAAAAGGTAACAAAAATGTACGTTGATAGATATTCTACCCTAGCATCTACTGTTGCTGCTTTCCAGCATAGCTAAAGTACTATTATGAACATTGAGACGCAAAAGCTGTTTTTGATAGAATAATACAATTTTGTTCCCCTTTTTACCTAAATAATTAATCAGCTTGATGTTTCCTTAGGATCCGAGAAAATATCAGGTTTAAAGAACATATTTCAGACATTTTAACTATTCCCACGCCAACCTTTCCACAGCTTTTTGCAAATCTTTTCCGGTAGTCCTGGTATACCTGGCTGTAGTATTCAAATTCTTATGACCCGCCAGGGTTGCGATACGATCTAAAGATTCTCCGGCGTCTATTAAAGACTTACAAAAAGTGTGCCTTAAAACATGGGGTGTAACCTTCTCTAATCCAGCCCTAGAGGAGTATTTTTCTAATAGGTACCCGATAGCCCTGGTGCTCAATGAACTGCTTCCTTTGCCATTAAACAGGGCTTTAGAATTGTTTTCGCGGGTATCTATCCATTCATTTAAAGCATTTCTTACCGTAGAATTTAAAGGCACCCTTCTGTGTTTGTTTCCTTTACCTGAACGGATAGTAACAGTTCCCGATCTTTCTTTAAGAATCACATCATCAGTATTTAAAGCACACAGCTCGGAGACCCTAATGCCAGTATGCAGCAATAAAGTAACAATAGCTATATCCCTGATTTTACCGGAAGCCCTTACAGATCTGATCAGGGCTAAAAGCTCCTTTCTGTTCAAGGACTTAGGAGCTGCTTTTACCTCCTGTAAAAGTTTGATATCCTTTGCCGGGTTGGGAATGTCAAGATACTTAAAAAGAGCAGATAGGGATACTACGGCTCTGTTGATCGTTGCCGGCTTTTGGTTTTTGTTCATGAGATATCTTTTAAATTCGGCTATGTCTAAAAGGCCGATTGAATACATATCTGGCAGGGTGCCTGTAGTTTCGTTGTACCATTTGGCAAATTTCCTAATGTCGCTTGTGTAAGATTTAACAGTTTCAGGACTGGAGTCTATTTCTTGCAGGTATGATTTAAACCGCTCTAATAATGCCTTCACGTTTCTCCTTTTTGGAAAAATATTATCTGAATTATTTTTTTCGACTTAAAGGCTTGTTTTTCCTTTTTTATCCGAAAATAAATATGGTTTTATTTCCGATAACATGTCTTATCAGAAATAATGTTAGCGTATGGTAAAATCCTCCTTATTAAGCAAATTTTATTCTTTACTGATTGGCAACTAGCAGAACCAGTGATCGATTCAAGCGGAACAGACAACGGCACTTATTTTTTGATAATTAAGTATTAATTCTTGCCCAAGGCACTAATTCTACATCTCCTACCCAACGTTCAGTTTGAACCCTTTCCGAATATAATCCTTTATAATTAAATAATCGCAAAAGCACCAATTCAATATACCAAAGACCAAGGTTCCATATTTCAACCAATGGTAATTTTTGTTTACCATATCCTTTTTTCTTGTCTGGATGAACAATATCGTTTCTAATGTCTGTAAATGCATGGGGACCATCCAGCCATTTCTCCTTTTTACCAATTTTTATTAATTTGGTTAAACTTTTAGGGATACCCAAAGGAATATCTAGGCAAGACAACAATTTTCTTAATCGATCCGATGCCTTTAACTTTTTGAAATTCCGACTGTCCAAAAAACCTTTGTCCTCCACAAGGTAAACCCAAGCCAACAGCTCTAATGCAGCTTGTATAAGAATAATAGAACCATCAACTCCTCCGGCTCCTGTGTTACTTTGAATATACCAGTATATTGCTAATCTGATAGAGTTGCCCCAAATAATATTTTCCCAACAATCAATAAAACCCGGGAAAATATTACCCAGTACCTCCGCATGATGTTTGTCAAACCAAGATAACAATGGTCTCCAATCGGAGGTTCGCCTTATGCTCCATTCTTCCCAAACTTTTTCACCTATTAAGTTAAATCCAACTGCTAAAATAGGTGGGCACCATATCCCTCTGCAAAAAGAAAAAAAATGCATTAAAGCACTTAAAAAGTTGTTAACCTGTTCTGCAGCAAAACAGGAATTGTCTTCACGTTCAATCATTCCAACATGTGTAATATTAATTCCGCCGTATGACTTAAGGGAATTAATAATTTCCTTGATATTACTGACAGAATTAATTGTTACGCGCCATCTACCTGCAAAAAGTAGAATCCTCCCAATTCTTTGGCCTTTACCATTTTCTTTTAGGATAAGGTCTTGTTTGCCAATAAATTCGCTAAAATTAGGGATATGAAAAATTATGTGTTTCAGTTTTTCACCAGTATTAATAATTATGGGTTTCCCGCTATCTGTAAGTATAAGCATACCATGTTGAACGGAAACAACAGCCGCTCTTATAGAAATACTCTTTAAGGGAAATTTAAGAAGTAGTACTTCTTCGTTAAAAATATTTAACAAAGCAAAACTTTTTTGTAATGGTTGCTTTGCAAAAGGGATTTGGAAAATTAACCTGGGGGTTGGCCGCATTTTTATTACAATCTTCGTTTTCCCAACAAGTTTTTCATTGTTGATAAATAATTCTACAGGTTCATTATCGCTTAACAATATTTCTTTGTTATTAATACCATAAATACTATGAATTAACTTTTTTTCATAATCTCCTATCACAATAAACCACCTTTTCGGATCTCCACACTCTATAAACAATTAAAATAGATATGGAGTGGTATCTTAATGAAAAGAGCATAACGCTTGGTATTTAGTAACCATATACCATGTTTACCTTTAAGCACATTGCTGAACGGTTTATAATGCTACCGTCTGCCTTTATAAAAATAACCTTACCACCATCCCTAAAATTGAATTTCAACGAGTTACGATTGGTATGTAATTTAATTTCGAACAAGCCATATGGCTAATTCCATAATACCAGCTTTTTGCTTTCATTAAAAATGGATCTTTTTATGTTTATCATATCCGATGTAAATAGAACATCTTTTTCTTGTTAATTTAATTGTACCACGTTGCTGTTGTATAAAACTGGGTTGTGTGGATCTTTTATGAAAAATCAGGATCATAAAGGTGGGGAACAAGATTTTTGTTTTCTTAATACGGAGCGGTTCTAACCTTCTTTCTTTTTTTCATACATGCGCCTGTCCGCTGCCGTCAACAAATCATCGAGGCTATCGCCGTCCCCGGGGAAACCAACTATACCACTACTTAAACCAATCTTAATATCTTTTATAAAAGTAAAGGCGGCAACCGCCTCTTCAATTCTTTGCATTATCTTTTCAGCCTACTTTATTTTGGTTCCGGGCATTAAAAGGACAAATTCATCGCCCCCGTAACGTGCCAGTACATTGCTTTTCCTGATGTTTTTAGCAAATATGTCTGCTGCTTGTTTCAACGCCTTATCTCCGGCAAGGTGGCCGTGCCGATCATTTACAAACTTAAAATTGTCAAGATCAATAAACGCAAGGGCAAAGCCTATATCTTCCCGGCTGCAGCGTTCAATTTCTTCTTTGATCCGGGCCCTGAGATAACCGGAGTTGTATAAACTCGACAAGTGATCGGTAATGGAGGACAAGTAGATTTTGTCTCTCAACTTCTTTTCTTGCACAGCTAAAATGCCCACCATCCAAGTCACAAAGGCAAGCGTTCCTATCCCCGTGGTTAAACAAATCGATTGGGGAAGAGGCTCAGCAATAACAGGGCTGGCATTATTGATGAAATACATCAACCCGGTCAAAACCAGGGCAGCAACATAACCGACTATCCCCGCCTTTAAGCCAAACCTCATAATACCGCCACAGATTGGCATTACATAGGCGACAAAGAAAAAACCTTAGCGGGCTGCACCGGATCTATATCAGCTCGGTGGAAAGGAGAGCGCGGAATATATCTCTGGCCAACATCGCCAAGCTGGCTAAAGCCTTGGATATAGAGCCCTACAAGCTGCTGCGGGGAAGGGACTAACAGCCGTCCTTATCAAATATTTTTCGGTGCTATTGTAAAAACATCTATGCCTGCAATCAAAAGGCATCTACAAATAAATAAAGAGCCGGTTCTTACAGCCGTTGGCCCAAGGCAACAGTTCTAGGAGCCAGCTTCCAATTTTCTATCATTGTAACGCTTTAAGATTATCTTTGTTTATCTAGCAACATAATCATCCCCCCTTTCTATCTTACCGAAAGGCCTGGAGAACAAACTGTCATTCTTACTTCATTTTTAGTTTTTATCTTATTTCAACCCTGAGAGCTCTTAAAACGCGGACAGGGCGGAATTTAACGCGGCTTGCCTTAAACAAATTTGAGCCGGGGATCCTGTAAACTCAACTTGTAAAAAGGGGAATTGATGCAGGGGAATTGTGGATAAATATAGAATTGTTGAAGAATGCAGGATTATGTATTATTGGCACATTGTTTTTCTTTACACCGTAGTTACTTTTCGTAGCAGTTTAGGAGCCAGCAAACACAGGATGTTTCCGCGCCTTATAACAACGATCTTCCTAAACGCAAAATCTTACTAAGCTGTTGAATTGGTGGTGTATAAATGAATTTTTATGATCTTTACATGGATATATACTCCATAATTTCTATTTTGCCCCGCTTTTCCTTCCAAACACCGAAGAAAATACTTCCTTCCAATGGTATTTATTTGTTTTTTGAGCAGGGGGAAACAATTGATAACAACTTGGATCGTATTGTAAGAATCGGGACCCACAAAGCAGATGGTAGGTTCCCGAAACGAATCCGTCAGCATTATGGTAATACTTCTTCCCTTAAAGGCAATAAAAACAGCAGTGTTTTTAGAAAACAAATAGGTGGGGCGATGCTTAGAAAAGTAAATGATGCAGATCCCCGTTTAAACGATTGGCTAATCCAAGACGGGCCTACTTTTCAAGAAGTGGAAGAAAATGTCAGCAAGGTTTTAAGAGAAAGGTTTACATTTAGCTGTTTCCATGTTGAGAATAAAGGGGAAAGGCTTTCCCTGGAAAAAGGTTTAATAGCACTTTTAGCGCAATATTCCTTGGGACAACCATCAATAAATTGGCTGGGCAACTATGCTGCAAATGAAAAAATTACGAAAAGCGGATTATGGAATACCCAACATATTAAAGCAGAACCCCTAAACATTAAGCAGTTGAAGAGAATTGAAATTCTAATCGAGGAAACTTGTTCAAAATGAAGGAAATCCTTGTAATAGCCCCCTGCGGGCAGAGAAAAATATGGGATAAACA
>CAZRVU010000042.1:0-15750 GCA_964603615.1 uncultured Desulfovibrionaceae bacterium
CCCCCCAAATCAAAATAAACATTTCTTGCTTTAAGGGGTTTGGACTTTTCCAGTAGAATTTAGTAAAATATGCCGGAGGAGGAATATGATGACTGTAAATGTTAGTGTTAATCTAGATAATATGATCCTGCAGAAGATTGCGGGGGAACTGAACCGCGAGCAAGAATATGTGGCCCGGGTGGTCGATCTATTGGATGCAGGCAATACGATTCCTTTCATCGCCCGTTATCGCAAGGAAGTTTCGGGAGGCATGACAGACGAGGAGCTGCGCCTTCTCGACGAAAAACTGACCCTGCACCGCAATCTGGAGAAACGTCGGGCAGATATTTACCGGCTCCTGTCTGAACAGGGGGTGCTCACCCCGGAGATCGAAGCCGCCGTGCAAAGCGCTACGGGCGTAACTGCACTGGAGGACATCTACCGCCCTTTCCGGCCCCGTAAAAGAACACGGGCCACTGTCGCCAGGGAAAAAGGGCTGGAGCCCCTGGCACAGTTAATCCTCGTTGGCCAAAAGGACCCGGAACAGGCTGCCGCAGATTTTATCGACCCGGAAAAAGAGGTTTTCACCCTGGAGGAGGCCCTGGACGGAGCCCGGGACGTTATTGCTGAAACCGTCGCCGATGAACCCCAGTTGCGCCCGCAGTTGCGCTCTTTAATCCTTAGAGAGGGAATAATTTCAGCCAGAGTGCGCCCGGAAGCAGCAGAAATTGATAAAAAAGGCACCTATGCCATGTACTATGACTTTGAGGAACCCTGCAGGAAGATTCAACCGCATCGCGTGCTGGCTTTGAACAGGGGAGAAAAAGAAGATTTCCTGCAAGTAAAAATAGAAATACCCGCAGAAAAAATTCTGCCGCGCCTCCAAAATTTTTACATACAGGACGACCACCAGGCAAAAGCCAGGCACCAACTGCAAGCGGCAATCGAAGACAGTTGGAAAAGACTGCTTTTCCCTTCGCTAGAACGGGGGATCAGGGCTGAACTGACACAAAAAGCCGAAGAGCAGGCGCTAAAAGTATTTCAAGAAAACCTGAAAAGCCTGCTGATGATCCCCCCGGTGCGGGGAAAAAGAATCCTGGCGATCGATCCCGGTTTAAGGACAGGCTGCAAAATCGCTTGTGTGGATGAAACAGGAAAACTGCTGGAAACCGCCGTTATTTTCCCTACCCCGCCCCGCCAGGAAAAAGAAAAAGCCGCCCGGACTGTATCGGCCTTGCTTAAAAAACATAACCTCAACGCGATTGCTATCGGCAATGGCACCGGGGGACGGGAAACAGAAGCCTTTATTGCCAGCCTCCTCGAAAGCGGAGCGCCCGGCTTGGAATACACCGTGGTAAACGAAGCAGGAGCCAGTGTGTATTCGGCCTCCAAACTGGGGCAGGCCGAATTCCCGGATCTGGATGTGGCAGAAAGAAGCGCCATCTCTATTGCCCGGCGATTGCAGGACTCCCTCTCCGAGCTAGTCAAAATCGATCCCCGCTCCATAGGAATCGGCCAGTACCAACACGATGTTAACCAGAACAAGCTGGCCGCAGCCTTGGATGGCGTGGTGGAGTCCTCTGTCAACCGGGTGGGAGTGGATTTAAACACGGCCTCGCCGGCCCTGTTGGCCTACGTAGCCGGGATCAACAAAACTGTAGCGGCCAACATTGTGGCCTACCGGGAAAAGGAAGGATCCTTTCAAAGCCGCGCCGCACTAAAAAAAGTTCCCCGGCTGGGCCCGGCCACCTTCCAACAATGCGCCGGTTTCCTGCGGATTCCTGCCGCCAAAAACTACCTTGATCGCAGCGCAGTCCATCCCGAATCGTATGCCACCGCTCAAAAGCTGATGGCTCTTACCGGCATCGGGCCCGCCGATCTGGGTAAAAAAGATCCAGATCTCCACCTATCCCCCGCCAGAATAAAGGAACTGGCTGCCGAACTGCAGGTAGGCGAGCCGACTTTAAAGGATATACTGGATGAATTCATCAAGCCCGGGCGGGATCCCCGTGACGATCTGCCCCCGCCGGTCTTTAAAAAGGAAATCCTGCACCTTGAGGATTTAAAAGAAGGGATGGAGCTGCAGGGCGTCGTCCGCAACGTAGTGGATTTTGGCGCTTTTGTGGATCTTGGTGTCCACGAGGACGGGTTAATTCATATCTCAGAGCTCTCCACCGCTTACATCCGGCATCCTTTGGAGGTCGTCAAGGTGGGCGATATCGTCAAGGTCCGGGTGCTCACGGTAGACCTGCAAAAAAAACGTATCTCCCTTTCGTTGAAAAGAGCGAGCGGATAAAAACAACCGGCTACCAGGAAATTATTTCCTTGCTTTATAATTGTTTGATGATAATACCTGCAAATTCAACGAAAGCGTCAAGGTTTAATAAACTGGCGTATACAATTTGATCGTCAATAGTAAGATAGTCATGCACCAATATGTTCCTGAATCCAGCAATCAGTTTCATTGTTTCTGCCAAAGTGGGGGGGAGAATTCCTTCTTCCATCAAAACCAAAAAACTGTCACCATAACTCAAAGGCGTTCGAAGGCCGCGATCAACAATAATATGGGTAGCAATATCAATACAGGCCTGTGCAGCCAGTTGAAGGTTTCTTTCTGCCCGATCTTTCAGCGTGTCATTTTGGTGGTATTCCACCGTTCAGGAGGAAACAGGGCAATACCTGTTCAAGCCAAGGTATGCTGCGGGTGCGGCAATGGTCGTCCCATAAAAAAGTACGGGTTTTTTCCGGTTTAGGAAAGGATCGATGGTACCATTGACAACCGAACTCCCTGTCACCAGCAGTAGATCACACCATTCCTCGATTTGTTCCAAATTATAATCACCGCTTTCGATGGTGACCCCGTATTTCTCTTGGCCGATGTTATCCGGATCGAGGTCAAAAACCCTCGTTTCAAAGCGGCGGGCCAACTGCTCCACCATTGCCGGCTGCAAACCGATTACAGCAATGCGCGGGTTGCCAAATTTTTCCGCAATGGTGTCCAAAAGTATTTTGCTGCATTCCCCCGGGCCTTGATCCCGGCAGTGCACAGTAGAGGTTGCTTCTTTTATTTTGCAGCAAACAGCATTCAACGCGGCAATGATTACCGCCCGGTGATAGTTGTTTACCGGGGGGAGGGTTAAGGCTTCCTTTAAAGAACCGGTAAAATTTCCCGGCAGATCTGTGTAAGCTTGGCCGCTACAGCCGTTAATTTCTGCCTGCATCAGTTTTTCTTTCCCCTTCTGCAGTGGGAAATCATCCCTGCCCGGAGAACCAAGCGCTTCTTCCGGGGTAAGTTCTTTGCAATTTACGGTAACCTCTGCTGAGGCCAGTGCCGGATCTTTCAGAATGTCATCAATAAAAGGTTGTAGCTTCTTAAATACTTCCGGTATTGCCAAAAAAAGACACCCCCAATTTTTAAAACTGCGCGAAATCCGTGTTTTTATCATACCATTTCCTAGCATTAAAGTAAATTGCCAGGTGTACAACAAGTGTACAATTTACACCCCCCCGGCCGCAAAAAGGTCGGCCAACCAGGAGGCAAACAGCTTGTCAGGATCAAACAAATAGCCAATAGCCGGCACAACCCCGGTTACAAGGGATACAGGGCGAAATTTCCCCAACTTGACCAGCGTCTACCCTGGGGGCTAACTCCGGCAGCTTCCACGGGCCGGGTCAGGGCCTTTATTAAATAAGCCCTGGATCTAAAAAAAATTAATTCACATCATTCTAATACCATCTAATACCCTTTTTTTTCTATTACCCGGGGCATTGGGTTATAGTATCTAGTACCCAGATCCTTTGTAACCAATGTCCCATCAAAATATTCTACCGTTATCCATACTTTAACGGTTACGCTGCCCGAACCGGTAATAATTGTTTTTTCCTCTTCTGGTTGCAAATTTGGGTTATAACGATAGACGGTGTGTTTTTTCTGCCAACTTAAAAGTTCATGATGCCAGGTAATTTTAGGGGGGTAGGAGCTACCATAAATTGCCACCGTTAAAGTGTTCTCCCTGCTGCCGGCCCAGATAATAAGCGGATGATCCATATTATTTTTAAAAGCAAGGTCCATAACTCCATAGGCAACAGTGGCATCCTGGCCAGGAAAAACATAGGGAACAAGCATACTGTGAGTATGTCTCTCCAAAATATCCAGATTTGCCAGTACCGCTGCATTATATAAAGTTGTTGCAACTTTACAAACCCCGCCACCGGTTATATTCACTATACTGCTGCCGCTATAAGCCGGGCCCTCCTTAAACCCCCGTTCTTTAGAATAAGGGCCAACAACTTGATTAAAGGAAAAGTATGCACCGGGTTCAACCACTTTTCCCGCCAGCAGATCCGCCGCCAAAACCGCATTTGACTTTTCACCGGGCAAAGGATCATGCAGAACAATCTGGTAAGCGGACATACGCAATGTTGTCCCGTACTGCCTGCTCATATTTAAAAAGGCGCTGTCGCCCTCCCATCTCAAAGACCCGTACACCGGTTTACCATAGGGGCAAACAGAGCTGTTTTCTTCAAGTTGGAGCAGTAAATCCTCCAAGTTATCGCTGTGGGCACTGATATAATTTACCATCTCCTCCCCTTCGGGAGGGATATGGTAGAAGAGGCTGGTTATTAACATAATTGCTCCCGGCAGCACCAGGGCGTATAAAATGTTTTTAGCAACTTTTTTCATCATTCACCCTGTTATTAACTTGAAAAAAGGTGTTTACTATAATATATTTCAACCCTTCTCTTTTAATGTCTGCGGTTGCACTATTGCCAAAACGTCCCAAACATTCCACGGCCTTGCTATACCGGAAAGTTTGGTATTGCAAACATTTACAAAGAATAACAAATGTTTTGGCAAAGCTGGAAAACGCAAAATAATACTCGCCTACCCGATCCTGTTCTATTTTTCTTGGGGGTTAACACCCTGTTTAAATAAGGAAACATACTGGCTGTAACCTTTTTCCCCCAGATCCTCCCGGGGGATAAAATGCAAAGCTGCAGAATTAATACAATAACGTTTTCCCCCGGGGGCGGGCCCATCATTAAAAACGTGCCCCAAGTGGGAATCGGCCCCCGTACTTCTAACCTCGGTGCGGGTTAACCCGTGGGTATAATCAACCTTTTCCTTAATATTATGCGGTTGCAGGGGTTTTGTAAAACTTGGCCAGCCACTCCCCGCCTCATATTTGTCCCGGGAACTAAAAAGCGGTTCTCCCGACACGACATCAACATAGATACCCTCCTTTTCGTTATTCCAGTATTCATTTTTAAAGGGCGGTTCCGTAGCGCCCTTTTGCGTGACATCAAATTGTAGTTTGGTCAACCTTTTTCTTAGTTCATCCTGCTCCTGGCCGTTTCCCCCTGGCCAGTACTTTTCTGCAAAAGCGTCCCGGCCCGAGCCCTTGCGGTACTGCTTATAATGTAAATTGTTTTTCTGGTAATAGCACTGGTGGTACCCTTCAGCGTCATAAAAAGTCCCGGCTGGTAAAATACTGGTAACAATGGGCCGCGCAAACCTCTCGCTTTCTGCCAATGCTTCTTTAGAGGCCTCCGCTTTTTCTTTCTGCACCGCGTTTTGATAGAAGATCGCAGTTTGGTACGGTTTACCACGGTCGAAAAATTGGCCGCCGGGATCGGTAGGATCAATTTGACGCCAGAAGATCTCCAACAACTCTTCGTAGGGTATCATTTGGGGATCAAAGGTGATCTGCACAGCTTCGTAATGGCCGGTTTTTTGCGAGCATACTTCCTCGTATGTAGGATTTTCTTTATGACCGCCAGTATAACCTGAAACAACCTTTTTCACACCCGGTATTCGATCAAAGGGCGAAACCATGCACCAAAAACAACCTCCCGCAAAAGTAGCCAGTTCATAATCTTTCATTTCTTTTAAGACCTGCCTCCTTAATAATATTGAAGAAGAATATTGAACAGTTTTCATTAGTTTTTGCATCTTGCATATTTTTTACACAGCCAACGCTCAAAATAACAACATCTGTGTGGCAACCTGGTTTTATGGGCAGTTATAAAAGAAGCACAAGGGTAAACAGCCGAATTGGCCTTTCCTTATGGCCTGTCTTTGCAGGTAGATCTACCGGCTTTTTGATTTTTGCCCATGCAGCTAGCCCGGTAGCTAGCCTGACAACTAAACCTGTGGGCCCCTCTAAAAAAAAAGAGGCTTATAAGCCTCCAACACTCCCGGAACCATTTCAAGAAATAATTTTGCTGAAAAATCCATGATTCGCCACGCGCCAGGCGCCGGATGGATCGGCAGGGAATAACCTGGCGATTATAATAATTATTCTTCTATCAGAACATCCTTTAGTTTCAATTCGGCCAAGCCATTAATACAACGGGGGGGCAACGCAATGTAAACTCCCGTCGCATAATCCAGATATTTTTCCATTTCCTCATCTATTTCTCCCCGGTCTTTAGCTGGAACCCCTACGAACAATCTCCCCGGGGGGATAATTGTTCCCGCTGTAACCAGTGCACCGGCGCCAATACAAGAACCGGCTCCTATTTTAACATCATCCATGACAATGGCACCCATACCCACAACTACATGTTCTTCCAGCATGGGCCCGTGTAAGATCGCCCCATGGCCGATATGGCTCCTTTCCGCCAATATCGTCGTGACATCAGGGGCCGTATGGATTATACAGTTTTCTTGTATATTTGAAAACGGGCCTATGATCATCGCCCCCCAATCGCCCCGCAAACGGGCACCGGGGCCAATATAACATTCCTTTCCGATCACGACATCACCAATAATGGTTGCTTCAGGATAAATAAACGCAGAAGGATCGATGCGGGGTCTTTTACCTTCAAATTCATAGATAGGCATATATATCCGCTCCCGTAGGGAAATAATTTCTTTTTTAATGTTTCGTAATTTTTTCCCAGATTTCTTTTATTGCCTTGGATACCCTTCCATCGCTGAACTCTACCACCGACAACCCTTCGACCATAGCTTCTGTAACAACTTTGTCAAAAGGCACTTTGCCTACCACAGGCACAGCTTGTTGGCTACAATATTTTTCTATTTTTTGTGTATTTTCCTCATCAAGATCGCTACGATTAATACAAACACTGGCAAAAACCCCAAAATGACGACAAACAGCTAGCACACGTTCTAGATCGTGCACCCCGGACAAACTGGGTTCGGTCACAATTAGTGCTGTGTTGGCACCGGCCAGGGAAGCAATCACCGGGCAACCAATCCCCGGCGGGCCGTCTGTAATGATCAAGTCCAGGTTTTCATCCCGCCCCATTTCTTTAGCCCTATTCCTGACCAGGGTAACCAGCCTGCCGGAATTTTCTTCCGCCACTCCCAGACGAGCATGCACCAGGGGGCCATAAGGAGTTTGCGAAATAAACCATTTTCCGGAGACAACATCCGTATAGTCTATGGCTTCTTCCGGACAGGCATAATAGCAAAACCCGCAGCCTTCGCAGGAAATAGGATCAACCACAAAATCCTCCGATATAGCCCCAAAACGGCATAGCTCCAAACATAGGCCGCAGCGGCTACATTCTTCCTTCCGGATCGAAGCAATTTTCGAAGCAATAAACTCGTGGGTCTCCTGAATAACCGGACGCAGGATCAAGCTCAAGTTGGCAGCATCCACATCACAGTCCGTAAAAACAGCCTTGGAGGACAAAGCGGCAAAGGAACCTGCTAATGAAGTTTTGCCGGTACCACCTTTTCCACTAATCAAGGTAATCTCTTTCATCCGGCATCCGCTCCTTTCTGCTTTGTTCTATTATCTTCAATGGAGCCAAGGTATTCGGCGATCTTCTGCCAAAGTTCCTCAAATAAGCTACGCCATTTTGCTGAATGTTGCACGATAGATTCACCACGTGCGTAAAGCACGGCCAGTTCCCGATCCCAGGGAATCTGCATGAGAACCGGTATATTTTCACGCTGGCAAAATTCCTCTACTTCTTTATTGCCAATATCCGCACGGTTGATGAGCACCCCGGCAGGAATACCAAGCTTTTTGAGCATCTGCACAGCAAGATCCAGGTCATTTAAACCAAAAGGAGTCGGCTCGGTAACCAGCAGACAAAAATCACTGCCGCGAACTGCAGTAACCACCGGGCAAGACATTCCCGGCGGTGCGTCAATAAGCACATTCTTACGGGCATCAATCTTACTTTTGACGGCATCGATCAAAGGCGGTGACATCGCTTCGCCGGGGTTTAAGCGCCCGTGCAAAAAATCAAAACCAAAGGCTGTCCCCTTCTCCAAAACCCCGATGCCGCGGGGTACTTCCGTAATAGCTTTTTCGGGACAAAAATAAGCGCAACTGCCACAACCATGACAGAGCTCGTGAAAAGCCATCACATGATCTTTTAAAACGACAAGAGCATTAAAAGCACATACTTCCGCACAACGGCCACAAAAACTACATTTTTTTTCGTCTATTTGCGGAACAGGAATATTGACCGTTTCTTTGAGCTCCAAAGCCGGTTTCAAAAAAATGTGGGCATTGGGTTCTTCTACGTCGCAATCTAAAAATTGAAGATCGTCCCGGTCTTGTACTAAAGCCAGGTTAACAGCTATCGTAGTTTTACCTGTACCGCCTTTACCGCTTGCTACTGCAATAATCATCTTTATCTCTCCATTATAAAGCTGCATTTCAGTAAGGCTTGTTTTGACTTAATTTGAACAGCCCCGGATACAACGGAGCCTGTTAAACAGCGGGCGGGTTAGAACCCCGCCCGGCAAAAGATGTTTTCATCCTTCCGCTGATATTACGGCCGCAGCCCTGTTATCCTCACCCATGCTGCCAGGCTGCAAGAGATGTTTTCATCCTTTCGCTGATGTTACCTCAAAAGCGCGGCACGGGAATCTTCTAGCAGTTACGGTGACCGTCACCATGGCCCTCGCCCCGCTCACAAAGGCTTTCTCCCCCGGCCAGGGTACCCGCAAGATAGCCGGTAATAACCTCCGCTACCGGCCCTGTAACACCATAAATCACATCTATACCTTGTTCGTTAAAAAGATTTTGGGCGCGAGCGCCCATCCCGCCGGTGATAATACATTTTATACCTTTTTCGGCAAGATAGCCGGGCAAAAAACCGGGTTGGTGACCGGGGTTGGGAATTACTACCAGGTTTTCAGCTTTACCGTCTGCAATATCCACCAGGGTATAGGCAGAACAGCGGCCAAAATGCTGGGCGACATCCGTTCCTTCTGTAGCTATAGCAATCCTTTTCCCGGAAAGTGCAGGCCCCACTTGCTGCGGCCCGGGCGCTGGGGACGGAGAAGAGCCAAGCCCGGCATGGGATTCAACAGTAGCCCCTGAAATAAGCTTGCCTTTTCCTGCTTCATATTGTTGAATCGCTTCCTTTAAAGATACTTCTGGCAGTGCATAAACTTTAAGCCCCGCTGAATTAAGAATATTAGAAGCATTTGGACCCAGGTTTCCTGTAAGAAGCACATCCACATTTTGTTCAAGTAGAAATTGTGCTGCCCTTACCCCCGCGCCACTTCCTTCCAGGGCCCCTGGATTTTGCAGAAAACTCCATTCCTCCGTTTCACTGTCATAAAGAGCATAATAAGTACAGCGGCCAAAACGGGAGTCCAGCAAGGAGCTAGTCTCCTTCCCGCTGGCACTAATCGCAATTTTCATTTTTACAAACCTCCTGTTTCCGTTTTCAGTAGGGGAGACTGTAACAGCTTTTGAAACAAATCGCTATCGTATTCCTCTATTTTGCCATTGTCACAGTATTCCGCCAGACGTTGATCCAAAGGTAGATTGGCGAGAAAAGGAATCCCGGTCAAGGCAGCCACCTTTTCACCTTGAACAGGACCAAATATCTCTACTTTTTCCTGGCAATGCGGGCAAACAAAATAGCTCATGTTTTCCACCAGGCCCATAACAGGTATATCCAATTGTCCTGCCATATTTAAAGCCTTTTTAACCACCATCACAGCCAAATCCTGGGGCGAACTGACCACTACTATGCCATCCAGGGGAATAATTTGCATTACGGTCAGCGGGGCATCGGCTGTGCCAGGCGGGAGATCGATAAAGAGATAATCTAGTTCTCCCCATTCTACTTCTTCCCAAAACTGGGTGATTACTTTACCAATGATCGGCCCACGCCAAATAACAGGATCATCTTCATTCATAAGCAAAAGATTCAAAGACATGATTTTGATGCCCAGCTCACTTTCAGCCGGGAAAAGCCCCTGGCCCTTAGTAAAAGTTTTCACGCCAAACATCCGTGGGATACTTGGCCCGGTAATATCTGCATCCAAAATACCGGTTTGAAAGCCGGCTTTACGCGCACCCACTGCCAGCAAAGCAGCTACGGAAGATTTACCCACACCCCCTTTTCCACTCATCACGGCAATAGCATGTTTAATATCCGGACGTCGTATTTTTTGAATACCTGCTTTTCCTTTAGTTTGAGCAGGCGTCTCCTTTGTAACCATAATTATACACTTTCCTTCCTACAAATATTTTCCGTCTTCTATTTTATAATTGATGGGCCCCCAGGCTTTGTTCACTATTCTGCATTCCTTAACTTTCTTTCCTGTATGCGCTTTTTATAATCCAGGATAGCCTCATGCAGCGCTCCCGCCCCCAGGTTGGAACAGTGCACTTTAGGATCAGGCAGCCCACCCAGGGCTCTAACCACATCCATATCTGTCAACTTTAGGGCCTCATCGATATCTTTCCCTTTAGCCAGCTCTGTCAAAATGCTGCTAGTAGCAATTGCTGCTGGACAACCGAAAATTTCAAATTTGATGTCAGAGATACAGTTATTTTCCACGTTAATATAAATTCGCAAAAAGTCCCCGCACGAAGGGTCACCCATAACCCCCGTTCCGTCCGGGTTTTCTAGATATCCTGCATTTCTGGGATTTATAAAATGATCGATAACCATTTCAGAATACGACATAAAAATCCCTCCCCCGGATAATAAAATTGATAAACAGGATCGCTTTTAATATATTAACACATGCACCCCGGAAATACTATGAAAATTATTTGAGTTACCTCAGCGTATTTTATGAAATTAAACATTAAGTGTTTTGTTTATTTAACCCAAAAGCTCCTGTACTAAAGTTTTATGCACCAACTAGTAGTATTTTTTTTGCCATTAGAGATTTGCAGCTATTACTAGCTTATTGTTATAACAGGCTTACCGTTATAACAAGCCCGCCGCTTTCACAGGCTTTTAGGTCCGCCTCCTAACTATCCTTCTTTTTCCTTAGATTCTACAGCATCAAGTTGATTTTGAATGGCAACAAGTTGGCTTTGCAGATATTCTGCTGTTTTCTTAAGATATTCTTCTTCACTGAGGCTATAATCATCTGCACTTTCGGTTGCTGGATAGCCGGCTACTGGAAACCCGGTTGCTGGATGCCCGTACCCGGTTACTGGATATCCGTACCCGGTTGCCAGGTATCCATATCCGGGTGCCGGATACCCGTACGTCGAAGCAACCATCGCCCTTCTGGAAGGCAAAGCGGGGTTAAATCTGCAGAAAGGGTAAGGGTTGCCTCTTCCCCAACCTGTTCCAAGGCCAAAGCCCCTACCAAAACCCCTGCCATATCCAAAACCTCCCCCGAAGCCGGGCCCCCTGCCAAATCCAAAACCCCCCATCATCCATCTTCGCATTCTGTTCTTCACACCTTTCTTATTATTTCCCTTATGCCTAGACCCTTTTTCTTTCCGGGATGCATGTATTGTACGGGTTAAAACCAGGCTCCACACTTTGTATCATCTATGAAGTAAAATAATCATGGCCTTTCTTAGCTGCCGGTAATTGAGAATCCGCTGCGCTCTCCCGCCGGTCAGAAGTACCACCCCATAGCACTGCGATCAGTATACCCAATCCGACCAACGTTAAAGCCAAATAACCCGGCGACAAGACCTTCTCTAAAAGCAGGTTCAACATCGTTCCCGCGGACAAAGATGTAATAATCATAATCGCCGTGGAGGCAGTCATCCCCTTAACCCCTAATTCCTTACTTAAAATAGCAAAAGTAGCAGCACAAGGAAAATACGTTACAAGGATAATAGCTCCAACGACGAACTGGCGGGCAGAAAGACCCAAAGGCAACAACATGGCTACAGCAACATCTTTACGTAAAAAACCCACAAACAGGGTAGAAATTGCCTCACGGGGCAATCCCAATAATCCCTGAATAATTGGAGCAAATAAATTCGCCAGAAAATCAGTAACTCCCAGAATACATAATAAGTTAATTAATATGATCCCCCCTAAAATAAAGGGTAGGGCTTCAGCCAGAAAATGTTTCAAGCGCATCCCTAACTTTTGCTGCTGACTTTTAAGATAAGGCCAACGGTAGGGGGGTATCTCCATAATCATCGAAGGGGTATAGCCCGGCAAAATACGATCCAAAACCAAACCAAGAATTATCCAGATAAAAAAGAGGGTGGCGAAAATCACTCCAAGATATACTCCGCCGTAACGCCCGACCAGCCCGGTAACCATGGACATCTGGGCTGCACAGGGTATAGTAATAGACAAAAGCGTACAGGCCAAAAATCTTTCCCGCCGGCTTTCCAGGTTGCGGGCCGCCATCACAGCCGGAACATTGCACCCCAATCCCAAAATCATTGGAATAACTGCAAAACCGTGCAACCCTAAACGGTGCATCATCCGGTCCGTAATCACCGCCAGGCGGGGCAGATATCCACAGTCTTCTAAAAACCCGAGAACTAGATAAAACATGACTAAAAAAGGTAATACAATACCAAAAATGGCAAAAATACCGGTCGTAAGCGCTCCCATCGCTTCTTCCAGGTTGATTTGTCCCTGTTCAAGAGTACCAATGAGCAGATCGTGCCAAAAGCCTTCCCGACCCATACGCAGGCTGAGAGCATTAATCAAGGGTAAATAAATTGGTTCGAAAAAAAATCGCAATAGCAAATCCTGCAAAAATTCTCCCAGACCAATAATTATTTTAAAAGATAGATATAAAATAGCCGCGGCCAGTGGGATCCCCGTATACGGTTTTAAGCTGGCCAACTCCAATGCTTCCAACCAGGTGCGGTGCCGGTGAGTAATTTTCTGGACCTCTCCGATAATACTGCCAACCCAGGCCCAACGTTCGTCCGGCGATAAGGGTTTGCCACTATCACGGGCAAAACGGGATTTGGCGTCTACCCGCAGGACATTGCCTTCCCATGTCAAGCGACCGTCCGGCGGCACAGATTCGCCACTGCCGGAAATAATGCCAGACAAAGCATTCACTAGTTCCTTTAAACCCTCCCCACTGAGTGCAACCGTAGAAATAACAGGTACACCCAAGAGCTCCCTTAAACGGGGAATATTTAAAACGATCCCTTTTTGTGCTGCCTCATCAACCATATTCAGGACGAAGAGCAGCGGTACATTTTTTTCCAGGAGTTGACTGGTTAAATATAAATTTCGTTCAAGATTAGTAGCATCAATTACGTTCACGACAATATCGGCTGTATCCACCAAATTAGCAGCAACTTCCTCCGCCCGGCAGGTCGGTTCCAAACTATACGTTCCCGGTGCATCAACTAAGGCAAATGTATCTTGGCCAATTTTTAACTGTCCGGCAGTAAATTCAACTGTAGTTCCCGGGTAGTTAGAAATAACCACCCTCGTTCCGGTAAGCTGTGAAAAAAGAACACTTTTCCCTACGTTGGGATTACCAACCAAGACTATTTTCTGCGACATAAATGCCAATCTCCTTTAACCAAACCATAAATTAGTTTGTTCCTAATAATAAACAGAACTCTAGAAAAACCATATTTAAAATATTTCCTTGGCCAGAATCATTTTAAATCCAGCCGCTCCTAAACAAACTTTTGGGCTTAAATCTCAAAAGGTTAGTTAACCTGCACAAAGATACGGCAAGCACGGCCGTAACCTAAAGCAATCCGGGAACGATTGACATCCACTACAACTGGCCCTTTTTGAAAAACGGTACTCAACTTCGTTATTTTTTTACCGGGATGGAGCCCTAAAGCCTGCAATCTTGCCACCATTCCCTGCCCACCACTAATAGTTCGAATTATTCCTGCCTGTCCAGCTTTCATTTCTGCTAAGGATACCAATTTCAAGGCGATCACCCCGTTAAGTTCCCCCGTTTTGGAAGAAGTAATTTAGTTACTTGTAGTTTTTTTGTGTTTTATATTTGTGCAGTAACGTTATTTAAGTAATTCCACGTCTTTCCTTTGTTTACTCTTTTTTATGCTTGTTGATATCTTCAAAATAATTAAAACCCATCAGGGCAGTAACCGTTTTCAATTAAAAAATCGACGAGGCATTTCGTAGTTTTACTACTTACAGCATGTTCCATCAGGCAGGCATCCCTTTCTGCCAACTGCTGATCAATGCCCAAAACCTCTACAAGGAAACTACGCAAAACCTCATGGCGATGCCTGACTACCAAAGCATATTTTTGCCCTTCGGCCGTCAATTCTACAGGGCCATAAGGAACCTGTTGAATAAATCCCTGCACCCGCAGTTGATCCAGGGCCTGGGAAACACTGGCCTTAGATAGGTTTAATCGCCTGGCAATATCAGTTACCCTTACCGTTTCCTTTTTGCGGGATAAATTTAAGATTGCTTCCAGATAATCTTGCATAGCAGCACTTAATGGCAACGGACACATATCAATCAACCCCATAAATGTTAGGCTTACCTAACACTTTTATAGCATACTGCCCTTTACCTGTCAACTACTTTTCAAACATTCTTTTATTCCAGACATCTTCATTATTATACAGGGACAATTTTTCAACACCCGCGGGCTGTCCCCTTAAAACTGCTTCGTCCAATGCATAAATTGTTCGGGCGGTGGAAAGATATTAACGCTTTGCAAATAATTTCAAAGGAGGTCTTTACTGATGCAGCTAAACAAACTAGAACTCCAAAATTTAAGGCATTTGATCGGTTCACATGAAACTGCCGCTAACAAGTTAGAAACCTATTCCAGACAATGCACTGACCCACAATTTAAACAAATGTTTGAACAATCTGCTCAATCGGCAAAAAATACTAAACAAAAATTAATGTCATTTTTACATTAAGGAGTGAAAAACATGCAAGAAAAGGATATGGTTAATGATGTCCTCTCCATGATCAACAGCAGTTTAACAGGTTATGCCAATGTTATTGCCCAGTGCTCGGATCAAAATCTACGGCAAACCATACAACAAATAAGAAACTCCGATGAACAATTTCAATACCAGCTTTACAAAGTTGCCGAACAAAAAGGGTATTACCAGCCAGCCGAACAGGCAACTCCGCAGGAAATCCAAGAAATTAAATCAATTTTTATGCAATAAAAACTGTCTTGGAAAATAGCAGAGTAATTTTTTTTTCAACAACTGCTGACTAGTAATATTAAAAAAAATATAATCTATTTTTCCCGGTAGCCTGCTACCGGGAAATTTTTGTAGTGGAACCTTATTAAATCCAGGCACATTTTTTAATAAATTAAAACCAGGACATCAGTTTTCCGGTTCTAAAATGCTTCGGTTTTCTTAAATGAAGTCAAGAACATATGAAGAGCATGCTTAAAGATTAAACTATATAATAAAGTAGTAATATTTCATTTTTTTTATGCAATAAAAAAGGGTTTTTAAATGTTTATAACGAAAAATGCTTATTATTCCCACCTAAAAATTTTAATAATCAATACTATATTGGGAATTGTTAACTGTTTAAATAAGATGATTAGATTTAAAGGCAATAGATGATTCTACTGCATAAACTTTATTTGCAAGGCGTTCGCTTAAA
>CAZRVU010000043.1:0-15367 GCA_964603615.1 uncultured Desulfovibrionaceae bacterium
GGGGAGGTGCATGCATGCTGAAATACATTGCCCGGCGACTGGCCATGTTGATCATTGTCGTTATTGGCGTTACACTGGTTACCTTTACAATGATGCATCTGGCTCCGGGGGATCCAGCGGAATTGACGGCCATTGCCAGGTACGGTCTGGAAAATCTCACTGCAGAAAATGTTGAACAAATCCGGGTGGCGGAGGGCCTTGATGCTCCGATCTATGTGCAGTACTTGCGCTGGTTGGGTCGTACGATCAAGGGGGATCTCGGGCACTCGCTGGTTACCGGCGACCCCGTGCAGGAGGAGATTTTGCTCAAGCTGCCCACTACCTTTCAACTGGCCCTGGCGGCGCTTTTTGTTTCTCTCCTCATTGCTATTCCGGCGGGGATCATTTCGGCCGTAAAACAGAATTCCCTGTTGGATTATTTGACCATGACCGGTGCCTTGTTAGGAGTAAGCATGCCTAATTTTTGGTTGGGACTGCTGCTCATTCTCTTCTTTGCCGTGACGCTGAAGTGGTTTCCGGTTTTTGGTTACGGCGGTTTGCGCCATATGATTCTGCCGGCGGTAACGCTGGGCACGGGGATGGCCGCGATTACCACCAGGCTGACGCGTTCCAGTATGCTCAATGTCTTGAAACAGGATTATGTGGTAGCCGCGAGGTCTAAAGGCTTGAGTGAGAGGAAAATTGTCTCCAGCCATGCCCTAAAAAATTCTTTAATTCCGGTCAGCACCATTATTGGCTTGCAAATTGGGCATCTGCTGGAGGGAACTGTAATTGTGGAATCTATTTTTGCCTGGCCGGGCCTGGGGAAACTGCTGGTTGATTCTATCTTTGCCCGGGATTTTTCGATGATCCAGGGGTGCGTTTTTCTTTTTGCCATTCTTTTTGTGCTGGTTAACTTGTTGGTGGATATTTCTTACGTCTATCTGGATCCGCGGATCCGCTACGAAAAGGAGAGCTCATTTTGAATACAGCAGCAGTGGCAACCAGGCGGATTATCCTTACCGCTAACCGGCTTTGCAAGAATAAAATGGCTGTAACCGGGCTGGCGATCATTTTGTTGTTGATCATTGTGGCTGTTTTTGCCCCTCTTTTTGTGCCGCACCACCCTTATAAACAGGATCTGGAAAAAACGTTCCTAAAACCTTCGCCGGAGTATTTTTTTGGCACGGATGACTTTGGCCGCTGTATCTTCAGCAGGGTTGTTTTTGGCACGAGAATATCCCTGGCCATCGGTGTAATCGTGACGGCCATCTCTGCCGTTGTCGGGGTCATACTGGGTATGCTGGCCGGGTTTTACGGCGGGGTAATCGACGAGGTGATCATGCGTATTGTGGATATATTTTTGGCCTTCCCCGGATTAATCCTCGCTCTGGTTGTTGCCGGGCTTTTGGGTCCCGGCATGTTCAATGTCCTTTTTGCCCTGGCGCTGGTGGGTTGGATGGGCTATGCCCGGGTGGTACGGGGAGCGGTGCTGGCAGAAAAGGAGAAGGATTTTGTGGAAACGGCGAGGGCGCTCGGAGCGGGCAACTTATATCTTATGTACCGCCACCTGTTGCCCAATGTGCTGGCACCGGTGATCGTGATGGCGACTTTGGGTGTTGGCCAGGCTATCCTCGCGGCGGCCGGTTTGAGTTTTCTAGGGTTGGGGGTACAGCCGCCCGTACCTGTTTGGGGTTCAATGTTGAGCGATGGCAAGATATATTTGCAAACGGCGCCACACCTCACCATTTTCCCCGGTTTGGCCATTATGGTGACGGTGTTGTCTTTTAATTTTCTGGGAGACGGATTGCGTGATATTTTCGATCCCTGGTTAAGAGAAAAAGTAATGGAGTAGGAGGGGTCTTATTGGCTTTACTGAGCATTCGGAATATGACAACCACATTCCAGGCAGAAGAAGGGGTTGTGAAAGCGTGTGATCAGGTCAGCCTGCAAATTTTTGCAGGGGAAACTCTTGGTTTGATCGGGGAAACAGGGTGTGGCAAGTCAGTGCTGGGGATGTCCATTTTACGCCTGCTGCCGCGCAATGCTGTCGTCGAAGGAGAGGTGCTCTACAAGGGGGAGGATACCCTCTCCATGGATGCCGGCAGGCTGCGGCGTTTACGGGGAAAAGAGATTGCCCTCCTCCCGCAAAGCCCCTCTACTTCCTTGAATCCGGTTTTAAAAATTGGTTTTCAAATTGCCGAGGGCCTGCAACTGCACAGGAAGACAAAATGGGAACAGGCCTGGCAGAAGGCCGTGGAGATGCTGGATTCTCTGAAACTGCCGGAACCGGCAAAAAGGGTGCAGGAGTATCCCCATCAGTTGAGCGGCGGGATGAAGCAGCGTGCTTTGGCGGCGGCCAGCATTACCGGCCAGCCCACCCTCTTGATTGCGGATGAACCGACCAAGGGGTTGGATGCCGTTTTGCGGGCACAGGTTGTTGGTCTTTTACGCCAGCTCGTCCAGGAAACAGGCGCGGCCATGCTCCTGATTACCCATGATTTAAAGGTGTCGGCCAGCCTCGCTGATAAAATAGCGGTTATGTATGCCGGGGAGATCCTCGAATATGGTCCGTCCCAACAAGTGCTTACAGATCCTTTACACCCCTACACGCAAGGACTGCTGGCTTCGCTTCCCGAACACGGCCTGCGCCCTATTCCCGGCTCCAGTCCCGGTTTGTTGGATGGGCAGCTTGACGGGTGTAAGTTCTACCAGCGCTGCCCGCGGTGCAGTGCTCTTTGTACCGGTCAACGCCCTGCTTTACAGTTGGCTGATAACGGTTCTTATGTGAGGTGTCTGTTCATTGATCAGCGTGGAAAACCTCAGCAAAGTTTACACGACAGGGATCTTCAAAAAACAGCAGTTTAAAGCAGTGGACAATGTTTCTTTAAACATTGCTGCCGGAGAGACCCTTGGTTTGGTTGGGGAAAGCGGCTGCGGCAAATCCACACTGGCCCGGACGATCTTGCGGTTAATCCCTTCCTCCGGCGGAAGGGTTTTTTTTAAGGGGCAGGATGTTTTTGCCGCCAACCTGCAGGAGCTCCATAGTATCAGGGGCAAAATGCAGATCATCTTCCAACACCCGGAAACGGCGTTTAACCCCCTGTTGAAGATCTATGACAGCCTGGCCGAACCGTTGCGTCTCCGCAAGCTGTCCGGGGAGCGTGCCCGGGAAAAAGAACAGGTTTGCGGCTTGCTGGAGCAGGTTGGCCTCCAGTCAGAACATCTCACCCGCTATCCCCATGAACTGAGCGGTGGGCAGATACAGCGGTTGGTGCTGGCGCGCGTTCTTTCCCTGCAACCGGAATTTATTGTCGCGGACGAGCCAACATCGATGCTGGATGTCTCTGTGCAGGCCCAGGTGCTCAATATTTTTAAAGAAATTCAGGGTAAATATCATCTCTCTTATCTTTTTATTTCACATGATTTGGCTGTCGTCCGCTGGATGAGCGAGCGGATGGCAGTGATGTACCGGGGGAGGATAGTGGAGCTGGGGCCTGCAGAAGAGGTCTATCAAAACCCGCAGCACCCGTATACCTCCCTTTTGGTGGAGGCCTTTAGATCTTTCAACCACAATCTGGAACAGTTGCCGGGGGCGCCGGAGGAGTATCGCCGGGGCCGGTCCGGGGGATGCAGTTATGCTCCCTTTTGTCCACACGCCCGGGCGGCGTGCAAGCAGGTGCCGGAGCTAAAGGAAGTTGCTGACGGGCATTTTGTGGCCTGTTGGCATGTTGAATAAATCAAAATGATGGGGAGGCAATGAAGGGCTGGAAAGAGGTTAATGAATAATTTATTAGATTATGAGGTCCTCACCTGGAGCCAAAACATCAAGGGATAATAGACAAAAACGTTTAACATATTTTTTCCTGGAGGGCATAACCATGATCCGCCCGGAAAACGATCTTTAACGTTATTGCAGGCCGGACCTAAAGGATATCTTGTTTATAAGATATAGGATGTAAAAAGAAATTAAAAAAATAATTGTTGGGAGGTTGCAGTCGTGCGAAGCAAAAGGTGCACTTTTTTATTTTGCGTTATTCTGCTTTTTCTCGTTGTTTTAGGGGGGTGTGGTGCCACGCCGGAAGGGGTTCAACAAGGGACTCAATCCGGGGCTGACCCGGAGGCCAAACCGGAACAAATTCTCAAGGTAGCCATCGGGTCAGATATCAATACCTGGGATATCGTCCAGTTTCCGGATGGGGATGCACGCTTTGTCTGGGCACAGATCTACGAGACGCTGGTCCGGCTGGACGAAGATCTCAACCTGATCCCCGGCCTGGCAGAATCCTGGGAGCCTCAAGAGGATGGAAAAGTCTGGCTGTTCCACTTGCGGAAAGGCGTTCAGTTTCATGATGGAACCCCGTTCACAGCAGAAGCAGTTCAATATTCCTATGATGAACGCGGTTATGTTGTGCAGGCGGCTACATTGCAACTGGAAAACATCGAAATCCTGGACGATTACACCGTTAAATTCACCTGTGAAAAGCCGATGCCCTTACCCACTTACCTGACGCATGTGGCCTGGCCTATTGTGAGTCCGACCAGTTCCGATGCGGAGGGGAATTTCGTCCGGCCGATCGGCACCGGCCCTTTTAAGTATGTCCAATATACCAAGGGGCAGGAAGTTATCCTGGAGAGGAACGAAGAATATTGGGGCGGCCAGGAAAAACTGGAAAAAGTAATCTTTAAGATCATTCCGGATGCCTCCACGCGGATGATGGCCCTCGCCTCCGGGGATGTGGATATGAGTATCAAGGTGCCCGAATCCGAGGTAAAAAAATTGGAAGGGGATCCCGGGATTACAGTTCACCGGAAACTGACGACCTTTACGGATTTTATGCAATTTAACTGTGCCCGGCCTCCTTGCGATGACGTCAATGTGAGGAAAGCTCTGGCTTATGCTCTCGATACGGAGGGGATGGTTAAAAACATTCTCCAGGGGATCGGCGTGGCTGCCCGGGGGCGGCCTTATGCACCGGTGATGATGTACAGCAGCCAAGATTTACCTCTTTACAGCCAGGATGTAGACGAGGCCAGGCGCCTTTTAACTGCTGCCGGGTGGAAAGACAGCAACGGCAAGGGCGTTTTTGAAAGGGACGGGAAGGAACTGGCCATAGACCTGATCCTTGCCAAGTCCTGGAGCCCGCGACAGCAGAAAATGGCTGAAGTCTGCCAGGCACAGTTGGCGGAAGCCGGATTCAAAGTAAATGTCAAACAGATGGAAGGGGCTGCCGTGGAACAACTGGAAAATGAAGGAAACTTTGATATTTTAATGCGCACGGGTTACTTTGTCTGGGGGCCTTATCCGCATCATGTAAAGATTCACCATTCTAAAAACTACAAGAGCCATTACAGCAACCCAGAATATGATCAACTTGTAGCTCAGGGAGAAATTGAAATTAACGAAGAGAAAAAACAGCAGATCTATGACGAAATCCAGAAAATGATTCTGGCCGAAGTCCCGGCGTTCTACCTTGTCCATGAAGAGAAGATCGTTGCTACCAGAAACAACGTGCAGGGGTACAAGATCACCGCGGAAGATCCCTGGCTAAACCTGAAAGGAATCGAAATAATGGAGTGACCGTCACCACGGTTCCGGGGTATTGGTTTTTACCCGGATAAAAGGGGTAAAAACTAACTCTAAGCCTTTGATTAATGCTGTAAGCGGTGATTATGGGTCACCGCTTACAGTTTAAAAGGTTCAATTGCCTGTTGGGGTTACGGGTAAATTAGTTTTTACCTTTTGAAACAGCGGCAGGTTTCCCCTTACCTGGTATGAGGAGGGAGTAAGAAAATTGTCGGAGGAACACCGGCGTTATTTTAATGAAAGAGCTGCTATTTGGGACCAATTGGTTGAGGATGAAACCCTGCAGCGCCTTGACGGGATCGTTAAAGGGCTAAGGATTCAACCCGGAAGCGATCTCCTCGATGTGGGCACGGGAACCGGCATACTGATTCCATTTCTCCAAAAGGTGCGCTGGGGGGTTCCGGCAGCATTACCGCTCTGGATTTAGCGGAAGAGATGCTTAAAAAAGCGAAAGAAAAATATGGCGAAAAACAGATCCAGTATGTTCTGGGGGATATAGCCAAGGCCCCTTTTGCAGATAATTTCTTCGATGAGGTGCTCTGCAACTCCTGTTTCCCTCATTTTCAGAATAAAAAAGCTGCGGTGCAAGAGATGTTGCGTATTTTAAAACCGGGAGGCAGGGCCGTGGTTTGTCATACCATGGGCCGCAAACAACTGGATTCCATGCACAAAGCCTTGGACAGTGTCGTCTATGCGGACAGGCTCCCTGATAATGATGCGATGCATTCCTTGTTTCAGGGGGCCGGCTTTGATGATCTGGATATTTTAGATTGCCCTGACGGGTACCTGCTCACGGCGAGGAAAAATAAGCGTTAAAACAGAATTGCGTTAAATGTCCTTTATACGGTGCTGTTTGGGCCCTGGGTCAGGTGTGGTTTACAAAGGGGGAGCAGATGGATTGGATAAGAAGGTGAACCAACGGGGCAAGTTCTATGTGGTGGGGACAGGCCCGGCCGGGCCGGAGTTGGCCACTTTGCAAGCCCTGGATCTACTCAAACGGGTGGATGCGATCGTGGCTTCTGCTCAACACGCAAAGCTTTTTACGGAATATATCGGGGAAAAACCGCTTCTTTTTGATCCATGGGAGGGTTTTTGGGACGATCACGGTAAAAAGATCACCGATTTAAATGCAGAGGAAGCGGTTGCCTTCCATGCAAAACGCTTTGTCTTAAGAGATGAACGGGTGCGCAAAATCAAAGAGCATCTCCGGCAGGGAAAAGATGTGGCCCTGCTGGATAGCGGCAATCCCTGTTTTTTTGGGCCCGGCCACTGGTATGTGGAACAGTTTGATGAACAAGATGTTGTCATCATTCCGGGAATGAGCTGCGAGGCAGCCGCTTTGGCCGCTTTGGGAAAAAGTATCATTCCCGCTTATGAGACCAGTTTTGTCCTGCAGACAGCGCCTCAATTTATGCGGGACCTGTCTAAAATAAGCCGTGCCCTGCCACAGTTTCCTGCCAGCATGGTCATCTACATGATCTTCAGTGATCACGAGAAATTATTTGCCGGCCTGCAAAAAGTTTACCCCGCAGAGACACCCTGTGCTGTCGTATATTGGGCAGGGTATCCCGATAAACAACGCATCGTCAAGGGGACGGTGGCTGATATGGGGCAAATATTAGCGGGGGAAAAGGAAAATGAGCATGGACTTCTATTGATTGGCCGCTTTCTGGAGGGAAAACCCTATGAGGAAGCCATGCTTGTATCGGCGCAAAAAGCCGGGTTATGCCAGACAGGGCGGGATCACTGAAAAACCCGGTTTGGTCCTTGAATCTCTCCTTGTAGAACAGTATTCCGATAGGAATAAGCAGGAGGGCCAGGGCTATATTGGCCACCAATGCACAGAAAAACAAGGAGAGGCAACCCGGCGGCAGTTTTAAAAAAAATGATCTTGACGTTTTATCCTTTTGAAAGAAACGCGTTTCTGTATTGTTGATGCTTTAACCTTTGGAGACGGTTTTTCTCTTTCTGCTCTGCCCGGACCGGCCCTTTCCCCTGCCGCCCTGTTTTGGTTTTGCCCCCGGTCAAATATGTCTATTCTTTCAAAAACGATCCCGCTGGTTTTCATTCTTTTTTATTTAGGGTATAATAAAAGAACCTAAAAAATAAAGGGATTTTAAAAAGAAAGGATTGGTGTTGGTGCTGAGGGTGACGGCAGCCGCTGTAGAACAATTTAAAGCAGTATTAAACCAGGCGGGCAATGAAGGATTCAACATCCGCATTTATGTCAATGGGATGGGATGAGGGGGCCCCAATTTGGGGTTGACTCTGGATGAGTCAGTGCAGGAAGAACAGGATCAACGGGAGGAGATCGACGGGCTCTCTTTTGTTTATGAAAAAAGAATTGCTCCTCACGTAAATGACAAGGTTATTGATTTTATTATGGGTCCGCGCAGTGGATTCCAGATTAAAAATGAAGGGCCCGATTTTTGTTGTGGCACCTGTTCCTGTTAAACAGTTTTTAAGAACAATTACAATTATGATCTAGTCTGCACTAAGGTGGCATTTATTTTGTGAAAGTAGCTAAAGTAAGATCCTCTTTGCAGCCAGGCAAGGGGAACAGTAAAAAACTGATCATCAGGATCGTCGTTATATTTTTATTATTAGCCGGGCTAATATTACCTGGAACTAGTTTTGAGCCGTTAAAAGATTCCTATTTTGGCATTTGTCCTTCCGGGTCGAAGCCGGGAAATCAAGTTTTTCCGGTGTCAGGGCAGGTTCTCTGCCGTGCTGGGGATGAGAAAAATAGTTTTTTTCAGTGGTTTCGGACTAGTTCCTGGGTTTTGGCCGGAACGCTTTGCCTGGCTTCTTCCCGGCCCACCGTTTATTTTAATGGAGAAGCATTGAAGTTTGATGTTTCTCCTTTATTCCATCAGGAAACCCCTATGTTCCCCCTCAGGGGGATATTTGAAGAATGCGGCTTTACCGTAACTTGGGATGCTGTTGCCAAGAAAGTGGTATTACTTGCTCCTGGCCGTGTAGTCTATATTTCGCCTGATAACCCCCTTTTTTCAATAAACGGGGTTGTCTACCGCATGTCCCGGCCACCGGAAAATGTCCAAGGAAGAATCATGGTCGGCCTCGATTTCTTACAGAAAAGTACAGGTTGGAGGGAGCTAACCTGGGATGAAAATGAAAACGCACTTTACCTTAAGGAAAATTTGACAAGTACCGGGGAACCGGAACCGGGCCCCTGGCCGGAGGAGGATGAAATAAGGAGATACGATCTAAATTTTGTTGAAGTGCTTTTGCCTTCTGGCGAACAGGTGGTTACCGGTGAAAACTTTAAGATTATCGTTACAGCTTCCTTTGTGCAAGGGGTTTACGCCTATGCAGTACATTTTTCCTATGATCCAGAACAGGTTGAGGTATTGGGGCTTCAGAACCCTTCTTTTGTAACCCGTCAGGAATTTGCCTGGCAAAAAATCGACAATGCAGCAGGAACAGCAGAGTACCTGCAGACGGCCTTGGGTTATTTGGAGAAGATAACACCCCGTGATCCGCTGGTTGTTTTGGAGATGAAGGCTTTGTGCGCGGGCGAACTGTCCTTACCGGGCAAAATGCTGGAAGTGACCCTGTTGGATCGGGCTGTATCTCTCCTGCCTGCCGGCCTGGAAGAAAAGACCCTGCGGATCGATCCTGCCCCGGCCTCTTTACCCACCGGCCTGGAATGAAAGACCCCGCGGGGCGCTCCCCACATCTAAAGCTTTTTATTTTGAAACCCGGCATATTTTTACAAATTTTGCAACTGTTCACTCCTTGCCAACATGGGCAGTAACCAATATTTCTAGTAGTGTTTTACCTGAGGCAGGTGACTATTTTCCTGCAAAAACTAGATAATCAGGGACCCGGCATGTTTTATGGTATTATGTTGCCCCTGTTTTAAAGATCAAGTATAATATTCGCAAGGCCAGGCAGAAAGGAATGAAGAAAGTGGAAGCAGAAAACGAGCCTTCCCAAGGCCGCAAAAAACGTACAAGAAGTTTTTGGGGAAATTTTTTGTTTTATAGTGTAATTATTTTCACTGTTTTGCTAATTGTTGCCGGCTTTTGGTTGGGTTCCATTTGGGAACAGGTTCATGAAATAGTATCACCGGAAGGAATAGAGGGTCTTCCCCCGCGTGAAACCGAGCGTGAACCGCTGCCTGACATTATGAATGTTTTGATTTTGGGTTTAGATTCCCGTGATCAAATTTGCAGGTCCGATACGATGATGCTTTTAACTTTAAATAATAAGACGGGGGCCATCAATATTATCTCTATCCCGCGGGATATGCGCGTCCCTATCCCGGGTTATGGACTGGATAAGATCAACCATGCTTATGCTTACGGCGAAGTGGCCTTAAGCCAGGTAGTCGTGGAGGATTTCTTAGACATACGTATCGATCATTATATAACTACGGATTTTGATGGTTTTGTGAACATTGTGGATGCTCTCGGCGGCATTGAGCTGGAAGTGGAAAAAGCGATGGTTTATAAGGGAATTGATGTGGATATCGATTTGCAGCCGGGTTACCAGCATCTTGACGGTGAAAAGGCCCTGGAGTATGTGCGCTGGCGCAGCGACACAGAAGCGGATCTGGGGCGGGTCAAACGGCAACAAAAATTTCTAAAGACATTGCTGCAGGAGATCATCACCTATAAGAATATATTAAAATTTCCGCGTCTTTTACCGGAGTTGGCAGAAAATATCAAGACAGATCTTGAACTCAATCAGGCTATAAAACTGGCCAATAGGTTAAAGAGCGTGGAGATAGGGACAATAAATACCCTTACGCTACCGGGCAAGCCCGGCAAAGTTGAGGGCATTAGCTTTATCTTCCCGGAAGAAGAAGAGATCCGCCAACTGGTGGATCTGCATATTAAGGGTATTCTTACCGGAAAATCCTAGGATAAATTATGTTGCTACCATTTTTTAATAGGATCTGCCTGGAAAATATTTAGGGGCGTTCAGGCGTGCATAGGGGTGCAGGGGAGGGTATGGTCAAATTACGGGAAAGTATGGTAAAAATAACAGTTCCAGGGTAAATATTCTTGGCATTCCGGTCGATTGCCTTACTATGCAGCAAACTTTGGAAACTATCAAACGTGCCTGGCACGAAAAGCGGTTCTTGCATGTGGTTACGGCCAATGCCGAGATGCTTTACCGCTGCCGCCAGGATCAAGCCCTGCAAGAGATTATCAGGAACGCCGGGCTAGTCACTGCCGATGGTTTCGGGGTAGTGCTGGCCTCCCGGATTTTAAAATGTGCCGTTCCGCAAAGGGTGGCCGGTTTTGATTTGACGCTGGCCTGTTTGCAGGAGGCGGCCACTGTTTCCCTTCCGCTTTATTTTTTAGGTTCGCAGCCGGATGTTCTGGAACAGGCTAGCGCCAATGCCCGGGAAAACTATCCCGGGATTAATATTGCCGGTTGTCATCACGGTTATTTCCAAAAGGAAGAAGAGGAAGCAATTCTGGAAGAAATATGCAGGGTTCAGCCCGCCTTGCTTTTAGTGGCCCTGGGCGTGCCCAAACAAGAAAAATGGATTGCACGCCATCGCCATAAGCTTCCCCCTTGCGTGGTAATCGGTGTCGGGGGAAGCTTTGACGTCCTCGCCGGCAAAGCCCGGCGGGCGCCTTTGTGGATGCAGCGGGCCGGGCTAGAGTGGTTTTACCGCCTGTTGAAGGAACCGTCCCGCCTCGGGCGCACGGCGGTGCTACCGCTTTTTTTCCTGGCCGTACTTCGTCAGGCTGCACGGGGAACAAAAGTCTAGGTCCAGGGTCGGGGCTCAGGATTAGGGATCCCATTTGCCCGGTGCTTCCGCTTAATTCCCCTTTGTGAGATAGGTTTGAAAGATCAGCGTCCAATCCTCTACATAATGTCCTAAAGCCCATTCTGCCATAATCACTTCTTCACCTATTCTCAGGGGGATTTTCTCCAGCGGGGGATTTAACAGATTTTCCTGTTGCATACCATAAACAACAATTTCATTATCTGTAATTACCAGCGCCAGATCCTTTGCCGGTGAAGTGAACACGTCAACCGCACTGGGAACATGGTTTTTCACCCTCGTCCAGGGGATCTGCAGTTTGTTATAACAAACCACGTCATCGGGCGGGATGACGGTTATATCATAATCTGCTTTTTCGCAGGCGTCTTTTTCCCTGTAATTTAATCTGCCGTTAAAAACCCAATACCCCATTTTTCTGGTCAGGCCAAAATTTTTTTCATCCCACTGGCTCGTCTGGTTCAAGCCAAGTTGTTGTCGTACCCTTTGTTCGCCGTACTTCATGGTGGCAGCAGCTTCCGGGCCGGCCAGATCGGAAATTTTAACTGCTTTCATTCCGGGTAAACCATCTACGGGGAAAAAACGCAGCCTACTTTCTTCACTGGTGTGGCTCCCCCTCACAGGCGCCTCTTTCACTGTTTCTTCAACGGAAACGTAGTCATTGCTGACAAAACAGATTTTGCGTGCCATCCACCCTTCTGTTCCCGGCAGGTTTAAAGGCGGAAGGGATGCGTTTAGGGTGCGTTTTCTTACATTTTCTTCTTCGGTTTTTTCTTTTTCTTCTTCTTTCCCCACCTTTTCTTGTTGTTGTTTTAAAAGATGGGTTGCGATTAAAAAATCTTCCGCCTTTTCCCCCTCCTGTTTTCTTACAACCTGCAACTGGTAGAAACCGTTTTTTCTAGGGAACATAATCGCCCCTGCTTCCAGGGCCGGCGCCAAATTTTGGTCTGACCATGCCAACCAAAGGGTACGGTATTGTTCGCCGGTATAATCCACTTGATCCGGGCAAGGAGCACGAAGTCCCAGCAGCACACCTGTCTGGTTATTTGCCGGTTCCCCGGGAAAGCCGGTACCCGAATTCCCCGCGATTTCCAAAGAGGCAAATACATTTATATCCACTGCATCCGAAATTTTGCGGGCGAGATAGCTATTGTTAAAAAGATTCAGTAATAGCCGATCATCGCCTTCTTGCAGCAATTCACAGAAAAACAAATGGTTGTCAGAAAGGGTAAAAACTTCTATTTCCTGATTTTCAAAATGAAGACCTGCCGGGAAAACCTGATGACGGTAGAGGAGGTAGGTTTCTGCTACGACCTTTTTTACTTGATAACGGGGATTGGGTAAAAAATATTCGCCTAGCAAAACACGTTCACCGGCAAAATAAAGGTTTTGGCCCACCCATTTTTGTGCCAACTCCCGGGCTGTCGCCGTATCCGCTTGCAAAAGAGAAACAATTTCCCAGGTACCTTCTAAAGGGGGTAGCGCATTTTGAGGGGGAATAAGCTTTAAGCTAAAATCTGTGTTTTGGATGGTGCAGCCGCCGGCGAAAAAAGCAGCCAGCAGCAGGAAAATGACGGCGAACTGTCCTTTTTTCATTTTTTATTCGCCCTCTTTCTCCAGGGGCAAAGTAATCGCGATGCGTGTCCCCCGGCCAACCTCGCTGGTGATCCCTATTTCTCCCTTCATCAGGTGGATAATTTCGTCCGATATCGATAATCCGAGGCCACTTTGCGCCTGGTTGGACTTTCCCTTGTAAAATTTTTCCTTGATCTTAGGCAACTCCCCGGCGGGGATTCCACAACCGTTATCTTCAATATAAAAATAGTATTTCTGATTATCGGAAGCCGCTGTCAAGAAAACATATCCGCCGGGCGCTGTGAACTTAAAGGCGTTATCCAGCAGATTAATAAATACCTGTTTCAAGCGATCTGCATCGGTATAAAGGAAAGGATAATTTTCTGCGTACCTGACTTGAAAATCGATCTCCTCCCGCAAAGCCCTGGGAGTTAATTGGACCCGCAGGTGTTCCAAAAGGTCCGAAATGTTGACCATATCTCTTTTTAATGTAATTTTTCCGGAAACAAACCTGGAGAAATCAAGGAGTTCGGCTACCATTGCAGTGAGCCGGTCGCTTTCCTTTTCAATAATATCCAGGCCGTCCTGCAAGAGTGCATAGTTTTCATAGCCTTGTTTGAGCGTAACGGCCCAGCCCTTGATTGAAGTTAAAGGCGTGCGCAGTTCATGGGAGACAGCCGAGATAAAATCATTTTTCAGCCTGTCTTTTTCTAAAATTTCACTGGCGAGGAAATTTAACGAGGCAGAAAGTTTTCCGATTTCATCCCTTGTTTTTTGAACACTTTTCACCTTGAAATTTCCCCTGGCCATTTCCTCTGCAGCCAGGGCGACTTGCTTTAAGGGCCCGGTGATGGTCCTGGCCGAAATAATACTGACCAACCCGGAAAAAAGGATGACCACGACACCAAAAAACAGAAACCTGCGGGCAATCTCACTGATTGCCCGGTTGACCTCTTTCAGGGAAGCTATAAACCGTAAAACTCCCACCTGCTTTTCTGCAACGATGATCGGGTAAGCAACGGCCATGACTTTTCCCGTATCGTAGGGCACACGCCCGACGCGGCTCCCTTTCTGTCCCTGCAGTGCCATTTGAACATCGTCCTTTTCTAGAACCGAACCGGCTGTGACACCGAGGGAATCGAGGAGCATGTTTCCGTCCATATCAAAGATTTCCACCTGCGCTGTGGTCTGTTTATAGAACGTATCGACGTTATTGAGGACATTTTCATGCAGGGTTGCCTCCGAAAAATATCTTTCGTATAATGCGGCTGCGGTTTGTAACTGGGTGACCAGGGTGTCTTCCAAATTTTTATAGTAGTTGTTGCGAATACTGGTGAGAAAAAATAGTTCGAGGATAGTCACGGTGATCACAATGATAAACATAAAATTTAGGACCAGCCTGCTTTTGATGCTAGCCATCCAGACCCCTCCCTCTCAACCGGTAGCCAATGCCCCACACCGTTTCCAGCCAGTAGGGTGCAGAAGGGTTTTCCTCCAATTTTTCCCGTATCCTACGGATATTTACATCCACGGTTTTTAGATCTCCGAAATAATTTTGGCCCCAAACATGGTTCATGATTTCATTCCGGGTAAGCGCTTTCCCGGGGTTGTTCATGAACATTTTCATCATGGCAAATTCTGTAGGCGTTAGCTCTATTTCCTCCTGGTTTTTATAAAAATGCTGTCCTTCCAAGTCCAGTTTGAGCTGTTCAAAACAAAGAAAACTGGTTTGGGGCGGAACATAGCTGGCCAGTTTGCGTAAGTTGGCACGAATTCGTGCGACCAGTTCCAGGGGGTTAAAGGGCTTGACCATGTAGTCATCGGCTCCCAACTCCAGCCCCATGATTTTGTCCATATCCTCTCCTTTGGCTGTGAGCATAATAATGATAACCCGGGGCATCATCTGCCTGATTTGCATGCATACTTCAAAGCCGTCTATCGATGGCAGCATCACATCTAAAATGACTACATCCGGCCAATGTTTTTGGGCCGCCTCTAAAGCGGTCTCTCCGTCCCCGGCCTCCAGAACTACAAAATCGTTTCTATGTAGGTTAATGGCAATGAATTTGCGGATAGAAGCTTCATCTTCCACGACGAGTACTTTTGCTCGATTTGCCGGCATAAACAAGTCACCCCCTTCTGATCACCCCGTTCCGGCAGGTGCAGTTTAGCATAAACCAACTGCTCCGTTCCGATAGGCATGGCCTGGCATAAACCGACACACTCCGTTCTGGTAGACATGACTTACCGTAAACCAACCGCCCGTTCCGGTAGGTGCGGCTTACCATGAACAGGGACAACCCATTCCGGTAGGGGCGGCTTACCGCTATTTTTACTGTTACACCTTACATTGTATTATAAATATAAAAAAGTAGCTTGAAGAATTCCATAGAATATCCTGGTAAAAAATTGTAACCTTTTTGTAAACAATATTTAATAACCCTGTAAATAATTGTCGG
>CAZRVU010000044.1:0-14300 GCA_964603615.1 uncultured Desulfovibrionaceae bacterium
CCGCATTGGTTGCTCGACGCTGTATTTTCTACGTGTTCTTAAAAACAGCTCCTCGGTGGTATGGCTTTGGTCGTAAACATTGGTCACCACCGGATAAAGGCCGTCTTTTTTCTCTACCCCGGTTACCAACTCTTCGTTTAAAGCATAAACGAGCTCCAGCCGGCCCTGTTTATCTTCCACGGTCGGGTTGCCGAAAACCTTGCGCAGATAATGTTTTGGACCCTGAAAGCATTTGTCAACCTGGTTTTGAGCAACTCTTTGTTCTTGTATCTTCTTTTATTACTAGATCTTTGAATTCCTGGGTGTGTCTTTTCCTTTTCATTTCAATTGCCCCCTATGCTTTTATTTTAGTATGTTAGGCTGAGAATGTCCAATCTTGTTAGGGGGCTAAAGATCTTTTTCCTTAAGCTTCAAGGTAATTTCTCTTTCAACCTTATCCAGAGCTTTTTCGCTTACCATATCCATCTGATCCCAAAAGTGCCGGCTGTCGAGTTTTTCCGGATTAAATTTTATCAGTTCCGGTAATGTGGTTTGTTTTACCCGGCCGGCAAAGGCCCTTTTACTACCCGGGCAGATAGCACGATGCAAAGCCGCAAGCAAAAAAGATTGGCCTGTTTTTAAGCCACCACGCTTTTGTTGGGAAAATTGTTGGTAAAAATGTTTACCAGATCCAATTCTTCAGCAGTTTTGTTAAAAAGGTGGACTGCCCCATGGGATGCTGAACGAACCTTCTTTTTAAATGGTCCCTCCTTTAGTTTAGACAATAGATTTTCAGCAGTTCCCAAATGTGCCAGGACAAAGGGCCTTGGTTTGCCATTAACCCTGCGAGATTCTATGATCTGCCAATAAGTGTATTTGCCGACCTTGATTTACCAATAGTAGCCATATTTAGTTTATACACTATCTGCATATGCCCGCCAATAGGCATTCTAGTGCGTTATATTTTAGTTTATACATATTTAAATACTTGCAACATTAGTATATGTCTGGGTTCATTGGTTATTTTCACCATTAATTAAGTAAAGTAACGCTAGGGATGCTAGCACAGGCCCACCAATTCGTTAGTACTAATGTTGCCTTCTGTGTGTGTAACCGCATAGGCCTTTCCAAACTTTTATTTCGCAGCTTAATCACTTTGACTTGCGCTTTTGGCCTTCAATTATGCAACTCCAGACTTAGAACTTACAAAATTATTTACATTCCCGAAGTTCCATTTATAATGTTTAACGTTGCCTTTTCATTTCATCTTTTCTCACCGAGCCTACTTTTTTAATATTCCATCAACGATTTCCTTTGTTGTGATTATGATGCTGCTGATGTCTTTATCTGTCATCGGTAGTGAAAGAGCAATTTGTCCTCGGTGTACAGGAAAGAATCCCCGTGCAGCCATTTCTAATGCAAAAGTTAAAATGTAATCGTTGTTTGCATAATACCAGAAGTCCCTATGGGTTTTTATTTCTCTACCTTTTTTATCTGTGAATGCATAGCCAAGTACAGAGAATTCTCCGTATACTACAAATGGGTAATTTTCCTTATCAGCCCATTCATTGAGTTCATCTTTTATTTGTTTAGCAAGGCTGTTTAGTCGATTATGGGCAGCCTTATCCATGACTTCAAGACAGGCTATCCCCGCTACCGCGGCAAGGTTATGACCGTGATGTGTACCGGAAATTGAAACCTGGCCATTCTCACACATTTCAAAATATTTGGCTTGCCCCCCTACTGCGCCTAAAGGAAGGCCACCACCAATAATCTTTCCCATTACGGTAAGATCCGGCCTTACTTCATACACGCTCTGCAACCCATGATAATTAGCCCTTAGGGTGACTGTCTCATCGAAAATCAACATGATGCCAAGCTCCTCTGTTAAAGAACGAATACCTTTAACAAATTCCTTTTTCAGCACCACGACCCCTCCGGACGACGATTGTAGTTCCATAAAAACACATGCTATATCGTGAACATTCTCCTCCAGAATCTTTTTACAAGCATTAAGATCATTTTGCGGTAATATTATCGTATTCTCCGTAATATAATAAGGAATTCCTGCAGAGTCAGCAAGAGGGATTGGGCAGTTAGAAGGACCAGGATACCTACCAAGGGTGGGACGCTTCGATATATTAAAATCATCTATAAAACCATGGTAACCGCCTTCAAATTTAGCAATCTTATTTTTCCCGGTATTTGCCCTTGCTATTCGAGCTGCACTTAAACAGGATTCGCTGGCCGAACATGAAAATTTCACTTTTTCAACTGATTTAATACGATCACAAATAATCTCCGCTAATTTATTTTCGTATTTCATAGGGTTTCCAAATGAATAACCTTTTGGAATGGCTTCTAAAAGAGCATTTATAATCTTCGGATGATTATGTCCCAGGATATTTACCGTAAAATTATTATTCAAATCAAGCAGCTTGGGTCCATCAACAGTATAAATATACTGCCCTTCACCACGGTCAACGAAAATTGCATGTGGGCCATAATTGAAGGTTGTTCTGCTGTAGCCCCCGGGAATGTTGTTTTTGTATTTCTCTGTTAATCCCTTGGAAACCTTAAATGTTTCTGAAAATCTTGCCAGACTGCTTTCAAATGTTATTTTCTTAGCCAAACCTTTTTCCTCCTCAGCTATAAAATTCTTTTTGTTAGTTGGCGGTTACTGGTACATAGTCTAGTTTTACCCCTACACCATGTTCTTTCAGCGAACCCTGTTCTACTTTTTTTCACCAGTTGGCATCATTGATGCATAGGCCGCCCCTTTTGCAACAACCATGATCGGATCAAGGCTGTAATCCAATGGTACGGCAAACGACCCCTTCAGCCTGTTTTTAATGGCCGGAATCTGAGTGTCTCCTCCAATCAGTATAATTTTCGTTAGATCTTCCCTGATAATATTTGCCCCAGTCAACGCCTTGTCGGAAAGCATAATCATTTCATCAAGAATGTTTCCGTTGTTAATGGATCCTCCACCCACTATATGGCGCAACCTTGCCCGGCCACACAGCAGTAGAATCATACGGCATATTATAAACTGACCTCTTTGCTTACACCGATTTTTATTCCAATTCGAGAAGCTTCTTTTAAGAAAGCTTCAGAAGGTATGCCGATTTCTGGATAATAAACTCCTTTTTTCGTAACTTCGCCACGGGCACACATCATTGTTCCAATTGCCCCATATAATCCAGTCCTGTATGAACTGAAGCATCCCTTTTTCTGCATTCTTTCAGTTAAAGCTGAAGTAGCATATTCTGTAACAGTATATTTAACCTTTTCACCGGCTTCTATCCCTTTAACAATTACGATCATATGCCCACGAAAATCAGGTGTTTTTTTTGTTTCTAGTGGCTGATTGTTTAACAGAAACATAAGAACTGCTCTAGGTGATATCATAGTTCCATTGACATTTATAGGTTCTGTTTTGTCTAACCCTAACTTGCATAAAAACTGTAATTTAGATTCAAATTCCGGTTCAAAACCAATTTTCCAAGTAGCATTTTTTAACCCTTTGTTTTTAAAAGATCTCGCAAACATTTCCACTTCCGGATGTGGAGTAATGGATATAGAACTGGGTCCTACTGGTGATTTAAAATTAACAATTTCCGGAAAGGATCTAGAAGGGTAATATTTGATTTCCCCGTTTTCCATAACTGGAGCTTCACGGGAAAATTCATTTATTATACCTTCAATAGCATAGCCCCAGTGTAAAGCACAACTATGTTGATCATGTGGAACAATATTTGCACACACATCCTGGATTTCAATGGTATTAACCGTATCTAGCTTTTCCACAACATAAGCAGGCATTATGCAAGACATGCCTGGGGCAGTACCTAGCCCTAAAATAGCGGAAACTCCTTTTTTTCTAAACCCTTCATTGTATTTCAGTTGTTCTACCATCGTACGCCCGCCAAGATCGACATAGTTAACACCTGCTTTACTTGCAGCTTCCGTGGCTGGTAGACAGGTAGCCATATATGCTGCATTAAATACACAGTTTGCTCCTGCAAATAATTTAATACATTCATGAATATCCTCTAGATCAATTTCTTTAGCAACAACCCTGTTATCATTCAGAAAGGCTACTCTTTCCTCGGCCTTATACCTATCCTTATCAGCTACAACAACTTCTGTAACATTTTCTTGTTTTAAAATATAGATTAATCCTGGTAAAGCCATAGCTCCCGCGCCGCCAGTAACTACAATTCTCATTTTGAAAACCTCCTAAAATTATTTATAGTTTGAACAAAGCCCCTTAATGATTCACTTTATGATTCAAATACAAAAGACGGGTCTATCCCTAATGCCGTTGAATTTGAGTGACGCAGTGTTACGCGATATTACCAATCTTTTCGGCATCACTTATTTCCAAATCAATAGTCAACCGTTTGATCTCGGCAATTAGGACACTTATGGAACAGTAACCTTTAATGCGGTGGGTACGGCGTTCAGCATCCAACAGCACAGTGGGGAACCAGCGCTGTACCATAGCACTATTCTTCCAGTTTTTGACGTTCTTTACGTTTTTGTCGACCATGCTGAACCCAGATTCTATGGCGTTGGTAGAACGAACGCTCTTATGAAGCAAGCTTAAGACCTTTAGTCTTAAGATAGTGATAGTTTCTTCCAAGCCTTCACGTAAGCCAGGCAGGGGCACCAGGGCGGTCTTTTTTTAAGCTATTGGCCATAGCATATAGTTTACCTCTTGCTTCTGAAAGGCCCCCTGAATTCCAAGCTTGTTGTAACATGCGTTTCACCCAAGCACGTTTGTAATTTGGCAGATAGCCGAGGATGTTGCACATCTTATGCACCTGGAACACATGATGCACAAATATAGCTTTTAATGCACTTCCATAATCTATTGCAACCAGTGCTTGCTGCAATTGTTTCGGCACTGAAAGGGAAACCTTTCATTCCAGAATTTTAGTTGTTTCAAAGAGCTGGGTAGTTACAAAATATTAATTTCCCAAGAACCGATTGAACTGCCAAATTAGGTGGGTGTCTGGCTAAAAATTTATTTAGCGCTGTACTAGCGGAAACCCGCCTGTGATCCGTTCTGGCCCTGCCCACCGGCTTCCATCCCGGTTCCCTGGGCCAAAGCCGCTTTGATCTTATCCGGTGTTGCAGGTAGTTCACAGATCCAAGCACCAGTAGCGTCCTTGATGGCACTAATGATAGCTGGAGCAGTCGGAACCATTGTCATCTCGCCCACCCCGGTAGACCCCTTTGTACCCCGTACCCTTGGTGTTTCCTTGATAATCGTTTCCATTTCAAAAGATGTCAGGATACTGGGAAATTTAAAGGTTGCCCAGTCCTTGGTCTTTCCAGCAATGTACTTCTCGCGTAAAGCATAGCCAACACCCATATCTGCACCGCCTTCTAGCTGACCTTCAAAATTATGTGGATGGATCACCGGCCCGCCATCCGCCGCTGTAGTCATCTTTAGCACCTTAACCTCGCCGGTTTCCATGTTCACCTCAACTTCGGCAAGCTGTAAGGCATGGACCTGTGATTCGTAAGACGGCCCTTGGCCGGTCTCAGGGTCCTTCGGACCGCTTTCAACAGTGGCCTTGGTACCGATATAACGGGTTGGACGCCCAGCCTGCTTTAGTTCCTGGTATGTGGTTGCTCCTGTTTTGCTCATTGCCTGTTTGAGTTGGCTAAGAGCGTTTTCCACCGCCCCGCCCACCATGTAGGTGATACGGCTGGAGGAAGCCGCTCCGGTAGGCACAGTCTGGTCCGAATCCCTGGTAAAAAGTCTAATCTTGGTTAAAGGCAGTTCCATAACAGCGGCGCCAAGCTGGGTAAGCATCGAATCGTTGCCTTCACCAGGATCTGCAACAGCCGCATAAATGGACACGCCACCGTCAGGATCAAGCTCCACCTCTGCAATAGCTTGATCCCCTGCACTCCCGATGCCGAAAGCACCGGCAGCCAGTCCAACACCCCGTCGTAAAACCCCAGTTTGATGCTCACGGGCTTCGCGGCAACTACGTTCATAGTGGGGACGAATGGCCTCACAAAGTTCAGGAAAGGGCCATTGTTCAACCCTGCTGCCGGTAGATTTTGTCTGCCCGGGCTTAAGAGAATTGAGTAAACGAAATTCCAAAGGATCGATTTTCATCTTTTCCGCCAACATGTTGACGGCGCACTCCAGGGCAAAATGAGCCTGTGGAGGACCGGCACCGCGCGCTGCAGAGCCCCAAGGGTTATTGGTATAAACTAGGCGGCTCTGCGCGTAAACATTGGGTATGTTGTACGAACCCGACAGCATCTGCAGCGCGCGATCAACAACAATGTTTCCAATAGCGTTATAAGCGCCATTATCCACTGTCATATCAACCTGAAAAGCTGTAAGACAGCCATCACTATCAGCGCCCAAAGCAACCTTCATATCAAATTGATGGCGCTTCGAGGTCATCAGCATTGATTCATTAAGGCTTGGAATATAGCGAACAGGATATTTGAAATGCAGCGCAGCCCCGGCAGCGATGCCCTCGGAGGTTATATCAGCCTTAATGCCGAACTGTCCGCCTGAATAAGCCTCCACGTAACGCATATTTTTCCATCCAAGAGCCTCCTTGAGCACCGCTAGATGCTGGTGGATGTTTATGCTACGGCCAATAACTGCAAGTTGGGCTTCTTCACCATCGCCTTCCAAATAGGCTACACACGCCTCCGTTTCTAACGGCGCCTGATGATTTATTTGGGTAGCAAAACGCTCATTAACAACTGCAGCCGACTCTGTCATGGCCTTTTTGGCATCGCCCTTGATCTGGTGCTGGGTGTAACACAGGTTTGGCTGATCGTGAACCCTGATCGCCTCTTTAGCCAGGGCCTCCTGTGGCGAACCTAAAACCGGCAGCAACGCGTATTCTACTTTTACAGCATCGACCGCCACCACCGCCTGCTCGCGAGTCAACGCCGCTACGACTGCCACAGGATCGCCAATATAGCGGACCTTATCCCCGCAGATAACAGGCCGATCATCGACAATTAATTTCAGCCGGTTTGTTCCTTTGATATCTTTTGCTGTCATTACCCCGATTACCCCCGGCTTTTTCAAGGCCGCCGAAAAATCGATTTTTTTGATTAGGGCATGTGGATGTGGACTGCGTACAGTTGCCAGTTCCAGGGCGCCGGGCACAATAATATCCGCCGTGAATTGTGCTGTACCACATGCCTTGGCAAGCGCCGAGGGGCGGGGATGTGATACACCCAGTTTGGGACCGTCCGGATCGGGACGAACATCCTCCGGTGAAAGTTCGCCACGAAGAAATTTGCCGGCCAATTTAACAGCATCAATAATTTTGACGTATCCTGTACAGCGGCACAGATTATGTCGGAGGGCATTCTTGATCTCTTCCGTATTGGGATCAGGATTTACGTCTAATAACGCTTTTGTAGACATAATCATGCCGGGTGTACAGAAACCGCATTGGATAGCGCCAGACAAAACAAACGCCTCCTGGATCAAATGCGGGTTCTCCGGTGTACCCAGACCCTCAACTGTAATGACCTCGGCACCATCAAGGTTTATAACTTTGCGCAAACAAGATCTTACCGCTTTACCGTTAACGATCACTGTACAAGCCCCACACTGACCCGCCTTATCACACGATTGTTTAGTGCCGGTTAAATGAAGCTCTTCCCGAAGCAGATCAAGAAGTGTCAATTGCGGATCTGCAATCACCTGCCGGGAAATACCGTTGATTTTTAGTTTAACTTTCAATATAATCCCTCCAATTTAAATTGGAATACCGATCCTATGAATACGAAGGTAGATAGACTGGGAGGTCCGCCCTTAGCCTTTTACAGAACCGTACGTAAAATTTTTATGTTATACAGTTTTTACTATACCAATATTGCTATAGTTCTAATGTAGACAACACCTTGGGTAGCTGAACCGGCATTTCATTTTTATCCTTATTTAATAGGGCATTTTTTGTTAGCTATCTGTTGGAACCTTCAAAAAACATTTTAACTATTAGTGTGCAGTGCGACGTTTGTAATGCTCACTGCCTAAAAAAATCTATGGCTTTTTTCTTTAAAGTTCTTGCAATAAACTTTGGGTAATCTAAAAGAAATAATGCGCTATACCTTTTTGTGCCTAAATCTTGTTCCAGTCATTAAAAACATTACCCAGGGTACAGCTCCGTTGCCATCAACAACTAAGCATTCAGGTTTCATCCTTTTAGTAAGTTCTATCAATTTAGACATTATTTAAAATGCCTAAAATGTTTTGACTAAAAATTTGTTCCTTTTCCTGTTTAGAAATGTTTAAATCTTTTACACTTTTTATAACCCCCAGCATGTTCCCGATTACGTGTGGGTAGTCTGTCCCGAATAACATTTTTTCCGCACCCACACTATCATATGCACACATTAATGATGGCACATGAAGCGAAACAACATCATAATATAATTTTTTTAACGAGTTGCTTGGGGGATCGGAAAGGTTTTCGCTGCATTCAGGATAGGCAATCCATCCAATATCTAATCTTCCAAATAAGTATGGAATTGCTCCACCTAAATGAGGAACAATAAACTTAATTTTTGAAAAACGTTCTACCATACCGCTATAAACCATTCGGGCCAAACTCACGGTAGTATCAAATATAAATCCAACCAAAGGGGCAAGAGAATATTTTTGCATATGTTCCACAGCTATAGGACTCATGGGGTGTAAAAAAATAGTAGTCTTTAATTCGTTTGCCCTCTCAAAAAAGGGCTGAAATTCAGGATCATCTAAATATCTTCCATCAATATTAGTTCCTAATACAATTCCATTCATTTTAAGTTCCAAAATTGCCCTATCTAATTCTTTAATTGACTCATTAATAAAAGGTAACGGAACACTAGCAAAAGTTAAAAATTGATCAGGGTAATTGTCCTTAATAATAGTGTAATAATCATTTGATAATTTTGCGAGATCAAAAGATGCTTTACGTTCACCTAAGTAAACATTAGGAATTGATAATGAAAGGACCTGTTTATTAATACTTGCAACATCCATTTCTTCTAATCGCTTATCGATTGAAGTCATTTGTTCCGTTATTGTAACTAATCTACTACCATTATTCACAATAATTTTGTTTCGGTTTAAATCTGTTTGAATTTTATACCTACTATCCAGTTTTTCCAACCTTTCTAAATAGTCTTGAGGATAAAGGTGTGCATGAGAATCAATTTTCATTATAATTCCTCCCACAAATCATTTATTTTATATATAACCTAGCTGAACATTAATATCCTGAGCAACTCTTTGAACTTCTTTTCCAAATTTATGAACTTTTTCTTCGTTAGTATTGTAAACAAAACCAGCTATTCCAACTGAGCCTACAACCTTATGGGTATAGTTATAAAAAGGAGCAGCTACCGAGAACACTCCAAGAAAACGCTCTTCCTTATCAACAGAGTAACCTCTTTTTCTAATTATTGTAAATTCTTTTTCTAAATCTTGAATCACGGTAATTGTGTTCAAAGTATAAGAAGCAAGTTTTTTAGAACGTAAAATTCGCATACGTTCTTTCTGCTCTAAATTAGCTAATATAGCTTTTCCCGTAGCGGTACAATGAATTGGAACACGGCTTCCTACAGTTGAGGCAAGTTGAATTTCATGGGGAGGAGATAATTTATCAATGTAAACAACATCCCCATCATCTAATATTCCCAGTATTATCGTTTCCTTAACCTTTATCAATAGGTTTTCCAAAATAGGTCTAACTTTTTTTCTTAAATCCAACTGTTGAATCGCCTTGTTTCCTAATTGAAACAATTTAAAAGAAATCTGATATTTTTGGTTTTCCTCATTTTTAGTTAAATATTCCTTTTCAAATAAAACAGAAACAAGACGGTGAACCGTGCTGCTACTCAAGCCAGTTCTTTTACTTAAATCTCTAATACCAATTTCTTTTTCTTTAGAAATTTCCTCTAACAATTGAAGTGCTCTTTTTACTGAACGTACCATGCTTATCTACTACTTTCTTGTTTTACTTAGGGAAGCCAACATTTTTCTGGACACTTGGCTAAGCAACACTTTTTAGAACCAGTTTTCTATAGTAACTGAGCCGTTCCAGTGGGTTAAAATAGCCTAGCCGTTTTTGGACACAACTGGCGGTTCTAATGTAACTTATATCGCTGGTGATCACTTGAAAAGATTTGGTAATATCTGAATTACGTACCAAATATGGGTATTCCTTACCCCTGGATTTCCGGCTGCCGATCAGAAAACGCTGACGACGTCAACGATGAATTAATGCAAGGCCCAACCTTTTTATAATTTGTGTCACACGTTTATAGGAGGCGGTGTAACCATGCTCTCTGAGGCAACCGCACATACGGCCGATACCATAGGTGTTTTGGCTTTCTTCAAAAATTTCTTTAATAATGGCTATATATTCTTGTTCTTTTTGATCCCGTAGTTGTTTTTGTTTTAGCCAGTCATAGTAGACACTGGTAGAAACTTCAAGTACAGCGGCCCACTTTGTAACGGGATATTCGGGATAATTGCGGATCAATTTATATTTCACTTCTTTCATTTCAGATGTTTCGCAAAGTAGGTCGCTGCTTTTTTTAACATTTCGTTCTCCATTTTTAGCCTTACATTTTCCAGTTGCAGATTCCTTAACGTTTCGTTTTGTTCAGCCAACTTGGTTTTATCGTCCTGCTCGGTGTATGTTTCCCTCCAACGGTAAAGCAGGCCCGGATTGTTCCTAGATCTTTACATAAGGCTTTGACTGTCCCCGATGTAGCTAGCCATGTTTTACTGCATTCTTACGAAACTCATCATCATACTGCTGCCTAATCCTGGACATGACTTACTCCTTTTTTTGATACAATATTATCTTATACAACATGTCCGGAATTGTAACATAGACCTCTTGGTTTGGCTACAGGCAGTTATGCTGCAATTATATAAGGTGTTGTGGCAATGACTGGTAATTTATGTTATTGCAGCAGTTAATTCAATCTGCCCTACCTGCGAAATATGGGTTGCTAAGTGTATATTCACCAAAGTGAAAGTTGGTTAATTTAAAAACCTCCACTCAAGGGAAAGTAAAACTGGTTATTGGTTCCAAGGTGGACGTGGATATACCGGAACAACATCTGAAGGTCTAGCTTCTAAAGGATATATAGTACGGTACCTACCGTTCTGAACTTGCAAAAACACTACTTTAGATGCAATATTTTGTCCTGTTTCATCAAATTTGATAGTATCGTAAGGTGTAATCACTGCAGGGCCTTCAGTAATATTCGTTGTGGCAAGCGCATCCCTGATTGCTTTTGGATCGGTTGAAGCTGCCCGTTCTAAAGCATCCGCTAGAACATATATAGATGAATAAGCATTGACACCCGCTTCTGGAGGAAAATCACTACCATAGCGCCGCTTATATTCCTCGTTTTTTTCCTTGGCCAGGGGACGGTCAATATCTGAGGAATATTCAGAACATCCAAAATAGTATTCTGCATTTTTACCTGCCACCTTTACAAATTCAGGATCGGTGTGCCCGGATCCAGCAGTTATAAAAGCCAATGCATTAAAATTCATCTCAGCAATAGTATTGGCGATAAGTATAGCATCAGCAGTTCCAGAAACCATAAAAACTATATCGGGCTGGACCGATTGTAACTTTAATACTAACGGAACAGCATCAGCTAAACCGGCTGGATAACCTTCGTCTAGAATTATATTAATATCTAAATCCTTTTCTTCAAGAAAATGCAATAAGTATCCATGGGTAGATTGACCAAATTCAGTATTCTCCCATACTATTGCCAGTGTTTCCGGCTTAACGCCAGTGGAATCTGATAATTCTATTAACACATTAATCATGTCCCTAGCTCCAGTTCCAGATATGGCATTAATACGAAAGATGTATTTGAAACCTCTTTGAGTAATTTCCGGCATTATAGCACTGGCTATTAAATAGGGGATTTCATACCGTTCAGCAATATCTGTTGTAGGGTAAGTGACAGAACTTTGATAAGCCCCCAGCATAGCAACTACATTTTCTTGCAAAATAAGCCTTTCTGTTTCTGAAACCCCTATTTTGGGATCACTGCGACTATCAGCATAAATTAATTTTAATTTAGCGCCGTTAAGAGATTTGATGCCGCCGGATGAATTAATTTCATCTACGGCCATATCCTGAGCATTCTTTATGTTTTTCCCCATTGATGCCATTGCACCGCTGAGAGGAAACAGTGACCCAATTTTTATTTCCTCAATATTCTGAAGGCCTTCCTCGCTAACCTTTGAATTACAACCAAATAATGTGCTCATCAAAATAATCGACAATATAGTTACAGTTAACGTATAGTAATTTTTTTTAAAAGACAATATAAATTTCCTCCTTTTTTTGTTTTTATAAAAACTATGGTAATATTTTATTGCATTTTTTCACCCCCACATAATAAGCATTTCAAAGAGTTGCTATATCCAGAAATTTTCATAGTTACAACCCCAAATACGCTTTGCGTATATATTGATTATTAAGTAAATCGCCTCCCATTCCATTTAATGCGATCCTTCCATTTTCCAAAACATAAGCATAGTTACTAATTTCTAGGCTCCGTTTTACATTTTGTTCTATGAGCATGATTGTTGTACCTATTTCTTTAATTTCTAGCAAGATCCTGAAAACATCCTGGACTATCACTGGTGCCAATCCAAGTGAGGGTTCATCTAACATCAAAATTTTTGGTTGTGCCATTAAAGCCCTTCCTATAGCCACCATTTGCTGTTCCCCTCCACTTAAAGTAATAGCTAATTGGCCCTGTCGTCCTTTTAAAACAGGAAGGATTTCAAATACTCTTTTTAAGTTTTTATTTGAATCCTTACGTACCCTTAAAGGATAAGCTCCCATTAACAAATTTTCTTTAACTGTCATGTGAGGAAACAATCGCCGTCCCTCTGGTATTTGTACTATTCCTAAATCCACAATTTTATATGTTGGCAAACCATCAATGCGCTGGTTTTTAAACCACGCCTCTCCTGCATTATATTTCAAAAGCCCAGAAATACATTTTACCAGTGTAGTTTTTCCAGATCCATTTGCCCCTATAACACTGATAATTGTACCAGCCTCAACACTAAGGGATACCCCTTTTAAAACCGCAACCCCATCATATCCAACTTCAACTTCTTTTAATTCAAGCAATTTCATAATAATCATCCCCTAGATAAGCTTTAATTACCATTTTGTTATTAACAACTTCTTGTGGAATGCCCTCAGTAAGCTTTTCTCCATGATTCATAACAATAATACGGTCAGCTAGAGACATAATGACTTGCATAACATGTTCAACAACCAAAAAGGTTATTCCCGAATTACGGATGTTTTTGATAATGTCCACTATTTCATTTGTTTCTTTAGGTGTTAAACCTGACATTACTTCATCTAAAAGAACTATAGCTGGTTTGGTTGCTAATGCTCTCGCTAATTCTAAACGTTTTTTATCAGCTATAGTTAAATTGCTAGCGAGAAAATAAATCTTATCTATTAGACCCACAGTTTCAATTATTTTCTCTGCCTCATTTCGTGCAATATTTATATTATTTGTATAAAGAAGAGCCGCAGTTAACACATTGTCTAAGACAGTTAATTTTCCAAATGGTCTTGCAACCTGAAACGTTCTGGCAATGCCCATCTTACAGATTTGGTATGGTTTTAAATTAGTAGTGTCCTTATTATTTAGTTTAATAGAACCGCTGTTGGTTTTGTATACCCCAGCAATAATATTAAATACCGTCGTTTTCCCAGCCCCATTTGGACCAATAAGACCAAGAATTTCTTTCTTTTTGATAAAAAAGCTTAAATTTTGAACTGCCCTTAAACCACCAAAACGTTTACTAATATTATTTACTTCCAACAATAATAATTTTTGAAACATAAATTTTCACTCCTTTATGGCTGAAGCCGTTTTTGTGGTTTTAATTTTCTTAAGATGTAGTTGTAAATAGAATCGAAAAAACCAATTATTCCTGTTGGTTTAAAGATCATAACCAAAATAAGGAATACCCCATAAATTATCATATGGATACCTGGAAGACTACTTGTAAAATAGGACCTGATAATATCAGAAATTGGCATAAGTATTAATGCCCCTACCATTGGACCCATAATCACTTGACGCCCACCTATAATAGCAATTATAGCCATTTCCTCCGAAAGTGCCGCACCAAAAACCCCTGAAGGTTCAATAAAATACATAAGTTGAGCGTAAAAGGTCCCAGCTAAAGCTGTAAAAAAGGCAGTTATTGTTACGGCAATAATCTTGTACTTTGTTACATTAATTCC
>CAZRVU010000045.1:0-13963 GCA_964603615.1 uncultured Desulfovibrionaceae bacterium
CCCGCCTCATCTTCAAATTGGTAAAGCCGGGTGGTTTTGGGCAATGCCCGGGCAAGGATAGTTTGTTCACGCCAGCCCCGGACTACTTGAAATGGCAGCTCCATAAAAGGTTCGACGGTTGTGATCGGTGTCAGGGAGCGCATATCCATGATTGCCCCGGAGCTTACGGGCTTAATAAAGGAAACCTCGTAGTCGTAACTTTCCATCTGGCCAAACTGCGCCTTGATCACTACATCCCATATACTAAAGATGTAAATCGCAAACAGGATAAGGGAGTACGTAAGGGCCACCCCTGCCGCCGCCAGGGCAAAGCGGCGCCGGTTACGCCAGATACCTCTGAACACCAGCTTCCAGCCAAAGGTGATGCGCGCCCACAGCCCGGGCATCCACTGCTCCAGCAGGCTCTTTTTGCCCGCAGGCAGAACCGGGGGACGCATCGCTTCAGCCGGGGCAATATGCAGCACGCTCCGGGCGGCCAACAGGCCGGTAACACTGCAAAACAGCGCAGTCAGGATAAGACCGGCGAAAACAAGCCCGGAGGAAAGATGCACCTCCAACAGCGGCAAATGGAAATAAGTTACCATGACGCGGGTCACAAACCCGGCCAGCAGGTAGCCAAACCCAATCCCGCTGATTGCCCCGGCCAGCCCCAGCAGCAGGGCCAGTTTTAAATAGTGGCCCATTATTTCATAATTGCTAAAACCAGTAGCCTTGAGGATGCCGATGATGGTGCGGTCAGTCTGCACGAGACGTGAAACAAGCATGTAGATGACGAGGGCAGCAATACCTAAGAACATAACGGGCACAGCCCGCGACATTCGCCTCAACTGCTGGATTTCCATATCTATCAGAGCGTGGCTGACTTGATCGTCTCTCGTGACGATGCTTTTCAGGCCGCGGCCCTTGAAATCCTCTTTTATTTTATCCCTCACGGCCTCCTCGTCGAGGCCTGGCCGCAGGGCAAAAACAGCATCGTTGGCCTGACCGGGCATGGCCATCACTTCTTGTAACAAAGGCAAGTTGATGAAACCAACGCCAAAGCTCAAATTGTCCGGCAGCATGTTTTTAATGTCTTTGATGGCGTAGATATACTCCGGGCTGTCCACTATTGCTGTTACGGTTACAGGAAGGGGTTCGCCCCGGATGAGAAGATCGATCTTATCCCCTACCGCCAGCTCATTGGCCGCGGCAAAGGCGTTGAGCAGCGCGATGCCCCGCTCACCGCTCATTGCCGGGATCCGCCCTGCCTGCAGATAGAGACGATTGATCTTCTGGCCGGATGTAATGCTCACCAGGCGCAAGGTGGGGAAGAGATCCCGGCCCACATCGGCCCGGACGTCGGTCACGATCCTGGCCTCTACCGCCTCCACTTCCCGCAATTTACCTAGATCGTTGATCGTGTTTAACGGCACCGCGGCAAAGCCGGCAAACAGATCGGCAAATTGACAGCGGCGGTAGTATTCGTCGAGGGAAGTGTCCATGTTTTGGGCTGTATTGCTCAGTGCTATCAGCGTGGCCAGCCCAATACAAATAATGATGACTACTGCCCCATACTGGGCCTTGGCACCCCAAACAGTGCGGAAAAGCCTTTTATCCAGCGCTTTCATTACCAGATAATCCTTTCTGCCGGAAGCGGCTCCGGATTTTCCCGATCCTCCACAATCTGCCCGCTGCGCAAACGGACGACCCGGTCGGCCATAGCGGCGATGGCCACGTTATGGGTAATAATAACTACCGTAGTGCCGTATTTGACGTTAATTTCCCTGAGCAGCGCCAAAATCTGAATACCGGTTTCATAATCTAAGGCGCCGGTGGGTTCATCGCCCAAAAGCAGGCCGGGGTTCTTGGCCACCGCCCGGGCAATAGCCACCCTCTGCTGCTCGCCGCCGGAAAGCTGGGACGGAAAATGATCCGTGCGGTCCCCGAGTCCGAGGGCAAGGAGCACCTGGTCCGCCGGCAGCGGGTTTTGCACCAGCTCTGTGGCCAGCTCCACATTTTCACAGGCCGTAAGAGACGACATTAAATTATATAACTGAAATATAAACCCCACTTCCCACCGGCGGTAAAAAGTCAACTCCCGGTCGCTGAATGCAGTGCTCTCTTTCCCCCGGTAAAAAACCCGCCCCGTTGTAGGGCGATCCATCCCGCCCACAATATTGAGGAGGGTCGTCTTACCGGAACCGCTGGGCCCCAGGATCACCATTAGCTCGCCCTCGTATATCTCGAGCGATGTGTCCCGCAGCGCTTCTACTTTAACTTCGCCCATATCGTAAATTTTACAAATATTCTGAAGGCTAAGCAATACCTCTTTTGACAATAATGCCGGCCCCCTTAACACATACATTTCGCCGTTTCCCCCGGTCAAAAAGGGAGTGAATTTTCATGCAGGCAAATATAATCTTACCGCAAAAAGCCTGATTTAAGCAACTCTATTAGTAAAAAACAACGGGACATTTACCTAATTTTAGGGCAATACTTACCACTGGCCGCACACTTTTTGCCATTATTGCAGCACCCTGTTGCGCATAATTTGCAAAATGACAAAGTGATAAGCAAACCAAAAATTCTTACACCTTTTTGCGTTTCCAACGTCCTGAATTCTGATATAATATTAATGCTTTTTCATATGACAATAGGATATTACCTTATGTCCGGTACCATCAAGATTAACAAAAAATGGAGTGATATTTTACATTGTATTACATGACAGAGAGGTGATTTTTTGGATGAGATATACGTTAAATTTAAAGAAGTACTAACCTCTGTATTGCCGGTTACATTCATTGTTCTAATAATCCATTTTACCATCAGCCCACTGGCATTGGATATGTTATATGCTTTTCTCATCGGTTCAGCCCTTGTAATTATCGGCCTCACGGTATTCCTGTTTGGTATTGATCAGGGACTTGAACCCATCGGGCAAGGTGTTGGCAATACAATCGCTCATTCAAACAGCTACGCTGTAATAATTACGATCAGTTTGATTCTGGGTTTTTTTATTTCCTATGCAGAACCGGATCTACACATTCTTGCTAAACAGGTAAATAGCGTGACTTCTGGTCAATTTAAGAACACATTGATGACAGTTGCTGTCTCCGCCGGACTTGGAGTGATTATGACCATTGGAATGTTGCGCATCCTGAATGGCATCCGGCTGAAATATGTGTTTACAGGTGCATACGCTTTAATTTTTATTCTGTCAATATTTTCATCATCCGATTTTCTGGCCATAGCATTTGATGCTTCCGGTGCAACGACTGGTGCAATCACAGTTCCTTTTATGCTGGCATTGGCTGCCGGGATCTCCACTATGAAAAAAGACAGCAAGATGGGTGAAGCCGACAGCTTTGGGTTAGTGGGGATTTCTTCAACCGGTGCGATCCTCGGTGTTTTGATTACCGGTCTTTTTCTTGAAGTCGATAAACTAGATGGCGCATTGCCGGAAGCAAATGTCGCCGCCACTATGCTGCTAGATGTATATGGCTCCAAACTGTTTAAAATTGTCTGGGAGTCCTTCCAGACGCTGTTACCGATTATTATCACATATATAATATTTCAAGTGTTTTCCTTTAAACATAAAAGGAGCAAGGTTATTGATATTGTCCGGGGTATTGTCCTAACTTTTATAGGACTTATAGCATTTTTGTTGGGCGTTAACGGCGGTTTTATGGAGGTGGGCACCCAGTTGGGAATACAGCTTGCTCAGATGGACTCCTGTATTCCGGTTCTGCTTGTAGCTATGCTCCTTGGACTCACCACAGTATTAGCCGAACCTGCTGTTCATGTATTAACCCACCAGGTGGAAGATATTACCGGGGGATCTGTCAATCGCACGCTGGTTCTTCTTTTTCTATCCATAGCTGTTGGGTTCTCCATCTTCATGTCTACCTTGCGCATTCTTATACCTGGCATCCAGCTTTGGATGTATTTACTGCCCGGGTTTGGTCTTTCCGTGATTTTGGCTTACCTTGTACCTGACCTATTTGTAGGTATGTCTTTTGATGCAGGCGGTGTTGCTTCGGGGCCGATGACCGCCACTTTCTCCCTTGCCTTTGTTCAGGGCATCGCCGCACATATTCCGACAGCCGACGTGGTAACAGATGGATTTGGTATGATCGCAATTGTTGCGATGATGCCGATTATAGCAATCGAGCTGCTTGGCGCACTTTACCAGGCCAAATTACGCAAGGCATCCGCAGTTGCTATTTCAAAAAAGTAATCATACGGAGGTAATCATGGATAAACAAATGGAGGTGCTGACACTCATCCTCAGTGAACATCAATGTCAAAAATGTGTCCGTATCGCCAAAGGGAAAGACATCGGCGATGGGATAGTAACCATTGGCAAAGGGACAGTGAATAGTGCGGTTTTAAATTTACTGGGGATAAAAAGTCGGAAAAAGGAAGTTGTAAATTTTCTGATTGAAAAGGAAAAAGCAAAAGAATTGCTGGATTTTTTTACAAAACAGCTTCAGCTTCATAAACCTGGGCATGGCATTGCCTTTACGACATCAGTTATTATTGCAAATCAGGGAATTAGCCTAAAGCAGGTTGCCCAAAATATAGCACAGGGTATGGAGGAAAAGAATATGTTAAAAAAATTGACGGTAATAGTCGATCGCGGCATGGCGGAAGATGTAATGGATATCGCACGCAAGGCAGGTATCAAAGGTGGTACAATCATGCACGGGCGGGGCACCAGTGCAAAGTACACTGCAAAATTGTTCGGGATGGAAATTGAACCGGAAAAGGAACTAATACTGATCCTGATGCCAAGCGCCTTAATTGATAAAGTGGTAAATGCTTTGTTCCAAGAACTCCAACTGGATAAACATGGCAAAGGGGTTTTATTTGTAGAACCAATCGTGGAAGCCCGGGGTCTTTTTGAATAAGTACGTAAAAAGCTCACCATAGAGAAATACACATGATAAACTTTATAATACGCCGGAATATCTAGCCTCAATGTTAAGCAAAGAAAGAATTATTGCTTTACCATGAACAGCCGTCAATATTAATTCAAAATTGATGAAAACTTACCATTGGAAGTGGCAGACCTCAGAAGAAGGAAAACGAATCAACATCGAAGTTCAAGTAAACAAGGAAGATGATTTTAAAAAACGTAGCTTGTATTACTGGGCAAGCATATATACAGAAACCATTGCAGAATCCGAAGCCTATATTGTAACTTTTCAAAAAACACCGAACAACTATGTCCATATTCCCACACTTTAAATGGTTATTCCTTCAAACTTATACGTTATCCGTCAAAGCAAAAGCCGCTATTCCGGGCAGCCGTGAACAACATTAGATTATACAATTGAAATATAAACCCCACTTCCCGCCAGCGAGATCACCATAATAATACACCCGGATCTGTTTATCGACCAGACCGGGAATCACGTTAAAAAAAGGCCAACTGCCGCAAATTTTGTCGGCTTCGCCATAAACTACCAGAACGGCCTGGGGGCGCTGTGCTGCGGGCAATTATTTTCCCCTTGATCCAGCGCTGTAACGGATATCAAGATTTTATCCATTTCGCCTGAATATACACATTCACCGCCTTCAAGCGACGCGCCCAGTATTACTTTTCCAGAAGTCGTCAGCTTATTACCTTGATGGGTTACTTTAGCGTCTTTATAGGCGCAGAAGGCACCCCTATCACACTTGTCGAAACCCCTATTTTATTATACCGTTTACTCAAAACCTTGCCAGGTGGAGGCAGCCCGCCCCAAAATCCGAGGGCCTGCCTCCACCTTTTGTACAACACCACACTGTCTTTTATTTAGTACTAAACCGGTATACATTTAACTATTTAATTTCTTTTTTAACTTTTCCACTACTATTATTTTATCATGTTTGGAGCGTAGCGGTGAGGGATCCCTTAGTAAATTTAGAACAGTTTCAACTGGCTGGGTTCGCTGGGTGAGGGCATAGGGATGCGGGCATGTGCCTGCTCCAGGTAGTGCAGCCCCTTGCTTTGTCTTTTCTGTTCGAGGCGCATCCTTTCTTTGCCGCTCATGGTGAGCACCGGGACCAGACTATAGATTACCGGAAATTCACGCATGATCTCGGTATTGCGCAAGGCAGTGCAACTAAACAGTTGCACATTCTGCTGCCTGGTAACTGCATCCACGATCTCCAAAATATGGCTGCTGGAGGCCTGCCCGAAGGGATTATCCGCCAGGATTACCGCCGCAGTAACCAGTCCTCCGGAACGACAGTGGCGGATATAGGAAAGGAGCACGACAAAAAAGGCAAAACGTCCCGCAAATCGTTGTCCCTGGGACCATTCATGAAGATCATCCCAGCGATCGTACTGGCCGGCTTGATAAGAACTGCTGTCCCGCGGTTTAAGCAGGCGAATTTCAATACCTTCCAGCGGCACAACCTGGTCCAACAGGCGCACCGTTTCGATGGCTTCCCTGAGAAAATCATCGATCAGCGCCTCCTCTTTGCCTTGTTTCTGCATCTTGACCCCTGCAGCAATGACGTCTTCTAAATATTTGTGCAACCGGACCGCTCCTTCTTCTTCATCCGGTCGCATGAAACTGATCTTAAACAGGGGATGGGTTTCCCCGCGCAGCGGCACGCGGGAACGCCTTTGCAGCTCCCGTACTTGTTCCAACACCCCGTCTACGTGGCGCCAGGTGCGCCGCACCATCTCTTCAACTTTGGCGCTCAATCCATCCAACCGCTTTTTGACCTGATCTTTAAAATGAGCAATCGCTTCTTCCACTTGCCGCAGGTAGCCCTGTAGCTCCGCCACTCGTTGCTCCCATGAAGGTGCTTCGATCTGCTTGCCCAGCATTACAAAAAACTGTTTCAGTTCGTCCCCGTGCAGTATGTTTAGTTCGTCCCGGCACACCTGCAACTGCTCCGCCGCCAATTGTTTGGCTTCATCCAGCCGGGCAATCATCTCTTTTTCTTCACGCCGGCTTTTCGCCACTTCTTCACCGGCACGGCCCAACAGTTGTTCTTGTTCCTGCTCCTGCGGCAGGGGAACGGTCGCCTCATCCGTTTCAACATCCATCTGTTTTAAATCTTCCGCGGCCCGCTGGTAATCTTCCACCTGCTTGCCCGTCAACACGATCTCAGCATCAAACTGGCAGATCAACCCGTCCAGCTCGCTGTTCATTTTCTGCCGTTGTTCTTTTTCCAAAGCAAGGTCTTCTTTTTTTAGATCCGGCAGCTTCGCCTGTGGATAGCGATCCTTTAGCTGCGAAAAGCGTTCCTGGTAGGCTCCCCGGGCACTGGCAGCCTCTTCTTTTTTCTTTTGCCACAACCCGGCTTCCTCATCCAACTTTTGGCGATCCTTTTGGGCAGCCTGCCCCGCCAGCCGCAGATCATTTCTATCTACCGGAAAGAATTTTTCCTGCACATCATCCGGTGCCAGATCCAGTTCGCATATTTCTTCCTTCCACTTGTCAACCCGGGCCCGGGCCTCTTTAATCTGTTCCCGAAGCAGGCGATAATCCCCGCCGTAACCCTTATCAAGAACCTCCACCTTAGCTTTTAGTTCGTCGAGCGACCGGTCAAGCTGCGCTCTCTGTTCGCCGGCAAGGAGGAGCACCTCTTTCACAGCGGGTTGCTCCACCGGGGTTTCCGGCCCCATTTCTTGGAAATAGCCGCGCCATGCCTCCTGATAATGTTCAAACCTGTGTTGCTCGCTTTTAAGTTTACCGGCAATTTCTTCTAGATTGCTTTTCAGCTCATTTAGCGCCCGTTGCAGCTCTTTAAGTTGCTGCGCTTGTTTAGCCTGTTGCCTTTTAAGCCGGGACGTTTCCCCACTTCGCGCCTCGTTTTCGGTCCAGTGGTGAAAATAATCCTGCATTATATCCCGTGCCCCTTGCAACCGGTGTGAATCTTCATGTAAACGCTGCAAATCGCGGCGGCGCGCTTCCTTATCTTCGAGGGCCTGTTCGACCCGGCGGCGCATTTTTTCCAATGCAGCTTGCCAGTCGACCCACCTTTCTTCTACAAGGCGGAGCGCCTCTTGCCAACCCGCCTCGCCGGGGTAAGGAAAACCACGCCGGAAACTTGCGAGGCGGCCCCCAAGATCCCTGATCTTCCCGTTCTCGTCCTGCAGTGTCTTCAACTGTTCTGCGATCGTTTCCAGCCCGTCGGCGATCTTGCGGCGATATTGTTCTATTTTTTCCCCGGAGTAGAAACGTTCCAGCCCCCGGTGGCTTAAAAAATAAAGTTCTGCCGGAATTGCCCCTTCATGAAAATCTGTCCGGGCAACCAAGGGCACTGGAACAGAGAGCTCTGTGCGCAACTGCAGGCGACGCCGCCGTAGATCCTCGAGCTGAACCGGCTCGACCAACAAAGCATACGGAAGCCAGGGGCGTTCAGCAAGCATCTGCTGCCTTTCCTCTTCGGAATAGTTTTCCAGCAGATCCACAGCAGGCTGTGCGGCAACCTTAAGCCGATCCAGCTCTTTAACAACCAGATCGATCTCGGCATGGGGCCGCGGTGCGCGCCCCTCCCCCCAGAGTTGCTCTTGTTCCAACCAGCGGTACCGCCGTTGCCGGAATTCGCCCAGCTCTGCGAGCACCTGTTCTTCCTTCTGGCTTAACCAAACCAGTGCTGCCGCGCCGTCCTCGCCGGGATGGTGCGGGCAACCCGCCAGTTTGAGCTCCCCTGCCAGAAACAGTAACTGTTCCCGCCATTGTGCAAACTGCTGCTGCAACTGTTCCCGCTCTTTCGCCAGGCGCTCTTCGCCGGCAGCAAGTTTTGCCCGCTGTTCCCTGGCTTCCACAAAATATATTTCCGCCTGCTCCAGCTTTTTTTCGGCTTTTTCTTTTTCTTCCCCGGTTTTCTTCAGTTCCAACCGGATTCTTTCCAGCTCTGAACGGGGTTGCCCCGCATCAAAGGAAACTTTTAAAGCAGCCATTTTTTGGGAAGCCCGCTGCCGTTCTTCTTGAAACTGCTCCTGCAAAACCTGCAGGCGGAGCAGCCCACGCCCCGTTTTTTCCAACTCTGCTCCGGCTTCCGTTTTTTCGCCGGAGAGTTCTTCCTGCTTTGCCTGCTGCCGGACAAGCTGTTGCCGGTGCATCCTTTCCCGGTGGGCCGCCGCGCTTATGGCGCGCTGCAACAAAGGTAATGTTTCCTTTCTCAACAGATCCAGCTCTTTCCTAAAAGCGGCCTCCTTCTGCTCGTGAAGCTGCAGCCTCTGCATCCATTTCGTCAGGTTTTCTTTTTCCCGCAGGATGGCCGCCCATTTTTTGAAGGCTTTGTAGAGCGTGTAGCGTTTTTGGCTGGCTTCCCAACGCTGCCGGGCCGCCTCTACCAGCTTTCCCTGCCCGGCTGATTTTTCATCCGCCAGGGCCCATTCACGCCTTTTCTCCTCTACCTCCAGCGCCTCCAAAACCATCGCGGCATCTTCGCGTTCCACCTTTTTAGCGGCAAGCCGCCGGATCAATTTTTCCCGGCGTTCTTCCAGGCGGGGCAGCCCCAGCGCAATGGTTTTCAACAACGTCGCTCGCCGCTCAAGCAGGCGATAATAATGCAGGGCGGCTTGTTCCACCCGGCCGAACCCCCCCGCCAGGGAAGGCAACTGATGAGACAAGGATTCGAGGGCCTCGCTCTGCACCTTCAGTTGGGGTAGATCCATCACTTCCCGGGCAGTGCCCCGGAAGGCCTCCCGCAGAGGGTCCCGCTCTTCCCGCCGCTCCAATACTTCATCGATCATCGGGACAAGCAGTTTATCCAGCAGGGTGCGGGTCTTGCTGCATCCCTCGAAAAAATTTTCAATCCCGCCTTCGCTGTCGTTTATCTTCAGAATATGGCGCCACTCCTGCGGATCGATCTGATAACTTTTCAACTGCCTCTGGTAATCCTGCTTGCGATACTCGGGGTAAACTTTAACCGGGCTTCCTCTTAGGTTGTCCCTTAGCTGCTTAATATTAAAAGTCCGGTTCATTTCATCCGCCAAAGGGAGTGAGATTAAATCGTACGCATTTTGTGCATCGTACGAGTGCAAATAAGTAAAATAATTCATCCCCGCATGGCCTCCCCCGATATAATCGGCGAAACAGAAGCCCGTCAACAAAAAACGGGAAGCGGCCCCGTCCAGAAGCCATTCCACGAGGACATGACCGGTAAATTTTTCTTTCTCCACCAGCCGCTTGATCCGCCTGCCCTGCAAGGGGGCATTTGGTTCTACAACCTGGGCGATGAGGTGCAACAACAATGTCTTGCCGCCCCCGTTACCTAATAGCAACAGCGTATTTTCACCAAACGGCTCAAAAATAGTATCGTGATAAATCCGGGGCTGGCCACCCGCCTCAAAGTGGATGTTATGCACCCTTACACGATAAATACGGGGCATGCAAACCGTCTCCTTTTTAAGATATGTTTTCCTGCTGCGGTGAGCCGCCGGGATGTAAACCGCTGCGGAGCATCTCCAGTATTTCATTTTTTCTGGATTGCTGATTATAATAGTGGGCAACAAGCTGGTTTAAGCGTTCGTTGGGAAAAACCTGGCGATCGTGGATCAACTTCACCAGATCATGGCCCTGTAAAAGATCGATTGTTTTAAGCAGGTAGGCCAGGCGGCAGTCGGTCCGGCGGATATGTTTGGTGCCAACCTTCTGATAGGGAAGATCCAGCCACAGTTCCGCCGGCTCGCGCAGGTTGACCCGTGTCCTGTTTTCCAGTTCTTCCACCTCCTGGTTTTCCCCTAATTCCTGCAGGTGCACGGTCACCATTTCGGCCAATTCGCTTACCGGCAGCGACTCGCGCGCAGGGCCAACTCCATCCTCGCTATCATAAAAGGCAGCCAACAAGGTCAGGGTAATAAACGAACAAAGGAAAAGTTCTTTGTTCGTCTGCACCCCCAGCAGGTTGCGCAGCTCTTCGTTGCTGTGGCTGAAAATACCGCCCGTCAACTCTCCCGCCAGGTAAAATTGATCCCCTGCCGCGATCAGGTTGATTTCGAACAAGGGCTCTATGATCTCCCGCCACAGATTCCGCACCCCAGGATCAAAAAGCACCCGGCCCACCAGGTCCTCATGTGTGGCCCGCTCCACCACCGGATGCTCCAAAAGCTCCTTCAAAAGCTCCAGCGCTGTCTGCACCGTTTTGCGGCTGTACTGCATCATTGCTCACCCTTCGCATGATTATATTGCGCAGCTCAACACCCTGAGGTAGTTGCACAATTTTTGCCCCGGCGGCGGTTTCCACCCTGATCCACCCCAGAGTAGCCAGCTCGGGACGCGCTTGAAGCAGCCGGTAAAAAGCATATTCTACCAGATCTTCATCACCCGGCACATATTCCCAGGGAAGCGAGGCATAAAGCCGGCGCCCCTGGTGCAGCAGCAGGAGAAGATAGGCAAAAGCGGCTACTTCTTCCCCCGTATCGTCCGCTTGCAGTACCGCAGCGGCAAGATCGGCCGTCTCCAGCAGATCATTTTCTGTGAGTGCCTCCAGGATAGCGCCAAAAAAACGTTCCAACAGTTTGATTGTTCGCTCTTTGCGTTGCTCTTCTGCAGCCTGGTAAGCTGCCCAGGCCTCAAAATCTGTCTCCTCCGTTTCCGCCTCCAGGGGGCGATCCCGTTCCCGGCTCAACAAACGTTGCGGCGAAAGAAACGTTTCCGGCCCCAGAAGGCGGGGCGGCCCCGGCCTTAACAGCGGCCGGAGTGCGGTCCGAACCAGTTGCCGGCCCGGCGGATTTTCTTTTAACACGGTGCCCAAAAATTCCCGCCGGAGGTGAAAACGCACCATCATGCTCTGGTAGATGCTCTCCTGGAGCATCTGGCCGACGAGGTTTTCCAGGTTGAAACGTGTGCTGATCAGTTCCAGGTGCCGGGCGGCAACCAGGTTCAAGGCATTGCTTAGCCCGGACACTTTTTCCTGCCGTGAACGGTTGCCCGGCGTGGAAAGTTCGGATTCCAGCCGTCGCCTGGTTTCACGAACCAGCCCCTTGAGGCTTTCAAAAGTATCCTGTTCCCGGTGCAGTTGTTTTTCCATCCTCCGCAGCAGCCGGCCGTAATCCGGGGACTTCATCGAATCCACGACATTGCGACGCACATTTTCCCGCTGTCGCCGGCATTGCTCCTCGATGTTCTCCACCGCTACCGCCAGCTCCCTGACCGTCTTCAAAGCTTCATCGAAAACTCCCCGCCGGATCTGTTGATCCAGGTAGAGCTGCATGACCGAAAAATGAAGGTCGTGATAGATTTCCCTCGATTTAAAGAGCAGATCTAACCCTTTTTCTGTCAGGCGCATCACTACAGTATCCTGCCCGCTCCACGAGGTATAAGGACGCTGCTCAACCAGCCGAAATTTGTACTCTTCCTCTTGACCGCTCAAAGGATTAAAGTAATAGTATTTAAAGGGGCTGCCCCGGTTGGTGATCTCCTCGATTAGCTTGCGGGAAACCTGGGCACCTTCCTCCCCGCCTGCCGGGCGCCCGAGCAAAAGAGGGAGCAGGCGAGTGATAAAGCTTTCACTTTCCTCGTAGGTACAGGGGCTGTTGTGCAGCATCTTTTCCATAATATACAAGAGCAGGCTTAAACCCAGCTCAAAACCGTAATACTCGCTCAAAGAATGTTTCTGCTTCAGCTCATAAAGGGGAAAAAACTGCAAGATGGCTTCCATCCGTTGCCCAAAACCGTCCAACATCGGCAGGCCGGGTCTTTGCCCCTCTGCAACAGAAGGAAGATCCAATTCAGGGCTGAGTGAAAAATTCAGCTCCCTTTGTTCGTTCATCATCTGTTCGCTCATAATATGATCTCCTTGATGGCAGCCAGCCGGGAAGCAGACAAAGCCTCCTGCGGGATCATCCTCCCGCCGGCCCATAGTTCCTCGATGGAGCGGCGAAGCCCGGGCACAAATTGTGCCCAGAGCGGCACCTCGTAATCCGCAGGGATGGGGCTCTGCACCTTTGAATCCCGCCCCCGCCCCTGCTGCAGAAGATACCGGTAAAGACCTTGCGCCGGCAAGATCTGCAAGGAGGCTGCCAAATCGTACCAGTCGCCTCTTTCCGCAACGCACCTTTGAATTATTTTCTGCCAGCGACAGAAAATGATCAGTCCCATGGGATCGAGATCACCATAATAATACACCCGGATCTGCTTACCGACCAGACCGGGAATTTCGTGAAAAAAAGGCCAACTGCCGCAAATCTTGTTGCCTTCGCCATAAACTACCAGATCGACCGGGGGGCGCAAGGCCAGGGAGCCCTCTTCCAACAAGCGGTAAAGCGTGTGGAAGCTATCTTTGTTCTCCACGACGAGCACATTTACCGGTTCCTTCCAGCCAACCCCGCTATCCAGTAAACGGTAAAAAAAAGGTTCCGACACCGGGCGGCAATATAGATCTTCATGGCTAATCCGGATTCTATGGAGCAAAGCCACCCCGCCAGGGGAAGCTAAAAACTTTTCATCGCCGGCCAACTGAAACGATCGTTCGTTGAGCGTATCCCAAACCAAAGGTTTTTCCCGGGCAACCTCAACCAGGTAACGATCCATCGTCTGCAATATATCCTGGTAGCGGTAAAATTCTTCATTCTTGCGTGCAAAATAGCTTAGATCCATCTGCGAACGAAATTGAAATATCTCCGGGGGACGGTGAGACGGCTTGACGGCACGGCGGTAACGCACGGCCAAAGGAGGCCTGCGCCCATTATATCCTGAGGCCTTAACCGGCGCGAGCAGCCCCCGTTCCACTAATTTCGCCATAGCCCGGACGAAAGATCCATAGCTCCATGTGTCCCTGTCCCTACCCGCGGCTTTCAACCTGGCCTGCACCTTTTGCTCTAAAACCAGGCTGGAGATAATCCGGCGGCTACTTTTCTCTAATATTTTTTGCAGCATTTCTTCCAGCGCAAAACAGCCTCCTAATAAAAATGGTACTTGCTTGCCAGCAATAACCTTCCTGTTACGCCTTCAGTTACTGTCTTTTATTTAGTACTAAACCGGTATACATTTAACCATTTAATTTCTTTTTTAACTTTTCCACT
>CAZRVU010000046.1:0-13117 GCA_964603615.1 uncultured Desulfovibrionaceae bacterium
CTTATAATCTTTTTCTGGAATGAGGATAAATTACCCGCTAAGTATTGACACAGTGAACTGGGAAAGTAGGGGTGACGTGTTTCTTTTAACGTGATAATATATGGTAGGGTCTAGCCTTTACGGGCTTTTAATTTTTGTGAGGTAAGTGAAAAGGAGGAGATACCTGGATGGAGATGAAGGAAGTTGCTCGTCAGGTAAAGGAGGCTTCTATCAGGCTGGCCGCAACCAGAACGGAACTGAAAAATGAGGCGTTGTTCCTCATCGCCCGCTCTTTGCTCGAACGCCTGGATGAGATCATCGAGGCCAATGAAAAGGACTTGCAGCGCAGCAAGCGGGAGAATCTGTCCCCGCCCCTTTTGAAAAGACTGAAGTTTGACCAGGAGGCGGTTGCCGACGTGGTCGATGGGATTTACAGCTTGATTAAGCTGGAGGATCCGGTTGGCAAGACGCTGCTGGCCACGGAGTTGGATGAAGGTTTGGAGCTCTATAAGACTACCTGCCCGATTGGGGTGATCGGTGTAATCTTTGAATCACGGCCAGATGCCCTGGTGCAGATCTCCACCCTTGGTCTGAAAAGCGGCAACGGTATCTTGCTTAAAGGCGGCTCTGAAGCAAGGGAAACCAACCGTATGCTGGCCGAAGTGATTACCGGGGCGACGGCAGAGACGGGAATCCCTAAAAATTGGATTAAACTGCTGGAAACCCGGGAGGAAGTTGGTGCCATGTTGGGGTTGGATGAATACATCGATTTGATTATCCCCCGGGGCTCAAATGAATTTGTTCGTTACATCATGGACAATTCTAGGATTCCCGTGATGGGGCATGCCGACGGTATTTGTCACTGTTATGTTGATCAAGATGCCGCTTTGGAGATGGCCGTTAAAATTGTGGTAGATTCCAAAACCCAGTATGTTGCTGTTTGTAACGCTCTGGAGACCTTGCTGGTGCACACAGGTGTGGCGGAGAATTTTTTACAGCGCCTAAAAGAGGTTTTGGATGAAAAAGGAGTGAGCATCTGCGGTTGCCCGCGGACACAGAATTTTATCCCCGTAGCTGCAGCTACGGCAGAAGATTGGCGGACGGAATACCTAGATCACAAACTGTCCATCAAAGTGGTGGACAATATTGACGAAGCTATAGAGCATATCAATGATTACGGCTCCGGCCATACGGACAGTATTATCACTAACAGCAAAGGGAACGCGGCGCGCTTCATGGCGCTAGTGGATGCGGGCAACGTTTTTTGGAATTGTTCGACGCGTTTCAGCGATGGTTTTCGTTACGGCTTTGGCGCCGAAGTGGGGATAAGCACTGGTAAAATACATGCCCGGGGACCGGTGGGACTTGATGGACTGGTTATTTATAAATATAACCTCATCGGCAACGGCCAACTTGTCGCCTCCTATGCAGGTAAAGAAAAAACATTTAAACACAAGCCCCTTCAAAGGAAATTTCCTTTATAGGAAATTTCCTTTATAGAAATCTACCCTTTTACAGTAGGAAAAAAAAACACGCACGTCCAACTTTCGCCTTTTAAATTTTCCCGGGGCGGCCAGGCTTTCTAAAAAGTAGGCTCCAAGGAGTGGCATGCCTAACCCGGGACATAACCCCACGACCATATTTTGTTGGGACTCCAAAAAAATAATTATAAATTTCAGTTGTCAAAGAGCTTAAAAGCGTTTTTAGCGTTCTTTAAGGGTTAATTGATTTTGTGTTTCTTAAAAAAATATTATACAAGGGGTTGAAATAATGTTAAAATTTTCAATTAACAAAAACATTTTGGCTAAGGTTTTTGTATTTTTTGTGATTTTTCTTATGTTGTTGCCCCTGGCGGGTTGCTTTGACCATAGTTCTGGTTTGAAAGAGGGTTTCATAAAAAATACGGAGATGAAATCTTGCCGGAATAGGGGCACTTTATTCGTGACCAATAATGTTCCCGGCGAAGAGCTAAACCCCGAAGCCCTGGCGATTTTCTCTTTGCTCGAAAAAGGGCTGATCATGGAAGCGGATATGGCAGATATGACCTCTACGAAGATAGTTGTTACCCCCGGAGATGCTGATTTATTGCGTATACTGGGATGGGCTTATCCTCAGGATCCTTCCTTAGAGCTTTTTACGAGTGAAGGGAAAATTGCAATTAAAACCCCTGCCGATCCCGTTTATTTAGTGCTGGATCCTGCCGAAGCAGGCCTTTTAACTCCCGGTGTGAATTCAGATTTCTTTGCTGCCTTTGATGCAGGCTCTATGCAAGAAAAACAAGTGGAGAAAGTAAAAGAATTTATAAAGTTATTTTATAAGGATTTTGACTTTACTTTTTCCAGGGTAGAGCCGTTTGAAACTGTAAAGTTGGAGTTGCCGGATGGAACCATCGAGGCCCGGAAGATCAAAATTGAATTGGATTTTGAAGAGGTTTTAGCCTTTGTTACTTATACAATGGAGTATCTCGCAGAAAGCAAAGCCTTTGAAGATTATATGCGGGCTTCTATACGTGAGCCCCTGGAACAGATGATGGATGCCGGAGCCCTTTCAACTGAAGAGTTGCCCTCCCGGGAGGAAATGGAAGAGCTTGTGGAAGCAGCTTACCAACAAATCCAAAGCGTTTTTTCCGGGGCAGCGGATTACCTGCATACTGTTTCGCCAGCCGCGTTGAAAAAACAGTTTGGTCTTGATCTATCTGCTGTGGAGGAGTACTACCTGGATGCAGAGGGTTATATCAGAAAAACGAAGAGTACCTACCAGATCAAGGCTGAGCACGAAGCACTGCAGTCTTTCCTCGGTACTGCACAGTTAGATCTGACTATTAGTTCCGAACAAGTATCATGGGATATCAACAAGCCGGTAACAGTGGTTTTTCCCCCCGTTGAAGAGCAGGTTTCCTTTTTTGCTTTGATGGGCGATCCTACCTTGCAGGAGAAAATGGGGGAGGGGCCGCTGTCCCAGCTTATAAACCTTTTAGGAACGGGTCTGGAAAGCCTTAATGGTGCGGTAACCCCGGCAAGCCTGATCGTGGATCTTGAAAACAACCAAATTTTATTAAACGGTGAGCCCCTGGAGCTGACCCCGGCCCCTTATGTGGAAGGAAAAACTATTATGGTGCCGTTTCGTAGCCTGGCAGAGTTGGCCGGAGGGGAAGTCGGTTGGGTGTCGGAGACATCCCGGGCCAGCTATGAAGATGACAAGGTGAAGATAGAGTTTGCTTCCGGCAGTAAAACGGCCCTGGTTAATGGGGTAGAGACAGACTTGACTGAGGCTGTAGTCATCAAAGACGGGCGGCTTATGGTTCCAGCCGATTTGGCCGGCCAATGGGCACAGTCCTTTGTCGTGCAGGATGGAAAAAATTTTGTTATTTTTATTTTCTAAGGTGTTTCTAGACGGGGCAACCGGCTGTTTTAAAAGACATGACGGCTTTTTCTTATAGCGCCCTGACATTAAAAACGCCCCTGATCATGATGTAAGCTTCTTTCTTTTTTCGTTTTAAAGTAACTTTTGTTGCCAATTGGTGGTTGCAATTTGGGCAAAACAGGGCACCGGGGCTTCCCGATAGATCGATGGAGCTTTTGATAATCCTGTCAACATACATGCGCAATATTTTTCCGCTGCCTGCTTTTTGATAAACAGCAAAATCTGTTTTACAATAACCGCAGGATACAATCATCAAATGAGTGCCTTTAATTTTTCTGTAATAAGGATTTTTATAGATCAAAAAACCACTCTCTTAGTGGAATAGGGGACAGATCTTCGATCTTTGCTTGCTGCTTTAGCAGATCTGTCCCCTATTCCAGACATTGTTTTGTGCAACAGAACCCCCTGTTCCATCTTTGTTTCACCCCGTCCCCCGGGGTTTTATGCTGGCGGGCAATCAAAATTTAGCAATCTCATGGCCAGTTGTAGCTGAAAACATACTTCTGCGTTTTTTAAATCTAGCCCCGAAATTTCTTTAATCCGCCGTAGCCTGTATTTCATGGTGCTCAGATTCAAGTAACCCTTTCGTGATGCTTTCAACACATTGCCGTTATGTTTAAAGTAAAGTTTCAAGGTATTGATCAGTTGGGTTTTACGGTTTTGGTCATATGCTAGCAGGGGCCCAAGGGTTTTTTGAATAAATGTGGTAAAGTAATGGGGATTGATTTCAATAAGCGGGAAAATGCCCGGGTTGTCGAAGTAGGCGACTTTGTTTTTTAACTTTAAGGTTTTCATAACATCTATCGTTGTAAGCGCGTTACGGTAAGCTAAGACACAATATTCAAGCTCATTATAGCCTGCACCGAGTGCAATCCACCAGGTTCCTTCTGGTACCAGTTGTAGCAAATGTTCCTTTAATAATACGGCTAAATTTGCCACAGTGCCTGTAGCATGCTGTTCATGATGATGTTCCAAAACTAACATTAGCAAAAGGTGGCTGCCTTTTGTTACAACAATAATATTTGGAAAAGAATGCATGCAGAATTCCCGGATTTCCTCGTACAGCTCTGGTTTACTTTTTTCTTTTGGATGGGGTTCAATTTTAACTACCACAATCCGGTAGGAATTATCCAAATCAAAACCAAGTTGCCAGGCGCGGTGCCGCACCCAATTTTTGGATTCATAGTTTTCCTCTAAAATGTTTTCCAAAAAATTTTCTTTCAAACGTTTGGTATGCTTTATAATAGCACTTTGTTTTAACATTTCTAGCGCTGTTAACATGGCTCCTTGCTCCAGGGCTGCCATGTCCAGTTGCTTGATCTTTTTATGGATAAAGAGTGCAGAAATTAGGCCCAGGATCTGTTTTCCGGCTACAACAGGCAATAGGTATTGTGTCGTATTTGCATCCAGAACAATTTCTATGGGGTTTTTGTCCTGAAAAAGATTTTTTACCTGTGGACTGTAGTCGCTGTTCAACATTAAATCTTTACCGCCTAAAAACAATTTTGTATCTGTTTTATGTACCGTCGTAGCTTTTATATTAAAATTATGATCTTCTATTTGTACCGGGCAGCCGGTAAAGCCTGTAAGAGTACTACAAATTGCCCCGAACCACCGGCCATTTAGCACCAACTCCGTAAGTTTTTTATGGATTTCCGAGGCTCTCTCCAAAATCTTTTGTTGTTTTAATAATTTTTCATTTATATTATGTAGTTCGTCTACTTTTAGCTGTAGTTTTTCATCCTCCAGAGGCTCCCGTTGTATATTGTAACATTTATCTTTGTATCCCGGGTTTTCACAACTTTCCCTCAAATCAAAATGGTTGGGTTTTGTTACCAAAGCATCAGGAAGATTGTATACGGCATCTTTTTTTACCATTTTATCGTCCCTCCTTTTCTAATAAAGTTTTTATGATGCACTTTACCAGGCATCATTTTAAGGGCAATATAGCGGTGCTATTTTTTAAAATATGCAAACATATTTGTGATTTGGAAGATTATACACCCGTAGTAAGTTTATTCCAACAATTAGAAGGTGTCAAGAATGTTGTGGAAAATTGTGTCTAATTAGATTTATCTTGGGTTGCTTGCCCCTGTATCTTTTACATGATGTGGGCTTTGTTTGTTCAATATGGTGAAAGATATAGTAAATTTTCACCCAACTTGGCTATTGACAGCAATTCAATACTAAAATATGTTTATATTAGCCGAATATTGCAAATCTACATAAGAGTGCCGGTTGCCTCAATACAGTACCTATTTGCAAAAATAAAGAAAGGGGGCCTGGTTCTTTTTTTTCGCGTAGGTTTTAATATTTAATGAAACGGTCCATGCTGGTGCGGTTTGTGTTGATTTTTGGTTTATAGTTTGTATTAATTACTATTTATTACAAGGAGGAAAAATATTTGAGTAACAACAGTGTATCTTGGGCAAATCCTGCAACAGCAGGAGTTGTTGGTCTATGTGCAGTTGTCATACCGCTATCCGTATTAAATCTGGGCTGGTTACCGCCTGAAAGCGCGCCGCTTATTATCGGTTGGCTTATATTTGGAGGAATTGTGCAGGTAATAAGCGGCATTATAGAGTTTAAAAGAGGCGGGTTACTTTTTGCCACTCCTCTTTTAGTTTTTGGGCTGATGCTTTGTATTACGCCGGCGTTTGGAGAGATTACGAAAATTTGGATAGAGAGCCCGGGGGTACCTCCGTCTGTAATGGGTGTAGGTTTTTTAGTTGTGGCTGTGTATGTAATCGCTTTTTTTATTGCGACCGGATTGGTAAGCTGGTTTTTATTTGTCCTTTGCCTTATCCTTGATCTTGGCCTGTGGTTTGTTGGATTAGCAAGTATAGGGGTTTTAGGTGCGGGAGCGGGGGCATTTGGCTGGTTGTTGCTGCTCATTTTTGCTATCGGCATGCTTTACGTGGCTTGTGCCCTTTTTTTAAACGAAATGTTCGGGAAACCGGTGTTATCCATTGGTGCGCCACTATTTAAGCCTTAAAGACATAAGCAAAAGGTATGATCAGGGCAGGTTTTGTTCACATTAACGATGATTTCATGATAACATAAAAAGACGGTTTTTCTTTGTTAGCATGAAATAATGCTTCTATTTATAAGGGTATATGTAATTATTAATAACATTCATTATGCAAAAGAAAGGAATCAGTAACCCCCCGGGTAAAGCGAATATTCGCTTTACCCGGGGATTATTTTTTTTCAAGTTAAACCCCAGTTTTTTTTAAGGCACTTAATGTTCTGGTTTTGCAATAACAACGGGGTTTGTTTCAAAAATCATATAAAAGCAAATGTTTCCCATAGCCCGGGGTGCATATTAGAATTCTATTTTTGGGTTCCAGTTAGGTCCGGGTCAGATTTAATTGCGGCCAGCTTATGTTTTTTTATGGTTTTTCTTCCAGGACCAGCATGTTTCCCTTCAACAGGCTACTAGTTTCGTCTTCATCAAGCTGGCCCCCATATTTTTTCCATTCAGAATTGAGGATCTGTGTGCCCCCGCGGGGAGCAATTTCCGTTTCTGCCGTACCCAGGTTAAAAAGAGCCGTCAAAATTTTTTCATCGTGCCACCTCGTGAGCGTGACCATCTTTTTCTCCAGATCGACTTGCACTTTGGTGCGTTCTTTTGCCGGACGAAAAAGAGCCGGATGCGTTTTTCTCAAATGGATGACGTCCTTATAAAAGGCAAAAATTGCTTTGTTTTTTTCCTGCCAGTTGCAGGGAGGGGTTAGCCGGGAGGTGTAAAAGGAGCGATCATCTTCCGGATCCGGGAAGCTTTCCCAGCCAAAATCCATAAACTCCTCTTTCCTGCCACTGGATACAGCTTCTTTCAATTGTGGATCCTCATAGTTGGTAAAAAATAAAAATGGGTTTTTTTCCGCATATTCTTCGCCCATAAACAGTAATGGTAGATAAGGGGAGAAAAGCAGTAGTCCGCAAGCGGCCTTTAAAAAAGGGAAATCTACTAAAACTGAAAGCCTTTCCCCTCCGGCGCGGTTGCCGACTTGATCGTGATTTTGAATGGAGACGATGAACTGGTGTCCCGGATTTTGCGAGGCATCGCTGCCGCGATTTTTTTTCCGGAAAGGGGAATATTCACCTGTATAAAGGTAATTTTTATATACTTTTTCCAGGCCCTCCAGACCGTTATAGTCCTGGTAATAGCCTTGTTTTTCACCGGTTAAGGCCGTATGGATGACGTGGTGAAAATCATCCATCCACTGGGCATCAATGCCGTAGCCCCCATTTTCCGGGGTGTTAATTATTTTAACATTGTTTTCATCTGTTTCGGCGATGAGGAAGATCTTACGTTGTTCCTGAGCGGCGATTTGCCGGGCGACAGCAGCCATTTCCTGTAAAATATGGGTGTTGCTTTCATCTCTGATGGCATGGACGGCATCCAATCTCAACCCGTCCAGGCGAAACTCTTCCAGCCAATAACGAATATTATCCAGAATCATGGCCCGTGTATATTCGCAATGGCGATCATCAAAGTTGACGGCAGCCCCCCAGGCGGTTTGATGTTTTAAAGTAAAATAAGGGCCGTAAACGGAAAGGTGGCTTCCTTCCGGGCCAAAGTGGTTATAAACGACATCCATGATGACGGCAATACCCTTCTGATGACAGCTATCGATGAGTTCCCTAAGATCGTCGGGTGTGCCGTAATTTTTATTGATGCTGGATAAATTGGCCCCGTCATATCCCCAGTTCCATTTTCCCGACGTTTGGCATACCGGCATGAGCTGGAGGGCGTTGATACCTAGTTCCTGCAGGTAGTCCAACTTTTCCAGGATGGCCTTGAAGGTTCCCTGTTGGGTAAAAGTGCCTGTGTGCAACTCATAGAAAATGAGTTCATGTAGATCCTTTCCTTTCCAATTTTTAACCCGCCAATTATAACCATAGGGATCGATGACCTGAGAAAAGCCGTGGACACCCTCCGGTTGGAAACGTGAACGGGGATCTGGGAAATCACCTTCATCTGTTATGCGGAATTTATAATAAAGATCCAGCCCGCGCCCTTCGATGCGGGTGCTGTAGATATTTGGTCTTTCTTCCTGCATGGGGATAACGCTTTCATTTGTTTTCCTTGATTTATTCGACAAGTTGTTTTTTAAAAGAAGCGCAACCCCTTTTTTAGCAAAGGCAAAAACGCGGAATTCGACAGTGCCGCGTTCATGATCTAAAATATTTGCGCCCATTTTTTGCACGCGCCTAACCCCCTTTGAAATAAAGTTATGGTAACACAGCTTTAGCATAACCATCCCGTCAGACATCTATGTTGTTTCACGGGGATGAAGGGGTGGTAAGAAGGGCAGATTATAAAAAAGGTTAAAAGAATAAAAAGGAAACAGAGGCGGTATTAAGGAGGCCGGAGCATGCAGTTGGTGGAGGTTAAAAAGAAAGAATTTAAGAGTTATCTCGAGTATATTGATGAAGAAACAGCCAAGGAATTTATTTGCCTGGTCCAAAAATTAAGGAATAAAAGAATCGCCATGATCAGTGCCACAGCTTATGGAGGTGGCGTGGCAGAAAAGATGCATTCCCTTGTACCGTTAATGCAAGACCTGGGCCTGGCCGTAGATTGGTGGGTTATCTTTGGGAATGAGGAGTTTTACCGGGTAACCAAAGCCTTCCATAACAGGTTACAGGGTCAGGAAGGGGGACTTACTTCCGCGGAAAAAGAAATATATTTGAAATATAATCAGATAAATGCTTCTTATATGAAAGGATGGTTTTACGATTTTGTTGTTGTCCACGATCCGCAACCGGCAGCTTTAATCTCCTTCTGGGAAAAAAAACCATCTGAAAAATGGCTCTGGCGCTGCCATCTTGATACCTCTGCGGCAAATGAGGAGTACTGGAATTTTCTTTATAGATATACCAGCCAATATGATACGGTAATTTTTACCATGAAGGATTATACCCCGGAGAAAAGTTTTAAGAATATCGCATTCATTGCCCCTTCTATCGACCCGCTCAGTGCTAAAAATATTCCCCTAGAAAAGGAGGAAGCCAGGGAAATTATTGGTAGGTTTGGAGTTGATCCGCAGCGTCCCCTGATCTCTCAGGTTTCGAGATTTGATCCCTGGAAAGATCCTTTGGGGGTCATCGATGTCTACAAGATTGTAAAAAAAGAACTGCCTAGCGTTCAACTGGCTTTGGTTGGTTCTATGGCCTCTGATGATCCTGAAGGGTGGGATTACCTATACCATACTTTACGCCGGGCCGGAGAAGACTATGATATTAAAGTGATTACCAATTTTAACGGCATCTCCGATTTAGAGGTTAATGCTTTTCAGACGGTGAGCGATCTGATCTTGCAAAAGTCCCTAAGGGAAGGATTTGGCCTTACTGTTGCCGAAAGTTTATGGAAAGAAACCCCGGTGCTTGGCGGCAATGTTGGCGGTATCAAGCTGCAAATTGAAGATGGTGTTACTGGGTTTTTGGTTGATACGGTCGAAGAATGTGCGCAAAAAACCCTTTTATTGTTGAGAAATCCCGTTCTACTGGAGGAGATGAAGAAGGCTGGCCGGGAAAAAGTAAGAAAAGAATTTTTAGTTACCCGCAATATATTGGATTACCTGCGCCTCTTTTGTAATTTTTAATTTTATTTTTTGTTACGATTTGCTGCAGATACAAACATATCTATATTCACAGTTTTGAATTTCCGGGACGGCTGCAGGACGGAAAAAACATACACCTCTACAAACAAATAAATATTTACGGCTTCGAATTCCCTGCCGGCAAGCAAATTATTTCGGACGAAGGCAGCAATATTTGCTATAATGAAAATAATAAGCTACTTTTCAACTTTCATGCAAAGCCCGGGAAGCTTGAAAGGGGATGTTCAGGTTGTTGCTGATGAAGGTAAAGGCGGTAACCCTCGATCAGGGCGGCGGCTTTTTAGTATTATTGGCAGATCAAGAGGAAACAAAAGTATTGCCGATTGCGATCGGGCCTTTTGAAGCCCAATCTATTGCCCTGGTTCTGCAAGGCAGGACTCCGCCGCGCCCTTTAACACATGATCTATTGAAATCCTTGTGTGAAAATTTAGGAGGCACCCTAAAAAAAATTATTATTACCAATATTATCGAGAGCACCTTTTATGCTGAGCTATATATCCATTATCAAGATCAGGAGCTAATTTTGGATGCCAGGCCCAGCGATGCCATTGCACTGGCGCTGCGATGGGGGGCTGCTATCTATATGGCTCCCAGACTGGTAGAATTTACTTATGATTATGAGGATATTATAGCGGACGATCAAAAACATGAAGATCTACACTAAATACAACGTAGCAATTAGGATGAAAGGGGAGATTGGCAAATGGCTAACACCAAAGAAGCAGAATTCAAAAGGCTGGCCGGTTGGTTGGGAGAAGGGGGGATAGTTGTTTTTACTGGTGCAGGGATTAGCACGGAGTCGGGGTTGTCCGACTTCCGCAGTCCGGGGGGTATCTGGGATCGTTTCAACCCGGCAGAATTTACTATACAGCGGTTTACCGCCAGTGCAGAAACCCGCCGCAAATTCTGGCAGTTTTATCATGAAAATTGGAAGGTATCCCGGGGGGCAAAACCCAATAAGGCTCACCTGGCAGTTGCCGCCCTGGAAAAAATGGATAAATTGAATGCTGTTGTCACGCAAAATATTGATGAATTGCACCAGGCTGCCGGCAATAGCCCGGAAAAAGTATTAGAGGTTCATGGGACGATGTGGAAAGTAGGCTGTTTATCCTGCGGGGACATCTCGCCTTGGGAAGATATTTTTCAGCTTTTAGAAGAGGGGAAAGAGGTGGGCGATTGTTCTCAATGCGGGGGGTTGCTGAAGCCCGCTACAGTATCTTTTGGACAATCTTTGCCCCTGGATGTTCTGGATGAAGCTCAGGAACAGTGCAGTTTATGCTCTCTTCTTCTTTGTATTGGTTCTTCCCTGGCTGTTTATCCTGCTGCTCGTTTGCCGCAGATAGCCAAAAATGCGGGGGCGAAGTTGATCATTGTAAACCGGGAACCTACTCCCTTGGATGGTATTGCCGATCTAGCGATCAGGGGAGAGGCCGGCGAAGTGATGGGCCGGGTTTTGGCGTTACTGGAACAAACACCCTAAAAATATAAAGGAAAGGTGGTTTATTAGTAATGGTGGATGCTGGTGAGCGTCAAAGCAAACGTGGCGGTTTACATTATGGATGGATCGTAATTTTCATGGGTATGTTGACCACCATTGGAGCACATGGTTTTGGACGGATGGCTTATACGCTGATTCTTCCGGAGATGCGTGCGGGCCTGGGGATTACCAATTTGCAGGCTGGCCTTTTAGGGACGGGTAATTTTATTGGTTATCTTGTTTTTGCATTGATCGGCGGTTTTTTAGCGGCACGCTATGGCAGCCGGGTCGTTATCTTTTTTTCTCTATTTTTGATGGGAATTACCATGATCTTGACGGGGTTGGCCCGGTCTTTCGAGTTTGCCTTTGTCCTGCGCTTGTTGACCGGAATTGGTAACGGGGGTGCTTATGTTCCGGCGATGGCACTGGGTTCAACCTGGTTTGCTGTAAGGCAGCGGGGTTTTGCCACCGGTATAGTCTCTGGTGGTATTGGTGTCGGCACATTTATTTCCGGGTTGCTCGTTCCTGTTATTTTGATTGCTTACGCCAGCAAAGGTTGGGCCTTTACCTGGTATTATCTTGGCGGTTTGGTCTTAATTATTGCCGTGATTTGTGCTATTTTTTTACGAAATAGGCCGGCAGATTTGGGCCTTGGTCTTGTTGGTGCCGGGCCAGGTAGCGAAGGCGCTCCCACGAATCAGGGTGGAAACAGAGAAGCAGGAGCTGCAACAGAAGGCAAGCGTTCCGGCAGTTTGCAGTGGAGCCTCGTTTACCGCGTTAGGGAAGTCTGGCTTTTAGGTTTTGTATACTTTTTGTATGGTTTTTCTTATGTAATCTACATGACGTTTTTTAAAGCCTTTCTAACAGATGAAATCGGACTTGCAGGGGCCAAAGCCAGTGCACTATGGGCGCTGGTTGGCGTTTTAAGCATATTTTGCGGGGTAATCTGGGGGGGTATCTCCGACTTTCTCGGCCGCAAGCGTGGTGCCGCACTGGCTTATGTAGTGTTGGCATGTTCTTACCTTATTTTTGCTTATTTTGATTCTATGTCTGCTATTTATCTTTCGGTAATCCTCTTTGGCTTAAGTGCCTGGAGCATCCCTACGATTATGGCTGCGGCTGTCGGCGATTGTGTGGGGCCACTTCTTGCCCCGGCCGGCGTAGGCTTTATCACACTTTTTTTTGGCATCGGGCAAGCCTTTGGGCCGGCGTTGGGCGGCTATATCGGCGACACCTGGGGGACCTTTACCCTGGCCTTTACCGTAGGGGCTTTTATTTCTTTGCTTGGTGCGGTTGCCGCCTTGTTTTTGAGGAGGCCGGCCGCTAATAACGAAAGCACAGTCAAGGCGTGACCATAGAAAATAAACTGCAAGTGGGCTGCTAGGTTCTTGCCTTGAACCGGCCATGGAAGTCAAAGCCCGGCTATGAATCTGAGCTGCAAGCGGGGGCGGTATCTTCGTATCTAGTTAATAAAAAAGGATATTCCGAAGCAGCATAGGTTCTGCGGAGCGTTGTTTGTAGTATAATAATAGTATGGATGAGATTCCACTGCATAAATTACATTCTGCTGCATAAAACGAAATTTGCTGGGGCGGGAGCTGTAAAAATC
>CAZRVU010000047.1:0-12943 GCA_964603615.1 uncultured Desulfovibrionaceae bacterium
TCGCCGCAACTTTCGCCGCCCCTGGACTTGAAGCTCGCCGCAACTTTCGCCGCCCCTGGACTTGAAGCTCGCCGCAACTTTCGCCGCCCTACTAATAGGGGCGGGCAATCAAAGGCGTGCCGGCCCAGAGCACCGTTTTGCCGATATAATCGTCATAACGCAAAGCAAGATTAAGATTGATGCGTAGATCTTCAGCCTGAAGGTAATCCCCCAGGTCGGGTGTATAACCCGTTAGGCTAACCATCTGGCCATCCGTGACACTCTGGACCCTTTCCCCCCCGATCTCCCTGGCTACGGCAAGCGCCAACTCCTCCATTTCAGCGGGCCCGAGTTGCCCGGCGAGATGGCCCGTGAGGCAAAGGGAAAGGTTCCCTTCCTCCACATCTGCCCGCAAAAGTAAGGGTAAACTGCTGGCCAGGTTGCTCAGCACGGGAGCCTTTCCTTCCTTGGTGACGGTAATCAACAGGTGCATTACTTTATTTCCCTCTTGTTCCATCTGCTGCAACAAAAGGCGCAAACAGCCGCCGGATATAAGTTCTCGCTGCCTTTCCACAAACATATAGGTGGGTTCAGCGCCGCCTTCCTCCCCGTCCCCGGCCCCTTCCTCCCCTTCCGGGCCACACCAAGCATGACTAAAATCCCCGCTTGCCCCGGCAGCCATAGTCCCCGGCCAATCTTGATTATTTTGCACCACCCGCAAAGGCTCCCAACCAGTGATACGGTTCAAAAGTTCATCGGCCCGCTCTTCCAGGTCGGATAAATTTGCGCTATCCGCCAGGATACCGAGAGAAGCCCAATAGTGAAGCTCCCCCGTCGTGATCGTTGCATCGGCCAGATGCATAATACGGCAAAGCAGCAAATAAGGATCTTCATGCTTGGACATGGCTTTGCGTTCCGGCGCAAAATGAAACAAAATTCCGCAAGCAGCTATTAAAAGGATAATAATGCCGGCAAATAAAAAACGCCTCACGGTTTTTCCCCTCCTGTTGTTTTTAAAACTTATTATGAACAGGAGTAAAGGTCTTTATACCCGGTGAGGCATCAAAACATTTTAGCGATTTAAGAGATTATCTCCCGGCGGGCTTCCAGAGCACGGGCCATAGTCAGTTCGTCGGCATATTCGAGGTCGCCGCCCACTGGCAAGCCGAAACCAATGCGCGTAACCTTGATGTCCATTGACTTGAGCACATCGGCCAGGTAGTACGCTGTGGCGTCGCCCTCCACATTGGGGTTAGTAGCAACGATAACCTCCTTGATTTCACCCGCCTTAAGCTGCTGCAAAAGTAAAGGAATTTTCAGCTCGGACGGTCCGAGTCCTTCCAACGGGGAGAGCGCCCCGTGTAAAACAAAATAACGCCCCTTGAACTGCCCCGTTTTTTCGATGACGGGGATATCCCGGGGCTCCTGGACGATGCAGAGCAGGGTGCTATCGCGGCGTTCATCCCGGCAAATGGGGCACAAAGTATCTTCCGTCAGGTTGCGGCAGCGGGCACATTGTTTTATTTTTTGTTTAGCTTCGACCAGGGCACGGGCCATTTCTTCCACTTCGCTGTTCTCCATAGTCAGAATATAAAATGTCAGGCGCGAGGCTGTTTTTGGACCGATACCCGGCAGACGGCGCAGGGCTTCTACCAACCTCTCCAGCACAGGAGAAAAAAGCATCGTTGCGGCCCACCTTCTTTCCGTAACAAATATATTATTTTAGTAACTGCTTGGTTACTTATTTTAAACTTTTTTCGCCGCAAAATCTGACAAATTAAAAAAGGTTGCCCGGCAGGCCAAAATTTCCGCCAATTTTTTGCATTTCTTTATTGACCATTTCATCGGCCTCCCGGAGCGCTTCGTTCACGGCGCTGATAATTAGATCGGCGAGCATCTCCACATCTTCTTCCAGCAGCTCGGGCTCAATATAGAGTTCTTGCAACTCCTTGGCACCGCTGACCACGGCGCGCACCACCCCGCCACCGCTGCTGGCCTCCACCTGGCGGCTCTGCAGTTCTTCCTGCATTTTGACCATCTCCGCCTGGACTTTTTGCACCTGTTTAAGCATTTTGCCCATTTTACCATTCGGCATAAATTTATCTCCTTTCGATGGATTACATCCTGCAAATTTATTTTTCCGGGGAGAAACCGGCGAATCCCCAGAAATCCTGGGAATTGAGTTTTTCTGTCCCGGCGGCAATTATCTTCCCTTTAAAAAGTTCGGACATCTCCTGCATATAAAAATCTTCCTCCTGCTTTTTCCGGGATGCATCTTCCGGCGCAGCAGCAGCAGTACCAGTAACAGTGTTTTCTGGAGAAGGCGGTAAATCAGCGGGCAGTGGTTCGGCGGCAGTTGGGGATGAGGCAGCAACTGTTGATGAAGTTTTGCCGGCTACCTTTCCCCCTGTGCCGCCGGCATCATTTGCTTTATTTTCTGTATTTTTCTTTTCCCCCTTGTTCTTCTCCTGCAAGACAACCCTGAAAATAGTACCGGCTCCCAGCAGCAAGGAAAGGAAGTCTTCCAAGTTTTTCCTGTTACGGGGTGATTCAATCCTCTCTTTAAGAACGCTATGGGCCGGGGGAAAGGTAAACATAAAGATCCCGTTACTACAAGAAAGGGGAGCAGCCTCCAGCATGATCGCATGGAGAATGTGCCGGCGCTGTTTTTTAAGCTCCGGCAAAAGTTCCTTATCCCAGAATTCTTGCAACTCCGGTCCTTCCAACGCGCGAAAACTGGCCGGCGGTGGCACGGGCGGCGTTTCCGGCGAGGGTTTAATAGGCCGGGCTTCCGGCACGGACTGTGACTCCTGTACAGACAGGGCCTCCGGCACAGACTGCGGCGGTGGCACAGGCGGCGTTTCCGGCACGGGCGGCATTTCCGGCGAGGATTTAATAGGCCGGGCTTCCGGCACGGGCCCCGCGGCAGGGCCGGGCTGTCCTAAAGTTAAAGTATCTGCGGTGTCAGTTTCACCAGTTGGAACAGGGGGGGCAGGCACTAAAGCCTGGCCGGAAGCCTGCAGCTTCTCTTCCAGTTCCTCCAGATATTGAAAGAGCGCACCGGGGGAAAAATACTGGCGAAAGCGATAGGCGCGCAACAGGCGCAAGAAAGTGAGCTCCAGCAAAAACTGGGGCTGGGAAGAGCTGCGAAGCTGAAAGGTAAGCTCCTGTAATATTTCCAGCATCTCCAGCAGCACTGCATTATCAAATTTCCCTTGATGCCGGGGAAGATACAGTTTTAAACCGGGGACATCGGCAAGGACTTTTTCTTCAACATCGCCCTCCCCGGATTGAAGCACTACCAACTTGCGCAGGTAAAGAAGCAGCTCCCGGATAAAGCGGTGCAGGTCGCGCCCCTCATAGACGAGGTTGCCCAGCGCCGCGAGCCCGCTGCCGGTATCTTCCTGAACGATTGCCTCCAAAATATTAAAAACTGTCTCCGGGGCGGCCAACCCTAATATTTCACGGGCTTCACTGTAGCTCAATTTTTCCCCACCGTAAGCCCGGCACTGTTCCAAAAAACCGAGCGCATCCCGCATGGAACCTTCCGCCTGCTGCGCCAGCAGAAAAAGGGTTGCGCTATCCAGTTCAAAATCCAAGGTTGCCGCGATCATTTGCAGGTGGGCAGCGATCTCTTCGCTGCCCAGCAGGTGAAAGTCAAAACGCTGGCAGCGAGAAATAACAGTTAAGGGCAGCTTGTGTGCTTCCGTCGTCGCCAATATAAAAATCACTTTGGGCGGCGGTTCCTCCAGGATCTTGAGCAAAGCATTGAAGGCCTCGTTGGTCAGCATGTGCACTTCATCCACGATATAAACCTTATAACGGCTTTGTGCCGTGGTGTAAAGGGCTTTATCGCGCAAGTCGCGGATTTCGTCGATCCCGCGGTTGGAGGCGGCGTCGATCTCCAGCACATCCACGCTCCGCCCTTCCATAATTTCCAAACAGGAAGGACAACTGTTGCAGGGCTCGGCGCGAACCCCTTCCCGGCAGTTCAGGGCCCGGGCCAAAAGTTTGGCCATGGTCGTTTTGCCGGTACCCCGCAGACCGCAAAAAAGATAAGCGTGGGCCACCCTTCCGCTGGAAAGAGCATTTTGCAGCGTGCGGGTCACATGCTTCTGCCCCACCACCTGGGAAAAAAGCTGTGGCCGCCAGCGACGGTAAAGGGCGGTATAAACCTGCTGTTTTGGCGGAAATGATTCCGTCCGGGACAAAAAACACACCTCGCTTGGAACGCTTTTTTGGATATTTGAAACCGCCAGACGGCACTTTTTACCAGACGGCCTGGCGGTTCAGTAGTTTTCTTTATAGCTTGGACCGGCAACTTCGTGTGGCCTAAAACTGGCTGATAGGCCCCCTGCCGCCTCCTTGGGGCAGCACCGGCGGAAGAATAAAAATAATGCCGGCCTGTATTTTCGGGATATGTGGTATAAAAGCTGCGTTATTGTTAATTTAATGGCCGTGCACCTGCCTTTGACCCCGCCCCCAGGTGTAACTCTGGCAGTTTGCTCTGCTCCAGCACCCCCGTGGCACCCACAGCGATCCACTTACCGCTGCTTCCTCCCGGATCTGACGGGGTTCATGGGACTGCGCCGCACAGGACCAAAGCTTCCTCACCACTTACCAGAGGCAAACCCTGCAAGACTGCGGGCCGGGGGCAAGAGTTCGACCCTGCTTTAGCGGATTGCAGGTACAGGGCACCGCTACCTCCCCGTCTAGCACGGCCAAATCTTTATACAAGTAAAATGGCGGAGAGAGTGGGATTCGAACCCACGAGACGAGGTTTTGCCCCGTCTACTCGCTTTCCAGGCGAGCGCCTTCGTCCAACTCAGCCATCTCTCCGCGCCGCATTCGTCCCCGGGTATCACTATTTTACCCCAAAGCAGGATTTTTGACAAGAGAGCGCTTAGAAAAAATAGCCCGGCGGGCGGGACTGCTAATCCGCGTTAAATACAAACATAGCCCCGGCCTGCCGATATTATGGCAGGTGCGAAAAAATTAACCTATTGACAGGCGAAAATGCCGTCCGGCGCGCCGTGAAAAATGGTATGGAGTCTTCGTTAACACCAGGCTGACAAAAATTGGGCAGCTAATGATTAAACAACTAATAATTGAACGGCTAGTAATTGAACGGCTATCTATTGGAAATAGTTTACGCCGGCAGCAAAAAGACGCGGTTCTTTGTCCCCGGGAATGTTCAGCGCCACATAGGGCCCCATTCTTTCCGGGTGGCCCATCCGGCCCAGGATGCGCCCGTCGGGGCTGGTAATCCCCTCGATAGCAGCCACGGAACCGTTGGGATTGAAGCTGAAGCTGCCTGCCGGGCCGGGATCGGCACCCCAATCTACATACCGGGTGGCTACCTGCCCGCCGGCGATTAGTCCCGCCAAAGTTTTTTCGCCGGCAACCAACCTGCCTTCCCCGTGGGAAATAGCAACCGCATGCTGCTCACCGGCCGTAACATTGTTGAACCACGGCGAAAGGGTGGAGACGACCCTGGCCTGCACGATACGGGAAATATAGCGCCCGCTTTGGTTCCCGGTCAGCGCCAGAGGACGCGGCGCACCGGGCACACTGAACTCCCCCGCAGGCAGCAGCCCCAGCTTGACGAGCGCCTGGAAACCATTGCAGATCCCTAAAATTAGACCATCCCGTTCTTGCAGCAGCTTCAATATCGCTGCTTGTATTTGAGGCTTTTGTAGAATAGCAACCATTAGCTTGGCCGCACTGTCCGGTTCGCCCCCGTCGCTGAATCCTCCGGGAAGCATGAGAATCTGGGCGCCCTCCAGCCGGCGCACCAACTCCATCCTGGACTGGTCCAAAGCCGCGGGGGAGAGATTGCTGATAACCAGCGTATCCACGAGAGCGCCGGCCCGCCTAAAAGCACGGGCAGCATCATCCTCGCCGGTCGTCCCCGGAAAAATGGGAATCAAAACCCGCGGCCGCGCCACTGCCAGGCGGGGGCGCAAGATTTTACCCTGCCCGTTGTGCCGGTCCGGGATCTCCGGAAATTTTTCTGCGCCGCTTTCCGTATTCCCGGCTAAAGGAAATATTTTTTGCAAAGGCCTCTGCCAGGAGGCGTAAGCCTCGTCGAGGCCGATCTCCACATCGTTGATCCGGATCGCTGCTTTTTCTTGGGTAACGCCCAGCACACGGTAGTCCAAGCCGGCCAGCATAGTTTCCAGATCGGTTTTTTCCGCCAGCTCCAAGACGAGAGAACCGTTGCCGGCCCGGAAAAAATCCTCCGCTGCTACAACATCCTTTAAGACCAGGCCGATGCGGTTGCCAAAGGACATCTTGCTCAGCGCCGCTGCCAGGCCTCCCCTTTTAATCGTGCCGGCAGCAAGCAACAAGCCAGCCTCCCGCAGTGCGGCAAGCGAGAGAAGGTTTTTCCCCAGCACAGAAAAGTCGGGAAGCTCGCTTTTGTCCCTGGGCAACGGCAGCAAGACAACCTTGCTGCCCGGCCGCTTAAACTCCGTAGAAACTACCTGCCGGACATCGGAAGGGCAGACGGCAAAAGCAATTAAGGTCGGTGGCACATGAAGATCCAAAAAAGTTCCCGACATGCTATCCTTGCCGCCGATAGCCGGAATACCCAGCTTTTTTTGGGCATAAAAAGCACCCAGCAGCGCGCTAAAGGGTTTGCCCCAACGAACCGGGTCTGCACCCAGCTTTTCAAAGTATTCCTGTAACGTCAGACGGGCGCGGCGGTAATCCCCGCCCAGCGCCGCAACGCTGGCCACAGCCTCCACCACGGCAAAGCAAGCCCCGTGGAAGGGGCTCCACATTGCCAGGTGGGGATCGTAGCCGCAAGCCATAATCGTGGCCGTGGTCGTCTCCCCGTCAAGCAGCGGCAACTTAGCCACCATCCCTTCGGTTGGCGTAGCCTGGTATTTCCCGCCCAGGGGCATGAAGACCGTGCCGCTACCGGCCGTGCTGTCGAATATTTCTAGTAGCCCTTGCTGGCTGCAAACATTCAAATCTCCAAGGTTGGAGAGCCAGGCCCGGCGCAAATCGGGCAGCGCCCGGGCCACGCCGTCCGGCAGGCAGCGGAAATAATTATCTTCCTCCGCCGGGGCTGGCACCAGCACTTTTGTTTTCTTGCGGACACCGCTGGAATCAAGGAAATCCCGGCTAAGATCAACGATGAGACGCCCCCGCCAGAGCATTTTTAGCCGCCGGCTCGCCGTCACCTTCGCTACCACGGTAGCCTCCAGGTTTTCGGCACGGGCTAAGCGGCAAAAAACCTCCGCATCCTCCGGGGCAATGACCACTGCCATGCGTTCCTGAGATTCGGCAAGGGCAATCTCTGTGCCATCTAATCCGGCATATTTTAAAGGCACGGCATCGAGGTCAATCTCCAGGCCATCCGCCAACTCGCCGATAGCTACCGCAACACCGCCGGCCCCAAAATCGTTACATTTCTTAATCAAGCGGCTCGCTTCCGGCCGGCGAAACAATCTTTGGATTCTTCTTTCCACGGGGGCATTGCCTTTCTGCACCTCCGCCCCGCTGGTCGTGAGCGAAGCAGCCGTATGCTCTTTCGAGGATCCGGTGGCACCCCCGAGACCATCCCGGCCGGTCCGCCCCCCGACGAGCAACACCAGATCGCCGGGCACCGGCTTTTGGCGCACAACATTTTCTTTGGGGGCGGCGGCGATCACAGCTCCCACTTCCATCCTTTTGGCCCGGAAACCCGGCGCGTAATATTCGTTAACATACCCTGCCGGCAAGCCGATCTGATTACCATAAGAGCTGTAACCCGCTGCCGCCCCGGTCGTTATTTTGCTGGAGGGCAGTTTGCCGGGCAGGGTCTCTTCCAATTTTACACGGGGGTCGGCGCTGCCGGTCACGCGCATGGCCTGGTAAACATAGGCGCGCCCGGAGAGGGGATCGCGAATGGCACCGCCGAGGCAGGTAGCCGCGCCGCCGAAGGGTTCGATCTCCGTGGGATGGTTGTGCGTCTCGTTTTTAAACATAACGAGCCACTCCTCTTTTTGCCCGTCGATCTCTGCCGGCACGATGATGCTACAAGCATTAACTTCTTCGGACTCGTCTAAATCTGGCAGCCGCCCGGCCTGGCGCAACTCCTTCATGGCCAGTAGTGCCAGATCCATCAGGCAGACCGCCTCTTGCCCCGTCCCCTCCTTGTAGACAGCCTCCCGCGAAAGCAGGTACTCCTCATAGGCCGCCTGCACCGGGCGGGTAAAAGGCCCCGGTTTGATCGCGATCTCTTCAATTACCGTCCGGAAAGTGGTATGGCGGCAGTGATCGGACCAGTAAGTATCGATTACCCGCATCTCTGTCATGGTCGGCTCCCTATTTTCTGTGTCCCGAAAATAGGCTTGACAATATAAAAAATCTTCTTCATCCAGGCCCAGATCGGATGCTGACCGCAACTCTTGCAAGGCCGTGCCGCTACTGTTATTGAAGCCCTCCAACACAGCCACATCTGCCGGGGCTATAGTTTCCGCCGCCAGGTGCGGGGGCTTTTCCAGGGAGGCTTCCCGCGCATCGACGGAATTGATCACGTATGCCTTGATGCGATCCAGCTCTACCGGGGAGAGGCGGCCCTGCAAAGCAAACACCCGGGCCGTGCGCACAGGCGGGCGTTCCCGGCCGGTAAGGGCCTGCAGGCATTGTGCCGTCAGATCTGCCTGCTGATCAAATTGAACGGGCAGGTATTCCACGGCAAAGACCTGCACCTCCCCCGCCCCGCCCTCCAGGGGTAACTTCTCCTCATATACCAGGTTGGTCAACGGTTCGGCGAAAATTATCTCCTTGGCCCGCACGTATTCGTCCGCCTTAAGACCGGTGAAATCATAGCGGTAAAAGATCCTTACCGTTGCCAATCCCGCAACCTGCAGGTCTTCTTTCAAAACCCGGCACAACTTTTCCGCCTCGCTAGCATATTCCCGGCGCTTTTCCACAAATATTCTTCTGACCTGGCCTATCATTTTTAAATGCCCCCTTCTTGGCTGCCGGCACTGCGTTGCCCGGCAGCTCTTGCCCTTGTAAACAGCCTTTCTAAGGCTTGAAAATGCGCTTATTATTCTGCCCCTATTATAGCACAAGGATTAAAACCTTAGCCCGGCAATTTATAAAAAATAGTTTACAAGTTAACTATTTTATTGTATGCTAATAGTAAACTAGTTAACTAGATAGATCGGAGGAACCTATGTCTGGTATCAGGGATATTTGGTTTTATGCCAACAACATTCTTAACGCAGCGCGGCAGATGGTGAATGAAGAGTTGCAACCCCTCGGGTTGAGCAGCGCCGAGGGCAATATCCTGCTGCATCTTCTGGCGCGAAAACAAGTTTTACGCCAGGAGGACCTCGTTGCAGAGTTGGAGATAAGTAAACCGGCGGTTTCGCGGGCCCTTTTTTCTCTGGAGAAAAAAGGTTTTATTCAAAGGAAAAAGGATCCGGCCGATAAACGGGTCAGCCGGGTATACTTAAAGAAAAAGGCCCTGGAAATCGGCCCGGCAGTAGAAAAAGTTTACGAAAATGTTTTTTCTATGGCTGCCCGGGGGATTTCCAAGGAGGAAATTAAAAGCTTTATAGAGCTATTCCGGCGCGTCTCAGAAAGTTTTTCCCTGGCACGGCAAGAAAAAAGAAAGAGGGGGGCCAAAAATGATTTTGAATGATCTCTTCGCTGCAGTAATCTTAATGCTATATTACCTCATCGGTTTGGTTGCAATCCCAACCATGCTCAAAGCCTGGTCTAAACTGCCCGGCGAGGTAATCCGTAAAACGCAACACGTCGGCTATAGTTTTTCTGTTTTTATTCTCTTGAAACTTTTTAGCAACTGGTATATGGCCATCGCTGCTGCTTTTTTACTGGTGCTTATTGCCTATCCCGTCCTTCTTGTAATCGAAAAAACGTCCCTCTATAAAAAGCTCTTTGTGGACCGGGCAAAACGCGGCGGCGAGTTGCGCAAGCAATTGCTTTACGTGCAGTTATCCTTTGCCATCCTTATCTTTTTGTTCTGGGGTTTGTTGGGAGCCCAATGGCACTATATGGTAGCCGTAGCAATAATGGCCTGGGGCTTTGGTGATGCTGCCGCCGCATTAGTGGGGAAATTCTTTGGGAAGAATAATATTATACATCGCTGGGTGGAGGGGGTTAAAACCCGCGAAGGCACCGTGGCCATGATCGTAACCGCTTTTTTAGCGATCTTTCTCACCCTTTTGTTTTGCAGCGGGCTCTCCTGGTTGACCTGCCTTTTGATTGCCCTGGTCGTAGCACCGGTTTGTGGGGCAGTTGAGCTGTTTTCCCGCCGTGGCACCGATACCCTAACGGTCCCCCTTACTGCAGCAGCTACAATTTTTCCACTGGTTCACCTTTTCACCTATCTGGGGTGGTAATATGAACGGCTCCGGGCGGAATAAAGAAACCGAAAAACGACAAAGAACCCTTTTAGCCTCCCTGCTCCTTAGCTCATGGGCGCCTTTAGCAACAGGCCTGGCCGTGATTATAAGTCACTCCGTCACACAGATTGCCGACTTTATCCGGCGCACTATGGAGTTTCTCGTCTTGTTGTTATCCTGGTTGGTTTTTCGTTACTTGACACGGAGGGAAGAACCGGACGAAGAAACCAAGAAAAAGTGGGAAAGGGTTGTCAGCCTGAGCGTTGCCGCAGCTTTAGGCATTTCGGGGCTGATCCTGCTCTTGATGGCGCTATTTCGTTTTCAAAGTTTTAGGCCGGGGGGCAATGTGATCCCCGGCCTGGTCATTGCAATATTGGGTTTCATCGTCAACTTTTGGTTCTTGCGGCGCTATAGCGCCTTGGAACGCGCCGGCCACAGCCCGATCATTGCCGCCCAGCACCAACTTTACCTGGCAAAAATCCTCGTCGATCTTTGCGTGATAGCAGCTTTAAGTGCCGTTGCTTTCATGCCTGCCCACGCGGCTACAAAGCATATCGATTTCCTGGGCTCAATAGCCGTGTCGATCTACCTTTTATGGAGCCCTTACCGCAGGTGGCAAGTCGAACAAAGCAAGGCCGAAGAACCTGCAAAAGAACAACCTGAACGTTAACACAATAATCCCTGGCCCGGGTCAACATGATTACGAATTTAAATAAAGGCTTCTTCTGCACCAATACTTCGCAGTTGCTCCGGTGTTTCAATACCAATAGAGATTAAACTTGACTTTAAAACTTTACCCACATTTGGTAGATCGGACAATTTTCCCATAAAAACTCTCCTTCATAGTAGGATCTTTTTAAAACAATCCTTTACCCTTGAAGATGCTGATATCAAATTCCTTAGCTAAACTTGCTTGTCTGATCTTCCAATCCCATTTTTTTTTGCCTGTTTTTTGCCAATTATTTCACCTTTCTTAACACTACAATGTTTTCCTTATCCATTGTGGGGAATTTTTTCCCTTTTTCGTTCGTAGGTGAATTTTCTTTTGGCATTCTTTTACTTGAAATATTCCTTGGAATGGTAATAACTGTTTTTAAGTTATATTGGGCTCCCAATTCACTAATTATTACATCGGTCGGTATAGTTATTTTTCTAACCGTTCTATTGCCTACAACCCAAAATTGATAACTATTTACCTTCATGTGTTTTGTTATAGCTTTTATGCTTTTATTTAAATCTAGATAAAAAGACAATACATCTTGGGCTCTTTCTTTATCTCTCTTCATAATTTCTCTTAGGATTTCTTTTAAAGTTTCTGACGGCAAATTATTTTTTCCTGCGTTATTACTGCCGCCTAGCAAATATTTATCCAGCCTTTCTTTTTCTATTTTACTAGAAATATAATCACAACCATCTAGGTCAAGCCATTGTAAAGACAGCCTTGAAAATTGCCCATAGGCAACTGTGGTGCGTGAATCTCCATAAGGAGGAGAAGTAATCATCAGATCCATCTTTTCATTCAGGTTAAAATTTCTAGTATCCCTTGCCAGCACTTCGGTTCCTCGCCCACCCCGGTAACATTTATAAAGTTCTGCCATGCCCAGTTCACATTTTTTTAAATTTGCCTCAAAAACATCAATTACCGATGGATTAAACTCATTAAGTTTTTCTTTAGGCATCCTATATAGCTTAAATTCACTATTGCGTGTATTAGAACAGCTCCTAACTGTTTCGGAAAATGCCACCTTACAAAGTAATTTAATATCTTGTTTTTTAACCTCTTTAATTCGCTGTTGAATTATTTGCAGATGTTTAATTATATAGTCCTTAAACCAATAATTAATATTATAAAAATCGGGAGGGGTAAGCTCTAATTTGTCATTCTTAATGTCAGACACCACTTTTTCTAAAAGGGCTTTGTTTTCTCGTTGTAAAATTTCTGGCTGGATGGGAGTGCATTTTGCTTTAGCTATTAAACAAGCAAGGGGGTTAAGATCCAGTCCGAAAACGTCCAATCCAGCTAAAAGCCCTTCAAGCAAAACCGTGCCCGAACCCACGAAGGGATCTAAGATATTCTTAATCTGCGGTTGATAGGTCTTAATGGCTTTTATTAAATGCTTAGGAATTGGCGGTATCATCATCGCAGGATAGGTGTGTATATTATGAGTATATTTTTTGTTATAAAAAACAAAATCCCAATAACCCGCTGGCAATAATTGGAGGTAATTGATTATTTCTTCATCAACTATTGGCAATATATAGCAATCATCCAGGATTTGTTTGGCTATAGACATTATTTTCCCCCTTAATACGGCCTATTAAATTCTATTTCTGCCCAAAATACATAATCCCTTTAACTCCTTTTGGCAATATTCCATTTACTAGCCTTTGCGCTTCAATATGCGGGACGATGTGGGCATCGCCCCCTACAACCTGTGCGCATCAATATGCGGGGCGATGTGCGCCCCACAATACGCGGGACAATGCGGGCATCAATATGCGGGGCGATGTGCGCCCCAATACGCGGGACAATGCGGGCATCGCCCCCTAATGTGTCGTTGCCTCAGAGTATTAAGTTCCTTCTCTTAAAAGGT
>CAZRVU010000048.1:0-12720 GCA_964603615.1 uncultured Desulfovibrionaceae bacterium
AATGGATGCTGATTTCAGCGAACGCCTTGCAAATAGAGTTTTTGCAGTAGAACATGAATGCCTATGTTTTTTTAAACTTGTTGTTCCGCTTTTTGAAAAAGCTCTTGAAATTTTTGGGTTTTTCACACAGGTTACCATCTTTATGGTAAAAAAATTGGTTGGAGTGGTGTGTCAATACCCCCGTCCCCGTGACACACGCGGTACATGTATTGGAGGGATCCTCCTTTTGTCAATCAAAGAGCTACTTGGGCAGGAGCTAATTATCAAAGCCCTTCGCCGGGCCCGGCAGCGCGCGGAGGTCAGCCATGCTTATTTATTTTGCGGCCCTGCGGGCAGCGGCAAAAAAACGCTGGCTACCTTCTTTGCCCAATCTCTCAATTGTTCCAGCGTAGAAGCCCCGCCCTGCGGCCAATGTCTTTCCTGCCGCAAAATTGCCGGCGGGCATCATCCGGATCTTTACCGCGTAGAGCCGGCAGGCGCTTCGATCAAGATCGAGCAGTTGCGTGAAATAAGGGACAGGCTATATTATTTCCCGCGCGAGGGGCGCAAAAAAGTGTGTATCATTCAGGAAGCCGAACTCTTGACATTGCCGGCGGCGAACAGCCTTTTAAAAATTTTAGAAGAACCGCCGGGAGAACTTGTTTTCCTTTTACTCAGTGCCCGGCCCTGGGCCTTGCCTGGCACTGTGCTTTCGAGATGCATTCAATTTAACCTCCGGCCGTTGGCCCCGCAGCAGATGACGCTGTTGCTGCAAAGAGAGCGTCCTGCTTTGTCATCCGGGGAAAGGGAATTTATTATGGCCCTGGCGCGGGGCAATCCCGGAAAGGGTTTGGAGATGGCCTCCCGGGGGGGTTGGGAAGAAAAATTTGTTAAGGCTTGGACGCTTCTGGATAATATTGAAAACGGGCCTGTGGAGGATCTTTGGCTCCGGGCGGAGGAAATTGCCAAACGAGAGGATCTGCTGGCACTTTTAGACCTTTTTGCCCTCATTTATCGTGAAAGGTTGCTGGCTCAATTGGGTTTTGCCGCAGAAACAGGGATAATAAAGGAACGGTTGGGGTTCAATAATAAGAATAAAGAAGTTTTTTCGGCAGGCCCTGCTTTTCTAGAAAAAATCTGTCGCTTTTTGTTGCAATTGCAGGGCGAACTAATGCAAAATGTAAATAAAAGGCTGGCGCTGGAAGTATTGTTTTTGCAGATGAGAGGAGCTGTTTAAGTTGCTGGAAGTAGTAGGCGTGCGCTTTCGCCGTGCCGGAAAGATATATTACTTTGATCCGGGCGCTTTGGAACTTAAACCGGGGCAGGAGGTTATCGTAGAGACCAGCCGCGGCTTAGAATTTGGCGAGGTAGTACAAAAGAATAAAGAAGTTGGTACGGAGGAGGTTGTCCCCCCTTTAAGGCTGGTTCGCAGGATGGTCGCAACGGCCGATCTCCAGCAGCTAGCAGAAAACAGGCAGAAAGAAATGGAAGCGGAAAAGATCTGCCTGGAGAAAATTGAAAAACATGGACTAGAGATGAAATTAGTCGATGTGGAGTATACTTTTGACCGCAATAAAATAATTTTCTATTTTACGGCTGATGGCCGGATAGATTTTCGTGAGCTGGTCAAAGACCTGGCGGCTATTTTCCGCACGCGGATTGAACTGCGCCAGATTGGGGTCAGGGATGAAGCGAAGATGTTGGGCGGCCTGGGCCCTTGTGGCCGGGGCCTTTGCTGTGCTACTTTTTTGGAGGATTTTGGGCCGGTTTCCATCCGCATGGCTAAGGAGCAAAATCTTTCGCTGAACCCTACTAAAATATCTGGTATTTGTGGCCGTTTAATGTGCTGTTTGCGCTATGAAGCAGAACATTATGAAAGTTCACGGGGAGATTTCCCTTCCCCCGGCGATCAGGTGATTACGCCCCGCGGCCAAGGGAAGGTTGTAAACAGGAATATTATCAGTAAGACGGTGCTGGTGGAGATGCCGGCGACCTCCGGCCAAGAGGAATTTCCGCTGGATGAGATCGAGTTGTTGCCGGTGGAGGAAGAACGCCCGGTAAAGTAAAACCGGTTTTCGCGGTCAAGGTGGCTGGTAAGGATGGTTATTGATGTTTTTGAATATTAACCATAGGCACCGGGTTCAGCGGGTAGCCAGGCAGGCACAACCCGTGCAGGAAGACAGCATTCCGGCATAACCTGTGCAGGAAGGAAGACAGCATTCCGGCACAATTCTGTTTCACGTAAATAAGATCGTGGATTAGGGGGCACAACCCGTGCAGGAAGACAACGTTCTGTCATAAGCTATGCCAGGCGAACAAAAGATGCCACCAGGGAAGCAAGGAGTGCAAGGTAAGCGAGATATGCAAGGAATGTTAGGGAAGCAAGATATGCAAAGTATGCTAGGTAAGCGAAGTATGCAAGGCAAGCAAGATATGCAAGGCAAGCAAGATATGCAAAGTATGCAAGGCAAGCGAAATATGCTAGGTAAGCAAGATATGCAAAGTATGCAAGGCAAGCGAAATACGCAAGGTAAGCAAGATATGCAAAGTATGCAAGGGATGCTTTATTTTTGTGCCACGCCCATTGGCAACCTGGGCGATATTACGTTGCGTGCCTTGCAGTGTTTAAAAGAAGCGGATTTGATTGCGGTGGAAAGCGTGGAGCGGTCCCGCAAACTGCTGCATTATTACGGGATCAAGGCGCCGCTACTCTCTTACCGGGAGGCGAACAGGGAACGAAAAGGAAAAGAGATCCTTGCCAGGTTAAAAGCGGGTGCCAGCATTGTTTTGATCACGGATGCCGGGATGCCGTCTATTTCTGATCCCGGGTTTTCTTTGGCCCGCCTGCTGCTGGCGGAAAAAGTACCTTTTACTGTTTTGCCCGGCCCCTCTGCGGTTTTGACTGCCCTTGTTTATTCCGGTTACTCCACTAAGAGGTTTGTTTTCTGGGGATTTTTAAGCCGCAAAAAAAAGGAACGTGCTGCAGAGCTGCGGGTTTTGGCGGAAGAGCAGAAAACCATTGTGCTTTATGTGGCGCCGCACCATCTTTTAAAGACGTTGCACGAACTGATGGCTATTTTAGGAAATAGGGAGATCGCCGTTTGCCGCGAGCTTACTAAAAAGTTTGAAGAAGTCCAAAGGGGCAGTGCCGGAGAAATGTATGCCTATTACTCCCATACGGTCCCCCGCGGCGAAATTACCCTGGTTATTTCGCCCCTGAACAACGAGGGCAAGAAGCAAGCCGGTACCGGTGAAATAAATGAAGAAATAGGCAGAATAAGCAGTGGTGGAAAGAAAATAGAAGTTATCGGGGGGAACAATAGTGCCGGTGCAGGGAAGAAAGAGGCGGCAGGGAAGAATGGGGTAGCAGGGGAAGGGTGGGCAACGGGCGAAATAGAGCTCCCCCACCAACGTGTGGACCTTAAAAATAAACTTAAAGAGCTACTGCAAGCAGGCGATTTACCAACAGCGGCCGTGAAAAAGGTGGCTCGCCAGATGGGCCTGCCGCGCAAAACAGTCTATGCCCTCTGGGTGGATCTTAAACAAAGGGGCAATTTTTGAAAACAATACCCTATTTTACTATATTTTCTATAATATAATGCTAACAGGCTTCCACTGCAAAAAGCTCCAGTAAATAGCTTCAGTAAAAAGCCCCGGTTTCTAATATGATCGGATATTATGATCGGAATTTATGCCCACTTTCAGCACGGCAGCACTAAAAAACACAATGATGAGCTCCACTGCAAAAATTACATTCTGCTGCATAAAACGAAATTTGCCCGGGCGGGAGCTGTAAAAATCAGCCCATGAAGACGCCACAATTTTGAAGCAAAAATGGCAGGACGCCATTTTTAGGGCCTTTTAGTCGGACGTTCAATTAGGCCCGGTGGCCCGGACGAAAAATTGCCAGTCGAAGGGATGCTGATTTCAGCGCACGCCTTGCAAATAGAGCTTATGTAGTAGAATCAATGATTAATAACCGAACAATATTTCAGGGTTATAGTTTCCCGTCGCTTTTTTCCTACGTTTTTGTTTAACCTAACCCCCCTGCCGGCGAAGTTTCCGGTAGCGGTACATCGTGGCCAGCACTTCTACGGCTTCTTCCGGTGTGGAGTACACCGGGATCCCCGCTTGTTCCAAGGATATTACTTCGTTCATGGCAAATTCCCGGCAGGGCACGCAGCTTAAAACAGGTTTCCCCTGGAAATCAATGGCGGGTAGTATTTGAGCATAGGTATCGAGGATTTCTGCCTGTAGGATTACGATGAAGCTGCTAATCTCCTTGCTGCGCAGCCCAATTTCGATTGTTTTTTGAACCAGTTCTGTGTTCATGTCAAAGGTAAAGTCCACCGGGTTATTGCAACCGACATAAGGGGGCACGATTGCCCTTAATTGCCGGTAAGTTTCTGCATCCAGTTTTGCCGGGTGCAGGTTGTTCAGGGCCAGGGCATCGGCTGCAGCGACGCCCAGGGAGCCGGTATAAGAGATGACCAGCGCCCCCTCTCCCTGCGGGAGCGGTTGTTTGGAAAAGGCCCTGGCCAGCCTAAACATGTGGTCGTTATCCCGGGCACGGATGATGCCGGATTGTTTAAAAGCGGCGGTATAGATCAGGTCATTGCCGGCAAGGGAGGCGGTGTGTGAAGATACTGCTTTTTTTCCGGCCGCAGTGCGCCCTGCTTTGAGGATGATGACCGGCTTTTTAGCCGTTACCTCTTTGGCTACATCGATAAACCGGCGCCCGCTTTTTACATCTTCCAAGTAGAGGCAGATCACTTCAATATTTTTATCCTCTCCCAGGTATTCCAAAACATCTGTTTCGTTAATATCGGCTTTATTACCGATCGTGGCGACAATTCCAAAGTCCATGATTCGCCGCATGCCCCAGAGCATCCCCGCGGCATAAACTCCTGCCTGGGCGATTAAACCAATATTCCCCCGGCGCAGGCCCTTGACTACCCCGATCGATTGGACCATGTTGTGATGGGTATTGATGATCCCGGAACAGTTTGGGCCCAGGAACCGGCAATTATATTTATCTGCCACCTGTTTTAGGTCTTGCTGCCTGGTTTCCCCGCCTGCATTCGCTTCGGCAAAGCCTGCCGATTCGATAACAATGTTTTTAATTCCCCTCTGGCAACATTCTTCAAAAGCTTGCAGGGTTTTCTCTGCAGGCACCAGGATGATCGCCACGTCAACCGTTTCTTCGATTTTACTGATGTGCGATACTGCCGGGACGCCCTGCACCGTTTGGGCTTTATTGTTGACCGGGTAGAGTTTCCCGGCAAAGCGGTGAGATAAAAGGTTGTTAAAAACGTTCCATCCAAGTTTGCCCTGCTTGTCCGAAGCGCCCACCAGGGCTATGCTCTGCGGGTAAAAAAAATCTTGCAGGCATCCTTTGCCCTGGCGCCCGGGGGTTTTTTGTTTAGCTATATTATCCGGCTTTTTCAGGAAAATGCGGGCATCGGCGGTAACATTGCCCTTTTCATAAAGAAAAACAGGGTTCAGATCAACCTCGCTAATTTCGGGATGGTCGCCGATCAAGGCAGCGAGTTTGCCCAGCAGACCCTTTAGGGCGGGGATGTCTACGGCTGTCCCCCTGTAACCGCGGAGCAAGGCATACCCCCGTATTTCTTGGATCATCTCCTCGCTATCTTTTTCTGTTAACGGCAGTATCCTAAAAGAAACATCCTTGAGCACTTCTACGAAAACCCCGCCTAATCCGAACATTAAGACAGGGCCGAAGGTAGGGTCCCTGTTGATGCCTACAATAGCTTCCAGCCCGGGGGGGGCCATTTTTTGCACGGTTACGCCGGCCAGATTTTTAGCGGCAAAGGCAGTGGTAATTTCATTGTAAGCGCGCTCCAGGGCGGCAGGGCTGCTTAAATTCAATTTTACACCGCCTGCATCGGATTTATGGATAACATCCGGCGATAACACCTTTAAGGCTACCGGGTAACCGATCTGCTCGCCGATTTTTACGGCCTCCCCTACAGATTGGGCTACTGTGGCCCCGGTCGTAGCTATCCCTTGTTTTTCCAGGATCTCTTTGCATTCGTGTTCCAGTAGATAGGTTCTTCCTTCCTTGTCAGCGTATTTGACGATGTGAGGCCATGATATTTCCATTTGTTTCTCCTCCATATTATTCTACTGTTAGCATTCGTTGGATTTTGCCCGCCAGGCTTAATTATATCAGAAGGCAGCCCTGTGTGCCATATTTCGACAACCGTATAAAAGAAGGGATTAAAAAGGTAAGGGCGACGGCTGGCCAGCCGTCGCCCTTACCTTTGTTAGGATTCATAATAAGCGGGCGTCTAAATCAAATTTTAGGAATTTTACGAAAGAAGGAACGATGATCAGTCCATCATTTTTCTAATACATTCCTGACAGATGATCCTGCCGCTAAATTGTTTGATATTATCTGCATTGCCACAGAAAATGCAAGCCGGTTCATATTTCTTAAGGACGATTTTCTCACCATCAACATAAATTTCCAAAGCATCTTTAATTTTTATCCCGAGAGTCCGGCGTAATTCAATAGGAATAACAACTCTTCCTAACTCATCAACTTTTCTAACGATGCCTGTAGATTTCAAACCTGCCCCTCCTTTTGCATATTTCGACAATTAACTACAACTCATTATACCAGTAATTCCCATGAGAAGCAATACCTTTCAGTAGAAAAAAGTAATTTTTGTCTAAAAAAGTAGTAGCTTGGAAAGTTTTATAATATACAGTCAGAATATGTCTTTAACATACTCATAAATGTAATAATATGGCAAAGTTGCCTTAAAAAATTTTATATGGTATAATTTAAAATCAGAATTTTAGGTAATGTAACGAGCATATTAAGCCATTATCTAAAAAAAGTTAAAAAGGGGACGATCCGCTTCATGGGCAGTAAAACTTTCTATATCACCACCCCCATTTATTATCCCAGCGACCGCCTGCATATTGGCCATTCTTACACAACCGTTGCCGCTGACGCCCTTGCCAGGTTCAAAAGGTTTACCGGTAATGATGTATGGTTCTTGACCGGCACGGATGAACACGGCCAAAAGATACAGCGCAGCGCGGAGAGTGCCGGAAAGGAGCCGCAGCACTTTGTGGATGAGATCGTGGGCTGGATCAAAGTGCTCTGGTCTGCGTTGGATATTTCTTACGATGATTTTATCCGCACGACCGAACCGCGTCACACAAAAGCCGTGCAGGAAATATTTGAACGCCTTTACAGGCAAGGAGATATCTATGAAGGGCATTATGAGGGTTGGTACTGCACGCCCTGTGAATCTTTCTGGACGACCCGCCAGGTTAAGGAAGGTATTTGCCCGGATTGCGGCCGGCCGGTGGAGATGGTCGCCGAAGAAGGGTATTTCTTCCGTATGTCTAAATATGCAGAGCGCCTTCTGGCACATATAGAGGCCCATCCCAACTTTATCCAACCCCCCTCGCGCAAAAATGAAATGATCAATAATTTCTTGCGGCCGGGACTAGAGGATCTCTGTGTTTCCCGCACAACTTTTGACTGGGGCGTTCCGGTTCCCTTTGCCCGGCGGCATGTCATCTATGTTTGGTTGGATGCACTGAGCAATTATATTACCGCTTTAGGGTACACATCTAGCAACGAATCACTTTTCTATAAATACTGGCCGGCTGATGTACAGTTGATTGGCAAGGAAATTGTGCGCTTTCATACGATCTATTGGCCGATTATTTTAATGGCTTTAGGTTTGCCTCTGCCCAAGCAGGTTTTTGGGCATGGCTGGCTGATACTGAAAGAAGGGAAGATCTCCAAATCTAAAGGGAACGTAGTCGATCCCGTGACCTTGATCGATCGCTACGGTTCGGATAGCGTGCGTTATTTCCTTTTAAGGGAGATACCTTTTGGAGCCGACGGCGTTTTTAGCAACGAAGCCCTGCTGACAAGGATCAATACCGATCTGGCTAATGATCTGGGCAATTTGCTGAGCCGGACACTGACGATGGTGGAACGCTTTTTTTCCGGAGAAATTCCTGCTCCGGAGCAGGGCGTAGAAGATGAACCCAGTGATCGGGAGTTACGGGAACTGGCTCTCTCTACGCCCGCACAGATGGAAGCATTGATGGATAAACTACAGATCAGCGGGGCCCTGGAAAATCTTTGGGTGTTGGTCAGGCGTTCCAATAAATATATTGATGAAAATGCTCCCTGGCAATTGGCCAAGACGGAAGAAAACAGGGAGCGTTTAGCTACAGTTCTTTATAACCTCTGTGAAGCGCTGCGTTTTATCAGCGTTTTGCTGCGCCCGTATATGCCGCGGACGCCGCAGCGCATGTGGTCCCAACTGGGTATAGATGCACAGCCGGAGCAGCAGGAGTGGGCTAGCCTCATGCAGTGGGGAGTCCTAAAACCGGGCACGAGAGCACAGCGCACCATCGATCTTTTCCCGCGGCTCGATATCAAAAAAGAACTGGCTTCGCTGGCGGGTGAAAAGGAGGCGGAGGCGCAAGCGCAGGCAGAAGCAGAAGCGGAAGCAGAAGCAGAAGCAAAGGCGCAAGCAGAAGCGAAGGCGCAAGCAGAAGCGCAAGCGCAGGGGGGAGCGGTTTCTTCGCCTGATGGCGGCGGCGGGGTGGCAGCCCGGTCTCCCGGCCCCCTTGCAAGCGAGGCAACAGCAGGCCAAGCAGCGGTCCGGCCTGCGGGCCAACCGGCGGGAGGGCTGCAGGAACAGGGTAAGGAAAGAGAGGAGGTAGCTGCTATCAAGACGATTACGATCGATGATTTCCTACAGACGGATATACGAGTCGGAGAGATCACTTTTGCCGAAGCAGTACCTAAAACAGATAAACTCCTTCGCCTGATGGTCAATTTAGGGGATGAAGAAAGGCAGATTGTAGCGGGCCTGGCCCAGTATTATGCGCCGAAGGAGATAACCGGTAAAAAAGCCCTTTTTGTCACTAATTTGAAACCGGTAAAAATACGCGGTCTTCTTTCTGAAGGGATGATTTTAGCCGCCACGGGCCCTGCGGGAGAAGTTATTCTCACCACTGTTGACGGTGACCTGCCGGCCGGGAGCAAGATCTCATGAATAAATTAAAAAAATTGCCGGCGCTGGTAGATAGCCATGCCCACCTGGATTTTAAAAATTTTGACCGCGACCGGGATGAGGTATTCCAGCGGGCAGAAGATTATGGTTTGAAGCTGATTATCAATGCCGGATTCAACTTGACTACCACGCGGCAAGCACTTCCTTTGAGCGAAAAATATCCGATGCTTTATGTTGCGGCCGGTATTCATCCCCATGATGCCGCCAATGCACCGGAAGATTATTTAAAACAGTTGCGTGAACTGGCCCGGCATCCCAAGGTCGTAGCCCTGGGAGAAATAGGGCTGGATTACTACCGGGATCGTTCTCCTCGTTGGCAGCAGTGGGATGTTTTCAGCCGCCAATTGGGGTTGGCCAGGGAGTTGAACCTGCCGGTCATTATTCACTCCCGCGAGGCCCATGCTGAAACGAGGGCGCTGCTGGAAGAGGAAGGCATTCCCGCGGCCGGGGGAGTGATGCATTGTTTCTCCGGGGATTTGGAGTTGGCGGAACAGATGATGGAGCTGGGCCTTTATATCTCTTTTGCCGGGCCGGTGACCTACCCCCGCAATGACGTTTTAAGGCAAGTTGCGGCGGCCATACCGGCGGAAAGATTGTTAGTGGAAACGGATGCGCCCTTTTTACCGCCCGCACCCTGGCGGGGCAAAAGGAATGAGCCGGCCTATACGGTGTTTATTGTGGAAAAAATAGCAGCTTTGAGGGGTACTACCGCTGAAAATTTAGGAAAGGTTTGCCTGGAAAATGCGCGGCGTTTGTTTTCCCTGTAGCAGAAGATCAAAGCACTTTTATTTTATTTATTGATTAATGCGTTAACGCCAGACAAAAAAGGGGAGACCTGTAGACATGAGTAGTTTTTTTTCGTTTTGGGAGCGTTGGAGGTTAGATAAAAATTTTCCTATTTATTTTTATTTTGGTTTTAGCGTTTTTCTTTTAGTTACAGTTTTGGGTTTTTATCGTTTGTTTCACTCTTTAGGGGTAACGGTGGAAACCGGCGGTAAAGTTGTCAAAGTTGACTCCAAAGCGCAAAGAGTTGGAGAACTTTTGGAGGAGCAGGGGATAGCTTTGGGCGTGCATGATCGCGTTTACCCGGGGCTGGAGGAACCGCTGGAAGAGGATCTGCATATTTTAATTCAGAGGGCTGTTCCCGTCATTATTACTACGGATACGGGAAGTATTCGGCATTATACGCACGCCACGACAGTTTACGGGGCTTTTCAAGAGCTGGGTGTTCCTTTGACAGGAGCATTTGTGGTTGAGCCGGGGTTGGGTGCAGGTATTTCCCCCGGAAAGGAGATCTGCTTTTTCCGCCGGGCGGAAGTGGTGGAGGTTTTTGAAGAATCTATACCCTATTTAGTGGAAAAGAAGAGCGACGGTGATCTGACGAAAGGGAAACAGTGTGTTTTGCAGGAAGGGGCAGCAGGTAAAAAGGAGCTGCGGTTTAGGGTTGTCTATGCCGGGGGAAAAGAACTACTGCGCAAGATGATCGCCGAAGATGTCCTGCAGCAGCCGGTTTCCCAGATTGTAGCTGTGGGGACAAAAAGCTCCTTACCTCCGCCGCCGCCGATGAAACTTGCTTCACGGGGAGGCCGGACTGAAGGCCAGGCTTCCTGGTATGGAGCGGAATTTCACGGCAAAAGAACTAGCAGCGGGGAAATATATGATCAGAACGCTTACACGGCAGCCCATTGTTACCTGCCCTTTGGAACATATGTAAAAGTAACCTACTTGCGGACGGGGAAAAGCGTGACAGTGCGTATTAATGATCGTGGGCCCCACATTAGCGGGCGGATAATCGATCTCTCGCGGGCCTCCGCGGAAGCCATCGGCCTTAGGCCGCATGGCGTGGGCCAAGTCAGTCTAGAAATAATGGAATAACTCTGGTTTTCTTGAATTATTTTAGCTACCCCATAATGTTGAGCATGGTAAGGGCCGGAAACTACTGGTTTTTGCAACTACCCGGTTATTATTGCTGCGTTCAGTTGTTGTCATTTTAACCGGTTATTGGTTATTGTCAACCCGTAGCGTTAGCAAGGGCTTTTACGGCGTTAAGCAGGAAAAATTTATATCTGACAAATTATGGCTTTTACACAGATGTCCTGTCCTGGCTCATGTTTGTGTTTTATCCCTGAGCAGTTTCAGATTATTTAGATCTGATTGCTCTTTTTTTTGTACTTTTTTCCGCAGTACTCGCTACTTTGGTATTTGATTATAAAGAGGTCGCATTTTTTATGGTAAATTTAGTAAATAAAGGGGATAGTTTTAGTCGTGCATAAAAAGGCTCTTTTCCGTGCAAAATATCTCTCGTATCATTTAACACGCCCTAAAAACTGATTCAAAGGCCCTGTCAGGGCCAAAATAATTGGAGGGGTAGTCATGGAAGAGAGCGAAACTATACCAATATTCAGGTCGGAGGGGAAGAGCGGACGGGGAGGAAAGACAGGCACGGGGCTGAAATTTATGCTCGTCTATTTACCTTTAATATTTTTGTTAGTGCTGACATTTTATGTATCACAGTCGAAGACAGTATTTGTAGTGGAAGGGGAAAAAGGGGAAGAGAAGAAGCAATATATCACTTTTTGCCGGACGGTCGGTGATTTTTTGCAGAAAAATGATCTGCAAGTAGGCCTTGATGATCAACTAGAGCCGGCACCCGCTGAAAAAATTGTCGATGGCCAGGTAATTCGTATCCAAAAAGCTTTTTCTGCAAGGGTGGGGAAAATAAGTAGCAGGAGCGGGCTGGAAAAAAGGTACGATCCACCGGAAAGCCGGGTTGCGGGAAATGTAAGCGGCACCGGTACTGCCCTAAATTTCGTTATTGATCCGGATCTCGATCTAGCCTTGGATCCGGGCCTGGCACCGGGCCTGGCCCCTGATCTGGTTCCCGATCCAGCTCCCGCTCCGGGCCTGGCTTTGGAATCGGCCGACACTCCGGCCGCCACGCCGGCTTCCGCTCCGGACCTGGCACCGGGCCTGGCAGCCGATCCTGTTTTGGATCCGGCCACCGCACTGGCTCTAAATCCAGTTTTGACCGGGAGCCTGACCCTGGCCCAGGCCCGGGCTTCAAGCAAAGATTTAGCCCCACCCGGGGATCCGGGCCCGGCCGGGGAAGCAGTTTCGGCGAAGAGCCTCTTTTCGGCCGGGGGGCCAACAATTTCAAACAAAGACCTGCTACTCGCGGCCGGGGAGCCGGCCAGGGTCGTGAATTTGTCTTCAGGCGAGGTTCAGGCAGTAGATAAAGATTTAATCTCCAGTCAAAAAAAAGTTTTTTCCCACGGCAACCAGGTTTTCGCCTATATTTCTTGTATGGAGATGTCGGCCACGGCTTATTGTCCGGGAACGCCGGAGTCCGGCTGCCCCATCGATGAGCGGGGAGCATCCCAGTGCACGGGTTTTTACAATGATGGTTACACTGCCACGGGTGTGCCGGCAATGCCGGGGGACGGGAGTTTGGAGCTTCCACATCTCATCGCCGTAGATCCGGCGGTTATCCCGCTAAAATCCTTGATCTATATAGAAGACATTGGTTTTGCACGAGCTGAAGATACGGGAGCAGCAATTAAGGGGCAAAGTATCGACATTCTTTTTAGCAAGCATAATGATGCCCGGAATTTTGGACGCCAAAAGCTAAAAATTTACTTTTTAGACCCCTATTAAGCCCCAA
>CAZRVU010000049.1:0-12576 GCA_964603615.1 uncultured Desulfovibrionaceae bacterium
CTCAAAATCAAGCGAGGTCACCCTCGTGTGGGTTCGAGTCCCACCTTCGGCACCAGGAAAAGCCCTGCAAGCATTAATGCTTGCAGGGCTTTATTTGCATAATATATTTTCTGTCAGGTGCCTCTGTTTGCAAGATAGGGGCAAAAAAAACCACAGGTGAAAATTGGCACCGGTAACTTTTACGACAGATTGCCGCTGTAATTGTATTTGTGCGCCCCGCCGTTATTTCCAAAAAGATAAGCAATACCCTTTTACCGGATCCAAACCTAAATGGGACCTTTTTAAAAATTAAATCAAGGAGATTCTTTTCTAAATATCTATTAAACTTAGCTGCCCACTGCTTTCCCGGATGCGTTTTTGAGCCAGGGCAACATAATCCGGGTTTATTTCGTACCCGAGGTAATAACGGCCACCCCTGAGCGCAGCGATACAGGTAGTCCCGCTGCCACAAAAGGGATCTAGCACGACTTCCCCCTTAAATGTATATAGCTGAATTAAGCGATGGGGCAGCTCCTCCGGAAACGGTGCCGGATGCCCAACAGACCTGGCGCTCACGGCGGAAAAGGTCCAGATGCTCTTTGTCCACTCCAAAAAATCATTTTTTTGTAAGGTGTTTTCCTTCTTGTCACGTTTTCTGGAAAAAGATTCCTTAGAAAAAACTAAAATGTATTCATGAACATCCCGCAACACCGGGTTGGAAGCCGACAACCAACTCCCCCAGGCCGTAGAAGAACTGGCACTGGCAGCTTTATCCCAAATTATTTCTCCACGCATCAGAAAGCCGATCTCCAGCATATCCTCGATGATATAGGCATGTAAAGGCAGGTACGGTTTCCGTCCTAAATTAGCGATATTAATACAAGCCCTCCCGCCGGTTACTAATTTTTGATATGTTTCTTGAAAGACCCTTCGGAGCAAAGCACGATATTCTGCCAAGGATAGATCCTCGTCATATTCCTTATTGGCATTATAGGGAGGTGAAGTGACCATTAAGTGCACACTATAATCAGGTATCTCTTCCATCAGCTCGCTCGTCTTACAGTAGATCTGATTAAGATTTTCCCGGTTAATTTTATTTTCAAGGTGCTGGACATCTTTCCCATGCTTTTTTTGTCCCTTATATAGTTTGCTACTGTAAAAATCTGACGCGTCGTGGTTAACTCTGCCCGGCGTTCCAAAAGAACTGGTCTTCGTTCCACCTTTTCCTCTATTTCTGAGCATAACTTCCAATAAGGGAATTTCTACTTTGCAAGGTGCTTTTTTTCCCTTTATAACCTTTTGGCCAATATGCTAAATATTTCTTAGAATCTGTAATATAAAACAATTTTTCCGGAGTGGTTAACTCCTTGGATTTCAAAAAAAAATCCTTTTCCATGTCCTCATCCCAAAGTTTTTTCATTTTATCACTCTCACTATGGCACTTTAAAAAGCGAAACCAACCTTTTATCTATGTCTACATAAATTCAACAACATTGGAGAAATTCCTGCTTTTTCACCGGGGTTACCAGAATACTACTATTCCCCCGGGCAATCAGCGTTTGGCTATTAAACACCATTTGCTGTTCATAAGCACCCGTCCAACAACAGTTTCTGTTGTTGCAAGAAAAATGTTTTTATTTTTTCCCACTGCACCGGTTTATGCATAACCGGCCAGGGTAGCCCTGGCAAAATTGCCGGGAAAGAATATCTGGGGATAGCCAATATGCGCAGGCCGCAAAAAAACAACTACTAAGAGCAATAAGAAAGCAGCCCTTACCTGCAGCGCAACCTGAAAAGTATCTCCAAACTAGAAGGGCAGCATCGTGAAAACCTCCTTACCTTCAAGCAGTTTGAAGAACCCAAGACTATTAAAAAACCTTACTAACAGCAAAAGTACATGTACGATTATCAAACCCATCATGTCAAAAACCGCATTGTGAGCATTAGCCAAACCCATATCTATAGACATTTGCAGCGGCTGCGGTATTTTTGAAGGTTATGCCGTTATAATGGAACACGATATTTTTGGGTTGTCATGCGTATACCTTTGCTGTACAGTTTTGGTAAGTAAATTTCCACGCTATTTGATGAAATAATTTTAATAGAAGAAAGAGGTATCTTTAAAGATGGATAACATAGAAGCGATAACCCTTGAGGTTTTAAATGTTTATCCTGTTAAACGAGCGGCATTCTTTGGTTCGGCTGTTCGCGGTGACATATCTGCCAGCAGTGACATTGATATGTTGGTCGAGTTTTTACCTGGTACTCGTGGAATTTTATTTTTCAGCTTACAAGCTGATCTGGAAGATGCATTTAATAGGTCTGTAGATTTAATAACTTTTGAAGCTTTGCAACATGAGGCTAAGGAGCAATTTAAAAAAAATGTTCTGCAAGAGGCAAGGATAATGTATGAGCGAAAGGGTTACGTCGATATTATAACATATGCTTGAGAATGCAAAAGATATAATTGCATTTACTCATGCTGCGATCACCTTAAAGGAATTACGTAAAAATTCACTGCTTAAAAAGGGCATAGTTATGTCTTTACTTAACATTGGCGAATTAGCAAGTAAGCTACCCAGCGAATTTACGGATGAACATCCTCAAATTCCTTGGCGCTCTATGGTAGGAATGCGGAATTTCGCAGCACATGGATATCACATTATGAATCTGGAAATTGTTTGGGATACAGCCTAAACCTCGATTCCCGAATTGATAGATTTCATAAAGGAGATATTTTAGGAATCTTGCTTAAACGGCGATCTTATAATTGTTTCCTGGAATGAGAATATCTTACCCGCCAGGCATTGACACAGTGTATCTATGATTCTGCTGCATAAACTCTATTTGCAAGGCGTTCGCTGAAATCAGCATCCCTTTGACTGAAAATTTTTCGCCCGGGGCAATTAAACGTCCTTTTCAAAAGGCCCTAAATATGGCGTCCTGCCATTTTTGCTTCAAAATTGTGGCGTCTTCGCGGGCAAATTTTTACAGCTCCCGCCCAAGCAAATTTCGTTCTATGCAGCAAAATATAATTTTTGCAGTAGAATCATTTATTGTTAGTGTTTACATTAGACAAATTGTCTAATATTATAGATATGAACAAGGGGAGGAGTGTGTTAAAAGATAGCTTGGAGAAATTAAGAAAGAAAAGAGGGGCATAAAATAATGGCTACTAAACGTCTGACCGCCGTAATAATCAAAGAAGGAAAATGGTATGTAGCCAAAAGCCTTGAGGTAGAAGTTGCTTCCCAGGGTGAAACTATGGAGGATGCACTGGCAAACTTAAGGGAGGCCCTACAACTTTATTTTGAGGATGAACATTCTATACCAAATTTCCAACCACCAGTTATTGCGCCATTGGAAATTGAGGTTGATGCCTAAAATGACACCGGTGTTATCAGGAAAGCAAGTTATCAGGATGTTGGAAGATTTAGGTTTTTTAAAAGTGGGCCCAAGGGGGAGCCATGTTAAAATGAGAGCTGTCTTGCATCAAAAACAAAGAACCGTTATCGTGCCCTTACATAAGGAGTTGGCCCCGGGGACACTGGCATCAATTCTTAAACAGGCAGGGCTTACAACTACCGAACTATTAAATTCAAAAATGTAGGCAAAGAAGGTCTTGCCATGCACATTTATACCGAAAAATTATTAAGAATATTGACAATTATGGTAAAAACGTTGCTTTGTAAATAGTCAACGCTTTTGGCTGAAAAACGTCCAATTTTATTGGATGAAATTCAGCCCTTTTATTATACCGTTTACAACTGTTTGACTTATTCCTTAGAAATGATAAATTATATATAAGCTAATAGCTGAATAAAAGAAGGTTTTATGGGAGGGAGGTTCCCTGATGGAGACCCGGTATCAAAACAATCTTAAATTAATCCGTAACCAAAGAAATATTTCGGGGATAGCCTTGGCTGCAGCTTTGGAGATCACCCCCACTTACTATTATGAACTTGAAAAAGGGAGAAAGCGCCTCAATGAAACGCTGCTGCATAAATTGGCCGGTCATCTGAACGTTTCCACAGACTATCTACTGGGGCGGGCAAACACTCCGGGCGGGAAGAGAAAGATCCCCATCCTCGGAACGATCCGCACCGGGATACCCCTGTTGGCAGAGGACAACTGGATCGGGGATGTCGAGATCCCGTCGGATCTAAAGGCGGATTTTGCCCTGCGGGTTACGGGCGATTCCATGTCCTGGGTTGGCATCCATGAGGGGGATTTGGCTATCCTCCGCAAGGAATGCCTCCCGCTCACCAACGGTGCAGTAGTGGCTGCCGGCGTAGAAGAGCTGGAGTGGAGCGCAACTTTGAAATTTTATGTAGAGGAAAATGGAAGGCGGCTGCTGCGCGCCGCCCACCCCGCTTACGGGGATCTGGAGCTAACCGCCAGCTTCCGCATAATTGGCCAGGTAGTCAGCATCCTAAAGAAACCGCCGGCGCTGCAGGATTACCTGCATATACTGATCCCCGAAGAAATTGCGGAGCAAAGTTGGCAGAAAGTCATTGCCAGGGCCGTCAGTTGCGGCCTGGACGGAGAAAAAGTCCTGAAGCTGATCGAGTTGTTCGCCCACATGGTGCGGCAGGTCTAGCCGGATTATCACTTACAGATTGTTTGATGTCTTGTCTTTGTACGATCTCGATGCTGCTTATATTAGTGACATCAATGCAGAGCTGATTAACGCCTAGCGCATGATTCGTGATGAAGGGAAATGACTGATCTGGTTGCTGTCAGATTGTGTAATGAATATATACCTTTGGAAAAGGTGCTTTTTAACGTTCCCATGGGATCCTACAAAAAGCCAATTATATATAATGCCGAAAGTTTGCTAAACATTTTAGCTGCACTGCAAAACGTTGAAATTATCTGTGGCTATTATCAGCGGTCATCCGCTTTTATCGTGTCTGGTTTTACCCCGGCCACATATTTTACTGTTCCAAGTATGCATTTTCGGGATAGGCCCCCGGGGTAAGAAACAATATTTAAAACGCTATTTTTAAAGCAGTTGCTTTTTTTTAAGGCAGGCGCACCAGCACTTGCGAACCCGGCGTCACCTTTAGGGCCCGGGCGTTGGGCCCGCATTTAACCCTTAGCAGATAGTAAACGGGGCGTTGGGCCAACCCTTCCCGGCCCTCAAAATTACCTTGCCCTTTGCTGATGACCACATCGGCTTGTGACAGAAGCCGCTTAAATTTCTGATTGGTGTGGTCGTAAACCATCCCTGGCAGCGCCATCCCCAGGTCGAATATCTCGGCCACTTTGTCCAACCCCGCCGCCTCAGCATCGCTAGCAGTAGCATCGTTGATTACAGGAGCAGATTTCACCGCATAATAGACCTGCTTTTCCCCCAGTTCCTTAAATATTATCTCCAGCAGAAGCCGATCAAAAACCGTCTCGCCGGCGTTATCGCCAATAAATAAAATGGTTTTAGCTGCAGCCAGTTCTTCAATCAGCCGTGCACTGTCATCACGCCCAAAAGGTTCAATCATTGCCGCCTGCACTACCTCTGCAACCGGTATCTCCAGGCCAACCGCCCCGGCATCTACGATGTTACCGGCAGCCGCAACTTTAAGGGCTACCAGCAAAGGGCTATCTTGCCTTTCCACCGCTTCTTTCACTTGCGGGAAAAGAGCAAGCGCCTGCCGGGTAGAATCATCTTTCATTTTCTTGTAGACATCGCCAGCACCGGTCATCTCCGCCACCTTATAATGGATGGCAGCGGCAAATTCCAGACCTTCGCTAAATTCATCCAGCCGGTCAAAAAATTTCTCCGTTTCCGCGGTAATCTTTGCAGCCTTTTTTCCTTCCACTTTTAATAATTTTAATGCTTCTTGAACCTGTCTTTTGATACAGGATTCACATTCCGGTGCATAAAGCATAAAAAAAATGTTCTCCTTCCATCAAAATTATATCCCCGTATCATCCAACCCGCAGATAACACTTAAATATTTTCATCTTTTTGCTGGTGCTACTTTTTAAGGGCAGCATGGAGATAGAGGTTTACTTGGTATCAACCCTATTACTTTTATTTAAAAGATTGTAACAGTCGCAACCGCAACTGCAGGGGAATACCCTGACGTTTAAATTCAAAATAAATAAGGTAAAAAGTCAACAAAAAGGCAACAAAATCGCTTACAGGCCGGGCAGCCCAGATACCTGTCAAACCGTAGCGCTCGGATAACAAGAAAAGGAAGGGGATAAAAACAATAACCTCCCGCAAAAGTGATAAAACAAGCGAGGGGATGCCTTTACCAATCGCCTGGAAAAAGGAACCGGAAACAATTTGAACCGCAATGCAAGGATACATGATGACCATAATGCGCACGGCATAAGTTCCAAGCGCAAGCAGCTCCTTCTCTTTGCTAAAGATACCTAAGAAAAAAGACGGTGTCAGGAAAAATATGATGCCGGCCAAGGTAATAAAAATTGTACCGGCTGCCACGCTTTTTAAAAAAGCCTCCCGCACACGGTCTATTTTCCTTGCCCCAAAATTATAGCCGACAATCGGTAAAAGCCCTTGTGCAATGCCAATAGCCGGCATAATGGCAAACATCTGCAAACGAAATATAAGCCCCATGACGGCAACAGGAATGTAACCATAACATGCAAGGACAACATTAGTAACGACTAAAGAAATATTATTTGAAAACTGCAGGATCATAGCAGGCAACCCGATTTTATAAACATTCAGGATCGTTTGCCAGCGGAGCTTGAGACTAGAAAGGCGAAGTTTTAAAACACTTTTACCTGCAAGAAAGTAATGGAGCATCATCACAATACCCACGATTTTTGCCAGCACTGTGGCAATAGCAGCACCACGGATCCCCAGGCCCAGAGTAAAAATAAAAATGGGGTCCAATATAATATTGGCTACAGCAGAAATAATCATCATATTCATGGAAAGCACCGGATTTCCCTCGGCGCGGACGACATTATTCAGAGTCATCAGTAGAAAGAACATGGCCGAGCAACTAGTGATAACCATCAGGTACTCTTCTGTGGGGGCAATAATATCCGCTGTTGTCCCTAAAAAGACCAGCAGTGGACGCAGGTAAAAAAAACTGGCCAGCGCAATAATCAAACCAAATATCATCGCCAGCGTAATCACCTGCCCAAGAGCATTCTCTGCTTCCTTCTTGTTATCAGCGCCCAAAGAACGGGAAACTAGCGAGGCAGCCCCCACGCCGCTGCCTACCCCGACCGCACCCATTAACATCTGCAAAGGAAAAGCAACCGAAAGGGCGGCAATAGCTTCGCTACCCAACCTGGCAACAAAAAAAGTATCTACCACGTTATAGGTAGCCATCACCAACATACCCACAATGGCCGGCAAAGAAAAACGAAACAAAAGAGTCGTAATACTATCTTCTCCCATAAAAGCCGAACCATTATCATCAATCGCACTATTTTGCACTGAATCGAATTGAAACTGATCGCTTTGCACCTAAATATTGTGCCTCCTTCTAATCTGAAGTTATTATACCATAAAAAAAGTTTTTGCGTGTAAAAATGCAGCAGGTATCAAATAACCAGCATTGACATACCGTAACATACCGCCGCCTTTCCACGCAAACCTGTAACAACCTTAGTCGTCCCTATATTATTTATTGCCGCTACCTTATTTCCAATTCCTAGCCTTTTATTGCTGTCCGGGTTTTTTTCAAGATCGAATATAACCTAGCTTCCTTGGTACAGCATGAACCCCGCAACTGTTATTTTTGCGGGGTTCATGTTTTGCTACTTTGAAAATAGCGCTTAAATAGCTATCAACTCCCGGTGGTGCCGCTAAAAAGTAACGGCACGCAGGTTTACCCTGAAATATTTAACGCGCTAGGAGCGGCTGGTCAGCTTGGACCGCTGCTATTCCACCAGCCAATTTTATGCCCACTCTTCTTGTAGCTGTTCTACCAGATAGGGGTTTAATACTTTTAAAAAAGTCCCTTTCATCCCCAAAGAGTGCGATTCGATCACCCCTGCGCTTTTGAGTTTGCGCAAAGCATTGACGGTGACCGATCTGGTAATACCAAGTTGATCGGCAATTTTGCTGGCTACCAACAGTCCTTCCTCTCTATCCAATTCGCTGAAAATACGCACCGCGGCCTCTAGTTCAGAATACGAAAGAGCCCTGAGCGCCTGCTTGGCAACCGCTTTCTGCCTGGTCTCTTCTTCGGCTTCATTCGATCGGGCCTTCAGTATTTCCATGCCGATTACTGTTGCTGCTGTTTCTGCCAGAATTAGATCACCTGTATCAAAGGAGTGGCACATACGGGCTAGAATTAAAGTTCCCAATGTTTGACCCTGCCCCAAAACGGGAACCAGCATAGTAAATATATTAGTAAATAAACAACGGGCGCTTGGGGCAAAAACACACCCGTTACCTTCCTGTAGCAAATTTACTTTACTTTTGCCTTCACCAACTTTTAGGAGGTATTTGTGATAATACTCCGGGAATTCTCCTTTTTCAAGAATATCATCCCTCATTACCTTGCATTCAAAGTCTTCGATCAAGGCATAACGCAAAATTTTACAGGCATTATTTACGATGAAAACATTGGCATTAATAACATTTTTTAATACAGTAATCACATCGGAAAAATTAATTACATTTTCTTTCTGTAAGGTTTTACGAATATAACGGGTTTTCTCCAATAAAGAAGTAGCAATCATCTTTATCACCTGTTTCCCTCATTATTTTTGTACTTTACCTAACCTCCTACCTAAATTCTATGGTAAAAACCTATTTTTTAGCAGATGAAACAGCAGCCGCCTCCTTACCCGTTTTACGTAGCTTAAACCGCTGAATTTTCCCGGTCGCGCTCTTGGGCAGCTCAGACATAATTTCTATCCAGCGGGGGTACTTGAATTTAGCCAACCGGTCCAAAGCCCATTTTTTCATTTCCTCGATCAGCTCCTCTGAACCCTTGTATCCTTCTTTAAGCACAACAAAAGCTTTTGGCTTGATTAAATTCTTCTGGTCGGGATGCCCGATCACCGCACATTCCTGTACCGCAGGATGCGTGCTCAGGCAATTTTCTACCTCTAGCGGGGATACCCAGATCCCCCCTACTTTCAACATATCATCGCTTCTTCCTGCACACCAGTAATACCCTTCTTCATCCCTGTAATATTTATCTCCCGTGTTTAGCCACTCGCCTTTCATCGTCGTGCGCGTCTTTGCTAGTTTACGCCAGTACTGCTGGGCAGCACTATCACCTTTTACCAACAAAGTGCCAACTTCACCCTGCGTGACCTCCGTCCCTTCCTCGTCAATAATTCTAAGTTCATATCCGGGAACCGGCTTGCCGGTGGAGCCCGGCTTAATATCGCTAGGCCGGTTGGAAACAAATACATGTAGCATCTCTGTCGAGCCTATACCGTCCAATATATCCAACCCAAAACGTTCTTTCCAACGGTAATAGATATGCTCTGGCAAGGCTTCTCCCGCCGACACACATACCCTTACGGAAGAAAATTCATGGTTGCCATTGGGATTCGACTTGCCGCCATTGGCTTTGTCCAAACGTTCCTTGTACTCCAGCATCTGCCCATACAGGGTAGGCACGCCAAAAAATACTGTGGGACGGAAACGCTCCAGATGAGCAAATACACTTTCAGGGGTGGGGCGATTACGGTTTAAAACTGCTGCAGCCCCCACCGACATGGGGAAAAACATACCGTTCCCAATGCCATAAGCGAAAAACAACCGTGCCGCCGAAAAACAAATATCATCTTCCGTCAACTCCAAGACCCCTTTGGCAAAATTTTCCGAGGCTACAACCGGGCTGTACTGGCAATGCACGGCACCTTTCGGCGGACCAGTTGATCCCGAGCTATAAAGCCAGAAGCCCACGTCATCCCTCGTTGTAAATTCCATCTTGAGAATTGGAGAAGCATTTTTAAGTTTTTGTTTAAAAGGAATCTGCGCTCCTGTTTCCGAAACAACAATCATATCCCGTAAATAAAATAGATCACCTTTAATATCATTGACCAGTGGCAGCAGCTCCTCAGAAACAATCAATGTTTTGGCCCGGCTATCATTCAGTAAATACTGGTAATCATCAGGAGTAAGCATCGTGTTGATCGGAATGGGGATGGCACCAATCTTTATCGCACCCCAAAAAGCAGCATAAAACTGGGGCTCATCCAGCAAAAGCAACATTACCCGGTCATCGATGCGCAAACCCAGATCATGAAAAGCGTTGCCAGTTTTATTGGCCATTTCCTGAATTTCATTATAGGTATAGTTGCGCTTTTCAGTATAAATAGCAATTTTATGGCCTCTTCCCTGCCGGATATTTCTATCCAGAAAATAGTCTGCTGCATTAAAGAATATTTGCTTGTTCACTATACCACCCCTATATGTAATATTTGGTATTTTTCATTGATTCCACTGCAAAAATTATTTTACCTAAACTCTTACAAAAATTTTTTTTGCAGAGGGAAAGGGTCATTACAAAGACAATGCAAAATTGGTGCTCCGGCCTCAACTGATGTTTTATTTTTCTTTTTTTACTTTTTTTAGTAGGACTAAACTTCGATCTTTGTTTGATAAAAAACCATTTCTGTATTAAATCCAAATATAGACATTTTGCAGTGGAATCATTTATTATATAATGCAAAACCAATGCCAACAAAACCTATTTTCGTCCAAAGCATGCCTGGCTCGCATTTCTTGAAGGTTCTAAGAAAATTTTTGCTTTTAAAACCTTTTTAGATCATTTCATATTTGATATAATTTTAAAGGAAATTGTAAAAATGCAATTTAAATATCCCTCCAGTATATTTATGTACAGCAAAAACAGCCCCGGGTAGGGCTGCCTGCAGGTTCAAACCAGCCAGATAAAAACATAGTAACGATATCATTCCTTGCCCTTAAGTCTATATTAGGGTTTGTATTAAAACCCGTCTTTACCCCTTTAATTTCCTGGAAAGACTGGAAAAACTAATGCCTAGTAACTCTGCCGCCTCTTTTTGATTTTTGCTATGTTCCATCGCTTTGTTGATCACTGCCAGTTCAAATTCCCTTGTCATATTTTTTAACGGCGCAATATCATGAACCGTAAACCGTCTCAAAGACTTCTTTTGAATGTCATGAAGATAAGTAACGGGAAGATCCCCTGTTTGAACCATGTCCCCCTTAGAGACGATTAACAACCGTTCAACCAAATTGGCCAACTCTCTAACATTGCCCGGCCAATGGTACCAATAAAGGTGTTTGATGACATCCCTGCTAATTGTTTTACTTTCTAGCGTATAACATTTTTGAAATTTATTCTGAAAATAGGAGATAAGTAAGGGTATTTCTTCTCTGCGCTCCCGCAAAGGTGGAATTTCCACAGGAATTACATTCAGACGATAAAATAAGTCTTGCCGGAACTTACCTTTTTCTACCATTTCCTCTAAATTTCTATTAGTAGCGGCAATAACGCGCACTCCTACGGGCTTAGGTTTTACACTCCCAATTCTAATAATTTGTTTATCCTGTAAGACATTCAATAATTTAGGTTGTACTTCTAAAGGCAGCTCCGCTATCTCGTCAAGAAAGAGGGTCCCCCCGCCTGCCATTTCAAAAAAACCTTTTTTACCTTTTTTTAAGGCACCCGTAAAGGTACCGGGTTCATAGCCAAAAAGCTCCGTTTCAACAAGGTTAATAGGTATGGAAGCACAGTTAACCTTGACAAAAGGGCTTTCCTTGTTTCTTGAACTGCGCTCATGAATTAAACGGGCAATGAGGTCCTTGCCAACACCCGTTTCACCGTAAAGCATGACGGTGGAATCAACTTTGCTCAAATTATTCGCCAGGTTGACAACTTCATCCATAATACTGCTGGCATACACCAATTCCTCGTTGTAACAATCGCCTTTAATTTGAACTATTTTATAACCGGAGCTATTTTTTCTACGTTTAATAAAGTTATTTCCTTTATCGAACAGAAAGGCCGGAATATCCCTAAGGTTACAGATCACTCCCTCCGGGTTTCCCTTAAAGTCATAAACCAGTGCTGAGGTCGCAATTACTCTATTTCCAACAATACTTTTAACCTCTCCTGAAACTGTATCCTTCTTTTCAATTGCTTCCAGAGCTGTGGATCTGTCGATTAATTTATTCTTGAGCACAGTATTCATACTTTTAAATTCGAATATATCTACCCCGAGCAAGGGGTTGGTAGCCGGATTGCAATAAAGAAATTTCCCATTTACATCGATAACAAAAAAACCATCGCTAGAATGTTCTAATATATCTGCTAGTTCTATAATTCCGCTGATCTTCAAATAGGCTCCCCCCAAGAAACTACCCCATAGTATTCCATTGCTTGGCAATAATAGCAATAATTTGTCAATTACAGTACAAGGCTAGATCATGTGCCTTTTTAGAATGACTACCATTCACGTCATTGACAGTGATCAAAAACAGTGATCAAGAACAGTAAATCAAGCCTGTGCAAGGCTGATAGTACCAATGTCAACGCTACTTTGTTGTACTTATTATTGTAGCACATCATTTACAATATATCAATAATAGGCAACAAGAACACTGTGTCAATACTTAGCGGGTAATTTATCCTCATTCCAGAAAAAGATTATAAG
>CAZRVU010000050.1:0-12027 GCA_964603615.1 uncultured Desulfovibrionaceae bacterium
TCCGGGTATTTGAGTTTAATTCCAGCCCCATCATATGATATAATGGGTGCAATTAGATGTAGTGAGGTGGAGTGCCTATGCCTGGAAGAAAAAGCAGCAGAAACAAAATGACGCGCCCTGGTACCGCAAGCAGCAATTCCCCTGTCAAAAAGAAGCGGCCATTTCTAAAATTTCTGAAAGGATTCTTTTTAGTGTTCCTGATTTTATTTCTTCTTATTGGCGCGGGCACACTGGCCGTAGTAGCTTCCTATGTCAAGGAAGCTCCCAGTTTCAACAAGGGTGTTTTGCAGACCCCCGTTACTTCTTACATCTATGATCACGAGAACAAAGAAATAACCAGGCTTTATGACGAACAAAACCGCATTGAAGTATCATTAGAACAGATCCCCGAACACGTTCGAAAAGCTTTCATTGCCATAGAAGATGAAAGATTCGAAAAGCATTTTGGGGTAGACCCACTGGCTATTTTAAGGGCCCTTGTTAGCAACCTACGCCAGCGTAATTGGGCCGTGCAAGGAGGCAGCACTATTACCCAGCAAGTCGTAAAAAATGCTTTCTTAACCCAAGAAAAAACTTTTCGACGTAAAATCCAAGAAGCATGGCTGGCTATTAAAATGGAAAGGCAATACTCAAAGGATGAGATCTTGGAAATATATCTTAATCAATGTTATTTTGCCCACGGCGCCTATGGAGTGGAAACAGCAGCCAATAATTATTTTGGTAAAAGCGTTGGCGAGCTGACCATTGCCGAAGGCGCACTTTTAGCCGGTATTCCCCGCTCGCCAAGTTATTATTCACCCCACCTCAACTTTGAAAATGCAAAACAGCGGCAACTTTTGGTTCTTTCTAAAATGCATGAATTGGGTTTTATTACCCGCCGGGAAATGTCTGCAGCCAAAGAAGAAGAAATCCTGCTTTCCCAACCGACCACCCGGGATTACCCTTATCCCCACTTTATTGATTACGTTTTACATCATGAATTGATCAACGTTTTAACCTCTTTGCCTCAATTCAAAGACCGTGCCGAAGCGTATGAAGCCATTTATAATGCTGGTTTAAAAGTTTACACAACACTGGATACAAATGCCCAGGCAACTACAGAAGAAGTCCTGAATGACGAAAGTCTTTATCCCCAAAATATCCGCATTGATATGGTCCAAATGAAAAAATTAATGCAAGAAAACGATTACAATAGTTACCCGCAGGAGGTTTTTTCCGAGGAAGGAATCCTGCAACCCCAGGCCGGTGCAGTAGTAATTAATCCCCACACCGGAGAAATTTTGGCTCTGGTCGGCGGAAGAGAATACAGCAAAAATAACCAGGATCTGCGCTTTTTGAGCCGCAGGCTGCCCGGTTCGGCTATAAAACCCATCGTAGCTTATGCTCCGGCTTTGGAAGAAAAAATAATCACCCCCGGAACGATCGTTGATGATGCTCCTTTCATTAGAGGATCTTGGGCGCCGGAAAATTTTGATAATCGCTTCTGGGGTCTAATAACCGTAAGGGAGGCGCTGGTTTGGTCGCGCAACGTCCCCGCCGTTAGGGTTTTTGAACAGATAACTCCTCAAATTGGGCTAAAGTATGCAAAGGAAATGGGGCTTTCCACTTTAGAAGACGATGACTATAACCTTGCTACAGCTATAGGAGGATTAACACAAGGCGTGACGCTCATCGACATGGCCACTGCCTATTCCGTGCTAGCCAACCAGGGAGTCAAAGTCGATCCCCATACTATAAAAAGCATTAAAGATCGCAACGGGAATATTATCTATGAGCATCACAATAACCCTCAATCCGTTCTTTCTGAACAAACTGCTTACCTGCTTACGGATATTCTCAAGGATGTCGTTCGCAGGGGAACGGCCGGCAGGCTAAGAGCAGGACGGCCTGTAGCAGCCAAAACAGGCACAACCAACTATGATCGTGATGCTTATTTGGTCACATATACTCCCGACCTGGTTGTTTCCTTCTGGCTTGGCCATGATATTGCCAAACTCGGCAATATCCGGGGTGGAAGTGGCACTACGATCAATTATATGCAAGTCCTTCTTCCCCAGCTACTGCAAGACATTCCCCCTTCGGACTTTACCCGTCCATCAGGAATTAGCGGCCCGATCAGCATCTGCACCAAATCAGGTTTAAGACCGGGGCCTTTCTGCCCGCCAGAAGCAATCTCCAGCGAAATATTCCCCACCTCACAGGTACCCCAGGGAACCTGTGAAATGCACCAGGAACTAGAGATCTGCCTGAGTAGCGGGCTGTTGGCAGGCGATTTCTGCCCGGAAAGCGAAAGGGAAACCCAGGTTTTTTTAAACCGGCCGGAATTTGAAACAACAGACGGCCGCTGGAAAGGAGGCGCGGGGAGAAATCCCGAAGACGCAGCACAACTGCCGCCCACCGAACACTGTGACGTCCACGCTTCTCCAGGGACATCCCAACCATCAGGTGGTTTTGTAATCGATCTGTGGGAGGAACCCTTGAGAGCCCATTTATGGTGGGATTACCACCCGGAGGTTGCAGAATATCAGATCTACAGAGAAAAGGAAGGGGAAAAAGTTATATTACAAATATTGCCAGGCGATGCCGTTCATTACCTGGATTACGATCTTGAAACAGATCAGGTATATATATACACCTTAGTAGGCCTGGATTTAGAAGGACATGAATCGAAAGTCATCACAAAAATCGTGCGTACCTTCCAAGATGAAACAGGGGAAACAGGGGACGGTTTTCCGTTTTACACAGAATGAAACACGAAATGAAACAGGGGGCGGTTCCCTATTTCATGCCACCGCCCCTGGATATTGCCATTACCATGTTCATTAAAAAATAAACGACATCCGATTTCCAATTTTTTGTTGTTTTCCCACGGTCCAACGTCCTTTTAATGCACAAATATTGTGTCGCCAACCCTTCCTTTTGACGCACACGCCATCTTTCTACTGTAGCCGGACAATTGTTACGCCACTGCCCCCCTCCCCTTCTCCACCTAAACGAAAACTGACAACCCCCTCCTTATCTGCCAGGTAAAGGTGCAATCCCTGGCGCAACTTGCCGGAACCTTTACCGTGAATAATCTCCATTTCGCTAAGGTTTGCCAAAATGGAATCATCTAGATGTTTTTCAACCCGCAAAACAGCCTCTGCCAGGGTCAAACCCCGTAGATCTATGCTGCGGCTCACTGCACTTTTTTCCCATAGCAACGCTAAGTTCCCCGGGGAAACTTCACCTTTCCTGGCCCGGCCGCTTTTCACCGCTTTTTCATTTGTTTCCTTTAGTTTTTCCAAATCATCCCTGGTAGTATTTATTTTCAGCGCCCCGGCTTGAACCTGGATATCCCCGCCGGAAAACACCCTTAAAATCTTACCCGGACATTGTAAACTCCGGATATAAACTGCCTGGCCAATTTTAATCTCCTGCGAACTAAGGGGACTACCGCCAGCCCCTTCCCGGTCTATCTTTTCATTATATTTTTCCCGCAAAACTTTCAGTTCTTGTCTTGTTTCTTGAATCACCTGCAAAGTCCTTTTATTGGGCTGTAGTCGTTCAGCCTTCTTCAATCTCTTGAAAACACCTTCTGTTTTTCTTTGCACAGACCGGACCATTTCACGGGCTTCTTGCCGGGCACGGGCTAAAACCTCCCTTTTCTGCCGCCCCAATTCCTCTTTTTCTTTTTGTAGCTCCTGCAACAGATAGTGCAGTTTTGCTTTTGATTCTTTTGCTTTTTCATAATCCTGCGTATAGCGTTGTTTTTCCTCCATCAACCCGGAAACAACTTCTTCAAGATTGAGAAGCTCTTTGCGCATGTAGGAACGGGCCCGATCAATTATCTCCGGGGCCATACCTAATTTTTGGACAACAGTCAAGGCATTGCTTTGGCCGGGCACGCCAATCAACAAACGAAAGGTCGGGCTTAAAGATTGAAGGTCAAATTCCATGGAGGCGTTTTCCATACCGCCCCGCTGGTAGGCAAAAACCTTTAATTCATTAATATGTGTGGTTGCAACTGTTTTGGCACCGCGTGAATGCAGTTCTGTCAGGACAGCCATGGCCAGTGCCGAACCCTCGGAGGGATCAGTTCCGGCTCCCAGTTCATCAAGAAGCACCAGCGCTGAAGGGCCGGCTTCCCGTAAAATCTGAATAATATTGTGCATATGTCCGGAAAAAGTGCTCAGCGATTGCACGATATCCTGCTCATCACCGATATCAGCCCATACTCCTGCAAACACGCCAAGCTCCGTCCCTCTTTTTGCCGGAATATGCAGCCCACACTGAGACATCAGTGTAAAGAGCCCAATTGTTTTCAGGGTTACTGTTTTTCCACCGGTATTAGGCCCGGTAATAACCAAAGTATTAAAATCCCGGCCAAGATGAACGTCTATGGGAATAACTATGCCCGGTGGCAATAAAGGGTGACGCCCGCCAATAATATCGATAAAACCCCGGTCATTTAACAAAGGTTCCCGCCCAGCATAGGCCAGGCTCAAATGTCCCCTGGCTAGAATAAAATCTAGCTCGCCATAAAGATGATAGCTATTCTTTATTTCTTCAACATTGGCCCCCACGAGCAGGGTTAACCTGCGTAAAATTTGTTCTATCTCTGCTTCAATTTTCCTTTTTATTTCCTGCAAACGATTATTAAGTTCCACGGCCGGCAGGGGCTCAATATACAAAGTTGCTCCACTGGCAGACTGATCGTGAACAATGCCGGGAACCTGGTTACGATATTCCTGTTTGACGAGAAGCACATGCCTTCCCGCCCTCACGGTTATTAGATTTTCTTGTAAATATTTGCGGTATTGGGGTGTATGTAGATATGCTGTTAAAGATTGATTAATCCTTTCCAAAACCTTTATTTCCCCGGCACGCAAAGCAGCAAGCATAGATGAAGCGCTATCATTGATACCCCCATGTTGGTTTAGGCATCGCTGTAGCTCGGCAGTCAAATGGGGAAAAACCCGGCATTTGTGAACAAGATTTAAAAGAAGGGGGAATCTCTCTTTTACATTCTCTTGTTGTGAAAAATATGCTTTTAAAAGCTCCACCGCACGCAAAAAATCAAGACAGGCTTCCAATTCAAAGGGGTTAAGTATGCTGCCACGGACAGCACGTTCAAACAAGGGCAACAAATCACCGCAGCCTTGAAAATTAAGCCCCTTTTGGAGGATAAGGCTCACCGCCTCGGAGGTTTCTTGCTGCATTGCAGACACTTTTTCTATGGCGGTAAAGGGGAAAAGAGCAACCACTTTTTGTGCCCCGGTTGCCGTTACAGTATAACTGCCCAACCGTTCCCTAATTTTTTCAAATTCAAGCACTCGTAAAGCCTTTTCCATTTTAGCCTCCGTTTTATACTAACTCCCGGCGGCGCGAAAGAAAGGGGTTTCCCCGCACAAAAAATCTCCAAGGTTTCTCCTGCCCCCGCCTAATACCAATCCGGCTGGAAACACCGATCATTTCATCTGGAACATGCTCCGCTGTAGCAATAATAAACGGGTACTCCTGCAAAGATGCCCCATTATGGTCACCGGTAATGCCCATGGCCTGGCATAATTTCCCGGGCCCGTTAGTCAGGTTTTCAAGTTTATGATCAAAACCGCGCCTTTCCTGCATTAATTCCAACCCTTCGATTGGCTCCAGGGCACGAATCAATACAGCCTCCCCCACCACTTCCTTACCGGTTACAACATTGAAACAATGATGGCAGCCATAAATAAAATAAACATAGGCCCTCCCGGGAGGGCCAAACATCGCAGCATTTCTCTTTGTTTTCCCCCTGGCGGCATGACAGGCTGGATCATCCCGGCTCAGGTAGGCCTCAGTTTCCACAATTAGACCGGAAGTTAGCCCTGCAGGGGAAAAATGCACCAATTTAGTTCCTAACAAAGAGCGGGCCACTTCTATTGTGTCTTTTTTATAAAATTCCTGGTTTAAAATTGTTTTATTCCTTTCCTTTAGTCAGGTAAATAGTCAGGTAAATAGTCAGGCAAATTTACCCAGCTTTCCAATTAAATAATCGAAGATAAAGCCAAAGAGCAACGGCAAGTAATAACGGGAAAGGGAAACGATGGCGGAGGCGTCAATCGTATTGCTCCAAAAGTCCGTTTTGATCAAGGATAGAAGTGCCGTGATTAGTAAAATAATGATTATCCCCTTGAGGGTTCCAAGGGCTCCACCGATCAAAGCGTTGAGGGGACCAACCAGGGGTATTTTTTGCAGGAACCTTAACTTACGACTAATTAAAACCAGCAAAGCATTAACAAGCAAAAATACCAGCAAAAAAGCTATAATATTCAAAAGAACATCGGCAAGCCAGGTTGTAGTCCCACCTTTTTGTACTAGCACAGAGATAACTTCTTCCAATTTGAAAAAACATTGTAGATACGTCTTTACTGTATTACTCCAAAAAAGCGCGACATAAAAAGCAATCAATATACTAAACAAGCGTAAAACCTGGCGCATAAAACCTGATTTGAGACCATTATAAAGGTTGAGCAGAATAATAAATACCAGGATATAATCTAACCAGTTCATTGCTTTACCGGTCACCTTTTCCCTTATTTGCTTTTTTCTGTAGGAACAATAGCTCGCTAGCCAAATTTAAGGCCGCCAAAACGGCGATCTTTTGCAAACTGATGCGCGGATATTTTCCCCAATACTCCCTTAACAGACGATTTACACAACGTCCTGCCTCTAGAACATGTTCAGTAGATGATGTGCTGCGTACAATATATTCTTCTCCCATAATCTCAAGAACTACCCGGTTTTTACCGTTTTTGAGCGTCACACACACCCCTCCCCGCAAAAGTGAAGGATTTTAGTTCGATTAATTATACCTTTACTTTATTCCGCTGGCAACCAGTTAAACGGGTTCCGCCTGCTTTGCCAGCCAGTAAGAAAGGGCTTCGACACCTTCATAAATAAGATCGATTAAATGGACGCAACCGTTGCCACCCTGCAACAAGTGGGCCAGATTTTTTTTCTGCATACCCCGCAGGCTTTTACCTTCAACATCCTTTACAAATGCGGCCGCCTCTTCGCAAACAGGATCCGGCACCCGTAAAAGATGCCCCGTAGCCTTTTTAACCACGAGGTTATCCTTTTCCAGAACCAAGGCCACAGTAACTTCGTGATAAGAATCGCAAAGCTGACCATAAAGATTATAATAGTTATCAGTGTTGTTTCCTGCGGTAGACAAAACCATGCTACGCAAGCGGTTAAATAGAATACCCCGCCGCTCGCTGAAACCGACATAATCGTACCAACTCCCGCTAACCCTGTCCAGATTACTGTAAAAGCGGCAGGAATCAAGATAATTTTTGTTCCAGTACTCCTCGTATGCTTCCGGGGAAGCATGGCCCCGTTCTTTTAGGAGAAAAGTTTCGGCTTGAAGCAGCCCACGCACCGTTTCTAAAAAAAGTTCCAGGGCAAAGGGTTCCTGCAGCGGGGCTAAAGCCCGGCGAAAAGCACCACCACAACCAAAATAGGCTTCTATCCCTTCCAACGGGCTGAGAACCAGTGTTTTTTGTCCTTTTCCTTCCGGTGTCCGGTATGTTTCCCAGAGCGCCCTCTTGACCAGAAATGTATGGGGGTCTACAACTAAACTGGCATAGACCTCCCGGTCAGTACCGCAGTAAGTCACTTCCGAAAGCAGATCTTGCCCATCCCCTTCAAAACGAACAGCAGAGTGCCAATTACGTTGTAAAAGATAATCCAAAAAGATACCTCCTTAGAAAACAAAACATTCTTTCAGTGTTATTCTTTAAATTTTTATTCGCCGGCCTCTGCTTTAAATCCTTCTTACATTTTCCGGAGAAGAGCTTTGAACTTTTCATTAAAAACTTTTTCGATGGCTGTTAACACCTCCTCTACCTCCTCATCTTTAAGAGTTCTACCTTTATGCCGGAAAGTCAAAGCAAAAGCCAAGCTCCGGTGTCCGGGAGGGATTTGGGCTCCCTGATATACATCAAAAAGTGTCACATCTTCCAAGAGATCACCGGCACATCCTTTGATGCCCTGTAGTAAATCCCCGGCGTCAATTTCTTGCGGAACAGTAAAGGCAACGTCCCGGAAAACTGCAGGAAAACGGGGCAGGGGCTGAAAAGAAGGCAGAAATGAAATCATATTGATCAGCTTAGCCAGGTCAAACTCCGCCACATAAACATCTTGTTTTAGATTATATTTTTCTTGAATAGCCGGGTGCAAAGCACCTAAAAAACCCGCTATAGTATTATCAGCCAGCAGCGCTACCCCCCTGGTCGGGTGCAAAAGCGGCAACTGTCCCGCTTTCCAGCGGTAGTCGTTGCAACCCAGTGCTTGCAATATCGTATCCAAAATTCCTTTTAGATAGTAGTAGTCGATTGGCTGTGGCAGATTTTGCCAGTCACCCCAGGGCATTTTCCCACTTAAGGCCAACGCCAGCGTTATCTTTTCCTGGGGAAGCTGCTGTCCTTCTTGAGCAGGAATAAATATTTTCCCCAGTTCAAATAAAAACTGGTTTTCTACCTGGCGGTGAAAATTATACTGCATAACCTGCAAAATATTGGGCAAGAGCATTGTGCGTAAAATTTTTTGCTCCTCAGTAAGAGGGTTCTGGAGTTGCACGGCATGGCGTCGGCTATCATCCGGCGGCAATCCTAAATCATCATATACGCGGGGATTCATAAAAGAAAAAGTAATGATCTCTTGAAGGCCACAGCTCACCAGCACCTCCCGTATCCTGTTTACAGCCCTTTTTTGCCGGGAAGGCCGCCCCAGCACCATTTCGCCACGGGGCAGGGTAGCTGGTATGTGTTCAAAGCCTTTCAAGCGGGCAACTTCTTCGATCAAATCGACCTCCAAACGTAGATCCCGGCGAAAAGAAGGAGCTTCTACCGTATAAATTTCCTTTACCGTAAAATCCTGGCCCTGCCCTCCCGGCACCTGCTGGGAAAGTTCTGGTTTTAGCCCTAATCGATCTAAAATTTCCTTCATTTCTGTCACAGGCACATGGTAACCCAGGACCTCATCCACCTTTTTTGCTCTCAGCGTGATCGGCGGCACCCGGTACGGCCGCGGGTGCTCATCAATAATTCCACGGTAGATCTCGCCTCCAGCAACCTTTTGCATGAGATGGACTGCCCTATTTTGAACCTGCAAAGCCCCTTCGGAATCTACTCCTTTTTCGTAACGCTGGGCGGCTTCCGAGGGCAGATTCAAACTCTGGGCCGTCCGGCGCACATTCACCGGATTAAAACTGGCTACCTCTAATAGCAGACGCCTGGTGGCAGAGGTGATCTCCGTATTTTCCCCGCCCATAACGCCGGCCAGGGCTACCGGCATACTATTATCGGCAATAACCAAGATCTCAGGGTTTAGTTTCCTTAATACGCCGTCAAGAGTTACAATTGTTTCCCCGGCCCGGGCACGGCGCACGATGATTTGTCCCTTATCTAGCTGTGCGTGATCAAAGGCATGCATAGGGAAACCCGTTTCCCACATCACATAGTTTGTAATATCTACAAGGTTGTCAATGGCACGAACACCCACCGCTATCAGTTTCAGTTGCATGTTTAATGGTGAAGGAGCAATTTTGAAATCCTCCATAACTCTCGCCGTATAACGGGTACAAAGTTCCGGTTCACGAATCTCCACGCTGGCAATCTCCCGGATATCCCGGCTTTTTTCCCGCACATCCGCCGGGGGAAGTATAATCCTCGCTCCAGTTTGGGCGGCGATTTCCCGCGCCACTCCCAGCAATCCCAAGCAGTCGCCCCTATTCGGTGTCAACTCCAACTCCAAAACGTGTTCATGGACAAAGAGAATGTCGATCAACCTGTCACCGGGTGAACAATCCTCTGTAATGATGAGGATGCCTTCCTCTGTTTGAACCAAGTCCAGGCCTAGTTCACCTGCCGAGCAAAGCATTCCGGCCGAGGTTACGCCCCTGATTGCAGTGGTCCGGATTTCCCGGCCATCCGGTAAAACAGCGCCCGGGAGAGCCAGGGGAACCATGTCACCTTTTTTAATATTCCAGGCACCACAAACAATCGTTAGCAATGCCTGTTGGCCGGCATTCACCTTAACCACCTGCAAATTACCGGCTGTGGGGTGCTTTTGTAGCTCTTCAACCCTGCCGGCAACCAATTTTTCATGCAGGGGAGCAAAAATATGCACGGCCTCCACCTCTATTCCCGCCATCGTCAGGCGATGAGCCAACTCGGCGGGCGAGTAAGGGATCTCCACATATTCACGTAACCAATTATAGGGAACTTTCACGGCGGTAACAACCTCCCAGCATTTATCTGATGACCTAATATAAAAGTTGGCGCAGCATGCGCAGATCATTGGTAAAAAATAGCCGTATATCTTCAATTCCATATTTTAGCATGGCAATGCGCTCCACGCCCATACCAAAAGCATAACCAGTAACCTCTTCCGGATCATACCCTGCTATCGCCAAAACGCGAGGATGGACCATGCCCGAACCAAGAATCTCCAGCCAACCGGTCCCTCCGCAAACGCGGCATCCCTCACCATCACAAGCAATGCAAGAGATATCCACCTCTGCACTGGGCTCTGTAAAGGGGAAAAAGCTGGGCCGGAAACGCACCTCCCTTTCTCCCTTACCAAACATCTCACCGATAAAGAGCATCAAAGTGCCTTTAAGGTCGGCCAAAGAGATCCCTTTATCCACTACCAACCCCTCTACTTGATGAAACATCGGGGAGTGAGTTAGATCATCATCACGTCTATATACTTTCCCCGGAGCGATAATGCGGACCGGCAACTCCGGTGCCTGGGCTTCCATTGCCCGGATCTGCACGGGAGAGGTGTGCGTGCGCAAAAGCACCTCCGGGTTGAGATAAAAAGAATCCTGCATGTCCCTGGCCGGATGATCCTTGGGCATATTTAAAGCTTCAAAGTTGTAGTAATCCAGCTCTACATCGGGCCCTTCCGCAATTTTAAAACCAAGAGTAACGAAGATCTCTTCAATTTCACCCATAATCTTATTCAAAGGATGCTGCCGGCCCAAAGGAAAGGGTTTCCCGGGAAGAGTGAGGTCAAGCCGCTCTTTTTCCCAGCGACGCGCAGACAAATCTTGTTGAAGATCTATTTTTCTTTGTAACATCCTTTCTTCCGCATCTTTTTTCAGCATATGCAACTCTTTACCAAAATCAGGCCTTTTTTCAGGTGGAAGTTGATTGATGCTGCGCATCAGGAGTGTAACCCGCCCCTTTTTCCCCAGGTACTGCACGCGTAGCTTTTCTAATTCTTTTAAATCGCCAGCCTTTTCCACTTCATTTTTAATTTCAGCCTGTAGCTTTTTAAAATTTTCTACCCCGCGCAAAAAACAACCCCCCAGTACAAATAAGTTGTTATTAAACAGCAACATACAGTCAGTTGCTCAATAATAGACCGGTTTTAATCTTTAAATGGAATTGTTAACGTCATATCGTTGATGTGCGATCCTAACCCAACAGAAGCGGGACCCCAAAGCATGACTTCAAAACAGCCTTTCAAATACTGATTACACCTGTGTTTATAGTTGATGCAGCAGAATATAATTTTTGCAGTGGTATCAATTATTGATTAAGTTTTACCAAATGCAGGCAGACACCGGGAAAAACTTCCCTAAAAAACTAAAAAACTTTCGCCCCTAAACGGGACGAAAGTTTCCGCGGTACCACCCCATATTTAACCTGCCGGCTTTTTACCTTCCGACATGGTTCACTTAAAAAATTTAACGGTGCAACCCGGACCTGGCCTACATGGGCAAAGACAAAAACTTTGCTTTCAGCCGGCAACTCCGGAGCGAACTTCAACCAGGCTTCCTCAGAAGGCTTCCAGCCACGACCTTCCTTTCTGGAGATTCAACTACTGGCCTACTTTTCTCCCTCATTGTTTTCACTGATTATAATTTAAGGGAAGCAAATTGTTTATAAAGTAGATAGGCACTAACCAACCCCGTATTTTCAAATAATTCCCAAAAAAAATCGGCGGTAAACATCGCAGGACCCCTTCCACATTAATTTTTCAGGGACCGCAATC
>CAZRVU010000051.1:0-11949 GCA_964603615.1 uncultured Desulfovibrionaceae bacterium
TGATTCTACTGCCTAAACTCTATTTGCAAGGCGTTCGCTGAAATCAGCATCCCTTCGACTGACAGTTTTTCGCCCGGGCCAATGGAACGTCCTCTTCAAAAGGCTCTAAAAATGGCGTTCTGCCATTTTTGCTTCAACATTGTGGCGTCTTCATGGGCTGATTTTTACAGCTTCCGCCCAAGCAAATTTCGTTTTATGCAGTGGAATGTAATTTATGCAGTGGAATTATTATTGCATTGCTGTATGTAAGTAACGCAGGGCCGGGTTTGACAAAAATACCCACAAATAATAGGATAAAGGTAGTGAAAATTGCCAATAGTATGTTTGAAGGGGGAATATGCTTGCAGTTAACGCCTTTAGAAGAACTTACCGAAAGAGTGAAGAAATTACAGTCGCGGTTGCAACAAGAAGGTTTGGACGGGGCGCTTCTCACGGAAAAAATGGATCTTTTTTATTTCTGCGGTTCAATGCAACAGGGATTTTTGTTCATACCTGCCGGGGGAGAACCTCTTTTTATGGTACGGCGAAACCTTGGGAGGGCACAGGAAGAATCGGCTTGGAAAAACATACTGCCCTTAAATAGTTTCAAACAACTGCCTTCGTATTTGCGGGAGCACAGCGCTGGTGCAATAAAAAAAATCGGGTTGGAACTCGATATCCTGCCTGTAAATCTTTATACGCGTTTGCAAGGATTGTTTCCCGGTGTTATCTTTAAGGATGTCTCTGCAGCGATACACGAAATACGCATGTTAAAATCACCTTTTGAGATCGCTTTATTCCGACGTGCAGCGGAACGTTCTGCCCATGTTTTCAGCCAGATTCCTGCGCTTTTACAGGTTGGTAAGCCAGAGATCGTTCTCTCATCAGAAATTGAAGGTCTTTTACGCCGGGAGGGTCATCAAGGGCTGCTGCGCATGCGCTCTTTTAATATGGAAATGTATTTAGGACATGTTTATTCCGGGGAAAGTGCCTGTTTTAGTACTTTTTTGGATAGTTGTTCGGGCGGCCGGGGGGTAACGACGGCTTGTTCCCAGGGCGCCGGCTGGAAGCCGCTGGCTCCCCACGAACCGGTTACCATTGATTTTTCTTGTGTTTATGAGGGGTATATCCTCGACGAAACACGGGTCTTTTCCATTGGTGAACTTTCCCCGGAGTTGCAGAAAGCGGAGGCGGTAGCAAGAGAAATTCAAGCCGGGATCGTTGCGATGGCCGCTCCCGGAGTGTTTTGCGAGGATTTATATGAATTGGCCTGCAAATTAGCGGCACGTTACAATCTTGCGGATTATTTCATGGGCTATGCGGATCATCAGGTAAAATTTGTGGGCCACGGTTTGGGTCTAGATCTTGACGAACTGCCTGTTTTGAGCCGTGGTTCAAGGCTTGCCTTGCAGCCGGGCATGGTTTTTGCCTTGGAACCAAAATTTGTTTTCCCGCGGCAAGGCCTTGTCGGCTTGGAAAATGATTGGCTGGTAACGGAAACCGGTTTGAAGAAGCTGACTTTAATTCCCGATGAAATGGTTGTCGTGCCGTTTTGATCGTTTCGTTAAAAAAGTCTGGATAGATGTAGGCAGGAGTTCAGGGTTAAAGGCTAAATATGCTGCCCTGAACTTTTTTATTGAAATTGTTTAGGGCAAACATAAAAAAAGTTGGTTTTATTAATGTGGGTCTGATTTTATCTTTCCCTTTTTTTTATCCATTTTTCCAAGAATGATGTTAATGTGCATGAGATCACCACAAAAGGATAAAATAAAAAAGGTTGAAACTCACAATCAAGCAAATGGGGGTAGGAATCTTAATCTGGCCTGGCTAGAACAAAAGGCTTGATATTAAAAATATACTTCTAAATAGCGCATACATCTGCGTTTATGCGATTCTTTGAGAGAGTTTAGCCCTATGCCAGCAGGGGCTCAAATTTAGAAACCTAATAAATAGGGACCTAATAAAGGGGTAAAAATGTGAAAGTTATCAGCCTCCAAGAGATAAAAAGAAAAAAGATAGAAGAAAACCTCCAAATTTTTCAGGAACGTTTCTGGGAATGGGTTTTTACTTACCGCTGGAAACCATGCTCGCAATGTACGCATCTCCTTTTTCATTGTTGGAGGCAGGAAAACATCTGGTCAAAACTTTGTAGCTCCTGCTGTTCCTATTTTTATTTTTATCAGGTACTTTATGTCCGGGCGATCAAAAGTGTTTGCCAAAGAGGCAAAAAGATACCTACATTTCAAGAACTGGAAAAATGGTATCTTCAACAGGCGAAACCCTAAGGTTCCGGGAGTTGAAGGGACGGTGTTATATTTTTCCCCGTCAAGAATTGAAAGAATGGTACCTTTTACAGGTGCAAGGTGCAGCTTTAGGTTTTTGGGCTGGATGAGGATGTTATATTTATCAAAAGGGTTCTGATTGTTAATATTTTTTCTAACCTTTATTCACCTAAGGGTTAACAAAGCGTAAAAGTAGAATGTAATTTATAAGTATAGGTAAGGCAAAGCAAAACAAAGAATTAATCCATTATCAAAGATGTAAACCTAAACTAACCCTTGATATAGCGGTATCAAGCTTGTAATTTAAAGAAATGGGACTTGCATTAACCCCCATTGGCCGGGGTATAATAGTGTCAGGTAAGGTCAAAGAAGGTCAAGGTATGGGGAATTTTCAGCCCGGGTATCAATAGAAACGAAATGGTGAAAAAATATGAGCAACCTTTCCAATCATATGGAAGAATATTTAAAAAAGCTTTTAAAGTTAAGCACGGCTGGCTTCATTGATATTCGCAGAAAAGAGCTGGCCGGCAAGTTTAGTTGTGTTCCTTCACAAGTTAATTATGTTTTGGAAACGCGCTTTACTGTAGAAAAAGGCTATTTGGTGGAGAGCAAAAGGGGGGGGCGGGGTTTTGTCCGGATTCGTCAAATACAGTTGCCGGTGGAAAATATCCTGGCCATGTTTTTCCGGGAGGTTATAGATGGTGGAATCAGCAGCAGTAAAGCTAAAGGACTAATCGTAAGGCTTTATGAATCAAAATTTATTTCTTTCCGCGAATCGAAGCTAATAGAAGCCTCCCTGGAGAGTGTACAGTTGATAAAAGATGAAACAGCCAGGGATATCATTAGAGGCAGAATGCTCAAGGAGATGCTGCTGATGCTGGTAAAAATAAATTGAAGTAAATTAATGTTTGATTCCACAGCAAAAATTATATTATGCAGTAGAATCATGTTTTCAATATCCAAGACGGGTTATCGCCAAAGCATACCGTTATAGTTTTGGCTATTGCCAGGTAAGGAGGTGAAACCGGTCCCAAAATGTGAAAAAGAAGCATCAGTGGACCGGGAAAGATGCTGTGTGAAAAATGTGGGAAAAAAAACGCTTCTGTTCATGTCACAAAAATTATTAATGGAAAAAAGACAGAGTACTATCTTTGTGAAGATTGTGCCCGGGAAAAGGGGGAGATGGAGATCCCCTGGGAAGGAGATTTCCCTTTACAACATTTTTTCTCAGGGTTAATGGAATTTTTGCCTGCCGGCGGCTCTGAGGCAGTAGCCCCTAAAAGTTATAGCGGTTTGCAATGTCCGGCCTGCGGGTTAACTTACACCCAATTTGGCCAGGTGGGGCGTTTTGGTTGTGCCCAGTGCTATGAGGCTTTTGAGCAAAGTTTGACGCCCCTTTTGCGGCGCCTGCATGGCAGTCAAAAGCATAGGGGTAAAATTCCGGTAAGAGCCGGTTCCCATGTGCAACTAAAAAGAGAGATAGAACAGTTGCGGCAAAAGTTAAACGAAAAAGTAGCAGCAGAGGCCTTCGAAGAGGCTGCCGTGTTGAGGGATAAAATTAGGGAAATGGAAAGTGAATCTGCCGATGGGGGTGCAAGCCATGCCTGATGAAATTAGACCCGATGATCAAAAAAAGGTATCTTTACCAGATGCCCTGCCTAGGAATCCGCTCGAAGAAATAATGAAGGCTAATGAAGAAGAGGATAAATTGCAAGAGGAGAGAAGAAAAGAAATAGCCAGTAAATGGATGGAAGGGCAAGGGCCGGAGGAAGAGATTGTGCTCAGCAGCCGGGTCAGGCTGGCCAGGAATATCCATGATCTTCCTTTCCCTCCTTTGGCTTCTGATGAGCAGCGCAAAAAGGTTTATACTCTAGTAGAAAAAATTGTTCAAAACCGTTTGAAGGGAAAAGATAAGTTAAAAATGATCGAAACAAGTTCTCTTTCGCCGGTATTCCGCCAGATGTTGGTCGAAAAACATTTGATCAGTCCTCTTTTGGCCAAGGAGGGCCATTGCAGTGCCTTACTCCTGCGAAAGGACGAAATAATCAGTATCATGGTTAATGAAGAAGACCATTTCCGTATACAATGTTTATTGCCCGGTTTACAGTTGGAAAAAGCTTGGCAGGAGGCCTCCCGCTATGACGATTTTTTAGAAAGCCAGGTCGACTATGCTTTTCATGAAGAAAAAGGTTACCTTACGGCTTGTCCGACAAATGTAGGTACGGGGATGCGTGCCTCGGTAATGTTGCATTTGCCGGCGCTGGTCATAACACGGCAAATCAAACGTATTTTTTCTGCAATTAATCAAGTTGGTTTGGCGGTCAGGGGTATATATGGCGAGGGATCGGAGATGACTGGTAATTTGTTACAGCTTTCCAACCAGGTTACCCTTGGTCAATCTGAGGATGAAATATGGCAAAATCTTTACAGTGTTGCCCAACAGTTGATCAATCAGGAAAGAAAGGCCCGGGAACTTCTTTTAAATGAAGGACGGGAAAAATTGGCTGATCGGGCAGGCAGGGCTTTTGGCATTTTAAAATATGCCCGTATGCTTGATTCACAGGAAACCATGACATTGCTTTCAGATGTTCGTTTGGGGGTGGATCTGGGCCTTTTGCAAGGCATTTCATTAAAAATACTCAACGAACTTTTAGTTCTCACGCAGCCAGGGTGCCTGCAGTATCTTAAAGGAACGGTTTTAAGCTCTTATGAACGGGATCTAGAAAGGGCGGTGCAAATTCAAAAATATCTGATTTGAATTTTTGGGTTGAAGGAAAAGAAAAAGTTGTAAACGCGATCCGGAAAGAAAACGCGAATTAATATATTCTAATCTGTATTAATTGTAAAATATAATCGGTGGCCAAAAAATTTCTCTAGCTTAAAGGAGTGAAAATAATATGTTCATGTTTGGGCGTTTTACAGAAAGGGCACAGCAGGTGTTGGTGCTGGCCCAGGAAGAAGCAAAAAGATTAAATCATAATTTTATCGGGACAGAGCACATCCTGCTAGGGTTGGTGCGGGAAGGTTCCGGTATTGCTGCCCGCAGCCTGCAAAATTTGAATGTAGAACTGCCCCGGGTGCGTGCAGAAGTGGAAAAAATAATCGGAAAAGGTGAAAAAGCCCCGGTTCAAGGTATCAGCTACACCCCCCGCGCCAAAAAGGTGATCGAGCTGGCGATCGAAGAAGGCCAGAATTTGGGCCATAATTATGTGGGCACGGAACATCTTTTACTGGGGCTTTTAAGAGAAGGCGAGGGTATTGCCGCACAAGTTTTAACCATTTTGGGAATCGATCTCAAAAAAGCACGCCGGGAAGTAATCCAGCTCCTGGGTGGCGAATCCCAGTTGGGCGGGGGTGGCGGGCACAAGAATGTTCCCCAAACACCGACAGTGGATGCTTTTGGCCGTGATCTTACCCGTATGGCCCGTGAAGGAAAGTTGGATCCGGTGATTGGCCGGGAAAAAGAGATCGAAAGGGTCGTGCAGATCCTTAGCCGGCGCACAAAAAATAATCCTTGCCTGATTGGCGAGCCCGGTGTGGGCAAGACCGCTATTGCCGAAGGGCTGGCCCAGCGCATCACCGAGTCGAATATTCCAGATATCTTGCGGGACAAAAGAGTGGTTACCCTGGAATTGGCGGCAGTCGTTGCCGGCACCAAATACCGGGGGGAATTTGAGGAGCGTTTGCGCAAGCTGATGGCAGAGCTGCAGCAAGCCGGGAATGTGATCATTTTCATCGATGAATTGCATACCATTATTGGGGCCGGTGCAGCAGAGGGGGCAATTGATGCCTCTAACATCCTTAAACCGGCGCTGGCTAAAGGCGAGTTGCAGGCCATCGGGGCGACGACTGTTGATGAATACAGGAAATATATTGAACGGGATCCCGCCCTGGAACGGCGTTTCCAACCCATTATGGTTGGAGAGCCGAGTAAGGAGGAGAGCTTGGAAATCCTTAAAGGCCTGCGTGACCGCTATGAAGCCCACCACCGGGTTAAAATTACCGATGAAGCGCTGGAGGCGGCGGTAAACCTGGCCGATCGCTACATCCAGGACCGCTATCTTCCTGATAAAGCTATCGATCTAATCGACGAAGCAGGTTCGAGGGTGAGATTGCGCAATTATACTGCCCCACCTGATTTAAAGGAAATGGAGGATAAACTGGAAAGCATCCGGCAGGAAAAGGAGGCTGCTGTGCGGAGCCAGGAATTTGAAAGGGCGGCCCGCCTGCGTGATAAAGAACAGCAATTCAGGGGCAAATTAAATGAGTTGAAAAAAGACTGGGAACAGAAAAAGGTTGTCTCCGATCAAGCTTTGGTCATGGAAGAAGATATTGCCCATATTGTTTCTAGCTGGACAGGAGTGCCGGTGCAAAAACTGGCCGAGGAAGAGGCAGAACGCTTGCTGCGCATGGAGGAGATACTGCACCGGCGGGTAATTGGACAGGAAGAGGCTGTCGAGGCTGTTTCCCGTGCGATCCGCCGCGGCAGGGCCGGGTTGAAGGATCCAAGAAGGCCGATTGGTTCTTTTATCTTCTTGGGGCCTACGGGCGTGGGGAAAACGGAGCTGGCCCGCAGTCTGGCGGAGGCGATTTTTGGGGACGAGGAGGCCATGGTACGCCTCGATATGTCTGAGTATATGGAAAAACACACTGTTTCCCGTTTAATCGGTGCCCCTCCGGGCTATGTGGGCTATGACGAAGGGGGCCAATTGACGGAGAAAGTCCGGCGCAAACCTTACAGTGTTATCCTTTTGGATGAGATTGAAAAAGCGCACCCCGATGTTTTTAATACCTTGTTGCAGATTTTGGAAGACGGACGTTTGACCGATGGTAAAGGGCGAACCGTGAATTTCCGTAACACGGTCGTCATAATGACTTCGAACGTAGGGGCCAACTTCATTAAGAAACAGCAAGGGATGGGATTCAGGCCTGCCGATCCGGAAAAAACCTATGAGTATATGAAAGGCCGGCTGCTCGACGAATTAAAGAGAACCTTCCGGCCGGAATTTTTAAACCGGGTGGATGAACTGATTGTTTTTAAATCGCTTAGTGCAGAGGATCTTGCCCTGATCGTCAACTTGATGTTGAAAGATCTGGCTGGCCGCATTGCCGAACATGGCTTGCAGATTGAGGTCACGCCGGAAGCCAAGGCTTTGCTAACCAAAGAAGGTTTTGATCCCGCCTATGGCGCCCGTCCCCTCAGGCGCGTCATTCAAAAAAGGCTGGAAGACGGCATCTCAGAGGAGTTACTGCGCGGGAGTTTTGTCAATGGCGAAGTGATAATTGTGGATAAACCAGAAGGGGAAGAAAAACTTACCTTTACGAAAAAAGTAGAGGAAGCAAACCTTGAATCCTCAAAAAAAGAAGAAGCCTCCCCTAGTTAGAACAATTATCTTTCAATCTGATTGCCGGACTTGAAAAAGCGTATTCAATTCTGTCATTATTAAATGCCCCGTTTGAAAACGGGGCATTTTTGCTGCTCTTTGAAGGTTTTTCCCCCTTTTTTTGTGCTGTCTCCTAAGGGATGCGCCGGTTTGTTTTATTTATCTATTTGGGGATATTTTCGTGTCCTTTTTGGGCTTTACTGTTTAGTGGCGTAAGAATGTGGCGTAGCGGCATGTGCAGCTGAATCGTAGAACTTTCTGAGCGTAATTTGGAGCTACGCCACATCTTTTGCCACCCCTAAAGTTAAGAAAATTCTGGCGCAGGAATAAAGGCTGGGGGTAGCGAAGTAACCAAAAAGTGCAGCTATAAGCAGTATCCCCAAAGAAATCATTTAAAAAAGGTATTTTACGAATTATGTAGAACTTTGAATACTATTGCCTGAATTAATAAGTAGAAAGAAGGACAAAGGGCACGTGTCAAAAACTGCCCGGGCCTGGTTGGCGATCCATTTATAAGGGGAAGGAGTGTCCTTGTGAAAATTGCTGTTTCGGGTAAAGGTGGAGTAGGCAAAACAACTGTTGCTGCCAATCTGATTTATCTTTTTGCTAAAAATGGTTTCGATGTTTTTGCTGTAGATGCTGATCCTGATGCCAGCCTGGGTTTGGCCCTGGGGGTGGATCCGGAGAAGTTGGCTGGATTTACCCCGTTGGTAGAGATGGAAGATGTAATTGCAGAAAAAAGTGGGGGGAAGGGTGCTTTTTATAGCCTCAATCCTGATGTGGAAGATGTTGTCGATGATTATAGTATTAAGGAAGGCCGGATAAAATTTTTAATTATGGGAGGTATTAAGCAGGCAGGGACAGCTTGTTACTGCCGGGAAAACTCTTTTCTTAATGCTGTTCTAAATTCCCTGTTGCTAGATAAAAAAGAAGTAGTTGTTTTAGACATGAGCGCCGGTATCGAACATTTGACGCGCGGTACGGCCCGGGGTGTGGATATGGTTTTAGTGGTGACTGAACCTACGAGGATCAGTGTGAAGACTGCCGGGGTGGTCAAGCAACTGGCCCTCGATTTAGGTATCAAGGATGTTAAAATTTTAGGCAACAAGGTTCGACGGCCGGAAGAAGAGGATTTTTTAAAAGATAATTTCTCTCCTAAGGAGATTATTGGGATTTTGCCGTTTGCAGAAAAGGTTTGGGAAGATTCCATGGCGGATTCCCCGGTTGGATTTGCCGAGGAAAATTTATTAAGCGGAATGGAAGAAGTTTTTCAGCAGATTAGGAAGAAACGGGGGTGACGGGCAGATAGTAGACAAACCTGGAATGGTCTAGTTTATTGATATTTATTCAAAGAGGAGGTAAGAAAAAGATAATGGCGCAGAACAAAACTGATAAGAAAAAAGACCGCAACAGAAGTATTGATCCGGCTGTATTAGAAATTCTGGCCCGGACAGAGGATAGCGGTATAGACACTGCTTATGACCGTTATTTGAAGATGCAGCCGCAGTGCAACTATGGCGAACAGGGGATTTGCTGCCGTATATGCATTCAGGGGCCTTGCCGTATCACCAAGAAGGCACCTAAGGGGATCTGTGGAGCAACTGCTTACACCATCGTTGCCCGCAACCTGGTCCGTTATGAACTGGGCGGCTGTACTGCTCACGCCGACCATGGGATTCACTCTACGCTTTTAGCCCGGGAAGTAGTCGAAGGCAAAGCACCCGATTATTCTATTAAAGATACTAAGAAACTGTATGCCGTGGCCGAGCGTATGGGTCTTTCCGTAGAAGGTAAGGAGGACATGGCCATTTTGAAAGAGATCGTCGATCTCTCCATCGAGGATTTCAGCCGTTTGGATGGAAAAGACATTCATTGGCTTACGAAAGTAATCGTTCCCGAAAGAACCGAAAAATTCCAGGATTGCAATATCCTGCCGAGCAGTATACACCGCACCATTGCCGAGGCCATGGCTCAAACGCACGTGGGGATGGATGCCGATCCCGTCAACCTTGTTTTCAAAAGCCTCGAGGTATCTTTAGCTGACTATACCGGTGAGCATATCGCCACCAGTATCTCCGATATTTTGTTTGGAACACCCAAGCCGGTTGTATCGGAGGCCAACATGGGCGTGCTGGACGAAGAATATGTGAATATTGCTGTGCACGGCCATAACCCCATCCTGAGCGAAATGATCGTCCAGGCAGCCCGGGAAATGAAGGGTGAAGCAGAAAAGGTAGGTGCTAAAGGGATTAAATGTGCTGGTATCTGCTGTACAGGTAACGAACTCTTGATGCGGCAGGGCGTACCTATCCTTACCAACTATGCCTCACAGGAACTGGCAATTATGACCGGGGCTGTCGATGCCATGGTCGTTGATATCCAGTGCATCATGCCGGGGATTCAGCCGGTATCGGAATGTTTCCATACCCGCATCATCACGACCAGTCCTTCAGTGAAGATCCCCGGGGCTTATCACTTAGACTTTGATGAAGCCAGGGCCATGGAGAAGGCACGTGAGGTTGTTGAAATTGCCATCAATGCTTATCAAGAAAGAAAAAAAGAAGTCATTATTCCCCAGGTTAAACATAAAGTTGTGGCGGGCTTCAGCGTAGAAGCACTTATGGATCTCTTTGGCGCGATTAACCCGGACAACCCGATTAGCGTGCTTACCGATGCTATCCTTGCCGGTGAACTGCGCGGTGTCTGCCTGCTCTGTGGCTGCAACAACTTGAAGCGTATTCACGATGAAATGCACACCGTTATTGCCCAGGAGCTGGCGAAGAATGATGTTTTGCTGGTAGCCACGGGTTGTGCCGCGCAGGCTTATGCCAAGACCGGTCTGCTGAACTGGGATGCGGTGGAAAAATATGCCGGCGACGGGCTCAAGGCCTTCCTGAGCCGTTTGAATGAAGCCAACAAGGATACGCTGGTCGAAAAGCTTCCCATGGTCTTTCACATGGGCTCTTGCGTGGATAACTCCCGGGCTTATGACCTGATGACCTATATGGCCGAAGAAATGAAGATGGATACGCCAAAGGTTCCCTATGCAGCAAGTGCACCGGAGGCTATGAGTGAAAAGGCTATTGCGATCGGTAGCTGGCTGGTTACCCTGGGTCTACCTACTCATGTTGGTGTGGTGCCGCCGATTCCCGGTAGCCAACTGGTAAACGGTATTGCACTGCAGATTGCCCAGGATGTCTACGGCGGTTACTTCATCTGGGAAACAGATCCCTATAAGAGCGCGGAGAAAATCCTCGCGGCATTGGATGAAAGGACCTGGAAACTGAGAATGCATCAGAAAGCCAAAGAAACCTATGAAACAGAAGCCATTTCGGCAACCTGGTAATTTTTAATACTGTTCAAAAGGAGGTAAGAACTCATATGGCAGATACTGGCGTATTAAGAAAGGAATGGGAAGAGTCTTTTGATGAGATATATGAGGGTTCAGTTGACGAGGCCAACCCCCCTCTACCGTTATTTCAAAAGGCGTATGACGGGGCGATCATCGCCGTCAGTTACGCCGAAATTTTGTTGAATAAAGCAATCAGGCGTTATGGCCCGGAGCATCCCGTGGGCTATCCGGATACCGGTTATTACCTGCCGGTTATCACCGCTTACAGCGGGGAACAAGTAACCAAGTTGGGTGAGCTGGTGCCTATTTTAAACCGTTTACGCAATCAAATTAAAGAAGAACTAAACTTCTTAAACGCCCGGCTGTGCGGGGAAGCTACCGCTTATGCTGCAGAAATCATCGAGGCTTTGCGCTACATCAAGGGCGAAAAACTGCACGTGGCCCCCTGGACGGGTTTTTTGGGTGACCCGGTAGTGCGGCGTTATGGGATTCTGCTTGTAGACTGGACGATTCCCGGGCAGGCCGTCCTCGTGGGCAAGGCTAAATCATCGGAAGCCCTCGGCAAAATTGTCACGGACTTACAGTCCAAGGGTTTCATGATCTTTATGAGCTATGAAGTGATCGATCAGGCAATCGATGCCGGTTGCAGGCTGGGTATTGACTTTATTACCTTCACCACCGGGAACTTTACACAAGTAATTCACGCTGTTAACTACGCCCTGCGTGCCGGCCTGGCCTTTGGTGGGATTCCTCCCGGGGAGCGGGAAAACGCACGGGATTACCAGCGCCGGCGGGTGCGGGCGTTTGTCCTGCATTTTGGTGAAAGAGATGAGGTGCAGATTGCAGCTCACTTTGCAGCGATCTTCATGGGCTTTCCCGTATTAATTGACCACGAACTACCGGCAGATGAGCAGATTCCCAACTGGTATATCTCTCATCCCGATTATGATAC
>CAZRVU010000052.1:0-11793 GCA_964603615.1 uncultured Desulfovibrionaceae bacterium
GTCCACCTTGTTTTGGGCGCTATAATTTACAGGAACGAACCCCGCAATTTGTTGCACCGTTTATGTTTTGGTTTCGGCATCAATGCTTCTTTTTGGAGCATTGCCGTGCTCATGGTGACGGTGCAGCAGGATTACCTGGGATCGCTTTTCTGGATCAGGGTTTCGCATGCAGTGGCCGCTGTCACGCCCTGGTTCGTATATGCCCTTGCCCGTTGTTTTGCAGGTGGGGAGAAATACCCCTTTAAAAAAGTGTTTTTCATCCTTGGAGGGGTACTGGCCCTGGCCCTCCTCAGCTTGACACCGGCTGTAATAAAAGATGTAATCCTTTTCCCGGGGGCCAAAGTAAAGATTTACGGGCCGTTTTTTCCCTTCTATGCAATTTATTTTACCGCGTTTCCCGTGTTTTCACTTTGCATCCTGCGGCGGCAGTTGCGCCTTTCCCGGGGACTGGTGCGTTTTCAAATCCGTTATTTTTTTGGTGGGATTCTCCTATCCTTTATTTTGGGGATTTCCCTGAACATTTTTATACCATTAATGGGCTTTTCGGCGGAACCTCTGCAGGGATTGGGGCCCGTTGGTTCCCTCTCCAGCATTTTTTCCATTTGTTATGCCATTGCCAGGTACCGCCTTCTCGATATCAATTTGGTTTTGCGCAAGGTTCTTGGTCACATGCTTTCCTTGGCGCTGCCTGTAGGAATTTATATCCTTCTTTTTTTCTTTATGGGAAAATACTACCCGGCTTGGAATGCCGTGCCGGCCTTTTATTTTACCGTCTTCATTTTGTTGGCGGTTGTTTTCCAACCGTTTAAAAGGATGATCCAACGCCTGGTCGATCGCTATTTCTTTCGTGGCACCTATCATTACTTTAATACCCTCCAGGATGTTGGCAAGGCCATGATTACTATTTTGCAGCGCGATGACCTCTTTGCTTTTTTGGTGGACAAGGTTGTGGGGGCTATTTATTTACAAGGTGCCATTCTTTACCTGCGCGGGAGGGAAGGTTCCTTCTATGTTGCGGCCCAAAAATATGCCGGCTTACCCTGTTCCCCCATGCAGGACGGCCGGGAGTTGGCTGGGGATAACCCCCTCCTCGCCCGCCTTGAAAAAAACCGGGAGGTTCTCCTCAAGACAGATTTAAAAGGAACTGTCAAGCAGGAAAAAAGAAAGCCGCTTCTGGCAGAGATGAAAAAAATGCAAGCAGAAGCCCTCGTTCCCCTGTTTGTGGAAAACAACCTGGAAGGTGTTCTGGCCCTGGGTTATAAATTATCTGGAGAACCTTATTCCCAACAGGATGTTGGTTTGTTGATGGCGCTTGCCTCCCAGGTGGCTGTTGCCTTGAAAAACGCCCGGCTCTATCAGGAAGTTTGGGAGGTCAAGGGTTACCTGGAGAACATTCTCAGGAATATGGGCAACGGATTGATTGCCGTCGATGCCCGCGGTCTGATTACTACCTTTAACGATGCCGCCGAAAGGCTGACCGGCCTGGCAGCAGGGAAGGTGTTGGAACAACAGATGGAAAATGCGTTGAATCCTCACCTTTGTCACCCCCTGCGGCAAGTTTTGCAGGGGGATGAGGAGAAATATGAAGAGGAATTAGAAATTTTTGTCGCTGACCGGCCGCGTTTTCTTTATGCACAAGCCGTGGCACGGGAAGAAGAAAAACGTGGAGCAATTTTGGTTTTAAGTGACATTACGCGGGTGAAGGAACTGGAAAAAGAAAAGCACCAGGCTCAAAGGCTGGCTTCCCTGGGATCCCTGGCGGCAGGGTTGGCCCATGAGATAAAAAACCCCCTTGTTTCCATTCAAACCTTTGCCGAGCTTTTGCCGGAAAAATATGATGATCCAGAATTCCGCTGTAATTTTTCCCGTATTGTACAAGGAGAAATAAAGCGCATCAATAAACTGGTTATGGAGCTTTTAAATTTTGCACGTGATTCCCAGCCTGTATTTACTGCTGTGGAGATCAAACCCCTGGTTAGGGAAATTGCAGATCTTTTAGCTCCCCAGCTAAATGCACAAAAGATCCACTTTTTCCAACATTATAGCAGGAATCTTCCGCCTTTGAAGGCTGACCGGGATCAGCTAAAGCAGGCACTGCTAAATATCTGCCTAAATGGGGTACAGGCCATGCCCGGGGGAGGGGAACTCCGGGTGACGGTGTTCTGCCCTGCAGCGACAGAAAAAACAGCCGGAGATCCCGGTAGTTCTGCCCCGGTGGAGCAAAAGGTGGTTATTCGTATCTGTGATACGGGCACGGGCATTAGCCCGCGGCAGAAAGAGCGCATTTTTGATCCATTTTTCACAACAAAAAGCGATGGGGCGGGCATCGGCTTGAGTATCAGCCATAAGATCATTATTGAACATGATGGAACCTTGCGCTTTGAAAGTGACCGGCAGGGGACCGTTTTTGAAATCTGCTTGCCGGCAGTGAGCAGCAAAGAACCGGTGGAATATCTAACCTTGCAGTTTTTGGAAAACGGAAATAGTAGGGAGAAAGGAGAAGCGGTGGTTTGAAGCTTATTATCCTTATTACCGGGCAAGAGAGCACCCTGCGGGCGATCACGCAATTTATTCCGGCAGAATACCTTCTGTTGGAGGGCCCGGCAGGGCAAAAAGGTTTACAGTTAATTAACGAAATCACCTCTGGTGTGGTTCTCGTCGATAATAGCATCACGGGGGTTTCCACCTGGTTGAAAGAGGCGCTAAGCTTGCGGCCAGATCTGACCTATCTAGGTTTAGCTGGCGAAACTACAAGTGAGTTATCCTTACAAGAGGTAAAGGCCTTTTACGATCAGATCCGGACTCCTTTTCAGTCTTCAAATATTCGTATCGCTTTGGAGCGTGCTCTAGAAAGAGAACAATTGCGCCTGGCGGTAGAAAACTATAAAAAAACATATATGTCCCAACAAGTATCAATATCGCCTGACAAAGCTGTTTTAGAGAAACATACCTTTCCGGCCAGGCATGATAACCGGGAACGGGTTTTGTGTGAATTTTCGCGGGCCTTAAATAATAATTTTAACAGGGACCGCCTGCTGGAACTTTTTTTAAATGCTGTTGTGGAGCTTGTTCCTGTAGGCAAGCTCTCCATTTTGCTCGATACCGAAAGCCTGGCAGAATATACAGTCGTGGCGCAAAGGGGGCTGGATCCCTCCTTTTGTGAGGGATTGCACTTCAAACTTTCTGCCGGCCTTTTGGTTTGGCTGGCCCGGGAAGGGCGTATCCTACATATTGGAGATGTCACCTCTGCACCTGCTGCATTCCCCGCTGAAACATACCAGGAAATGCAGTTACTTCAGGCGGTGGTCTGCATACCGTTGATTGCTCACGGCCAGTTGGTGGGGGCTCTTAACCTTGGCTCCAAAGTTACCGGTGCCCCTTTTTCAGAAGAAGAACTACAAGCGCTTTATGTTTTTTGCGGCAATGTGGCTGTTGCCTTGCGGGATATCGAACTGCACCACCAGATGCGGGACCAAAAATCATTTATTGAAAATGTTTTGCAACATATGAATAGTGGTGTAATAGCGATCGATGCGGAAGAACGTATCATTACCTTTAACCCCCGTGCCGGAGAAATCCTGGCACTAACGCCGCAGCATATTATTGGCCGGGATCTGCGCCTTTTACCCAGCCCACTGGGCGATCTACTTTACGAAACCCTGATTACAGGTAAAGCCCGGCGGAAAGAAGAATTTGAACCGGCTTCTATCCGCATTCCCCTGGAAATCAACACTTACCAGTTGCTTAATGTTGCCGGGGATCCTTTGGGCAGCGTGATGATTTTTGAAGATTTAACGCCCAGGAAAATGCTGGAAAAAGAAAAACGGCAGGCCGCACAACTAGATGTGCTCAATAAATTTGTTGGACAGTTGGCCCACGAGATTAAAAACCCCATGGTTGCCGTGCAAACCTTTGCGGAGCTTTTGCCGGAAAAATATGCCGACCAGTCTTTTCGTGAATTCTATGCCTCGACGGTACGCCAGGAGCTGAAGAGATTAAATGAGCTTGTGGAACAACTGATTGCTTTTTCCACCTCCCTTGCTTATGATTTTGATATTCACGATCTGTATGAAATACTATATCTGGGATTTTCTTTTTTACAAGAGCAAGGACTAGGACAGAAAACAACGGTGGAAACTGCTCTCGATTTCCACAATTTAAAGGTGCGGGCGGATAAGACCCTCCTTGCCCGGGCTATTTCCTACATTTTACGTTATCTTTTTCGTGCTATAGAAGGGGGCGGGGAGATCCAGATGAAAACTGACCCCGCAGAAAAAAGCACGCCCGGTGGATCCGTGTGTATATTACTGCGTGATTGTCAAACTAAAGAAGCACCAGAAAATGTCAAAAAAATATTTGATCCCCTTACAGCTTATGCCAACGGTTATCTTTCCCTTGGCCCTCCGGTAGGACGCAAAATAATTGAAGATCATGGAGGACATGTTTTGGCCTCCTTATCAAAGGAAAATTATCTTGAAGTAAAGGTTTTTTTACCAATCTATTTGGGAAAGGAGGGCTGAAAGATGTCAGCCCCTAGAATTATGATTGTTGATGATGAACAAGGCCCACGGGAAGCATTGAAAATGATCCTGCGGGACGACTATGAAATATTTACGGCCGGTAGTGGTACTGAAGCACTAGACTTCATAAGTAACGAAGAATTTGATTTGATGATTCTTGATATCCGGATGCCCGATATCAATGGCATTGATTTATTGGCTCAGGTCAAAAGTATAGTGCCAGAAACTGAAGTGGTGATGATTACTGCTTATGCTTCTGTAGAAACAGCAACCAATGCCCTGCGCCAGGGTGCGCTGGATTATCTCACCAAACCTTTTGATAGCAGCGCGGTAAAAGAAGTTGTGGCCAAGGGGCTGGCACGCCGTTCTGCCAAAAATGCCCTGCGGAAAAAATTTAGCGAGTTGCAGGTGGTCAACGACTCTCTCCAAGAAAAAATTGAGTATGCCTATCTAAACATTGAAAAACATTACGAGGAAACGGTGCGTTCGCTAGTAGCGGCGATCGATGCCAAGGATGCCTATACAAAAGGCCACCAGGAAAGGGTAGCATTTTTGGTAGGGATTTTAAGCCGGGAGATGGGCCTTCCCAAAGAAAAGGTAAAGCTGATGCAGCAGGCGGCGATCCTGCATGATATTGGTAAAATCGGTATTCCTGAACAGATTCTTAAAAAAACTGGCAAGCTGACAACTGAAGAACTGGCAATTATTAAGCAGCACCCGGTGATCGGCGCGGAGATTATTTCTCCTGTTCAATTTTTGCAGGCAGCCCGGCCTATCGTTCTCCATCACCACGAAAGATTTGATGGGACAGGCTATCCGGAAGGCCTAAAAGGCGAGCGCATTCCGCGCAGTGCACGGATTATTGCCATTGCCGATGCCGTCGATGCTATGCTGTCCAACCGTCTTTATGCACCAGCAGGTTCGGCGGAGCGGGTTAGGAGTGAACTGCGTTCCTGTGCCGGGATCCAATTTGATCCGCAAATTGTAGATGTGGCCTTAAGAATAGATCTGCCTTCACTGCATCCCCGTTTATAACGCTGATTCCACTGCAAAAATTACATTCTGCTGCCCCGGGCGAAAAATTGTCAGTCGCATGGATGCTGATTTCAGCGAACGCCTTGTTAATAGAGTTTAGGCAGTAGAATCAACGATATGTTTGTGGTAAAGGCAGGAATATTGTCCAATATGTTGAAATATATAAATGCCAGAAAATCTGTTAACCAAACCAGGGGATTCCGGTTTTAAAAGCAATTAAAGGGATAAGCAAAGTTCCCGGGGGGTAACACCTTGAAATATGCTAAAAAATTAATAAGAGATGACCTGCAGGAAAGCCTGCTGCTCAAAAAAGAAAATTACCGGAAAAACCTGGGGGCATACTTTAGTAAATATCCCCCTACCGATCGGCATTTATCTGTCTCTTTTCGCTTTTATCGCTATCTTTCTTTTTTTCTTACTTCTGGCTTTTACTTGTTGGAAACAAGGACGTCATCACCGTTTTTTCTCAAACTTATTATAATATTGCTGTTATTTGTTTTTTCCTTTTTGGTATTGCAGGGTTATAAACATTATTACCAACGGGTACGCATTGTAGGGGCGCTGATCCTGATGGAGATAGCCGCTGTAGTTTTGTTAATGGCGATTAGCGGTGGTTCCCGTAGTCCATTTTTATGGTATGCATTAAATCCCCTAATAGTAGCTTCCTCCTTTTTGCCCCGTTATTTTACCTGGGTTTTCCTGGGGATTTTTTTTCTTTGGACCGCTGCTGCTGATGTTCTAATCCAGGGCAGTAGCGTAGCTTTGCTCACTAAAATTGGTGAAAACGCCGATCTGGTTCTGATTACATTGCTACTGACCGGTATTATTCAGATGTTTTCCCGTCATAACATAATTTTTAAGGAACAATCCCATGCGCTACAATTGCAGCAGGGAGAGTTAATGGACGCTTTTCAGAGCCTTACCGAAAACAACCTTTTTTTCCAAACCCTTTCTAACTTTCAAAGAGATGTTGTTTCCTATAAATACGAGAAGGATATTCTTTCCGGCTTGCTCAAGGCTTGTCTATCTATTTTCCCCCTCTCCGGAGCAACAGTGTTGCTTTTTAATAAACCGTTGCATCCTGCTTTTCTCACACCCGGCGAAATATTTAAAACGATCAATTTGAAGGAAGAACCTGAACCTTTAGGCGTTCACATCTTAAAAGAAGTCAGGGATTGTTGGCAGGATTTTTCCACGCAAAAAATGTTAACCGGGAGGAAAAAAGATTGGTTGGCCTTGCCTATCTGGTCCTTTAGGGAGAGATTGGCTGCTGTTTTTGTTGCCAAGGTGCGAGAAGAGTCCAAAATTATGGATTTTGTGAACATGTTGTCCCTTTTTATCTCTTTTAGTGAGCAGGTTATACAGGGCCTCTCCAGTTTAAAGCTGGCAGAAAAAAACGTGCAGCGTATCGCCTCTCTTTATGAAGCAGTAGAAATGATCTCCATGCGGGAAGATCCACAAAAGGCAATCGATCTTTTTGCCGCCTATGCCAGGGCTCTGACAGGATGCGAAAAAGTAATATTTTGGATGGAAAAACCATTAGATTCACAAATTGACAAGGGACCCGGTTATTTTTATGCCGTACGGGGTAAAAGAGGGATTTTCCCTGAAGAACAATGGCGGGAAGTTTTGTTACAAGCCTGGTCAGAAATACGTGTTACTCCCCGCTCGCTTATTCTGGAGATTCAGACCGACGATTTTTCCCGTGGAGGAAAGGGGCAACTGGTTTGTGTGCCGGTAGTATCACGGGCGCGCTGTTTCGGTATATTGGCTGCGTTACAGCCGCAAGATCAGCATGATGTGGAGGATATTACTCAAATCCTTTCTTTTTTAGCTGAGCTCAGCGCTGTTTCTATTGAAAGGAGTATAGCCGACTTTTTTGATGACAAGCTGTTGGTGATTGAAGAGCAAAACCGCATCGCCAACGAAATTCACGACAGCATCTCCCAAAATCTCTTTAGTATTGTTTATGGCCTCGATGTCCTTCACAAAAAAGCGGTATTTTTGGAATTGGAACAACAAGAAGTACTAGGAACAATCCGCAAATTAGCTGCGCAGACGGCACGGGAACTGCGGTTGCTGATCTACCGCTTGAGCCCACGGCACCGGGGCGATAACACCTTTATGAATGAGGTTAAAACTTATTTGGATGGTTTGGCGAACATAAATAGCATTGCCATTGATTTTCAGGTTACCGGGCGTGAGGAATTTCTAAACCAGACTACGTGCCGGGCGTTTTACCGTATGATCAAAGAAGCAACTGGCAACGCCGTGCGGCACGGGAAATGTTTAAATATAACCGTCGAACTGGAGATGAGCCCTTTTGGTGCCAATTTAAAAATAATAGACGATGGCCGGGGTTTTGATGTTTCCTTCTACAATAAACCGGTGAATAGCGATGGAAAACTCGGACTGATCAATATGCGGGAACTTGCCCTATCCCTGCAGGGCACTTTTAACATCGAAAGTGAAAGCGGGAGGGGGACTGTCGTCCATTGTTCTGTACCTACTTCTACGCTGCAAGATAAAGCGTTGCCAAACTAGAGATTTAGCGGGAGGATAAGAAGTGAGAATTATTATTGTTGATGATCACCCCTTGGTTAGGAAGGGTGTAGAAATGGTGCTTGGCCTGGAGAGCGACATAGAATTTGCCGGGTTTGCCTCCAATGGCCAGGAAGCCCTGGAGCTTATCGCTACAACTGATCCGGAGATCGTCCTGGTTGATCTCCGTTTACCCGGAGAGAGTGGCCTGGATATCATAAAAAAGGCCCGGGAGATAAACAGCAACTGTAAATATATTATTTTAACTTCCTATGTAACCAAAGAGGAGATAACCCGGGCTATGTCGCTGGAAGTAGACGGTTATATCCTAAAAGAGGCTCTCCCCGAAGAGCTGCTGGCGGCGCTACGACTGGTAGCAAATGGGCGAAAATATTACGATCCTATCGTGGTCCAGCATGCCATGTCCAATGAAAAGGGTACCCGGGGAAATAGCTTGGACATACTGACCCCCCGTGAACTGGAGGTTCTCTCTGCCTTAGCCCGGGGCCTGAATAATAAGGCGATCTCCGATACTCTTTTCATCAGTGAACATACCGTTAAAAAACATATCGGGCAGATTTTGGAAAAATTAAACCTGCAGGATCGCACACAAGCAGCCCTCTTCGCAGTTTCCCGGGGGTTAAATAAACGTTGAAATATCAAAAAAGAACGTTAGCAAAAGTATTTTTGCCCGGTTGTCCTCATTTCTACGTTAGTATCACTATGATACTACTGCCTAAACTCTATTTGCAAGGCGTTAGCGAAGGAACTATTTCTGTTTTAACCTGTAAGCGCATTAGCAAAATGTATACATTGATCTAATTTAAAAGTATAATTATTTTATTATACTAAAGTAGTAGTCTAAGCTGATAAAAGTATTTTTTTACCTATTTTGAACCAGGCTTGGCCGGAGTAAAAGCTGCATTTGAAAATATTCCTCTCCCTATTTCAGCATCATCAGCATTGCCAATGTTCATAAAAACGCCTACCGTAGTTTTACTTAGAATGCACAGGATTCAAAAATTAAGGGTGCCGGTAATTTATAAAATATTCACGGGGCGGGGTTATTTTAAAAAGGAAAGGGAGCCTTAATGTCGAAATATATTTTAAAAAGGTAGACTTTTTGACCATAAAAGGTAGACTTTTTGACCATGCATATTTTTAAATTATGCTATACAATAAAAACAGGCGAAAAATATTCTGAAAACGCAATTATTGGGAAGGAAAAATGTAAAGGGTTGTAGAATGTTTACTTAATAGAACAAATATTTAGATATTAGTTTAGAGTTTTGTTAATAAAAGACTAGAGGTTAAAGGAGTAGCTTCCTGACCGACAAAGGCAAACCATCCGAAAGGGTGGGGCGCAAAACTATGGGTCTAAAGTTCGTGCGTCGCAAAGACGCGAACCAAGATCGCCAGGTTGCCGAAGACAGGGGTTTTGTTTTTAAAAGGGTTTTCATCCCTTGATCCCCGGCCTGGCCGGGGATTTTTCGGTTGTCGGTCCCTCAAATGGAGGGACAAACATGTACGGCAGATCGGCAAAGAAAAGTGAAAGAATACTGCTTGTGGCAACACTGCTTGTTTTCCTTTTGCTGCTGTTTTTAAAGATCTCTCCTCTCAACCTGTTTCTGTCTTTCCCGCTTGAAGTCCCAGCGGCAGCAGAAAGGGAGTATTTCCTCAGGGGACCTTTCGTAAATGAGGCGTCCCTAAGAGAGCCTTCCTTAACAGATCCCATTCCCACGACAGATCCCACTGCGGGGGAAAAGTGTCAAACTCCGGATACGGAAGTGCTTCCTCAAAACACAGCGGACGAGGCCTCCAGCGTGGAGACAACGTCAACAGCAGCCGGGGGGGGTGCCCCGTATGCCCTGGGTAAGGCCCAAAGGCGCGATTTGCGCGTCCGCCTGATCGTAACCAACAAGGGGAGTACGGTTTCCTCCAATATTTGTATGGACGTTCCTTTGCTCGGGGAATTGGATTCGCCCTACCAGACTGTGCTCCGGGAAACCTTTAGCCATGTCCCGCAGGAAATAAATATAGGAGCGCTAGGCAATCGCATGGCCCTCTTTCAGATTAATAACCTGGCACCGGGAAAGAGCGAAACCTTGATTCTAAGCTATCAATTACAAAGTTATCCCTTGAAGGCAGAGTTGCCGGCGCTGGCTGCTGCTTTGCCTGCAGCACAAGTATATTATCATTACCCTGCGCCTGCAGCGTCGGCGGCCTCAACAGCGCCAGCAGCACCTACGGAACTTACAGCATCTGCATCCACAGTTCCAACAGCATCAATAGCCCCATCAGCATTAGCAGCATTTTTAGCATCAACGGTACCGGCCACACCCGCAGTGTCTCCGGAATCTCCGGATCCTTCTTCGCCTTCAGCACCTGCCGTGCCTTCTGCGCCTCCGGCATGTACTGTTTCATATTCTTCTGACCCCACCCTTACCGGCGGGCAACAGAAGCTAGACTCTGGGGACTGGCTGAAGCCCGGGGCCAAAATCGAAAGCGATCACCCGGAGATTATTGCCCGGGCGCGTGAAGTTACCGCCCCGGCGCAAGGCCCGCTAGAAAAAGCGCGCCTCATCTTTAATTATGTTAAAGGCTATGTGCGCTACGACCTTTCATCCCCGCATCGCAACAAAGGGGCTTTAAGTGCACTGCGTACTGCTAGCGGCGTTTGCGAGGACTTTGCCACCTTATTTGTCGCTCTTTGCCGGGCCTCCGGAATTCCCGCCAGGCAAGTAAATGGCTATGCCGACCCCAAGGGCCACGGAACCACCTGGCAACTGGCCCCCGCAGAAACGCTTTCATTAAAAGGCTGCCGCCACAGTTGGGCTGAGTTCTACCTCGAGGGTATTGGGTGGCTACCGGCCGATCCCACTTTTAATCTTCACGACAATAAATTAACCTATTTTACATCATTACCACAAGCCGGCCATCTTGCCCAGAATTACTTTGATCAGCCCTTGCGAGTACGCTTTCAAGGTGGCCAGCTTGCGGTTTCCTGGGAAGAAGAACTTGCCGGATTATAACGGAAGGGAGAAAAACTGGCATGGATATCTATGTAGCCAGGCAACCAATTTTTAACTGGCGACAAGAAGTTTATGGCTATGAACTGCTCTATCGTTCAGGCATAAACAAATATTATTCCTGCCTGGACGGGGATCAGGCTTCCTCTGATGTTATTACCAATAGCTTCCTGCTCATTGGTTTGGAAACGCTAACCAGAGGAAAAAAGGCTTTCATTAATTTCACCAAAAATTTATTGGAAGATGAAGTAGCCATTCTTTTACCCCAGGAACATATTGTTGTCGAAATATTACAGGATAGCGAACTAGATGAAAAAACGCTCCAGGCTTGTAAAAAATTAAAAGAATTGGGTTATCAACTGGCCCTGGACGATTTTGTTTATGATGATAAATTAATACCGCTGATCGAATTAGCCGATATTATTAAGGTAGATTTCTTAACCACCGCTGAAGAAGAGAGAGGGGCACTACCACAAAGGATAGGTTCAAGGGATATCTCCTTTTTGGCCGAAAAGGTGGAAACCAGGGAAGATTATATTAGAGCTGTGGAAATGGGCTATTCCTATTTTCAAGGGTATTTTTTCAGTAAGCCGCTGATCGTTGCCAGCCGGGATATACCTAGTTTTAAGCTGACCTTTATTCGGATTTTACAGGAGATCCATAAACCG
>CAZRVU010000053.1:0-5405 GCA_964603615.1 uncultured Desulfovibrionaceae bacterium
AAACTTCGCATAGAGCGCTGTATTGCCAGTTAAATTGAACGTATAAGATTGACTTGTAGATACCCTGGTACCTTTGGCGCAATTACTGGTCGTGTACCAGCCGTCGAATTTATAATTTTTAACTCTTCCCCATTCTTTATACGTCCCTGGCGTTGCTTTCACTTCTACGCTAGTGCCTTCTTCGAATGACCCGGTCGTTTGGTTATTATTTACTATTTTCACTGTACCGTAATTGCTGCAGCCGCAGGTCCCGCATATGCCTACTGATACATTATAAAAAGCAGGTGGTACTACTACCTCTGCCCATTTCGCATAGACGGTAATGTTGCCGGTTACCACAGATGTTTTTGTAAACGGAATTTCAAAAGTACCGTCGTCTTCATACCAGCCCTCAAAAGTAAAGCCTTCCCAGCTCGGAGCAGCTAGTGGGTCTACAACGTCGCCACTATCCAAACCGGTAACTGGGTCCACATCGCTGCCACCATTGCTTACGAATGTAACGGTATAGGTCTCCGCGGGTGGCACTTCGCCCCAAGGACAATCCTCTTCGGTTACCCCCGGCGCTGGTGCATCATTAGTGGTCTGCCATGCTTTTACGCCGAAAAGAATATCCATTTTGCCACCTTGATATTCGTTACCAGTTTCCTCGTCAGGCAGGCAAGCCGTAACAACCACTTTTTTGGAACTATCTACTCCTTCTTCTCCCGGAACGCCAAAAGCGTCAAGGTCGCCTAGAACAAACGGGGCACCTTCGAGCTCGCCACTATATACCACTTCGTCATCAACCGTGATTGTCCACTCGAGCACTTCGGAAAGCCCGTTCGTGCCGTAATTCCTGGCTACTAGGTCTGCCTGTTGCCCTTCGCCTAAAGCATCATTGTCCTGACCGATAGTATCTTGATAGCACATATAGAGCAGCCAGTTGGCACTCTTGGTACCGACGTTTTTCACATCAAATTCCCACTCCATGCAATCCCCAGGGTTCAACCTTTCAAGGTTCGCAGAGAAGGTTCCCGTTTCCACGGGATCATCAACATCAACCATCAACGTCCCAGCTTGAAAAGTAACTTCATTTGTATCCGCCGCATCCGTAAACCAGGCCATGGTGGCGCCGCCGATGACAGCCGCCGCCAGGGCAATAACCAACATGCTTACTAACATTCTGCTTTTCATTTCTCTGCCTCCAATTTGATTTTGTTTTTGGATTTTGAAATAAATACCCTTCTGGCGGCCAGGCTGCCTTTCTATTCTCAAAAGGTCCTGTGGCTTTGCGTCCCCGCCTTGCGGCGGGTTTGCCTTTGTCAGAAACCGTCATACTCTTTTTAAACCTTACCTATAAAACCGTTACCCTTTCCCCATAACACCCCGAACATCGACCTTTTTTTCGCTCCCACCTCCGCCCCTGGTGCAAAATTTTCTCCACAGGGTGTTGCTAAGATAGCCCCCTGCAGAAGACTATGTTATAATTCCCGCCCGCCCTTTGATCCTAGTGCGGAACAGGCGCAGGAATTGTACTGCCGTCATCAAAAGCATGACCAAGAAAAATCTAAACATTGCCAAACATTGCAAACAAATATGCACTGACACAACAAGTTTATGACAAACACCGGAAACCAAATCCCCCAGGTTTTGCCACACACGCTACAAACGCCCATTGAAATAATGGGATAAAGGGATCATTGGGATGAACAAGGATTGATAGATCCCCACTCTGCGCTTGCCGCGCCGTGGGTGGCCTGCACTGCTTCTGCCTCCAGCCAGACCGTGCAAGAACCGTTCCCGGCATCGACGTCGAGGCAGCCTTCAAGCTCCAGCGTGATCTCTTCCCCGTTTTCTACCGGCTGGCAGTGGTAGAACCAGCCGTCATCCAGGCCCGCTTCCCAGGCTGAACCATCGGGCAACGACCAATTGATAATGTTTTTCTGCGTAGTTTCTTCCCCTTCCCCTTTGGTCAGGCAGGCATGGACTGCTATGAGTGTCGTGTCGTAGAATTTACATGACTCAATTTCATAGGTGCAACTAGCTGACAGATAATGTTTTTTATAAGCAAACTTTCCGGGGTTGGGATTACCCCCCCCACCTATGGGGAAATTGTCGGGAGTTTTAGCAAGGTGTACATGTGAATCAAGCATTTTCCAGCCGTCTTTTGTTTGAATTGTAATGATTACTTTGTCATTTTCTCCGGGCTTTACTGTGATCATTCCGGCATCAAAAGTTTCTTTTCGATTTTCCCCTTTCTGTTTTCCCTTTAATATCACTTGTTTTTCTCCACCTTGATATTCAAAATACATTGCCCAGTTGCCTCCGGAGAAATCATTACCTTCCCCCCAGGCGGTCGCTTCTTTTTCAGGTTCACCGCTCCCGGTAAAACCGGCTTCCGGCCTGGCTCTAAAAAATGCTGTCTTGCTGCCTGTATTTTCAATGGTCCAGCTAAATTCTTTGCATTCATCTGCATCCCATGCAAATGTATCCCCGGCCTCTGCTAATCGCGCTCCTTTAGTGGTGGAACATACTTCAGTATTCGTAATTTCAAACGAAAGGGTACCCATGATTAACTCTGCGGCGGAGGGCATCTTATATTCCGCTGTGAACCAGGCTACCGTTGTCCCGCCGATCACGAGGATGAGCGCCAGGGATAGGACCAGCAGGCTCCGTGCAACTTTAAATTTCATTTGTATCCTCATCCTTTCTAGGGCTGTTTTCCTTTTTTTTCTGCGCGGCCTTCTCCGTTTCGTATTCCGCGGCCAGGCGAAAGAGGTTACGCAGTTCAAAGATGATAATTAAGGCGCCCGGGATCATGACCAGCGTGAGCATCCCCATTTTGCTTTGCCCGTAATTCATGATGTAGCCGGCATAGGGGAGGGCCAGATTCACCTTGCCCACCACTTTGTCCGCCGCGACCGGGTTCGGGTCGTTGACGTCGTTGGCGTCGCCCCTGGTGGTAAAACTAAGTCCGCCTTCTGTATTTACCTGCACAACACGGTGCGTGGTGAGGGTGGATGACGCTCAGCCGCTCGCACAGTGAAAGGTGATGATATCCCCTGCCTGGATGCTGCGGGGGCTGACGGGCTGGACAAAGGCCAGGCTGCCGGCCTCAAAGGCCGGGCTCATGCTGCCGCTGAGCACGATGTACATCTGGTGGCCGGCCACTTGCGGCGGGCCGCCCCGGACCCTGCTCTGCACCAGGGAAAAAACGAGGGCCACCATCATGGCCAGCAGGCAAAAGAAGAGGACGTTTCCCCCGATGCTCAATGCCTTGTGCCAGCCGCTGCGCTGCTTTTTAGCGGGCAACGCCGGTGCCGGTGCCAGCGATTCTGCGGCGCCGGAAGGCATCTGTTCCGCCGGGTAGGCGGCGGGGCTGCTTTCTACCGCAGCCTGTAAAAAATCGTTTGTGCTGGGGGCCGGGGAAAAATCACTATATTCGTCTTGCACTGCAATCTACCTCCTTTTGCCTCTTGCTGCCAGATGGACACGCCTGCGGCCACTGAAAATTTTCGGTTTAAGCACCAGTCATCCCGGGACGAAGCAGCGTTTTATTCTTCCGGTTCGTCCGGGTTTGTATCGCTGTCATCCCTATTTACGTTGGACGGGGGGTTAACCGCCTGTGGATCTGGCTGGTCCTGCCCGGAGTTGTCATCCGGATCCGTCCCGTCTTCTTTGCCGTCTTCGTCTTCGACGACTGCTTCTACCGCCTTTTCTTCGTCCCCGTCGTCTTCGCCGCCAGCTTCATCTTCTTCATCGTCAAGTACGGCAGCATCGCCGTCCTCGTCTTCGTCCTTTTCTTCGTCTTCGCCGCCTTCGCCGTCACCGTCGTCCGCAGCTATGTTTTCATCTTCATTTTCTTCATCTATGATTGCTTCTTCCTCTTCTTCTTCACCTGCATCGTCGCCGGGCTGGCCCGGCCCCGTGGCAGGGGGGTCTTCCTCTACGGTGAGCTCCGTTTCTGCGAGAAGTTCTACCTCGTAGATGCCGGATGCTTCCAGCGGGGAAAGAGCAGTGGCAATCAGCCAAACTGATCTCGCGCCGGCCGCGGAGGTCACGGTCAGCTCGCCCGCAGCACTGAGGGACACCCCTTCCACCGCTTCTGCCAGGCTCCAGACAACCTCTGCTTCTTCCAACAGTTGGCCTTCTGCGTCAAAAACCTGTGCCGTATAGTAGTAAACTTCTGCGGTAGCCGGATCGTCATCCCCGGGAAGGGGAATGAAGATGGCCGTGCTGCCTGCAATCTGCAGGTAGGGTTCATTTAGCCCCTCCTCAGGCAAGGGGCTGGGAATCGCCGGTGCGCGAGCGGGTTCCTCGAGGTTCACTGTTTTATAGGCGCTGATCGCCGCGTCGCGTTCGGAAACAGCAACCACGGTAATGCTGCCTGCTACCGCGCTCTCCTCCACGCTAAGGATGCCGGCTGCCGGATCGAGGGAAACACCGTAGTTGCCGTCTTCAAGGTACCAGTGGACGTTTTCTTCCGGCAGCAAATAGCCTGCCGGATCGTAAACCACGGCCTCATAGCAGTAGTCTTCGGCTCCCCCGTCCGGGATGATAATCTGTGTTTCACCCATGATTTCGATTTTATCCACGACAACCGTTTCCAGTAAAATTTCTTTCTGCAGGGTTAAGGAGATATTCAGGCCCTGCAAGGACACTTGCAGCCGGGCCAGCAGGGTAAAGCTTTCTGCGGCGGCATCGCCGCCAACGGTCACCCGGCCCTGGCTATCGACGCTGATTCCTGTCAGCGCTCCCTGCAGCTCCCAATCAACGCTTGTCAGATGCAGGTCCGGTGTGGCTTCGATCCGGTACCCTTCCTGCATGGTTTTTTGCAGCGGGGGAATGGTGATTGATCCTGCGCCATCAATGGCTGCCGCCGGCTGTGCGTAAAGTGTGAGCGGCTTACGGGCAAGAAGGGTCCGGCCCTCGCTCTCCAGCAGGGCAAGGATGGTAATTGCTCCTTCCGGCGCGGAAGAGCTGACGGTCAACGCTCCCGTCCCCGCCTTCATCTCCACACCGGCAACCGGTTTTTGCAGCGCCCACTGCACTCCTTGCAGCGTGGTGCCGGCCTGGTCCACCAGCGAAAAAACTCCTGTGGCTGTTCCGGCGGGGGGTGGGATGAAAAAGCCGTCCGGTCCGTTGATGGCAACGGCCGTCACCCCGTAGCTGCCTTTGAGGAGGAGCCCGGCTTCCCCGGCAAAGCGGAAACGATCCGTCCCGCCGCTGTAACCTTCGCCGGTCACAACAAAGGTTACATATTCCATCTCCTCGTCTGTACCTGCAAACCAGGCTGCAATCTCCTGCCGGTCAAAGTCAACGACCAGTACTTCATTGCCGTCCAGTTCGCCGGCGAAGGCAAAGGCTGCATTGCCGCCATAGTGCAGTTCTACAGAGGTAAGATCGATATCGGCGACAGCAAAACC
>CAZRVU010000053.1:5505-11391 GCA_964603615.1 uncultured Desulfovibrionaceae bacterium
GTGAAATAGGCATAGACCACGGGCACTTTCGTGATCGAAGAAAGCATGATTACTGTCAGAAAAATCGCCGCTGTTTTCATACATCCCTTTTTAAACATGTTTTGCATTTTCCTCCTCCTTGCCTTCCTGCGCCGGTAAAGGCGCAAGCGCTGCTCTAATTTAGTCAATGGAAACCCTCTCTTTCAGCGCAGGAATTATGCTTTGTTCTGCGTTTATAACGGTAAACAGTAGTTACTAAGAAATTAAAAACCGACCAACTTTATTGTGGTCGGTTACGCTAGTGGCTCCCGGCAGGTAAAGCGTCCAGTTATAGCCTGCCCATCATGGCCCCCACAGGGGAAATTTTTTTTATAATTGATCGCATGCCTTGATCACCCGGGAAAAACCCGGAAAAATATTTCACGTGCCGTGAAAGGTGTTCTCTCCTATATCGTTGTTGTTGGTAAATTCGACACTTTCTTCCGTTAAATGGAAAACCCGTTATTTGAATATATTCGACACCAGGGAGATAACTCCTGCTAAAAAGATAAACAGTGGAGTTATTTTTCTACGATGTCTAAAATGTGCTTTGGGGCTCTCATTAGCCTGGCTTTAGCCGTTTAAGGCAACAAAGGGTTTATCAAAGGCCACCCCGTAACTGTAACCCCACTTTTCGGCATTTCTAACTAAAGTATCGTTCTTGCGGACTACCTTCCCCCCTATCCCGGTAGGAATAACCTTATCTTCAGGTAAAGTATCTAAATTTACTTCAAAAATAAGAAAAAGTTCATTATTTATGGCGAGAGGTTCTTTCGAGGCTAACAACGCCCCGTCCCTGGAAATGTTGAGGAGCAGGCCTTCGTGAAAATCCCGTGAAATTTTTTTTGTCCTTAACAGTACGTATTCTGCCTTGTGGTGAACGGTAATCCTACGGGATCTCCGGCGTTGCAGAAGTTGCGGCTTGCCAATTAATTTTAAGATGTAGCGGCTGTTCTCCCCGCTTTCCATAACTAGAGCCTGGGAAACGCAAACGCCTCTTCCTCTTTGAGGGATTTCTAGTTCGATCTTATCTCCGGGGTTTAAGCCGGGCCAGCACAGTGAAACAAGCAATGTTTTTAATGTGCGTACCTCCAAGATGGTGGCTTCAATGTTGGCTTCAGCAGTTACATTGGCAGTTTTATTGGTGGTTTCAGTGGCTACAGTGGCTTTAGTGGCTTCATGAGTAGCTTTATTTTTAAGTTCCCTAATTTTTACCTGGTACCCCGGTGCTAAAAAGATGGGCATTATATTAACCCCATTTGTTTTGGTTTCTTGATGAGCCTATCGTTCGTTAACATAGCAGCAGTGCAAATTTTTTTTCCATTTGTTCATTTGTTTGATTATATATTCTTTGGGCATGTTTTCCATTACCCTTTAGGGCCATTTGCTATGGGTAATAAGTATAATATTTTATACTCCAAAAGTAGTATATTGTTCTTTAAATAGCAAAATTCCCCTTCTAAAAAGAAGGGGAATACCGGATTTTATGGGGAATTACCTCATGGTGCAAACATTCGCCGGGAAAACTTTGGAATGTTGGGCCAGGCATAAATTATAGTTTATTTTCAATGGATTTAATTTTCCCGTCAATGGTAAATACGACTTTTTCCAAAGGAATTTCTTTGCCGGCCGCAGCGCAAGCCCCGGCCACCATCTGGCTTAGCCCTGAACAGCAGGGGACCTCCATCATTAACACTGTAATCTTTTTGGGGTTATTATTTTCAAAAATTTCTACCAGCTTCTGGTAGTACAAAGAAGTATCGTCAAATTTGGGACAGCCGACCAGCAGCGTTTTCCCTTTCAAAAAACGGCGGTGAAAATCTGCAAAAGCAAAGGGAACACAATCGGCGGTAATCAACAAGTGGGCGTCGTGCAAGAATTTTGCCACGGGGGGGACCAGCCGGAGATGTACTGGCCAGTGGGACAATGCGGAAGGAAGGGCTGCTGCGGGCGCATCTGCTTCTGCCGCCGCCCCTGCATCTGCTTCTGCTGACACCCCTGTTCCTGCTTCTGCTGACACCCCTGTTCCTGCTTCTGCCGCCGCCCCTGCATCTATTTCTGCTGACACCCCTGTTCCTGCTTCTGCCGCCGCCAAGCCTCCTTTTGTTTCTTCCCGGTCAAACACTACTTCGCTGGCGCAAGTTATCGTTCCCGGCGGGCCACCAGTTTCTGCCGCCGCGCCTTGAGCCGAACGGAGGCGTTCCTCTACCGCTTGGGCATCGAAGGCCTCTGCTTCCCGTACTTCGATGGTGATTGCCCCCCGGGGGCAATCACCGAGGCAGGCGCCTAGCCCGTCACAAAATCGTTCGCCGGCCAGCCTGGCTTTGCCATCGATGATCTGAATCGCCCCTTCGGCACAAGCTGGCACACATAAACCGCATCCGTCACATTTTTCTTCATCGATATGAATGATATCCCGCGTAATTTTGGTTGACATTTTCTCTCCTCCTTACAAACCTAGCCAGGCTCAAAATATATTTATATTTATGAATAATGAACAAATGAAAATACTGCCGGCCTGTATCTTGGGGATAGCCCTGGCCTGCACTGTTCTAGCCTGCCCTGGCGCCTGTCTTGGCACCCGGCTTATATCCCCACCACACATTATTCCTAAACCCTTGTTCTAGCCTGCCTTGGCGCCTGTCTTGGCACCCAGCCGCAAAGCTTTGTGCAACATGCGGGCGGGAAGACTTTTTGTGTTCCCTTCTTCCAGCCCGGCAAGCACCTGCACGGCCTCCTCCACTACGAGATGGGGCAAACCAACTGTGCCGGGCAACGCCGCAATTGTTTTTTGTGCAGCTTTTTCATCCATGAACTCCTTGATGATTTGGAAGCAAGCGGCCAACACGGTTACTAACAGTTCTGCCCCCCTTTCGGCGGAAAGCTTTTCCACAACCGGCAGCACATTATTTAGCTTGTCTAGGGCTTCTTTGTTCTTTCCAAAAATTTGCTCCATCTCCGACCGGATTTTCTCCAGGAATGATTCCGGTTTTCCATACCCTTTGGCGACATCGCCCAGGCAATAATCGGCATAGGGACACCAGGCCGCACATCCCAGATCGAAGCGGGGATTGCTGACCAATCTCCGGCATTTTTCACAACGGACGCGGACATCTGTTTTCCAAAATTCTAGGATGTTCCCGCAATCTGGACACTCCATCTCATAAATATCCTCGGGTTTCCAGTATCTTCTATCCTGTCCGGGGCATTTCGATGATAGCATGATATTTCCCTCCCTTGCATATGTAATCCTAACTAAGTTAGTTATATTATAATATGATTTATTTTTTTTGTCAAGAGTTTCCGGATCAATTCTGGCGTTATGCTGTAAAAAGTTATGCTGGAAAAAGTTTGCCCCCAAAAAGCCCTTTTTTAACACAACCTCAGTTGGGGAACATCCTAACCATGTTAGTGACTTAACTCGGCAGCAACCGTGAGTTTCGTCGGTGGCTGGAGGGGAACATCCTAACCATGTTAGGGACTTAGCAGTCAAATAGTTGCTGTTTAGGGCTTTTGTTATTGCATTAAAAGCTGGTATCCGGTTCATGTTGTTCGCTGGTACCCAGTTAGGTGGCACATTGCCTTTAGGGGTGAATTAAAAGCTGGTATCCGGCTCATGTTGTTCGTCCGTTTCCTTTGCTGCCGGGTCACCCGGCGTTTGCGCTGCTGCAGGATCGCCTGCTGCTGTTTCTGCAGGATCGCCTGCTGCTGTTTCTATAAGATCGACTGCTGCTTCCGGGAGATTATCTGCTGCTGTTTCTGTAGGATCTACTGCTGCTGCAAGATCGTCTGCAGCTGTTTCTGTAGTAACGACTGCTGCTTGCGGGAGATTATCTGCTGCTTCCGAAAAATCTTCTACTGCTGCCAGAAGTTTATCTGCTGCTTCCAAAAGATTGACTGCTGCTGCAGCGGCGGCGGGTGTTGCGGCGGCGGGCGTTGTTTCGGGCTCTCCCCCGGGAGGCAATCCCAGCAAATTTAACAGTTCTTCCTCCTCTTCATCCCGGACAAGAATAAATAGAATGTCCTGGTCGGCAATAATGGTCTCGCCGCGCGGCGCGATGATATCGTTTTGCCTGATAATAGCTGTCACTAAAGCATTAGCAGACAAGGGAATCTCCTTAATCTGTTTGTTAATAACAGCCGACCCTGTTCCCACAATATGTTCCAGCAATTCATATCCTGATTGTTCGAGTGAGATCAGCTCCATAGTATGCGGGGAAAGATATTTATTGCCGGTTAGCAGCCCCAGCTTATTGGCTGCAAACTCGATCGTAGAACCCTGCACCAGGGCTGAAATGAGAACCACAAAAAAGATAATATTGAAGTAGTAGCTGCCCCCCTCCAAGCCGGCGGCCACCGGATACGTAGCCAGCACAATGGGGATTACTCCTTTGATTCCCCCCCAGCAGAGCAAAAGTTTTTCTTTTATAGTGTATGGCCAGAAAGGTGTGCAAAGAAAAACGGCGATCGGGCGGGCCAAAAAAGTTAGGAGCAGGGCGATGAGCACGCCCTGTTTCCAGGACACCAATAGTTCGGAGGGAAAAACCAGCAGCCCGAGCATTAAAAAGAGCATGACATGGCAAACCGTGGAAGTATCTTCCACCGAACGAGAGATACCCTTTTTATAGACGAATTCGGCATTGCCCAAGTAAAAACCGGCAAAAAATACGGCCAAAAAACCATTGGCCCGGACCTGTTCAGCCAATCCATAGCTAAAGAAACATAAACTTAAAACGAGGAGATAATAAAAACCGCCGGTATCCAACCGGATCCTGTTGATAAGGTAAGGGCCCAGCCGGCCGATGAGGTAACCGATGAAGATGCCGGCGGCGATCTGCCAGGCGAGGCTGGCTAGAATGGAAAACGGGTCGGTTAAAACCCCTTGAATGAAGTTGATGACGGTGATGGTTAAAATAATGGCCATGGGGTCGTTGGAGGCCGATTCTATTTCGAGGGTGGCGGCTGTTTTGGGCTGGACGTTTTTATCCCGCAGGATGGCAAAAATGGCTGCGGCATCCGTCGAGGAGATGATGGCCCCGATTAAAAAGGAGGCATAAAGATCTAAGCCGATAATCAAATGGGAAAGGAGCGCCAGGGCCACCGCCGTTACAATCACGCCGGCGGTGGCGAGGGAAAAGGCCGGCTTAAAAGCGATATTTAGCAAGTTTTTTTTAGTATTAAAACCGCCTTCAAATAGAATGATAATCATGAAGGCCGCGGAGATCTGCTGGGCTAGTACCGGATCATCGAAGTGCACAATACTGAGGCCATCGCTGCCAAAAATCATGCCCAGGGCTAAAAATAATACCAGGCCGGGAATTCCCAGCCGTGTTGCTATTTTTGTTGAAAATGTCGCCAAAAGCAGAAGCGCTGTTAAAACTAATAACATGGACAACCCTCAAATATTTATTATTTGTTACTGGTAGACGGGGCAAAGATCCTTCGCTGCGCTCAGGATGACAATAACCGGGAGGGAACCCTCATTTTATCCAGGATGACGATAACTAACCGGGAGGGAAACCCTATTTTATCCAGGATGACAATAACTAAATAGGCTGGTTTACCGCCATAGAATAGCGTGCCACCAAGATGGTGCGCCCCCACAAAGGCTTACCGCCATAGAATAGCGTGCCATCACAAAGTTGTGCCGCCACAAAACGGAAGCAACACCGGGGGAAGGAAATATTTAAAGCGCTATTTTCATAGTAGCTGCTTTTTGATGCTGTGAACCCTAGATGCCACTTTTTGAGGCTGTGAACCCTAGATACTGCTTTTTGATGCTGTGAACCCTAGATGCCACTTTTTGAGGCTGTGAACCCTAGATGCTGCTTTTTGATGCTGCGAACCCTAGATGCTGCTTTTTGATGC
>CAZRVU010000054.1:0-11351 GCA_964603615.1 uncultured Desulfovibrionaceae bacterium
TTTGTTGCTAATCTTTAAGCCACCTCCTGTTTTTCCTTAGAAATATAAAAAAGCAGGCAAAGGCCCCACCTGCTAAAAAGCATCAGATCATTAAAGAAAGATACCTGATCCGTTGCCTGTTATACGTTCATTTTTCTTATTCCTTTTAGAGCGCATAACCCTGTTAACAGCTAAAAAGCGTTGCAAGGTGAGAAGCGGGGCTTCTACTTTGGATAATTTAAAATATATCACAAAGAAATTTTTACGTCAAACAATATTTTATAATTTTACCCACGGTTGCATCATTATCTGGACTCCCCACCCCATTCAGAGCTGGCATCACCTCTAGGTTAGCCACAAACGTTCCTTTTCAATTATATTCACAACGGTTCATGCTTAGCTCCCAAACACCAAAGAATGAGCGACAAAAATGCTTGACACGCTGCAAATATCCTCTTAACCCGGTCTGTTTCCTACCACGTTTGATTGCCTGGCTACGTCATTTTGGTCGTTCTGAACGCAGTGAAGAATCCCGTTTTCTTTTTGACCGGCAGTGATTTATTTTCTTTCTGTAATTTCAACTTTAACCCTTTCTGCAAAATCCGTAAGGGAAACAGGCCCCAAATCCTTACCACTGCGCAGGCGGACTGCAACCGTGCGTTCCTGGATCTCTCTTTCACCGGTAACAAGCATATAGGGTACTTTTTGCAACTGGGCGGCGCGTATTTTATAACCCACCTTTTCGGCACGATCGTCCACCTCTACCCGCACCCCCGCCCGGCGGAGGAAATCCCCCACCTCTACAGCATAGGCATGATGATGATCGGTGATGGGGATCACCATAACCTGAAGGGGAGCCAGCCAAACAGGAAATGCCCCGCCGTAGTGTTCGATCAAGAGAGCAAAAAACCGTTCGAGAGCGCCGTAGACAACCCTGTGGATCATTGCCGGGCGATGTTTCTGCCCATCTGCACCAATATAGTTGAGATCAAATTTTTCCGGCATCTGGAAGTCAAGCTGGATCGTTCCACACTGCCAGGTGCGGCCAAGGGAATCTTCTAAATGAAAGTCTATCTTCGGACCATAAAAAGCACCGTCACCCGCATTGATTTTATAGGGAATCCCTTTTTTATCTAAAACCTGCAGCAGGGCCGTAGTGGCTTTTTCCCACATTTCGGCTGTGCCCATTGAGTTTTCCGGACGGGTGCTCAACTCTACATGGTAGCGGAACCCGAATACTTTATAAAATTTGTCGACCAGGGCGATCACCGCCGCCACTTCATCCTCGACCTGTTCCGGAAGCATGAATATATGGGCATCATCCTGCGTAAAGCAGCGCACGCGCATCAGCCCGTGCAGGGTGCCTGATTTTTCATGGCGGTGCACGAGGCCCATTTCGGCAATCCGCAGGGGCAGGTCGCGGTAGCTGCGCATCGCTGTATTGTAGATCAACATGGCTCCCGGACAGTTCATCGGTTTAATGGCATAATCTTGTTCATCTATTTTCGTGAAATACATGTTTTCCTGGTAATGTTCCCAATGGCCCGACTGTTCCCAAAGCTGCCTGTTAAGAATGATCGGGGTCTCTACCTCCAAGTAGCCGGCCTTTAAATGTTCCTCTCGCCAGAATTTCTCCAGTTCGCGACGGACAGTGATTCCCCGGGGGTGGAAAAAAGGAAAACCGGGGCCTTCTTCATGAAAACTGAAAAGATCAAGTTCACGGCCAAGCTTGCGGTGATCCCTTTGACGCGCTTCTTCTAAAAAATTAAGGTATTCCTGCAGCATCTCCGGCCTGGGAAAAGCCGTCCCGTAAATACGCTGCAACATAGGCCTGCGCTCATCCCCCCGCCAGTAAGCACCGGCTAGATTGAGCAATTTATACGCATTTAGCCGCCCTGTAGAAGGAAGGTGCGGCCCGGCGCAAAGATCCCAAAAATCACCTTGCCGGTAACAGGAGATGGCCTCTCCTTCCGCCAAGTCATCGATCAATTCGACTTTGTAATTTTCCCCCCGACTTTGAAAAAACCTGCGGGCTTCCTCCCTCTCCATTGCATGGCGTTCGAGGGGCAGGTCTTCCTTGATGATCAAGTTGGCCTGCTGCTCTATCTGCGCCAAATCTTCTGTGCTGATGGGGGAGGCAAAATCAAAATCATAATAAAAACCCTTGCTGATCGACGGCCCAATTCCCAAGCGAACGCCAGGAAAAAGCCTTTTTACGGCCTGGGCCAAAACGTGGCTGGCTGTATGATGGTAAATCTGGGCACCTTCCGCATCATCGAAGGTGAGTATTTCTAACATAGCATTATCGTGCAGCGGGGTATGGAGATCGACAACTCTACCGTTCATACGGGCGGCCAGAGCCTCCCTCTGCCTTTTCCAGCCGATTTCTTTTAATAGAGCCAGGATCGTTATGCCAGGAGTAGTTTCCTTTAAACCCCAGTTTTTTATCTCTATTTTTATTTTTTCTGCAGCCAAATCACTGCCCTTTTCCATTTAATTCCTGCTACCCCCTTAAAGAAAGTAAACACCGTTTTCATCATAATTCTTCTCAGAAGACCTGTCAAGGCCCACAAAACCCCTCTGGGCTACTTGTCGGGAAATTTTTATATGTGGACAATAATAACATTGGAAAATTTGTAACTACTCAGCTTAACACACCGTAGATCCCGCTTGACCCAGTTTATAAACACTTGAGCATAATAGATGAAAACAGGGACCCTTCGTTAATGCTCAGGATGACAAGAAGAAGGAGTAAGCAGTTACAAAGATTTTTATAATCATGACAGTATGAAGAGTAGCTTTATATTCATCTTACTAAAACCTTGACAGGGTTCCGGTACCTAAGAACAATATTAAAGACTAGGGATCCCATCCAGATTAGGTAAAGAAGATAAACCCCCAGCCGTTTAAGGAACATGATGAATATAGATAGCCATATTTAAAAACAGGACATTGAAAAGTTATTTATAAAAATGTCGTAATTGCAGCCGGGCAAAAAACTCTAAAATTCTTCATTGCACAGTAATTCTTCAATAAATTGACATCTATGAAGGATCAAATCTATCAAAACGCAGCCACGCCAGTACAACCAGTACAGTGGAGAATAGGAAAACAGCTCCCCGTTGCGCAGTAAACAGCGCGCTATTAACCCATGGAGTCATGGGTTGCAGCTCCTCCCGCAGAATTCCCACGTATGTGCTTCTGCTGTAAAAGGATATTTTGAAAAAAAACATCGCTTCGTCTCCAAGAGTCTTTGCTGTTACAATTCCAGTTTTGCGTCATAAATATAAGCGGCAGCAGCAAGATAAAGGCCGGCGATCACTAGTTCCATGCCTAATAAAAAGAAGGCCACCTGCCAAATTAGTGTAGATTCCGGCGGGGTTGTGGAAAAAGGGAGAACAGCGCCGCCAAGGCCTGCAGCAACTTTGATCGCAATCCAAAGGGATAGCAAAAAAAAGACAAAGGCGCTTAAGTCCTGATATTTCGGCACTAAGCGGCCCAGCGACTGGCTGAAGAAGATTGTAGCGGTGACCAGCGCCAGTCCACCGAGCATAATTAAAAAGGCCATACCCAGGGCATGTATTTCCGGTGCGTGTACTAGGTCACTGCTATAGAAGAAATCAGCGAGATTAAAGGCTAGGTGCGAGTTTACGGTACCGGACAGGTAAACAAATACAATGGTCAGCCCGAAAACCCCCAGGCTTTGGATCATAAATTCTAACAAGACAGCCAGTAGTTTGGAAAGGAAAATTAGAAAACCACCAACGGGCAAGGAAAGCAACAGGTAGATGGTACCACCGGACCATTCCCGGCGAAAAAGCTGCACAACAGAGTAAAGGGGTACCAAAAAAGGAGCCATAAAAGTAAAAACAAATAGCGGCACAGCCTGCTGGAGATTAAAGATGTTGACAGCCAAATTTGTGGTGAGGGCCAGGGCCAGGACAAAGTAAGTTTCCGTTTTTACCTGTTCCCAGTCTTTCTTGAACAACTGTTTAAACATGTTCCACTTACTTACCGCCATGCCGGAACGCCTCCTTCATAATGGATACTATGGACTTGCCTTCCTGGTGACGCAGTTCATCAGCATCACCCAGCACAGTGCTCCGGCCATTGTCCATAAATACAATATGCTCCACAAGGTTTTCAATTTCGTCAATTTCGTGTGTCGCCACAACAATGGTTTGCTGCCCTTCACTATAGTCGCGAACCAGGGCTTTGCTGATTTCTTCCCGGGCCAAAATATCAATACCGGAAAAAGGTTCATCCAGCAGAATGTAATGTGCCTGGCGGGCCAGTGTTAAAACCAGCCTGGCCTTAGCCCGCTGCCCTTTTGAAATCCGGGTAAACCGCATGTCATTTTTTAAGTTAAGAAATTCCATTTGCTTCGCATAGCGCTTATGGTCCCAATCGGCAAAAAAAGCGCGGTAAAATTCTGCGGCACGTTTAATGGTCCAATTTGGTGGGAGTGTGTTTTGTTCCGGCAAATAGGCCAGATGGGCTCGCATTAGTTGCGGTTTTTTTTCATCCACTGTAACCCGGCCGCTGCTGAGGCGCACCAGTCCGGCCGCTGATTTAAGAAGAGTAGATTTACCGGCCCCATTGGGTCCGAACAAACCAATTATTTTGCCCTCCGGCAAAGAGAGGTTGATATCATTTAAGGCCAGTGTGGAACCAAAACGCTTGCAGGCTCCATCAAATTTAATCATGGTTCGCCTTCCTCCTTTTCCCAGGCTTCTTGAACCCGGGTGAGTACCCGGGCCAGGGTAAAGCCAAGTGTCTTCATTTCGTAAATAAAACTTTTAAAAGCATTTTCTGCAGTTTCCTCTCTCATCTCATCGAGCTGCTCTTTTGTAACGTTTATAAATGTTCCTTGCCCGCGCAAAGTTTCTACCAGGCCCAGGGCCTCCATTTCACGATAGGCCCGCTGAACTGTGTTAGGGTTAACCTTATATTGCTCCGCAAAATCCCGTTGTGACAGGATCTTATCACCGGACTTAAATTTCCCGGTCAGTAGAGCCCGTTTATGCAGTTCAATGATTTGTAGATAAATCGGTCTGGTTGCATCAAAATCCATACATTCACCGCCATAATAGTGAGCTAATACACTAGTGCACCACTATAATACTAAAACACCTACCTTCTTGTCAAGGGTGTTTTAAAAAATTGTGGTTAATCTGTGATAATGTCGCTTTGTTAATTAGCTAACAAAAAATATAAAATAAAAAAACCCCGTTTAAAATACCGGGGTAAAACCTGGTGGGTCCTGTGCGGATCGAACGCACGACTTCTTCCGCGTCAAGGAAGCGCTCTCCCACTGAGCTAAGGACCCCTAATCTTTAACTATGTCTAACGCTTTAATGAAATGGGACGGGTATAAAAACATAACCCTGGCGTTTTCTTTACAAGTGGTGCCGGAGACCGGAATCGAACCGGTACGATCGCTAATGTGATCGAGGGATTTTAAGTCCCTTGCGTCTGCCTATTCCGCCACTCCGGCATAGAATATGGATATATGGCATAAATAAAAATGGAGGCGACACCCGGATTCGAACCGGGGGTAAAGGATTTGCAGTCCTCTGCCTTACCACTTGGCTATGTCGCCTTTTCTTTTCAAAATGGAGCGGAAGACGGGATTCGAACCCGCGACCCTCGCCTTGGCAAGGCGATGCTCTACCACTGAGCCACTTCCGCATGCTGGTGCCGAGACCCAGAATCGAACTGGGGACACGAGGATTTTCAGTCCTCTGCTCTACCGACTGAGCTATCTCGGCATTTTTGGCGGAGCTGACGGGAGTCGAACCCGCGATCTCCGGCGTGACAGGCCGGCATGTTAGACCACTACACCACAGCTCCGCTCAGCAAATTTAGTATACACAAAAAAAAATTAAATGTCAACTGATGCAACCCTTTTTTCCAGCCTGGATAAAAGTTGGATTTGAAAATAAACCCTCCAAATACCTATCAACATCACCAGCGTTTACACATACACCAGAACATGTCTGGCCAAATCTGCATAGCATTTAAAACAGTAGTCAAAATTTAGGGGCCGGGCGGGCTTCCAAGTGCCGCCCCGGTATTTCTTTTTCTTGCATTTATGGTAAAAAAATGTTAAACTGGGCTGTAAAATTCAGGTTCGTTTTTCAACCACCAGCAAAGAAGGGGGTTCATTTGCCTGGTTTATAATTTCATAGTGCAACACCTTAAAATATTTTTGTTCTAAACCTTGTAGATAGCCGACGAGGGCCTCTTTTTCTTCCTTGCCCCCTTCATGACCGGTATAGCAAACGATAGTAATGATACCACCGGGCCGGAGCTTGCGCAAGCCGGCATCCAAAGCCAAAAGAGTGGTTCGTGGCCTGGTAATAAGCACATGATCGCCACCGGGTAAATACCCCAGGTTAAACATCACTGCGGCTACCGGGCTAAGGAGATAACTGGCCAGGTGTTCGTGCCCGTCTTGGATTAAATCCACGCGCGGCAACAAGTTTTCATCCCCTAAGCGCTGGCGGGTATTAGCGATTGCCTTTTTTTGCCTATCAAAAGAAAAGACCCTTCCCTGCCTGCCGACCAACCGGGCCAGAAAAAGAGTATCATGACCGTTGCCGGCCGTGGCATCTACCACCAGATCCCCGTTGGCAACACAAGCAGCAATAAAATGCCGGGCCATTTGCAGTGGTTTCATGATTACAGACATTCTCTTACCCCTTCTTGTCCTAGAAATAATAAATAAAACCTTAACGTGTATTTGCACACTAGTTTGTTCGTATTAAATGAATATGGATAATGGAGGTGTATGGCAATGAACCAAAGAAAAAAAATTTATTTACTGCTATTATGCTACCTTATTTTAACCTTTTCTGCAGCCGGCTGCAAAGCTGACCCCCCCTCCCCAGAACCGGGCATCGACGCCCAACAGCCCGGCCTGGCCGATCATGAAAAATTATCCGATGGGCCATCTGCAGCCCTGCCCAAAGAATTGTCCCCTTTTACGGGGCTCCCGGTAAACAAGATTTTCAACCGCCCCTATGCCATTATAGTCGAAAACGAACGGGCTGCCCGGCCACAGGCGGGCTTGCAGGAAGCAGAGCTCGTTTACGAAGTCCCGGTAGAAGGGGGCATTACACGCTTCCTCACTTTTTTTTGTTCCCCCTTTGAAAAAGATATCGGGCCTGTGCGCAGTGCCCGGCCTTGTTTTGCCTACCTTACCAACGAATATGACGGTTTCCTTGCACACTGCGGAAATTCCATTCATACGGAAGCAGTCTTTTCCGCTTTAAAATTAAAGCATATCAATGAAATCAGTAACTCCCTTTACTTTAAAAGATCAAAATCTAGAAATATGCCCCATAACCTTTATACAGACCTGGCCAGTCTGACCACCGGGGCAGAAAAGTTTAACTACCTACAAGGGAACCCGCCTCAAACCTTTTTTACCTTTATAGACACAGAACAAAGAAAACCGGCGCAGATCATCTCCCCCGTCCTGTTAAGCTTTAGCGACCGCAACCAGGTTGAATACCACTGGGATGCCCTCAGCGAAACCTATACCCGTTATAATGATGGTAGCCCTTTTATCGACTCCAACCATGACAAACCCGTGGAAATAAAAAATATCATCGTTCAATTTGTGGCTACCCGCGTCTTCACAGAGGAAGGCCATCTGGATATAACTATGTTGGGTGAAGGTAAAGGCTACCTTTTCAGCAATGGCCGGATTGAAAAAATAACGTGGGAAAAAGACAGTTATAGCCAACGAACACGTTTCTTAGGAGCCGACGAGGAGGAAATCCGTTTGATGCCGGGCAATACCTGGCTACACCTTCTGCCACAAAGCGGTAAAGTAGAATGGCAAGTGAAAAAGATAAAAAAAACGGCCCGGGATTGAATAAAAAAACGCAACTACCCAGGACAAGCAAGAACAGGCATGCGTATCAAAAGCCACTGCATGAAAGACAACTTATAACAGAGGCGCCGGCCACACTGAGCATAGTAAAAAATAGATCCTTCGCTACGCTCAGGATGACAACAAAGTATCCTTGTGCAGAGGTGAGTAGTTACAAAAAACATAGCATGGATCCTTTTTTCATGCTGAAAACTTTAGCACATCTGCCGTTTTTCAGGCAAAGATTGTGCTTGCGTTATGCCATATTCAACAAGAAAATTTTGCACACCTGCTGTTTTAGGCCCTGTTTTTGTTTACTTCAGATAGTTACAAGGAGATAGTTACAAGGAAACCGCATTTCTGGTGGCTGGTTCAATCAATAGATTTCTTTCTCCATACTGATTATTTGTACCCTTGTATCAGCTTCAACAAAACTTACAATCTTGTTCATTGTTTTCTCCAGGTAACCTGTTTCATTGCTGACCAGAGCCAGGCCTAACGCCGTCCTCCTGAGGGCCTCCAGGTGCTCCACCTCAGCGATAGAGATATTAAAACGGCTTTTTAACCTTTCAATGATACTGCGCACGATCCGGCGTTTATCTTTTAAAGAGTTACTTTCCATGAGCAGCAATTCCAGCTTACAAATACAGGTAAACATTTTGCCCCGGCCCAAGTTTTTAACTGCATATAATCTGAAACAACCTGCGCATAAAGGAATTTCTAGTACTATATACTAGAAAACATAAGAAAAAAAGGTTCAAAGTTTATGCGTAAAGATATTTTAAGGCAGTAACGACCTGCTATTAAATACTGGCCGGTTTAGCCCCCCCTTCTCCAAACCGCTATTTGCTTTTATAAACCTTGTACCTACCCGCTCATCATCCTACTGAACAAAGCAAAAAGTCAATTTTCTACTGCGAACGGAACGACAAATTTTCGTCTGGCATGCCCCGACTTTTACATACCGCCCCGCTTTATGACATGTTTTTGCCCCGGGTAGTTACAAATCATTACCCCGTTCAATCCCCGGCCACAACCGGCAGACTAAAAAGATCATCAATAAAAAGTTTCAAACCATCACTGGCCGCGATAACCCTGATGCCTAATTTTTCTTCCAAATTGCGCGCCAGGAGGTAAGGTTTATGCTGCAACATGGACATCCCAAAATGAGTCAGAATGGCAACCCTGGGATTTATTGCTTTAATAAGCTCTCCGGCTTGCCTATAATTCAAATGATAAATACGGTCGCTAACAACATCCTGATAAATGACTACATTTAGGATCAAGATAGTTGTACCGCTGTAATGTTCGATCAATTCCGGGAAAAAAGCCGTATCCGCAATCAAAGAAATATTACCACCGGGCAAATAGAACCTCAGGCCGTATGTTTCCACCAGATGCCGGTGTCTGACCGGCGTTTCCAATTTAAAACCGCCACGTTGGATCAATTTGCCTTCCTCCAGGCAAACGATCTCCTCCAAAAAGTCACGAACATAGAGCTGTACTACCGGATCAGGAGGCAAAAAAGCATCGCGGGGGGCATATAAAAAACCTTTCCTGTTCCGCCCCCCGTTCGTCATCGCCTCAATCATAATATTAACATCGTTGGAATGATCTATGTGGCGATGAGTTAATATAATACCGCTCAAGTGCAAAGGATCTAATTTGGGCCGGGATGAAAAACACCGGACCAGAGCACCCGGACCAGGATCCACCAGCACCTCCTCGCCGCCGAGTGAAAACCAGATCCCTCCTGAAGCCCGCAGTTGCCTGGTAACCACATGGCGGGCGCCGGCCGTCCCCAAAAACTTAAGGTAATCACCTTTGTTTTCCCCTTGCCATCCTTTTTTCAATATATAGAAGCCACCTTTGAACAAAGCATGTCACAAAAAATTATCCCCTAATTTAAGAATAATTTTGCCACAAAAGGGCAAGATATTTGCCGAAAGGGGGGACAACCGCTCATGACTACTTTCCATATTGTGCACCTGGTTTTAGGGATCTGGTTAGCAATAGTCAACTTTACTCCTATCATGGCTTCCACTTCTTTAGCCTCCAACAATATCATTATCGGCGTGATTATCGCGCTTTACAATGCTTACTACATTTTTGCCCAAAGAAACGTAGAAGCCCAGCAGCAATAAATATGGTACTATTTTAAGATCATTTTCCATTAAAATTTTTTAGCAAAGGGGACGGTTAAAATAATCGTCCCCTAGCAATGTTTAAAACACGCCTTTCGTTTTTCAATAAACGCCGAAACACCCTCCCGCGCATCCCTAGTCTGAAAAACTTTATCCAACAAATTTCTTTCCACACCGCAGCCCTCTTCTAAGGACATTTTAATGCCCCTGTCCACTGCTTCTTTTAAAAGTTGTAAAGCCCTGCCGGATCTGGAGGCAAAATAATGTGCCATCTCCTTGCTTGCAGAAAGAACCCGGTCAGGAGGAACAACCTTATTAACCAAACCAATCCGCAGCGATTCTGCTGCAGTAATTGGCTTACCTGAAAAAAGCATCTCCTTGGCGCGGGAAACACCTACCAAACGGGGCAGCCTTTGGGTGCCACCGAAACCGGGGAACAACCCTAATTGAACTTCAGGAACGCCCAATAGCACTGTTTCTGCAGCAATCCGTAGATCAAAAGTCAAAGCCAGCTCCAAACCTCCCCCCAGTGCCAGACCATTAATAGCCGCAATGGTGGGTATAGGGAAATTTTCCAGATAGTCCAGGGTTGCGTGCACTTTTCCGGTAAAATCTAAGGTAGAGACAGAAAGGTTGAGCAATTCTGCTATCTCCTTAATGTCCGCGCCGGCTACAAAAGCCCTACCCTCCCCGGTTAAAACCATCGCCCGGCAGTCTTTTGTTTCCCTTATGGCGCTTAGGCATTCTTGAAGTGCCATAACAACCTTGGTATTAAGAACATTCAAGGGAGGATTATTGATTGTGACGACAGCAATGTTACCTTCTTGCGTCCACCACACATAGCCCTTGGGCATACCGTTTTCCCCCGCAATCATAATCAAATATTACCTTTTCACCAGACAAAGAGCATAACTATTTATCCGTTATGGATAGCCCCTCCAAAGAAAATAGCGCACCTTCCCTTCATAAAACATTCGACGAAAACAAAGTATAACCTGCCCTAGCAGCAGAAAAAGGTTTACAGTGCATCAATATACAATTAATTGAAAAGATTGTGATTATAATTTAATATCATGCTTTTTAAAGGTGTTGTTTTAGCATGATTATTGACCGGCATCCTTGCAATAAACAGTTTTTGTGGTCATACATTAATAGAGTGGCACCTTACCTTTTAAAGGTGACATTTTACCATGATCATTAACAAGGTGACATTATCACAGAATAACCACAAAAATGCGCCAGCGTCTTGATTATTTCAGTTGACTATGCTACAATCAAAGCGATAAAAAATATGTCGGGGTGGCGGAACAGGCAGACGCGCACGGTTGAGGGCCGTGTGGTTCACA
>CAZRVU010000055.1:0-11201 GCA_964603615.1 uncultured Desulfovibrionaceae bacterium
GCGAAAAATTGTCAGTCGAAGGGATGCTGATTTCAGCGAACGCCTTGCAAATAGAGTTTATGTAGTAGAATCATGGATACTATGTTTTTATACATTTAAAACTTGAGGTGATGCACATGATCCCGGCCCCGGAACGTATGCTGTCTGATTTGATTCGCTTAAATACAGTAAACCCCCCGGGTAATGAATTTAAGGTAGCCCGTTACCTGCAGGATGTTTTTGCAGCGGCGGGAGCTGCTTATGAGATTATCGAATCGGAGGAAGGGCGGGCCAATTTTATTGCCCGCCTTGGTTCCGGTAGCAAAAAGCTGCTTTTTCTTTGTCATGCCGATGTGGTCCCGGCGGGCGAAGGCTGGGATTATGCCCCCTTCAGCGGGGAAATAGCCGGAGGGATGGTTTGGGGGCGTGGTGCCTTGGACTGCAAGGGGTTAATGGCTGCCCAGGCCCATGCTTTTTTACGCCTGGCAATGGAAGCTTCCACTTTGAATGGAACGCTTATTTTTGCGGCGACTGCTGACGAGGAAAAGGGTGGCGCACATGGTGTGCAGTATCTTCTAAATAATTGCCCGGAAAAAATCCAGGCTGATTTTGCTGTTAACGAAGGCGGGGAAGGGCCGCGTACGATTGATGGTCAGCAAATTTATTTTGTGCAGGTGGGCGAAAAAGGAACTGCTTGGAGCAAGTTACAGGCCGGCGGGCATTCCTGTCATGGTTCTGTCCCCAGCCTGGGCGACAATGCTGTGTTGAAAATGGCCCGGGCGCTCATTGCCCTGGAAAGCTATCAACCGGAAATAAAATTTATCCCGGAAGTACGCTACTTATTGGAAGAACTGTTGCGCCTTAAGGAAACAGGTGAAGCGCTGACGACAACTAACGTAGATTCCTTATTGGATAGCTTAGCGGAGCCTAGTTTTGCAGAAACCTTGCGGGCTATGACGCGCCTAACAATTTCACCCAATGTAATCGCCGGGGGTAGCAAAACTAATATTGTACCGGATAACTGCACGGTTGATGTGGATATCAGGATTTTACCAGGGCAAGACCAGGACTATGTTTTTCAGGTACTGCGCCGCTTGGTAGGCGAGGAGATCGAGCTAGAAATTGCGAATTATGTTGCACCGACTTTTTCTTCATCGCAATCGGATTCTTACCAATTGATTGTAGAGACAACACAAAAGCTGGCGGGAGCGGATGTGCTCTGCCTGCCACATATTTCCCCTGGTGCTACAGATTCCCGGTATTTACGAGAGGCTGGAATTCCTGCTTACGGTATCGGGCATATGGCCAGGGGGGCCGACCCCGAACTGGGGGCTACAATTCACGGCAAAAACGAAAGGATTGACTTGGCCAGCCTTTACTTCCGGGCAGATTATTTTCTGGAGCTGGCCCGGCGTTACCTCTGTTAAATTAAGGCATGAACTTGAAACCTGTCATGTTCGGATTTCGGCTGAGGCCAGGCGGTACCCCTGTTAAAATGGCGGCTGGAGCGATGGAAGCGACCGGGCTTCCCCAGTGGGCCGGATGGTACCTTTATCCCGAAAATAGATGCCGGGGAAAATATAATATGAGCGTAAACATGTGCACAGCGGGCGGGGTAAACCCCGCCCATACTTCAAAGGGGCGCTCTTTTTTCTATTGCCGCTTCAGGCCCGGTTTTTTCGTGTGAAAAACAGGTGCATTACCAGTAATTACTATAGTTGCAGTGAAACCTAAAAAGGGTTTGAAACGTATATATCTGTAGAAGCGTGCTGAAACACTAAAAAATATATTGAAATATGGCCTAAATTTATTTCAAACACCGGGTAAAAAGACTAGCTAGGAAGGGGAAAATGATGCAGAAAAAATTAGTTACTATTTTTATCGTTGCGGCCCTTTTGTGTACAAGCTTTTCCACTGCTTTTTGCACCGGGAATCCAACATTTAAATTGGGAAGCGAAATACTCCAAAGTAAATATTCTAATCTAATTCAGGGAAAAAGAGTGGGGTTGGTTACTAATCAAAGCGGCGTGAATAGCCGCGGTGAGAGCACCGCAGAACTGCTTTATAACGATCCGGCGTGCCAGCTAGTAGCGCTTTATGCTCCCGAGCACGGGCTCGACGGCAAGGCCAGTGCCGGGGAATATGTAGAATCCTATGTTCACGAAAAGATGGGTATCCCTGTTTACAGCCTTTATGGTAAAACGCGGGAACCCACAGCAGGGATGCTGGAAGGTGTGGATCTTCTTATTTTTGATATCCAGGATATCGGGGCGCGTACTTATACATATATGTCCACCTTGAATTATTGTATGGTTGCTGCCCAAAAAAACAAGAAACCAGTTGTCGTGCTGGACCGGCCAAATCCACTGGGGGGGCTCATTGTGGAGGGGCCTGTTCTCGAGGAGTATTATATCACGTTTGTTGGTGTCGATATTCTGCCAATGGCTCATGGTATGACGGCGGGGGAGTTGGCACAATATTTTAATCGGAAAATCGGTGCCGATCTAACTGTGGTGCCCATGGAGGGTTACAGCAGAGACATGACCTTTGCAGATACCGGATTAAAATGGGTGCAGACTTCGCCCAATATCCCGGATCTGGACGCTGTTTTCGGTTATATGGTCACGGGTCTGGGTGAAGGCACGGGCATCTACCAGGCTGATACTTTTAAATGGATCGGTGGGAAGGGAATCGACGCTTCAAAATATGCGGGGCTGCTCAATGGCTCATCTCTCCCTGGTGTGACCTTCCTGCCGGAAAAAAGGGGAGAAGCGGGAGGGGTGAGGCTGAAAATAACGGACTATGCAGCCTTTAATCCGGCACGGACGGGTATCTATGCCCTGGCCTACGGCTATTCTCTCGGTAATTTCAAGGTTCCCAAAAGCGGGGCAACCCAGCAAACTGTAGTTATGTTTGATAAGGTGATGGGGACAAATAAAATTGGCCAATACCTGGAAGAGGGGTTGACCCCGCAGCAGATCGAAATGCTTTATGCCCCGGCTTTGAACCGTTTTAAGGAAGAAAGGAAAAAATATCTATTGAGCCAATATGAATCCAACGCCGGGGATGTCATTGACGGGGATATCGCTGCAGGGAACATCATTATACTGGTAAACGGCGCGAAGATTTCTTTTGATTCTGTACCCTATCTCAATACAGATGAGCGAGTGATGGTTCCTTTCCGCGCTATTGCTGAGGCCCTGGGAGCAGAAGTGGGTTGGGACCACCTTTCCAAGGAAGTTACGTTCACGCGGGAAGGACGGTTCGTGCTTTTCAAAATCGACAGCCCGGTGGTTACGGTGAATGGCGAGCAGCACAGGGTGGATACCACACCGGTGATCAAAAATAACCGGACGATGGTGCCGGTGCGTTTTGTTGGAGAATTTTTAGGGGCAAATGTCCATTGGGATAACCATTTGAAAACTGTAGAAATTAACCAGTAATATTTTTAGGGAAGCGTTGAAACTAGAGCCAGGCAAGCCTTTTTCTGGAGAAAGGCCTGCCTGGCTTGTTTTTCCACACTTTTCTTTATATAATTACAGTATGATGAAGGTAACAGATCGGCAGAAAGCTAAAAACAAAGGAAAGATAACCAGCGAGCTACTGCTGCCGCTATTGGTATCTTTTTGTATAATTGGGTTTCTTTGGGGATGGACGGTCCTGAACAAAAAGGGGTCTAATATTTTCCCAGCGGCCAAAGCTAGATCTTCCCCGGAATTTATCCCGGCAAATGAATCCGCGATGATTGCTGATAAAACTGATGAATGGGCAATAAAGGACAGCTTTGCACAACGTCATGTTTTGCAACCGGAAATGCGCCTGAAGGTTCCTCTTATCCTGCAGAACCCAGAACTGCCCAGGGGCTGCGAAGTTACCTGTCTGGCGATGCTCCTGCAGTATGCCGGGGTTCCTGTGGATAAAATGACTCTTGCTGAAGAAATAAAAAAAGATCCGACCCCTTATCAAATCAAAAAAGGAAAAATATATTTTGGCGATCCCTACTATGGTTTTGTCGGAAATATGTATACATTAAGGCAGCCCGGCTATGGAGTTTACCATGGCCCCGTGCGGGAGTTGCTGGAAAAGTATATGCCCGGTTGTACAATTGATTTAACAGGGTGTGCTTTTGAAGATATTCTCCTTTTTATCAGCGAAGGTGTTCCAGTTTGGGCGGTGGCCAATGCTACCTTTGCGCCGCTTACTGCCCGTGAATTTCAAACTTGGCATACGCCACAAGGGCCGGTAGAGATCAGTTACCGGGAGCATGCCGTACTTTTGACCGGTTATGACGCACAGTATGTTTATTTTAATGATCCTTTGTCTTCTAGGAAAAATAAACGTGCTGACAGGGCCAAATTTACGGCTGCCTGGGAGCAGATGGGCTGCCAGGCGGTTTCCTATCTTCCCTATTAATTTATAGAACCCCTAAAAAGCGAATTTATAATAACTTTTTCCCAATACTGAATGAAGTTAACTGCTATGACAGGTGCCTGTGGAATAACTGGAAAAAGCCCGGCCAAGCCAGATAGAAGCAAAATTAAATGTTGGGGCCCGTTCAACTCCGGCCAATCCCCGTTGGCCTTAGCACAAATTTGGTTTTTGCTGTTCCCTTGCCTTTTTACTGTATACGAATGCTTTTTTCCGGTTAATCTAGGGAAAATGGGGTGGTGAAAATGGTCATAATGCAAAGCCTTGCTTTTAACATTTGCACCGCCCCTTGTGGCGGCTACCAGTGGCAGGATGAAAAGGCTTTTTCAGGTGCTAGCAGTGCCAACATAAGGATAAACACATTCTTTGAAAAGGCGGGGTTCGTTCCAACCCGCCCGCTGTTTAATTAACGATGGCAAGGGAGGGAGCCCGGGGAAAAAGCCGGGTAAAAAATGATTTATGGGCGTATCGAGCCACAGGATTCCGATTCTGCTGCTTTGTTGGGCTTTATTCCGGGTTTTAATATTAGAACTGACCTGGCCCTGGAAGCCCACGAGGTAATTTCCAAAACGGAAGAACTGCCGGGGGTGAATGTAGAAAAAGAAGGGGATGCGGAGATCATCATTCAAAGGGTGACGATTAGCACCCCGGAGGCTGCAGCACGGATGGGCAAAAAAATGGGTAATTACATAACCCTCGAGGTGCCGGGGCTGCGTAAGAAAAATTCTGCTTTACAGGATAAAGTGATCCGGGTTTTCTATAAAGAGTTGCGCAAAATTATGCATCTCAATGGCACCGGCAATGAAAGTGTTCTAGTAATCGGATTAGGAAACTGGAATGTTACACCGGATGCGTTGGGCCCCCGTGTTGTAAGGGAAATTTTTGTCACCCGGCATATTTTGCAGTTGAAGCCGGAGGTTTTGGGGGAGGGTTACCGCCCGGTTTGTGCCGTAGCCCCAGGCGTGCTGGGGATTACCGGTATTGAAACAAGTGAAATAATACGGGGTATTGCCGAATATGTTCGCCCCGATCTGATTATTGCCATCGATGCTTTGGCTGCCCGCCAAATGGAGCGATTGGCGACTACTTTGCAGGTTGCCGATACCGGGATTGTTCCCGGATCTGGCGTGGGCAATCGCCGCCTTGGGATTAACAGGCAGACGATGGGCGTCCCTGTCTATGCTATCGGTATCCCCACGGTGGTGGATGCAGTGACCATTGCCGGAAACAGTATGGAACAGTTGGCAGAAAGCATGAAAAAGGAATCCCCCCAGGGAAATGCTTTTGCCAATGTCGTGCAAAACATGAATTGGGGAGAAAAAAAAGAAGTGATTCGCGAAGTATTGGAACCCTATACCGGAGGGCTGATCGTCACACCGAAAGAAGTGGATGTGTTGATTGAGGATATTGCCACGGTGATCGCTGCTAGCCTGGATGCAGCATTTCACGAAAAAATTGCCCGGGAAGAAGAAAAAAGAGGTGCAACTGCGCAGTAAGAGTAGAATCACATCAATAAAAAGAGAAAATTAAACAGTAAAATAGTGGACAGATCTTTGTTTTACGGGGTAGGCTGGAACAAGGCAGGATAAAGGTAAGAATCTGAAACGCAACCCTTATAAAAAATCCTACGGTAGGCTGGAACAAGGCAGGATGAAGGGTATTACAAGCATGAGCAAAATGGGGAGGAATTTGCTGATGAAGATAGTTTCCGGAGAAAAAATGGGTGCAATCGACGGTGAAGCGATGAGCCGGTTTGGCATACCCGGTTTGGTATTGATGGAAAATGCCGGTTTACAAGTAGTTCAACTTATACAAAAAATTCATCCCAGCAGGAACCGGGGCCGGGTGGCTATTTTTTGTGGACGCGGAAACAACGGCGGGGATGGCTTTGTTATTGCCAGGCATCTACGGCGTTTAGGGTACCGGATAACGATCTGGGCACTGGAGCAGGTCTCCGCCTACCAGGGCGATGCTGCAGTGAATTATCAGATACTCCTGCGGCAGGGTGAAGAAGTGTTGTCTTTGAAAAAAAATAATCCTTTGGCTTTTATAGAAGATTTAGAGGCGGACGATTTGATCGTGGATGCTCTATTGGGGACAGGCCTCCGCCGGCCGGTCAGTGGGCCGCTGGCGGAAGTCATTACGGCGCTGAATAGCAGTGAGGCAGAAGTTATTTCTGTAGATATACCTTCAGGGGTCTCCGCCAGCACCGGGGAGGTCCTGGGCGTTGCCGTGCAGGCACACCACACGGTAACCTTTGCTCTGCCCAAAAGGGGTTTGCTGCTTTTCCCCGGGGCGGCGTGTACGGGCCGGCTGATCGTAGCGGATATTGGAATGCCAGCGGAGTTAACTACAGCGGCGGAGCTACGGGAAAACCTTGTTACCGTGAACTTTGTGCAAGCCTGCCTGCCTCTGCAACGGCTGGATGGGCACAAGGGAACCTACGGGCGGGCACTCATTCTGGCAGGATCACCCGGCATGACCGGGGCGGCGGCGCTGGCCGGTGAAGCGGCTCTAAGGGGAGGTGCCGGTTTGGTCTATGTGGGTACGGCCGAAGAACTGCGCCCGGTTCTTGAAGCCAAACTGAAAGAGGTAATCGTCCGGGGCTTTCCTGGCGATGGCCGGGGCAACCTTACGGAGAAAGGTTCGGGAAAAATCATGCAATCTGCCGCTGCCTGCCAGGCTCTGGCCCTGGGGCCAGGCCTCCAGCCCACCCCGGAGACACTTTATCTCTTTAAAAATTTATGCAAGGAAGTATCCGTACCGCTGGTTGTCGATGCCGGCGCTTTGGGTGCACTGGCTCTGGAGCCGCAGTTTTTAAAACAGATTGCGGGAAAAGCTCCTTTGATTTTGACCCCTCATCCTGGAGAAATGAGCCGGCTGGTTGGGGACAGTGTAAGCGGTGTGCAACGGAAAAGATGGACGCTGGCTGTGGACAAGGCGCAGGAATGGCAGGCCGTGGTAGTGCTCAAAGGAGCTCATACGGTGATTGCCCTGCCGGATGGCGAACTCTACCTAAACCCGACTGGCAATCCCCTTCTCTCCACGGCAGGAACGGGGGATCTGCTAACTGGCTTGATTACTGCACTTGCCGCCCAGGGACTGGAGGCGGCCCAGGCAGCGATCTGTGGAGCCTACCTGCACGGGCTGGCAGCCGATCTGCTGCAAGCGCACTCCGGTTCGCGAGGTTTTATAGCCGGGGACGTTTTAAATTTCATTCCTGCCGCTTTTAAAAAAGTACTTGCGCTGCCTTCTGCTGAAACCGGCCTGCATTTCTATGTCCGTGCAGGCTAAAAGGTTATGATTATAAAATTGATTCCACTGCATAAATATAAATTTTCCTCTACCGTAGATCTGTGGTGGGAAAAAATGCCTGGTATACTATAACAAAATGGTGCTCCGACACTGATTATTATGCTTATTGCTTCTGAAAGTGAGGTTAATTTTTTTCAGATAAAGAACTAGATTTTTTGCAGAGAAATCAAAATTGCAACTGCCCATTCCTTGTCATCCTGGGCGTTAGCGGAAAATCCCGTTAGCTCCGGAAATATTGGATCCTTCAACTTCATTTCAGGAGGACAGAGTAGAAGATAGTAGTATTTCAGTGGTCTCGAACGAACAAGTTTGTCACACTTTCCCCGTAAAATCATAAAATATAAAAAAGCATAAACAAGGAAGGGGGAGGAAATTTATTGAAAATAGTGCGTAAATCTGAGCAGAAACTATATGAAAGATTGGCCCATCGTGGTTACAGCTTGGAAGATTGTCAAGAATTCCTGGCGAAAAGACGCGGGGATGTAGTGATCATTGATAAAAAGGGCAAACGTAATACCAACCTCAAAGATTTTGCAGGCATTAAAAATTGTTGAGGGTAACAGAACTGACCGGGGGTTAGTTCCAGTTAAAAACAGGCTGGGGGGGGGTTTCAGCCTGTTTTAATCTGTGGTTTGGGAATGGGGTGTGATGATGCAGTTGCAAAATGAAAAACAAAAGAATTCATTCTATCGTTTGCAGCATAAGTACTATTTTTATGTACTAAATTTTTCCGAAATTATTTCCCTGGAAATAAAAAATTTTCGTGCCCGCCTGGGCAAGAAATCCGGGCAAAAACAGTATTTTCTTTGGGGCAACTATGAATTACCTGTTTTCTACCGTATATTTGCGAGAGGAGAGGAAAAAACACAGGAAAAGATTTTTCTGCGCAGTTTTTCTGCTTTTTTCGAAACTTTCCCTTTTAACTTAGAAGAAGACCTGCCGGCGGAAAAGATAACGCTTGCCTGTGATGCAAAATACAATGTCAGCATCACCCCTCTTTTTTTGACCTTTTTCCCCTTGCTTGCAAAATTTGGGTATCCTCCTTTTAAAGTAAGCGTCGATGTTTTGTGCGATGTTCACCCCTGGCAGCATAATACCCCGATAGAAGCGGGGGATGACCGGTTGGCACTTTACAGAAAAACGCAAAAGAAGCAGACCGTAGAGGAGAAGAAAACGATGGAAGAAAGAAGGGTGAAGGATGAGGGGGAAAAGGAAGCTGGAGCAGAAAGGGCTGCAGCAGAAATCGAAAAGAAGGCAGTTAACGGGAGAGAGGGGACAAGGGAAAAAAGGTTTTTAAAAACTGCGGGAAAAGACAGTTTTTATTTGGAAAAATTGTTGCAGATGGCGGGAGGAGAGCTTCCCGCAGCAGTATCCTGGCAAAAGCAAGACGCTGCAAAGGAAGGGATGTTTGCCGCTTCTTCCCCGGTCAATGTTCCCTATGAAGAACAGGTTGTCCGTAGCGGCATTCTAGCCAAAAATGATAAAGACGAAGCGGAGAGGGATTTTCTTGTCCGGGAAAGGGAAAAGGGGATAAAAACAAAGATACCCGTCTCCGATCCTCAATACTATCAGGCGCAGCGCTCTTTTTACGAACAATATTTTCCGGAAATACCTGAAAAGGGACCCCCCCCATTTTTTTAATTGTCATTGGGAGGGAATTGGCAGCGAATTTTGTGCAACAACCTGCCTAAAAAAGGAGGCTTTCTTAACCTTTCTACCTTTAGCGCTTCCTTCTCTCCGGTTAAAAGTGTTATCTCTTCTTTGAGTTGGGCCAGGTTTGCCGCCAAAAGGAATTCCTTCTTTTTAAGCCCTTCATTTTCTTTCTGCAGCGCACGACACTCCGCCTGCAGGTTCATGATTTCCTCTTTTTGTTGCTGCAGGCGCTTTTGTAGTTCGGCCAAAGTCTGTTGCAATAATTCTTCGATTTTTTCCAGTTCAATCTTTTTGGAGGCAAGTTGCTCTGCAAGGTTTTCTTTTTGGGTTAAACTTACGGCATAGAGCCGGGAAAATTCTTTTCCCCGTTCTTCCAGTTTTTGTTTCAAGTAGGCATTGGTAGTTTGCAGGTTGCTGGCCCGGGTTAGCGTATAAGAGGTGAGGATATCAAGGGCATGCAGCTCTATCAGCTCCGGTAAAATGTTTTCTTTTTCCTTGTTGCCCGCTGTATTTACTGTTTCCAAGACCCGGGGCGCAAAATCTTCCGGTTGCAGCATCCCCTGTGGGGGACTACCGGCGGTTGTAAAAAGGGAAAACCCCCTGAACCCCCGGAAAGGTATATTTTCTGCAGGGCCATCTGCAGGCCGCAAGCGTATTAGTTGCACATCTCCGGTCATTTTTTGATTTTTGCCCCGGTGCCAGTTTTCAAGGATCCGCTTTTTCTGACTCTCCTGCATCCCCTGCTTTAACTCTTTCTCCAGCTTTCCCTCATCTTCTGGCTTTTCTTCTTTTCCCGCTGAAAGAAAAAGATAAAAAAGAGTTTGTTTCCTTTTCCAGATTAAGAACAGTTTATGCTTATGCCGGAAAAGGGGCGCTAGCAAAAAAGAATCCGGCGGTATCTCCAGGCTAAGAAAATTTCCCCACTTACCGGCGGGGTCGCAGCAAGCATAGTTTAAAAACATCGTTTTTTCTTGATGGGCGGGCCAGGAAAGATGCAAGGTATTATCCGGATCAACAAAAAAAGAAGGAAAAAAACACTCTTCCTTTTCCTTTGTTTTTTTTTCCTCTTGAAGAAAGACGGTCCTTCCCGGTCGGGGAGGGGTTCCAGTGAACGGGCGAAAAACCAGGCTATATTTTCCTGCGCTAAAAAGTCTGTAAAGGACAAAGAGCCGATCCCGGAAATCCGTGCCGATCAGCCCGTATTGTCCCGGAGGGCCGTAGCCAAAGTCGACAACCACCGGTTCCATCCAATGATGCTGGCCGCCTTGTTGTTTGCTGCCAAGATAAAACAGCCACCACATTTTATGCCGCTCGCTGTGGGTCAAATAGAGAAGATGCAGGTTGTTGTTTTGATCCCGGCAGGCCGAAAGATGGTCAATTGTTTTATGCTGATCCCGGTAAAACAGAAGCGGAGTATTTTGTCCGGCCCGGGGCAAAGCCAAATAAAAAAGACCCCCTGTCGGTTCATAGCCCAGGAGATGCACTGCACCTTGCGAGTCTACGGCGGCGTCGAAACCGTATATTTTTTGTTGGAAAAGATCCCCGGACAGTTTTTCCCGGTGCTCCCCTGACCGGTTGAATAAATAATACTGCAAGTGCCCTGCCGCATCGAGGTGAAAATAGTGTTTTTCTGCGGCCAGCAGGGGAGAGCGATCAAACATTACCGGCCAACCTTGTGGCATAATATGGACACCCCTGTTTTGAAATCATCCCTTCTATTCATTGATATGAAAAATGTTTCAAACTTATTAATTGATCCTGCTGCATAAACTACATTCTGCTGCATAAAACGAAATTTGCTTGGGCGGGAGCTGTAAAAATCAGCC
>CAZRVU010000056.1:0-11145 GCA_964603615.1 uncultured Desulfovibrionaceae bacterium
AATCCGGATTTGTCGAAACAATCACTAAGAAGTTTGCTTTCCTCTGGGCTAAAGTTAAAGCAGTTAAAATCTCCCATCCTCGGGGTATCCCATACAGTGAATAATAACTTTTTTGACCATTAAAAAGCTATAAATGTAATAAGATGAAAAGGCAGGCGATTTTGACTATTAGAGATAGTTCAAGATAAGCTGCCAAATGAGTAAGTAGTATCCGAATAAATATACGCTTTAAATGGGCAAATAAATTTTAAATTGGAGTTATAATTTATGCCAACAATATTCGACAATATTGAAAACTTGTTTAGTGAAAATCTGAAAAAATCAATGGGGGTCTCCTATAAGTCAGATTTTTGTGTGGGTTATTTTAACCTACGGGGATGGAAGCACTTGACTGAATTCGTTGATACCTATGAAGGTAATGATAAGGGGTGTTGCCGGTTACTTATTGGAATGCAGCGCCCGTCAGAAGATTTACTAAAACTACACCTGGCAAAAAAAGAAGATGGTTTGATGGATAACGCCACAGCCTCCGTCTTAAAAAAGAAAATGGCTTTGGATTTTCGGAACCAACTGATGTTTGGCATACCGACCGAAGAAGACGAACAGGGATTGAGGAAACTTGCCGAACAGCTCAAAAATAAAAAGGTAATCGTTAGATTATTTCTAAAGCACACCCTCCATGCAAAGCTTTATTTATTATACCGGCGGGATCCATTTACACCCATAATTGGTTACCTTGGAAGCAGCAACCTGACTTTAGCCGGGCTTCAACACCAGGGTGAATTGAATGTAGATGTTCTTGAACAGGATGCCGCCAGAAAACTTGAACATTGGTTCAATGATCGGTGGAATGATCGCTATTGCATTGATATAACGAATGAACTGGCAGATATTATTGATGAAAGCTGGGCCGGGGAACCTCTAATAAAGCCGTACTATGTCTATTTAAAAACAGCTTACCATTTATCCCAGGAAGCCCAGATAGGGCTAAACAATTATTTAGTGCCCGCTATTTTTCGGCGTGAACTTCTTCCCTTCCAGCAAAGCGCCGTTTCTATTGCCGCGCGCCATCTGGATAAAAGGGGCGGGGTAATTATTGGCGACGTTGTTGGGCTCGGCAAAACTTTAACGGCTTGTGCACTGGCGAAGGTTTTTGAGGAAACCTTTTATCTTGAAACGCTGGTTGTCTGCCCTAAAAACCTTGTTTCCATGTGGGAGGATCACCTTCATAAATATGGGATCAGGGGCAAGGTAAAAAGCATTTCGAGGGTTAATGAAAACTTTTTAGAAGAACGGCGTTACCGCCTAATTATTATTGATGAAAGCCATAACTTAAGAAACCGCGAAGGAAAAAGGTACGGGTTTGTCAGGGAATACATCGAACGAAATGAAAGCAAGGTAGTTCTTTTGACGGCTACCCCCTATAACAAAACTTATCATGATATTTCCAACCAGTTAAGGCTATTCCTCCCGGAAGATAAAGATTTGGGTGTTTCCCCAGAATTTTTCATAGAGCAAATTGGTGGCCCCATCGAATTTGTTGCGACCTACCAATATTCGCCCAACAGCTTGCTGGCCTTTGAGAAAAGTGATTACGCCGAAGATTGGAGAGGGTTGCTCAAGCTATATATGGTACGCAGAACCAGGACCTTCATTAAAAACAATTATGCAAAGTTGGACGTTGAAAAGAACAGGCATTATCTTGAATTTGCAAATGGAGATAGATTTTATTTTCCCGAGCGGCTGCCCAAGAAAATTGAATATGATTTTAACCCTAATGATCCTGGCGATATTTACGCCCAAATGTATTCTGAGGATGTTATTAACCGCGTTAATCAATTGGATCTTCCCCGCTACGGATTGGGCAACTTTATTAACAAAGATGTTTCCAAAAGCGGGCCTTCAAAAGAAGAACAAAAAATCCTGGATAACTTGTCTAAGGCGGGCAAACGGCTCATGGGTTTCTGCCGTACCAACCTGTTTAAAAGACTGGAAAGCAGCGGTTATGCTTTTCTGTTGTCCCTTGCCAGGCATGTGATGCGCAATATGATCTTTTTACATGCGATCAGCAACGGTTTACCCCTCCCCATTGGTAGCCAGGAAACGGATTTTATGAATGAGTTTTTGGAGGAAAATGATGCTGTTGACCCAGATCACCCCGGGGTTTCCACTCCCGATACAGATTTCGAACGATATCGCTCTGAAGCCGGATCAATTTATGGGCATATGCGCAACAATGCTCATAAATATCAGTGGATAAGCCCAAAATTTTTCACCCCCGTTTTAGGGGAAAAACTTGAAAAGGATAGTAGAATAATACTTGGGATAATGAAAATTGGTGCCCACTGGGATCCCCAAAATGATAAAAAAATTAATTCATTGGAAAGGCTAATAAGAATAATTCATAAAAAGAAGAAACTCCTTATTTTTTCCCAGTTTGCTGATACAGTGCGCTATATAGAAAATGAACTTAAGCGCCGGGGGGTTAAACGTTTTGCCTGTGTTACGGGCGATGTTGAAAATCCAACAGAGATTGTAAAAAGATTTAGCCCCAGGAGCAATGACGTTGATATTGCCAACAAAGGAAAAGATTTTGATGAGACAAGAGTTGTTATTTCCACGGATATTTTAAGTGAAGGCCAAAATCTGCAGGATGCCCACATTGTTGTGAATTTTGATCTTCCCTGGGCGTTAATCCGCCTTATCCAGCGCGCCGGCAGGGTTGATCGGATCGGTCAAAAATCTCCTAAGATAATGTGTTATTCTTTTTTACCGGCGGACGGGGTGGAAAAAATAATCAATCTTCGCAGCAGGCTAGCAAATCGCATTAAACAAAATGCAGAAGTAGTAGGTTCGGATGAAACTTTTTTTGACGGTGATCCTGTTAACATACAGGATCTTTACAATGAAAAAGCAGGTATCCTGGATGAGGAAGACGACAACGAAGTTGACCTGACTTCTACAGCCTATGAAATATGGAACCAGGCTGTAAAGGCCCGGCCGGAACTGAAAAACATTATTTCCAAACTTCCAGACGTTATTTATGCAACCAAGATGAAATTGGAAGGTATGTTTGAAAACGAAGGGGTGATCACTTACCACAAAACACCCCACGGCGTAGATGCACTGACCTGGCTCGATCGGGAGGGCAGGGTCATATCCAAAAACCAGATGCGCATTTTAAAGGCCCTGGAATGTGACTATAATACCCCGGCCCTGGGGAAAGTGGCTAATCATCATGCCCTAGTAGAAAAGGCGGTGGAGATAAGTAGGAAGGAAGGGCTGAGCAGCGGGGGGCAACTGGGCAAACGGTCAGGAGCCAGGTATAAAACATATATGTGTCTTACCCGCCATTATGAGGAGGTTAAAAATACTCTTTTAGAACAGGCAGATTTGAAAAAAGCCATCGATGATATTTACAACTATCCTTTGCGTGAAAGCGCAAAAGATATGCTCAACCGCAGGTTTAAACTGGGTATTGACGACTACGAACTGGCTTCCCTGGTGATTAACCTGCGCGAAGATGGAAGGCTCTGTCTTATCGAAGCTGATGGTAAAGAGCAGTTTGATGTGCCGCAGATTATCACTTCCATGGGCATTAAAAACTGAGGTGAAAAACATTTGAACCGTATTAAGAAAACTGATTTTAAATGCTATATCAGGGATTACAGGTTTACTGAGCTGTTCAATGAGCTTGGCTGGAATTACTGCATTCAGGAAATTATAGAACGGGATGAAAACGAAAGATATCACTTCGAAGCAGTTGCGGAAAAGGCCGGTTTCATTGTGTTTGTTTGTATTCCTACTGGCAGAGGCGGTTTTCCCGATTATAACGCCCGCAAAAAAATGCATAAAGAAATTGCCAAACTGTACCATGAACACCTGATTATTTTTGTTGATCAAGAAAATACAGTCCAGATTTGGCAACTGTCTCTCCGGGAAGCGGATAAACCTGAACGGATTCGGGAAACCAAATGGTTTAGCCACCAGGATCCGGAACTTCTTTATCAAAGGTTAAGCGGCATTTTTTTTGCTCTTGATGAGGAGGACAACCTGACTATTGTTGACGTATCTTCGCGGGTGCGGGAAAATTTTGCTGCCAATGCAGAAAGGTTAACCAAACGCTTTTACGAAAGGTTTAAAAAAGAGCATAAAGTTTTTCTAGGTTTTATTGAAGGTATAACAGACCAGGTATCAAAAGAATGGTACGCCTCCCTAATGCTAAACCGCTTGATGTTTTGTTATTTTATTCAAAGAAAAGGCTTTCTGGATAACGACCGACATTATTTAAGTAATAAATTAGCAGCAATACAAGCTAAAAAAGGCAACAATAAATTCTATACTTTTTATCGCACTTTCCTACTTACCCTATTTCATGAAGGCCTTGGGGCTCCTGTGCATTCGCTAGATTTACAAGAGGAAATTGGTAACGTTCCCTACCTCAACGGGGGTCTTTTTGACGTTCACATGCTGGAAAAAGAAAATGCTGACATTCAGATTGCAGACAAGGCTTTCCAACTACTTTTTGATTTTTTTGATGAGTGGGAATGGTACCTTGATGTAAGGCCGGATGCTACAGGCAATGAAATTAATCCGGATGTTATCGGCTATATCTTTGAAAAATATATCAACGATCGTGCGCAAATGGGGGCTTATTATACAAAAGAAGATATTACTGGTTATATTGGTAAAAATTGCATTATCCCCTTCCTGTTTGATGAAACCCGGCGGAGCTACCCGGAAGTTTTTAAACCGGAATCTCCATTATGGCAGATGCCCCGGGGAGATCCCGACAGGTATATCTATGATGCCGTAAAAAAAGGTGTAGAATTGGAACTGCCCTCTGAAATTGCCATTGGGCTTGACCCAAATCAACCGGATCTGCTTCAGCGAAGAGAAAACTGGAACAAGCTGGCTCCCCCGGAATATGCTCTTCCCACTGAAATCTGGCGAGAAACAGTGGAACGCCGCAGCCGTTATTTTGAAGTAAAGTCAAAGTTAGAAAAGGGCGAAATAAAGGAGATTGACGATTTTATTACTTACAATTTAAATATACTGCAATTTGCCCAGGATGCGGTGGAGGATATTGACGATCCGGTTTTTATCCGGCATTTCTATAAAGCCTTACTCAAAGTTACTATTCTTGATCCCACCTGCGGTTCCGGTGCTTTTCTTTTTGCTGCCCTGAACATTTTAGAACCCCTTTACAATGCCTGCTTGCAAAGGATGGAGAGCTACACGCAGGAGGGTACAAAACGAAAACATGTCTTTTTTGAACAGGTTTGTTTGCAATTAAGGGAACCTGTGCACCCAAATTTGCAATACTTTATTTACAAAAATATTATTCTCAACAACCTTTACGGTGTTGACATTATGAACGAAGCAGTGGAGATAGCCAAGCTGCGCCTTTTTTTGAAGTTGATGTCCTGCGTGGACCCGGATTATAATAAACCCAACCTGGGGTTGGAACCGCTGCCGGATATAGATTTTAATATTCGTTGCGGCAACACGCTGGTGGGGTTTGCTACACAGGAAGAATTAAATGATGCCCTTACTTTTACGATAGACGGCCTTTTGGAAAAGCCTAAATTGAAAGAAAAAATGCAGATTGTTGCCGATGCCTATAGATATTTTAAAACCATACAGTTAACCTATGGCGATAACCTGTTTTCCCTCTACAATGCCAAGAAAGCATTGGAGCAACGGTTGACTAAATTGAATGGTACGCTAAATAAATACTTGGCTAGCCGTTATAGCATAAATACCGATAATAATGAGGAGTACCAGGCCTGGTTAAGATCACACAAGCCCTTTCACTGGTTTGCCGAATTTTATGAAATTATTACGGGCAACGACGGTTTTGATGTTATCATAGGAAATCCGCCGTATGTGGAATGGAGGGGGGTCACAAATTATAATATTAGTGAGGATTATAATACCTTAAGCTGCCAAAATCTGTATGCATTTGTTATTGAGCTGAACAGTTGGATCTTATCTAGAAATGGCAGAACAGGGATGATTGTTCCGCATTCAGCAATATGCACTGATAGGATGGCACCGGTTATGGATATTATGACAAAGCATATCGGATTCTGGCTTTCAACCTACTGTATCCGTCCTTCCAAACTTTTCGAAGGTGCGGATCAAAGGTTGGCCATATATGTTGCTAAGCATAAAACAGCCAATAAAGAGAAAAATAAATTGTTTTCAACACGCTACCATCGCTGGTATCATGAATACCGTCCCTATTTATTTAACACACTTGCTTATGTGCCGATTATGGGCATTAATGGTTTAAATTCGCTGCCGAAGGCGGGTTTTCCCATTGAACAGAAAATTTGGGGAAAGCTTTGTAATGTTCAACCACTTAAACTTTTCTTGAAAGGATCTGCCAAGCTTTATTATCATAATGCGCCCCGCTATTGGGTACGGGCGATGACATTTATACCGTATTTCTGGAACCAACGGGATGGGCAGCAGGTATCAACACAAATTAAGAAACTAAATTTGTGTTCTGTCGATGATGCAGCCGCCGTTGGTACAGTAATAAATAGCAGTCTTTTCTATTGGTGGTTTATTTTGCTTTCCGATTGCCGCCATCTAAATAGGAGAGAAATAGAAAACTTTCTATTTGATCATGAGAACATTACTGACCATTTAAAAGAACTGCTGGTTAAACATTGCAGATTACTAATGGCAGATTACAAAAAACATTCCTCCCGCAAGGAAGCTATTTACCGATCGACAGGTAAAGTAGTATATGATGAGTTTTACCCCAGATATAGTAAACCGATTATTGACGGCATAGACAATATTTTGGCCCGATACTACCGGTTTTCAAGCGAAGAATTAGATTTTATTATTAATTACGATATTAAATATAGAATGAGTGAAATTTTAGCGTAACAATTAAAGGCATTAAGTATTATAAGATAGGAGTATTTTATATGAAATACTTGGGCAATAAGGAGATCCTTAACAACCATAAAACCGCCTTCCTGTGTTCCCGCAGGTGTCCTGCAGAAATAGTTTTAAAGGCTTATGACTGGGCAATAGCTATGAGGGAGGCTGGTAAATGCGTTATATCCGGCTTTCACAGCCCAATTGAAAAAGATGTGCTGAAATATCTTTTTAAGGGCAACCAGCCTTTGATCATTGTTCTGGCGCGGGGGATGAAAAAAAGGTTCAAACTTGAACTAAGGGAAGCTATTGAACAGGGGCGGTTGCTTGTTATTGCCCTATTTGATGAAAAGGTAAAGTATGTTACGGAAGAAACAGCATTTACTAGGAATAAATACATGCTGGATCTGGCAGAAGAAATTTATGTTCCTTATTGTACAAAAGGTGGGCTTATTGAACAGGCCATTACTTCTGTGGGGAGTAAAACTGGTTTGTAAACAGGTAAACGGTATTTATAAAGACTCAATATCGAAGTAGCTAAAAACTAATTCTGCTATCACTTTATTCATTTCTTAGCTTTAGTTATTCTATCCGGAAGACATTTGAACAAGCTAGGAGAGTGCTGATGCCTGAAAGCCTAAATGGAAGTAATTGCCTGAATTATATTTGAAAGATAGCATTGATGCGAATATGTTTTATACATAGTTCGTCCGACTCTTACTGGATAGGGACGGGGGGGCCAATATGACTATAATCCGAAAAAGGTTGGTTAAATCAGTAAAAGAAGAGCTTATTAAAAAGTCACGTGAGGCAATATTTGCAGCGGTACAGGTTTATAACAATCCGCAAATAACATTCAAATCCGAGACATTTATCACATTATCTATTATTGCTTGGACCTATCTTATGCATGCCTATTATCGGGGTAAAGGTGTTGAATATCGACATTTTAAGGTAAGAGGGAAAAGAAGGCGATTTGAAAGGACACATCGGGGTGCATATAAATATTGGGAACTTGAGAGATGTCTTAATTGTGATGAATGCCCGCTTGATAAAGGAGTAAAGAACAACCTTAAATTTTTGATAGGTATTCGCCACGAAATTGAACATCAGATGACAAGCCAGATTGATGAATTTCTCAGTGCTAAGCTTCAAGCGTGTGCTATTAACTATGATTTTTACATAACACAGTTTTTTGGGCAAAAATATGCGGTTGCGAAAGAATTAGCGATTTCTATACAGTTCGCAGCGATAACACCCACACAGCACAGGGAACTTGTATCAAATGTTAGGCTAACCCAAAATGTCCAAAATTTCATTTCTGAATTTGAAAATGCCTTGACCGATAAAGAATTAAAGAGCAGTCGATATGCATATCGTGTACTTTATACCCCTATTAGTGCCAACCGAAAAGGGCAGGCGGATCATGTTATAGAATTTGTTAAACCGGATTCACCAATGGCAGGCAAAATCGAGCGTGTATTAGTGAAAGAAACGGAACGCCCTAAGTATCGCCCTAGCGAAATCGTTAAACAACTGCAAGAAGAAGGTTTCATTAAATTTACGATACCGGTACATACAGATTTATGGAAATCTAATGCCGCAAAGAATTCTAGCAAGGGATACGGGGTACAGATCAGTAAACAGTGGTACTGGTATGAAAATTGGCTAAATCTTGTGCGTCAACATTGCGAAAGTGCTGGCAACAGATACAAGTAAATTAATTTTATGATTAATCCTGTATGTATTTAATTTAATCGGGGGTGAAAATATGAGGGAAAACATTGCTTTTGAATTAATATGTGCGGACTACACTAGTTTAAATAATGTCATTTTTTACCTGGAAGATGGTTATGAACCTGACTGTGTTGATGATTGTATAATTTGGGGTGTTATAACCTTTTATGGGGTTCCGGAAGACTTACCAGATGATCAAATGAATGAAATTTATGAGGGTAACTATGAAAAAGCTATTAAAATCGGGGAGATATTTGGATGTTTAATAATTAGCAAATATATGCTCGATGTTGGCGAGGATCCATTGTTTGTATGTGATGCTTCAAGTGGTGATCTAGAATATGTTATGTCTGCATTAAGTGATGCAGGTGGCCCCTTAAATATGGAGCCTTACCAAGATGTTTATTATATCCATGAAATAAAAATTGATGGGGAATATGAACCCATACTAAAAGGAAAAATCCTTGATGAACTTCCTAATATCATCTTTTCCTTACTTCATGTTTCACCGGATATAGTCGCGTTTTACCCAGCGCCATTAGAATACACACCTGATCCTGCCGAAAAGGAGAAATATGATAGGTTGCAACGTATTGCTGCCCAAAAGTTGGATCTGGCTTTAAATCCTAAGGAAAACGGTAATGTTATAAATTTTGCCTCTGCCTATAAGTTCAGTGATGATGATCTGAAAATGGTTACACGCAGAAGGTATTCTGGTTCATCATATCCCGAGGAGGCAAAGGATTTAAAGGAATATGCTTTTTATCAGGCCCATGGATTTGAAGAAGCGGGAAATAGCAGGGTGTTATACAAGTCATAGCTATTATATGAGGTGGTTGGAGGTGAAAGAGATCAATGGGCCTATATGAAGACATGTTGGCAGCCAAGGCAGAGGGTCGTTTAAAGCCCTTTGAGGAAATAACAGAGGAAGAATTAAAGCAGGTGTGGTGGGATGAAAAGGTATCGGATCAAGCGATAGCCGAATTGTTTGGTGTCCCCAAAAGTAGGATCTATCGACAGAGAGGAAAGTGGGGCATCAAGATACATGAACTAAACAGAAAGGAATCTTTATCGATCCCGTTACAGATCGATGATAACATAGATAAAATAGCAAAGGCCATCACAAATTTTGCGTTTCGCTCGGGGCCTGTAGAAGGTATGCACTCTAAGGGCAAATTGTCCCAGGATGATATGAAAACGTTAAATAAATTTATGGTTAACAGGCTTGCCTATGTATTTGGCTTATTGTTACAGGGGAAGCGAGCATTGTTTGATGTATTGGTAAACTTGGAGTATATGTTGGTTATTGATTGGGATCCGGCTGAGCCTGATGACGGAGATTTTGTAGAGGTTGCCAAAAGGCTACTCTCATATGATAAGCGGTTGTAAAATAAAACCAAATAATTATAGGGTAATATTACCTAGCATTGAACAAACGAATAACCTGTTTGGTATAATGTGGTAATGGGTTATAAGGTTTATCCGTTTTACCCCAGTTAATAAATACATTGATATCAGGGGGTTGTGATTATAAAATTATACATATTTATTTTCACTTAACAATAGGAAAAGGTAAATTGCCGGCAGTAAGAAAATCAAGTGAACACAAATAAGTCGTGGCGGGGGTTTGTTTATGCTTACAAAGGAACAGCTCGAAAGTTTGAGAAAACAGGGCGAAAAATATCAAAAACAAAGAGAAGAAGAAATGAAAGGTAAAAAATATTCAACTGCTAAGGGCATTGAAATTACCTGTTTGCAATGTAAAAATCCCTTTTTCCACAAAGGAAAAGCTTTGCTAAACACACGGGGTATGACGTTTTTTGGTTTGGATTGGTTAGATCAAGCAGCCGTTATACTAATCTGCGCAGAATGTGGTTTTATCCATTGGTTCAGTAAGGATGTCAAACAAACCTAGACCCGGGGGTCCCGGGTCGATTGCATATAGGTTGTAAAAATTGCCGATGGTTTTGTCTGTAATTACACCAACACCGGCGCCGGAATTTTGTATACTAAGCGGGGTTCAGTTGAACTGTACCTGGCCCGGTAAGGGTAATTTTTTAAAATTTGAATTAGAGCAATCCTTTTTTTCACGAAGGAAAAGCTCTGCAGTAGAATCAAGAATACGGTTAAGTGGAATTATATGGTGGAATGGTTTTGATCTATAAGTTATACCCGTAAGTTGTGATGATAGGTGCCGGCAACGACGGGCACTGTGTCAATAACTAGTTCAACGTTTTTGTTCCAGGAAGCGCGCCAAACTGCAGGCACATTCTGCACGGGTAGCCGGCCTGGTCGCATTAAAGTTGCTGTACAAAAGTCCTTTTTCCCGGGCAATCTTTACTGTTTCCGTATACCAGGCTTCACCCGGTGGCGGAACAGTAATTTTTTCTTTACCAAGGGCCTGCACCAGAATAGCCATCACTTCTGCGCCGCTAATATCGTCGAACCGGCGGGGGTTTGGAAACTCTATACGGCCGATGCTTATGAAATGGACAGCCATTACCGGCA
>CAZRVU010000057.1:0-10094 GCA_964603615.1 uncultured Desulfovibrionaceae bacterium
TTTTAGATCGCCCCTTTTTCTATATGCTGGTTGATACCGAACAAAACCTGCCCCTTTTCATGGGCAGCTTAATGAGTATGAATTAAAGAGGAATCCAGTATGCAATCCTTTCCTTGACCTTTTCAATTACCTTAGCTTTTACTGTTCCCAATTTTCTTATTACTATAGCTTTCGAAAGAGTATAGATTTTATCCGCCCTTATACAAGAATCAACTTTTATGTATCCCTCAACCATATCACTGTTTGTAAATATTATTGAATAATCTTTTTCCTTTATATTGGACGTTATAGCAAGCACTATTACATCCACTGTTTTCGCATTATATTCAGAATTTGACTTGCTTTTATGCCGGATACCGTTGATTATGCACAAGCAAAAACTATAGCCCAAAGTATCAGCTTATCTGCTCTGCGATAGAGTAAAAAATAGAGCGGTTATATTTTTGAAAAATATGCTGGTTGATTTTTTTTACAAGGGCTGCGACCACGCCGCCCTTATTTTTAATAACCTCGTTATCCTCCAAGACACTAAACAACCAGTCAACAATAACAGCAGACCCCATATGTTTAGCCTTTTCATTGGCATTTCCCCGTTTTTTCGTTTCATCATTGCTTCTGTTAGATTATATCACCAACAGCGGGTATCTTTGGACATAAAAAGGATACATCTGTATGTTAATCTATATCGGGAGCGGGAGGAGGTGTAAAAATGGTTTTTAAACCTCTTTTAGTTGAGGATGATGCGGAAATAAGGGAAATTATCATCGATTATTTTGGGGATCTGTCTTGATTGTGGTATACAGCGCTTGGGAATTTTTATCTGCCGGGCTGTCACTGTCTCCCTGTCACTAGGTTTACGTCCACTCCAGCCTGGCAAAAAGCTTATTGGATAATAGCAGCAGTATCCCGGTAATTATGATGTTGACAACTGCAATACCGGCAAAAACCAGCGCCGGGTTCTGGAACAAAAAAGCCAGAACTCCTCCCACGACTGCACCAGGCAGTAAAAGCAGCAGTACCTGCAGCATGAGAAACAGGGGATACAAGGCCTTTTGATCCAGGGCATGGGGAAAAATGATCCGTGTTAAAAAATTGGCGCCCAAGTTTAAAATATAGAAACTTACGCCAAATACGATCATGGTGATTATTATCGGCAGCGGTACTTTAAGCAAAATCCCCAGGGGGATATTCAGGGCCAGAATATTGGCGCTCATGCGCAGTATATCCGCCAAATTGCTGCCGACGATCTTCAGTAGGTTAGAAGCGGGAATTAGAAAAATATACGGTTTGGCCAATTCATGTTGTGTGGCGTTGGATGCAGAAAAAAAGAAAATAATGTAGGCAACGATCCCATTGGTAGTATAAACAGCAGTTAACCCTCCGGCACCTTTGGCAGCGAAGACTCCTACAGCTATTCCGGCCAGCAAAAATACGAACGTCCAAAAGCCCAGGTAAGGATGGAAGTCGCTGCGGCTGTATTCAACCTTGCTGCGCCACAGAAATGCCCAGGGCCCGCTGCCCATCTTGGGGATGGATAGGTTCTTTCTGCTGAAGGTAGGGGAAAAACCCCTCTTTTTTCCTATGCCGGCCTTTTGTTTTCTGCGCAGGGCTCTTTGCGCGGTGGCCTTGAGGGTATCTTCATAATAATCATCTGCTGTGCAGTATGAAAGGATTATACAGCCGGCCAGGAATAAAAACTGAAGAACAAGGCCAATGATGCTCCATGCACTGTAGCCGGAAACAGCCGTCATAAAGACAACCTTACCCCAGCCAATTACGGGCAGGTAACAGAGCCAGGGCGCGTTCAAGCCCTGCAGCAACCCTTGCCATAAATCCCCGCTAGCAATAATAGACCAGGCAAGATAAAGGATAAGAACAGCGATCAAGGCTAGGACGACCTGCTGCAAACGCCGGTGGAGCCCGTATTTACTGCCGATCGCAAAAACTAAAAAGTTTAAGGGTGCAACAACTAAAAGCAAGCTTATAAATCCAAGATACAGAAAAGGAAAATGTTGTAGGTTAACCTTCGTGATATTTAGAATCAGGGGCATTAGGGCCAAAATAAAAAAGCTGTAAAGAAAAATATGTGACAAACTTTGCTTCACCATGCTGTAGAGCAACACCTTTTTGGGGCAAACGGGGGTGGGGAACAACAGATGCAGGTCCCCCATAGTAAAGAAAGTGGAGGATTCCAGCGTGCTGTGATACAAAGAATATAGAAAAAAAAAGGCGGCCAGCCCGGTAAATCCTGCCCCGATTATTTGGGAACCCAACTGCGCTTGAATCTCCGTGGGGTTCCGGTACCTGGCCACTATATTAAAAACAAGGGCTCCAATCCAGAGTAAATAAAGAAAATAAACCCCCAGGCGTTTGGGGTTATGCTTTATTTCCAAGAAATAATTCGCCATGATCCAGCTGTCTCTCCGGGCGAGGAGCTTGAATTCATTCATCTCTGGTTACCTCCAGAAACAGTTCCTCTAGGGAGACACTTTCGCTGTTCCCAAGCTTTCTTTTCATTTCTTCCATCGCCATATCCACGATGATTTTCCCTTGTTTCATCACCAGGACACGGCCGCAGAGATTTTCAATGCTATCCAACAAGTGTGTGCTGACTAAAATTGTCTTTTGCTGTGCGCTCAGCTCTTTAAAAATTAATTTGGTTTCCCGGATTGACTTAGGATCCAGCCCGATCATCGGTTCATCAAAGAGGTATAAAACGGGTTCCGGGAGCAGACCACAACAAATAGAAACCTTCTGTTTCATGCCTTTGGATAGTTCCTTGGCCAGTTTATCCTTTTTATCCCACAGGTCAAAGCGCTCCAGCAGCCGTTCTGCTTTGCCCTCAAAGCCGGCCACATCGTAGGCGTAGGCAATAAACTGCAGATGCTCCCAGACCGTCAGCATATCGTAAAGTTCAGGTGCTTCCGGTACGTAGGTAAACTTTTCTTTGGCTTCCCGGGAAGTGTGAGGATAATCGCCGACCGTAATGCTGCCGCTATTTTTACGCAGCAGCCCGACAATAGTTTTAATGGTGGTGCTTTTACCGGCCCCATTAGGCCCCAAAAGCCCGGCAATATCGCCCCGGTTAAGAGTAAAACTAATATTATCCACGGCGACAATATTTCTGTATTTTTTGGTCAAACCCTTTACCTTTAGCATCATATCCCCTTCTTCTTCCAACCGCGTAGGTGGGGCGCAGGTTTCACTAATTATACCTCAATTTTTGCTGCCTTTACAATATCACCGGGATGGGTGGAGGGTTTTTTCCCTTTTAAATACTTGAAAGATTCACGCCGGATATTCAACCTGTATTTATTGATGAGGCATATTTGGGGGTAAAAAGAGGGCAGGCACCTTTTTTATAGAGGAATTTAAACAGTGAATTTGAAATCGCTGATTTTCGCAATTATCTTTTCACAATCGGTAACGAAATAAGTATAAATGCAGCAGATAAATTTTAATTTGAAAGAAGAAAGCTATGATTGGAGCTACGTGGTTGAATCAGGGATGTATATACAATTATGGTAGCCTAGCTGCCATATTGATTATGTAATAAACCTCTTCTTTTTTCTGTAGGATAGGTATAAACCAGAGATGTCTGAATTGTCAAACACAGGTGTACGATCGAAAATATAAATAATTATAACGCATACCATTTTTAAGCGGACACTTTACAACCTATTATTTCCTCTATTTCTATCAACATCATACGGCGTTGAGGCACGGAATATTCCGTGTTGGGGGAAATTGAAAAATAAGGGCAACTGCTGTCCTTTTGGAAAGGGTCAATTAATAACGTTAGATAAAAGGCTCGACTTGGGTGGGGCAATTTGCGTGAGCCAACCTAGGTGGATTTAAGGAGGAAAATTTTGTCGAAGGAAATATTGCTCCAATCTGCCGCTGCTGCAGGAAGTTATGGCCATGCCCGGCCAGGCCAATAATGCCGTTTTTTCCCTGTGGCCTGGTGTAGACGAAGAAGCAGTTAGGAAGAAGATTAAGGAAAATTTTAAAAACCGCGGCCTCAAACTTGTAATAAAGGCGAAGGGAACCATATTATGGTTGCTTTCGTCTTCTATATTGAGGTGATCCAAATGCCTAGAACAACACCACTAAAAACTATTTTTATTGTATTGTTAATAATAACTTTCTTTGTGCCCTCGGTTGAGGCACTCTTAATGGCTGGAGGTCCGGCAACCGTCATTGCCAACTCCACGCTAATTTTAACCGGAAAAGTAACCGAAAATATGGAGGCGGAAGAAGAAAGAACGTTTGCTATTAGGGTTGATCGTGTGCTCAAAGGAAACTATCAAAAAGAGGAGATGGTGCTCACCGAAAGGGAAAACCCCATCTATGGCTGGGTTCATATTCGCGGCGTTCCGGAGATTGATACAAAACTTCTTCTTTTTTTACGCAGCGAGGACAACGTCGATCCATATTTAGCCTTTGATCTAAACTGTATTGCTGTTGTCGAAGGCCAGGAAGTAACCGGCCTGCTTGGCGGCAGCAATGTAGGTATCAACGATGGGCACTGGGAAATTGAGGACTATGTAAAGGAATACAATATTTTTTTTAACAGTGCGGACCCGCCTGAAAGACAGATCGATACGGTAAACATAGCTGGCGGTGGGGAAAATGCCGCCCTTTTTCATAACGGCACCGCAAAAAGAAATAATTTGATTGATGTTAGTAACGAAACTTTAACCCCTGATGGTTCTTCCATAGGCATAATAGGCGGCGCCGACGGTCCAACAGCGATACATATTACTGGGAATCCATTAAAAGCCCTGATAGTTCCCGCAATTGTACTGGCCACTATCTTTCTTGCCATTGGTTTTGCTGTTGGGTACATTGTCAAGGGCAGGCAGACAAAGCAAGTAAAATAATAAAAAAGCGTTTTTCTTTCTTCCCACCGTAAAATAATAATCAATAACTAGCTTGCCCATTATATACCATGGGAGGAGATAGATTATGAAAAAAAGTATCCTGGCGGCTGCACTATTATTTGCCCTGCTGCTTTCTGCATGTGTGGCGCCGGTTCCAAGCAGCACCCTGGATTTAATGGATAATGCCCAAGAAAACGAAATGGTCCAGGACATTCCCGGGTTGACGATTACCACGCCCCGCGATCTTTTCAGCCCGTGTATGGGTTCGATGTTTGGCTTTGAATTAGTGCTAAACGCTCCCGGGGATCCTGCCATTTATACCTATGTTTGCGACGGGGGCACTTTCTGTACCTATAGTGACGGTAAAATAACCCATCAAGGTAATAACCTGACGAGTGCTGAAAAAGTATACTGGGCGCCGATTGAAGGCGGTGAATATGTATATTCTGGCGAAATGGATAAAATCCTGATATCCGTTACGGCACTTGATCAGGAGGGGAAAGCAATTGCCCACGGCACAGCAGTTATCGAACATGACCCAGAAAGCGGATGGTTTAAGTTTACCGGGGAGGCCGCAGCCAGCCAATCTACGGATGAAACGCCAGCCTGATGTTTTATGGGGTATATTGTTCGGTAATGCTTTGCACGTAGCCGTCTTTTATCGTAACCCAAAATGGCGGCATGAACTCCGTATACCGTTCGAGATGTTTTATAAATTCCTCCTTGGTGACTGATTTATGGGAAGCGTCTCCATCTAAATTGATAACCTGGTATTGGGTTTGTTCTGTTACCCCACAATACATGGGGTAGCTTTTGGGGTTGTGTATATAAAATCCGTTTGGCATCTCCTTATCAGGATCTATGCCCAGTTCCTCCAGCCTTGCTGTATCCTCTAGTGTTAACCATTCGATTTGATCCAGATGAAGAACGGCGGGGATAAAACTAAAAAAGCTTTCGAAGGAAAAGGCAGGGAAAACCTGTCAGGTGTGGGATAAGAAGACGAGTGCAAACGAACCACTGACGATGTGTCGAAACGTGTGCTGATGACGTCAAAACCGGGTAAAAACCGTTGACCCGGGATAAGCCTGGAGGAGACCTGCTTACTGTCTAGGTGGCGTCCGGCATAAAGGTGGTGTGATCTTATCCCAGGCTCTTGTACGGAACATGGGAACCTGTCGTCTTAACTAATGGGCCGGTAGGTCAGCCTTTAAAAGTGTATGATCGCTATGATGATCGCAGTATTATTGAAAACCTGCTGTTCAGGGAATCCAAACAGGTTTGGCATCTCTGCCAGCCACCCAAGAAAAGCTACCGGGCGATGGTTTCTCATGCTGTTTTAACCATGGTTACTTATGCCTTAACCATAGCTTACCGTGACTGGGAAGATAGTGAAGGCTCTACAGAGACATCCTACAGATTCTTTGACCATGGTTGCAGGCGTTGGAAGCGTAAAAAAATTAAAGATTATCTCGATTATGTGATTATCTTCGCCGGTGAATATTACGGTATCTTGCATCTCGAAGAATTGGCCTTTTTTTCAGGGATTAGGGTCAGAAAACCGATGCTAAAAATTTCTTCTAAAGATGATGTCTACCGCCGGCGGGGGTTAAAAACACCTAAATAAAGTTAGCTGGTTTTAGTATAATTCCTTCACAATGCTGCTTTTTGTTAATTTATATCATAACCTCAGAAAGTTAAGTTGACAAGGGTTCTTTCATTGGCTAAAATCAATGTGTGTCTATGGTGTGTCTAGTGTGTGTCTGATGTGTGTCTGTGGTGTGTCTGATGTGGGCGTATGGTGTGTTTATGTGATTATCCTGTTATTTATAGAAGTGTTGTGCTTAAGGGGTGGGGCGATGAGAAGGGCGCCGCGTGGCACGCGGGATATTTTGCTGCAAGAAGCTGTAAAATGGCAATTCATAGAAAACATATTCCGGGAAATGTGTTTTATCTATAACTTTACAGAGATCCATACCCCGATTTTTGAAGAGGCAGAACTTTTTACACGCAGTGCAGGGGAAGAAAGTGATGTCGTTCAAAAAGAGATGTACGTTTTTAAGGATCGCGGGAACAGAAAATTGGCTCTTAGGCCGGAAGGGACGGCCGGTGTAACACGTGCTTATTTGGAACACGGCCTGCACCAGCGTGCCCAGCCCATAAAGCTTTATTATTTTGGGCCCATGTTTCGTTACGATCGTCCCCAGGCTGGTAGGCAGAGACAGTTTTATCAAATGGGTATTGAAAATTTTGGCAGTGGGGATCCTGCTACCGATGTTGAAATAATTAAGTTTACAGCAGAATATTTTTTAAAATTAGGTTTCCTCAATTTAAAATTGTTGATCAATAGCGTGGGGTGTCCGCAGTGCCGTCCGGTTTTTCTGGACCATTTGAAAAATTTTGTGCAGGACAAGATTTCTTCACTGTGTTCTGATTGTCAACAAAGAGCGCAAGTTAACCCCTTACGCCTTTTGGATTGCAAAAACGTAAAATGCCGGGCAGCACTAAAAGATTCGCCGCAGCTCACCACATATTTATGTTCAAACTGCAGCGAACACTTTGCTGCTGTGTTAAAGCTTCTGTCTGTCCTAAAGATCTCTTTTGAAGTAGATCCATTTCTTGTACGCGGTCTTGATTATTACACAAATACGGCTTTTGAATTCGTTTCAACTTCTCTCGGCACCCAAAACTCCCTGGGCGGGGGCGGACGCTACGACTACCTTGTAGAAATTTTTGGAGGTCCTCCGGTGCCTGCCGTAGGCGTGGCTCTTGGTGTAGAAAGAATTGTGCTGGCGATGGAAAAAGAAAATCTCTGGCCGCAGGAAGATGCGCCCTCCGGGGTTTTTCTAGCTGTCAACGGTTCTGACTACCGGGAGGAAGGTTTAACCTTGCTTTACCGGTTACGCGCGGCGGGGATAAAAGCAGAAACTGATTACCTTAACCGCAGTTTAAAAGCACAGATGAAATATGCCCATCGCCACGGCTTTCGTTATGTGGTTATTTTGGGGGAAGAGGAGTGCCTCAGCAAAAAAATAAAGCTGCGGGATCTGCTAGCCAGGGAACAACAGGAAGTTCCCTTTGAGGATCTCGTTCAATATTTTAAGTAAACAAAAAAGCCTATCAGTTTGTTGGAAGGGGGTTAACAGCCTTAAAGGGGCTGTGTTGTTATTATGCGCCTGCGAAGAACTCATTATTGTGGCCTCTTAACCAAGGAAGATATTCATAAAGAGGTGGTCATTGCCGGATGGGTACAAAACAGAAGGGACCATGGCGGACTGATTTTTGTTGATTTAAGGGATCGCTACGGGATTGTACAGTTGGTCTTTGACCATCATAAAAATGCCTCCTTTTTTGCGGCAGCGGAAAAGCTGCGTTCGGAATACGTCTTGGTTGTTCAAGGCGAAGTCAAAAATCGTTCTGCAGAAACAATTAACCCTAATTTGGCTACAGGAGATCTGGAGATCCAGGTGTTGGATCTAGAGGTTTTAAATACTGCTCAAACCCCGCCTTTTTATATTGAGGACGGGATCGATACCGATGAAAATGTGCGTTTGAAATATCGCTATTTAGATCTGCGGCGTTTTGAAATGCAAAAAGCTCTACATCTGCGCCACCGCGTCTTGATTGCCGCCAGGCAGTACCTGGATAAGCAGGGTTTTTGGGAAGTTGATACACCTATGTTGACGCGTAGCACTCCGGAGGGTGCCCGTGACTATTTGGTACCCAGCCGCACGGTGCCCGGCAGTTTTTTTGCGTTGCCCCAATCTCCCCAGTTGTTTAAACAGTTGCTCATGGTCTCCGGAGTCGATAAATATTTTCAGTTGGCCCGTTGTTTTAGGGATGAGGACTTAAGGGCAGATCGCCAGCCCGAGTTTACCCAGCTCGATCTAGAGCTCTCTTTTTGTACGGCGGAAGATATCAGGGCAGAAATAGAAGGACTGGTTTTCTATATTTTTAAAGAAACATTGGATAAAGAGTTGACTATTCCCTTTCAGGTTCTTACATACAAAGAAGCCATGGAACGCTTTGGTAGCGATAAGCCCGATACCCGCTTTGCAATGGAAATTGTTGATATCACACCAATTGCCGGGGAATCACAGTTTAAAGTCTTTCAGGGAATAATTGACAAAGGCGGTATGGTCAAAGGTCTGAATGCCAAGGGGTGTGGGCGCTATAGCCGTAAGGAGATCGACGATTTAACACGGCTAGTGCAGTTATGGGGAACGGGCGGCCTGGCCTGGATAATTTTAACAGAAGATGGTTTTAGAACCCCGTTGACTAAATTTTTTACGGCCGGGCAGTTAGCAGAAATTAAAAACAAAATGGAAGGGGAACCGGGTGATCTACTGCTTTTTGTAGCCGATCAATGGGAACCGGCTTTGAAGATTCTGGGCCAGCTTAGGGTTTATTTGGCGCAACGTCTAGAGCTGATTCCCCGGGATTTGGACCATTTTCTTTGGGTGGTAGACTTCCCTTTACTGGCTTATGATACACAGGGAAAAAGATATACGTCCAACCACCATCCTTTTACGGCACCCCTCGAGGAGGATCTTTCATTTTTGGAACGGGATCCGCTTAAAGTTCGTTCGGAGGCCTATGATCTAGTTTATAACGGGACAGAGGTGGCCGGGGGGAGTATGCGTATCTATGAAAAAAAACTGCAAGAAAAAATTTTTCATCTTCTGAATTTGCAGGAACAGGAACTACAGGAAAAATTTGGTTTTTTCCTACAAGCTTTTGAATATGGGGTCCCTCCCCATGGGGGCATTGCCTTTGGGTTGGATCGTTTACTAATGTTGATGGCTGGCAAGAATAGTATCCGGGATGTAATTCCCTTTCCTAAGACTGCTGCGGGTACATGTTTGCTCTCCGGTGCCCCGGCGCCGGTTTATCCCGAACAATTGAAAGAGCTGCATATTTTGACACTGGTGCGGGATAATAAGGAAGAAAGTGGCTCTTAAAATTCATGAAATATCACTTGCAAAAGAGAAAGAGTTGTGTTATCATAATATTGGAAATTGTTAGGCGGGAAACACCCTGCTGTGTGCGTGCCCGGTCGTCAAAGTTTTGAGCTAACACTGATTAAACGGGAGCTCTTCTTTACATGTGGCGTAGATGCCCTGTTGCCTGGGGACCTGTAAAGCATGTAAGGGGGCACCCCCCTGTAGGGAGAGCAGTTCAAAACAACGACTCCACGCCATGGTGGGGTTTTTA
>CAZRVU010000058.1:0-9818 GCA_964603615.1 uncultured Desulfovibrionaceae bacterium
TGCAGTTCTGCAATGCTAAGGTCATCCTCCACGATAAGTATTTTTTTCACACGTTTGGCCTCCTCCTAGTTTTCCCAAGGAGATCATGACGCTGGTGCCCCCGGCGGGCGGGCTCACGGCCCAGATGCGGCCGTTATTTTCTTCCACGATCTGTTTGGAAATAGCCAGCCCCAAACCACTGCCTTTAATACCTGTCCGGGCATGATCCGCACGGTAAAACCGTTCAAAGACATGGGGCAGATCCTTTTCCTCAATACCGCAACCATTATCTCTAAACTCCATGATTACGCTAGTTTTTGTTTCCCTCAGCAAGATATGGATCTTCCCATGCCCCCGGGGCAGATACTTTTGTGAATTATCCATGATGTTCATAATTACCCGGTGCATCTGTTCCTTGTCCAGCAAAACAAAACGGTCATCCCTTAGTTCATTGCTAAATTTGAACGCGATCCCGTCCCTTTCTAGCTCCGGCCCGCATTCTGCTAAACACTGGTGCAAATATTCCCCAATGTTGGTCCTTTCCATTTGAAAGGGGATTTGCTTTAAATCTAATTTAGAAAATAACACCAGATCGTCTATTAGCCCGTCAACTTGTTCCGCTTTTAGCGAAATTGTCTTTAAATACTTCTCGATTTTTTCCGGAGTGCCGGCCACCCCGTCGAGAATCCCTTCGACATAACCCTTGATGGCAGTTATGGGGGTTTTTAAGTCATGGGAAATGTTCCCGATCAACATTTTCCGGTTGTCCTCATATTTCAACTGGGTATGGATCAGCTCTGTCAGCTTAACCCGCATTATTTCAAAGTCATGGCAAAGTTCCAGAATTTCTTGATCCCCTTCTGCAACGATCTGGTGTTGCAAATTTCCCTCGCTGATTTCGCCGGCTGCCGCCTGCAGATTGCTAAGGGGTCTCAAGATTGTTTTTGATATTTGTTGACTGGTAAAAAAATTGGTGAGCAAAAAAGAAAGCAAAAAGGTTATGCCCGCAAACCATAAAAAGTTTTTTAAGCCGGCAGCGGGACCTTGCAGGGGAGCCAGCAGAACAACCTGAGCTAAAGAGCCGTCCCGGTATGGCAAATCGATCGCTTGCATGAGAAAAGAATCATTTTCGATTATTACTTCCTCTTTACCTCCCGGGCTTTTTTCACTTTGGAAGAGTTTGGCGAGATCGATTTGGGAAAAATCACGGGAAGAAAACAAAAGTTGCCCATTTTTTAGAATTATTAACTCTCCTTTGACTTTCTCCAGCTTGGCCAGAAGTTCCTTTTGTTTGCTTTCCTTTTCAATTGTCTCCGGCTGCTCCTGTAGAAGACTATGCCGGTTATAGAAAAATTCATATTTTATTGCCGATAACTGCTGGTAACGGGCCAAAGAAAGATCGTTGCCGGCATACTTGCCATAAAAAAACAAATATACTGCAGCCAGCAGGATGGTGATGAACAGCGGCAGGGCCACGGTTGCAAAATTTGTCAGGAACAGTCTTTTTTTCAAATTCACCTGTATCACCTAAAATTCTTTTCGTTCAAAAAGGTAGAGGCTCCCAATAAAAAACATTATCCCGCAACCCAACATCAGAGACAGCCTTCTGAGCACTGCTGCCAGGGGGAAGGTATGGGCATACCACAATTTGTACCAACTAAGGTGACTGGTAACGAACAAGCCGGCATATTGGGGAAGGATCAGGGCGAGCAGTTCAGAAGCCAAAAACAACAAAATGGCGGCAAAGAAAACAGCGATGCCGCTTTTTAAAAGATGGGCAAGAAAAATTACCCCAAGAACCAGCACGAGCAGGGGCAGAAGGCTGACCATATATGCAAGGAAGGAGCGTGCCAAGCCCATTGCAGTCAGGGAGCTATAATTAAAAAACAAACTGATCAGTGTAGAAAAAAAGAAGATTAATAAAAGATTGAACAATATAAAAATGACAGCAGTAACTATTTTGGCGGAAAAAATTTTAAACCGGCTTACGGGCCTCGTCAAAGTTACCCGGATAATATTGTGGGAAAATTCCCCAGAAAAACTGTCAATAGCCACCAGGGCGACAAATAGGGGTAACACGGTTTTAATAACCACTGACAGGACCAGGATTGGAAAATCCCCGCCCCCCGCCCCGCGAATCCCAAAACCGGAACGGACACCCCAGATTACCAATTGGCCCAGGATGATTACCGCCAGGGAAAAAATGACTGCTGCCAGGGCCTTCTTTTTTTTGTATAATTTCTCTAATTCATTGATCAGCGCAACCTTAAATGCGGCCATTTCTTTCCACCTCATTGACAAAATAATTTTCCAGGCTGGCATAGTTTTTTAGGATACTGTCTGTGCTGGCAATATTCAGGATCCGGCCATTGTAAATTACCCCGATCCTCGTACAAATCAGTTCCACATCATGGATCAGGTGGCTGGAAATAAAACAGGTTGTCTTTTCTTCTTTGGCTAAACGTTTAACTAAATTTCGCACGTCAATCATTCCCTGCACATCCAAACCATTGAAGGGTTCATCCAAAATCAAAAGCCCGGGCCGGGATAAAATCGCTGCAGCCAAACCCAGCCTTTGTTTCATGCCCAGGGAAAATTTTTTAGGTTTTTCATGCTGATAGCGGGCCATGCCGGTAATTTCCAAAATATTCTCAATCCTGTGTTTGTCCACCTGCGGGTAATACCGGGCAAACTGTTGCAAGTTATCATAAGCACTAAGATAGGGATAGGACTCGGCCACCTCGATTAAAGTACCCACACCGGCCATTGCCGCTTCGTATTCTTCAATTATATCATAGCCAAACAGCCTGACTGCACCGCGGTCAGGCTTGATCAACCCGGTCATTATTTTCATGGCCGTAGTTTTTCCCGCCCCGTTGGGGCCTAAAAAGCCAAAGATCTCCCCCCGGCAGACTTCCAAATTAACATCTTCTATACCCCGCCCGTTAGGGTATATTTTGGTTAGTTCCTTGATTTCGATGATTTTTTCCACTTACTTATGCCTCCAGATTGTAAATTAAGAACTTCAATGCAGGCAGGGGTTAATGCCCGCCTGGCAGACAAAAAGCGCGCGGTAATAGGGCCTCAATGCAGGCTGAGATAAAATATTGCCCGCATTGAGGTCATTTCTTCTTCCCAGGGGTTTACTTTAGTCAAAGTCCGGACGGAAGGTGGAATCAGGGATTACGCTGCTGTTTTGTTGGTTTTGGCTTATATTTAAATAAATGAGGGCATCATAACCATTGAAGTAGATACTTCCACTGACCTTGTCACCCTCTTCCGTGGTCCCCTCCAGGGTGGCGTTGTTGACATCCCCCTCATCGCTAAACTTGGCCTTAAAAATATAGGGCTGAAAAGGACTGGCGTATTTTTCAAATCCCTCCCGCAACTCTTCGCGGTAGCTACCCCCGGCTTCCTTTTCATCCAACAGGGTAATCTCCAGCCGCCTTTCACCAATTTTTACAAACCTGCCGTCTTTTTCCATCAGGATATCATTTTTGAATTTGCCCACAAATTTTTCTGCTGTAGGCTTATAGGGCTTGTCGAAATCTCTTTCTTCCCGGGTGACGACCTCTTCCCCGCTAAGGTCCGGTTTGGTTACCCTGGTAGAGTTAATGTCACTCAGTTGAAAGTAAATTTCCAAGCTTATTTCATGGGCCTGGCCTGCTTCATCCAAGCCGGAAATAGTGGCTGTCCCTAGAATATTATTCAGGCTTCCGTCTGCGTTGACCTTTGCCGTCCCCCATACCGCTTTAATATAAACGTCGTTTGCTAAATGAATGGGCCCATCCCTTCCGCCAGCAAATTCCTGTTTCAGCGTAAAAGAAGCCAGGGCATTAATTAAAGCAGGGATTTGGCCCTCGGATAATTTGCCGGAAAGGAATTTACTGCCATCGGGTTTTTCCGTCACAATTACCTGGTCCCTTAAATTGCCGACGAGGGCATCTAAAATCCGCTCCATGTCTTTAACCCTTTCCTCATTAAAAGGGTTATCCTCCTTATTGATTAAAGGCGCAGTTTTTTCATCCTGGTAAGTAGTAACAATATAATTTTCCTCATGATTGTATTTTTCAATGTGCTGGTTTTTGTCTGCATAGCAGTAATAAACACGGTTCCTATTTCTGTTGAGGAAATCCTCTGTTGTGTTTGTTTCCTCCTTTGCGCCGCTGGCAGCGTCATATTTCGTCAAACCATGGTTGGAATAAAGTATCTGCCCATTATCTTTCAGGACCATGGAAATTTCTGCAGCAAAACTTTGATAGTTTTCCGTGCAGTTTACGGCCACCAGTTTTACGGCATCCTTGAGTTGATCATAACCGCTCTGATCCCTGATCTCCACCAGGGCACTGCCGGCAAGCAAAAAAACGCCTAAAATAAAGGCAGCGATCAGGAGCATCTGTTTTTTCTTTTGCAAATTTATCACCCCTGTTTATTGTTGTATTGTTCGGTCATCGTCACTTTGGTTTTTGCACACCTGCCTTTCTAGAACAAAGTTTGCGTTTTACTTTTGAACAGACACCCGTGCCCCTCCAAACAAGAGCACCGTCAGAAGGATGAAAACCATTGTTCATTGCTTTGTTTTTGTCAAGTGATGAAGCCGCTACTTAATTTCTATTATAACCTGTGACTATTACAATTCAGTAAACAAAATCTAAACAAAGTATAAACTTTGCAAAACATAGTGCGGGGGAAAAAAATGAACTTGCTGATATTAAAATAGATCGCTTACCGGAAAGGCCGCCTGTCTGTTTGGATTAATTTATGGGCAACCGGTGTCCCTGTTAATTGTGTTGATATCAGTTGACATGAGTTGATTATTGTTTTAAACTAATATCAAGTGGAGGTGGTTTTATGAACGCTGGCAGTGAACTTATTACCGCCCAGGAGTTGGCCGATTCCTTAAGTCTATCTGTGGATACAATCTGGAGGTACACCCGGGAAAAGAAAATACCCTGTGTAGAAATCAGCAATAGGCAGTACCGGTACAACAGGCAAGAGGTGTTCAAGGCGTTATCCGAAGTAACAAATCCAAACCTGGCAAGGGAAGAACCCGTCACCTTCCGGGGCGAAAAAAAATTGACGTACAGTGACTATGCCAAAATCCCCGAAGAACCCGGCTTTCAGCATGAAGTTATTGACGGGATATTGCTGCGGGATCCCTCCCCTTCTTTCCAACATCAAAGGGTTTCCCGGAGATTGCAGCGGATACTTGAAGATTATTTTCAAGAAAAAGATCCAAAAGGCGAAGTCTTCGATGCCCCGCTGGATTTAACTTTGGAAGCATATACCGTGGTGCAGCCAGACCTGATGTACCTGCCTGGCAGCCGGCCGGCGCGCAATGATCCGGTAGACAGTATCCCGGAGTTAATCGTGGAGATTTTATCGCCTTCCAGTGGCAGAAAGGATCGGGTGTTGAAATTAAACCATTACCAAGTATCGGGAGTCCCGCACTACTGGATTTTAGATCCGCAAGACGGCTTTATTGAGGCTTATGAGCTGCGGGATGGACTCTATGTATCCATGGTCAGGGCTTGTGAAGGCACCTTTTCCCACCCGGGTTTTCCGGATCTTGCCTTCAACATTGACGGGCTGTTTAGTAAACCCGAATAGCTGCCCTTGAAGCAAAGATAGAGGGATGATCCGGGGTAATTAAGGTGATAGTTTTGGAGATATACTTCCAGGCAATGTTGTTCAGGCAATGGGCAACCCCAATTGTTTGGCAACCAGGCGCCAATCTTGCAAAAAATATTTATAAAGCACGGGCCTTCTTCTTACCGCCAGGGGGTGGTAGGAAGTTACCACCTTGTAACCCCTGACCAAATGGATTTTGCCCCGCAGTTGTTTTACCTCCGTTGCCGGGTTTCCAAAAAATGTTTGACAGACGACATTGCCCAGGCACATAACTACGGCCGGATTGGCGATTTTTAGTTGTTTCCATAGATAACTGATGCAGGTTGCACGGGCTGTTTCTTTATCATAGGCCTGGCGTGGCCTACATTTCAGGATATAACTCACATAAAGGGAATTAGGTTCAATCCCGGCCTCACAGGCTGCCCGTTGCAGCGTTTCCCTGGTTCCGCACAGAAAGGGTGCGCCCTCTTTATCCTCCCTGGCACCCGGATTGTCCAGAACCACAAAAATAGGAGCCCCGGGGTTGCCCTCTCCCCAGACAACCCTTGAGCCATGGCCGCTAAGTTCGCATTGCCGGCAAAATCGGCAAGCATCCGGGGCAGTATCCTCGGGCAGAATCGTGGGCAATAGCCGACTTTTAATTTTGCCTCCCCCTTTTTTTAAAAATAAAGGTGTTTGGTGTGAAATTTAATTTTGTAAAAAATATTTCAAGAATCGCCCCAATGAAATTTTAAATCTGCGTGGGGGTAGCGGTGCAGTAGCGGCGCCGCGGCATGGAAATTTTACTACAAAAGGTTATAATAATAGCAAATATTGGCAAGTGCCTTTTACCGACAACCCCCTTTATCTGTTATAATCTAGAAGGGAGGGCGTTATTATGCAAGGTTATGCCAATAAAAGGGCTTTGATTGCAGAGATTGAGGAAACGGCAGCGCTTTTTATCAAAGAATTTACAGTAATTAAGGAAGCTGATCGCAACAAGCTGGCTGCGGGTGTGGAGAGAACGCCTTTGCAGATGATTGCTTATCAGTTGGGTTGGCTCGATTTAATCATCAATTGGGATCAGGATGAGGCGGAGGGTAAAAAAGTAATTACACCTGCCGAGGGATATGAATGGAGTAATTTGGTGGGCTTATACCAAAGTTTTTATGATCAGTATGAAAACTGTTCATTGGCGGAATTACAGCAGCTTTTTAAAGACAAGGTAATAAATTTTGCTGCCTGGCTGAATGGCCTTTCAGATGATGAAATATTTACTGCAGGCAGCCGTCAGTGGGCCTCATCTGCTCCTTTTGACGGGCCGGTTTGGAAATGGGTCCATATTAATATCATTACTCCCTTCAAATCGTTTCGCAGCACAATTCTTGAATGGAAAATGGTTCAGCAGGTACAAAACCCTGGTGGTTATCTGCACTAGATCGGGGGTGCATTTTTCCCTTAGAAGTGGGAATTGACTGTTTGTCGGGGTGTTGGTAAAATAGAATTGGTCGTTGCCGGCGCCCGACCGTATTTGCCGCCGACCTTACTGGTGATCCTCGCGCCCTTGATGGGGAGAAACCGTTGGGACGGCTTTTGTTTTTTGGTTTGCATTACCTTTACGGGTTTAGCGAAACCGCATACGGTGCGGAAAGGAGAGGGGAGCTTTTCAGCCGGGCTGTTTACCAGGAAGTGCCCGTAGGGCGGATGATTGAACGTTTATTTAAACCGGAAGAATCTTAAAAAAGTACCTAGTGAAGAATCCCGCACCCTTTCGCCAGGTAAGATCTTTCGCTAACGTTCAGGATGGCAAAAAGTGAGCAGTTACGAAAAAAATTATGCAAAGGAGAGTTTAAACAATGCACGGAGTAACAAAAGACTTTTTTAATGCTGCAGATTATTTCCTTGACCGCAATATTCGACAGGGGCGCGGCCATAAGGTAGCCGTCTATACAGAATACAAGAATTACACCTATAACGATATTCAGAAAATGACCAACAAAACAGCCAATGCTTTGCGGGAACTAGGTTTACACATCGACGATCGGGTTTTGATCCTCATGCTTGATGTTCCACAGTTTTATGCAGCTTTTTGGGGCGCCATCAAGATCGGTGCCGTACCAATTCCTATCAACACGATGCTTACTTCAGAAGATTATGAATATTACCTCAATGACAGCCGGGTTAGAGCGTTGATAGTTTCTGAGCAACTTCTTCCGGTAATCAACAACATAGAAGGCGATCTTTTTTACCTGCGTGATATGATTGTCATCTCGGAGATTAGCGGTGCCCATATTCCCTTTAAACAAAAATACAAGTATGCCCCTGTCACCATCAAGATGGCACAAACGAATAAAGATGATGTGGGGTTCTGGCTTTATAGCTCGGGTTCTACAGGTTCCCCCAAAGGCGCCATTCATTCTCAGTATGATATGGTCGTAACATCTAATGCTTTTGCTAAAGGGGTGCTGGGGCTTACGGAGGATGACATTTGTTTTTCTGCAGCCAGGTTATTTTTTGCCTACGGCCTGGGAAACGGTATGTATTTCCCCATGTCGGTAGGGGGGACGGCAGTTTTGAACCCGGATGCTCCAACTCCGGAAAATGTTTTTAGGCACCTCGAAAAATTCCGCCCCACGGTTTTTTTTGGTGTTCCTACGCTTTACGGGCAGATGCTGGCTTATATGGAAAACAAGGATAATGAAAAAGGCGCAAAAGCAGACCCCGATGGCGCCCACCCGCTTTCTTCTGTGCGTATTTGTGTCTCCTCGGGAGAGGCCTTGCCGGCAGAACTATATTATCGCTGGAAAAAACGATTTGGCGTTGACATTGTTGACGGTATTGGATCCACGGAGATGCTCCATATATTTCTTGCCAACCGCCCCGGTGATATCAGGGTGGGCTCTACGGGAAAGCCGGTTTCGGGGTACGAACTTAAACTGGTCGATGAGGAAGGGCAGGAAGTACCGGGGGGTGAGATCGGAACGTTGCTTGTTAAGGGAGATAGTGCTGCACAGCAATATTGGCGCAAACGCGAAAAAACGCGCATTACAATGCAAGGTGAATGGATTAATACCGGGGATAAATACTATATTGACAAGGATGGTTATTACTGGTGTGCCGGTCGGGCCGATGATATGCTCAAGGTTGGGGGCATCTGGGTTTCCCCCCTCGAGGTTGAAAATTGCCTCTGCCTACACCCTGCTGTAATGGAATGTGCCGTGGTTGGGCAGGATGATGACAAGGGATTGATCAAGCCCAAGGCTTTTGTTGTTCTCCGTGATGGTTTCAAGGGTTCGGAAGAGCTGGTCGCGGAGCTAAAGAAATGGGTGCTGGACAGGCTAGCCAAATTCAAATACCCGCGCTGGATAGAGTTCGCTTCCCAACTCCCGAAAAGCACTACAGGAAAGATCCAGCGTAACAAGCTGCGCCCTTAGGATTGGACGGGCCTTAAAAAGGGGAGATACGGTGAAAACAATGAAAATCGAGAAGGAAGAGGCCGCCCTGGTTCTCATTGATTTCCAGGAACGGCTCATGCTGGCCATGCGGAAAAAAGAAAAGCTTGCCATCTCTGTGACAAAGCTAGCGAGGGGCTGCAAGATAATGGGTCTGCCCATACTAGTTACGCAGCAGTATACCAGGGGTTTGGGTCCTACCATTTCCGGTCTTCACGAAGTTTTGGGCGAATATGATCCCATCGAAAAAACCAGCTTCAGTGCCATGAAAGAACAATCTTTTGTTAAGGCCCTGGCAAAGACAGGCAGAAAAGACATCATTCTTGCCGGTATCGAATCCCATGTTTGTGTGCAGCAAACCGCCTTGGATTTATTGGAACAAGAGTACAATGTCTTTTTGGTGGCCGATTGTGTGTCATCCCGCCGCCCTGTAGATCAAAGGTATGCCCTAAAGCGTATGGCTCAAGCCGGTGTTATTGCTACAACCTACGAAGCTGTGCTTTTCGAACTTTGCGTTGGATCGCACTTGCCAGCATTTAAAGAAATTTCGCTATTGGTAAAATAACAGGGAACTATCTATTGATGATTTCACTACAAAATTACATTCTGCTGCATAAAACGAAATTTGCCTGGGCGGGAGCTGTAAAAATCAGCCCATGAAGACGCCACAATTTTGAAGCAAAAATGGCAGGACGCCATTTTTAGGGCCTTTTGAAGAGGACGTTCAATTGGCCCGGGCGAAAAATTGTCAGTCGAAGGGATGCTGATTTCAGCAAA
>CAZRVU010000059.1:0-9434 GCA_964603615.1 uncultured Desulfovibrionaceae bacterium
CGGGCACTATATTTTCGGGACATCCGGAGGCCTGCACAAGGATCTGCCCGTAGAAAAAGTAAAAACCATGTACAGCATTGCCCGGCAGCTTGCCTGAGTGGCGTCTAGAAGGAGCCCGGGTTGCACCGGAAACAAGTATTGCTTGACACTAACAGGTATTAATAGATAACATTGGTTTGGAAGGTAATTTATGTGCCGCCTGCCGGGCTGGGGGAGTATTGAAGGTTACTAATGAAAAAAACCTGACGGCTTTCTACCCTTAATGATTTATTCAGCATGCCAGGTAGCTTATGTAAAGGAATGGATGGTGCGATGTTGGAAAGATGGACAAATTTTTGTGAGGCCTTTACACCAGGGCAATTACTTAGCCTCTTACGCCAGATAGCGCCTGCTTTCAGGCCGGGGCGGGGATTCCTTGCTAGTCATCTTAAGGATGACGAACCTTTTGATAAGGCCGAACAGATCGGCATAATAGAATTTCCGGATGCTCAGACCGTGATGGTCAGCGTTATGCGCATCAAGGGCGAACTCACTGCCCGTTCAAGCAAAGGCAAACAGTACGAGATAGCCAAACGTATCCTCAAGTATGGCAACCACAATGCCGGTATTTTTGTTTTTTATGACGGGGCCGGGCGTTTTCGGTTTTCACTAATCACCGTTACGTACCATGGCACGCGGCGGCAGTTCAGCACCTTCCGGCGCTATACTTTTTTCGTCGATCCGGAGCTCTCCAACAAAACTTTTTTGCAGCAGATGCGGCGTGCCGATTTTTCCACGTTGTCAGGGATTCTGGAAACTTTCTCCCTTGAAGCCGTTTCAGACGAGTTCTACAAGGAATTTAAACCCAAATTTGATGCCATCGCCGCTGCCGTGCAAGGCACTGCTGATGCAGGCTTCAAACAAGATTTTGCCCTGCTTTTTGCCATCCGCATCATCTTCTTGGGATTTGTGCAAAAGAAAGGCTGGCTGGGGGGCGACCCCAAATTTTTGCAAGGTTTCCGTGCGGAATATTCTGAAAAGAAGTGCTTAGGGAAAGAAGGGAAGGATGGAGAGGCGGCAGACGCCAGCGATATTTTTTATCGAGAATGGTTGGAACCTCTTTTTTTCGAAGCACTCAGTTCACCGCCCGGACGCAAGGTGGCCTATGGACATGCCCCCTTTTCGGAAAAGACTCAGGAAATGCTTCAGATGGTGCCTTACCTGAATGGCGAGCTGTTCAAGTGCAAACGGGGCGTGGACGACGAAGGGCTTTGGATTCCCGATGAGGTCATCGGCAGTTTTTTCGATTTCCTTTTCCAGTACAATTTTACCGTGGAAGAAAATGAACTTTACGATGAGGAGTTGGAGCTCAACCCCGAATTTTTGGGCATAATTTTTGAGCGCATTACAAATATGGACCAGGGAGCGGTCTATACACCGCGGGTGGAAGTGGATCTGATGTGCCGCCTAGCCCTGGTCAAGTGGCTGGAACGAACCGCCGCGATTGGAAAGGAAGATCTCTACCGCCTCCTTTTCCGCGAAGCCGGCACCGGTGAAGCCTATGACGAATATCAGAAACAGGGCGATTTTTCTCCCGCTGAAATACGCATCCTGATCGAACGGCTGGAAAGCGTTACCGTATGCGATCCGGCGGCTGGTTCCGGGGCTTTCGAGGTGGGCATGCTGCAAGTGCTGGAACAAGTGCTGGAAAATCTTTACACCCGCAACAACACCCCGGAGGACTTAAAGGCCAGGACACCCGCCCCCTTCGCATTAAAAAAGGCGATCATTGCCCATTCACTTTACGGCGCGGAGGTCAAACGCTGGGCCGTATGGATTAACCAACTGCGCCTCTGGCTGACCCTTTTTGTGGACATGCCCGATGATCTCAAGGGTTCCTTCAAACCGTTGCTGCCCAACTTGACTTTTAAGGTCCGCACTGGCGATTCGTTGGTGCAGCGCATTGGCGGCAAAACATTTCCGGTGCAGGGCCATGCCAACCTGCCGCCGGAAGTCAGGCGCAAGATCAATCTTTTAAAACAAAGGAAGCATGATTTTTTCTACAACAAAAATGATGATTTCCAGCTTATTGAGCATGAAGAACTGGCCGTTTTCCGGGCTATTTTGGATGCAGAGATTGCGGCACGGCAGGAGCAAATTTACCGCTTAACCGGCCCGAGGTTAAAACAAGTAACCCTGGCCGAAACTGGCCCGGAACAAGCCGAACTGGATTTCAGTAAGGAAGTGGGGGCCCTGCGCTCTGAGATTGCCGGCTTAAAGGCCCAGAAAAACAGCCTGCAGAGCGAGCGCCCCTTCGTCTGGAGCATTGAATTTGCCGAGGTTTTTTTCGACGGCGGTGGTTTCGATATCATCATCGGCAATCCGCCCTATGTGCGCCAGGAAAATATTACCGATCCCGGGGGGGCATTGGCCCCGGGGGACTATAAGGAAGCCCTGCTGGAGATGGTACGTGTTGACTTTACCGATTATTTTGCCTTGGCGCGGGCGCGCCTTGACCGGTTTAAACCAGGTCGCAAGCCCAGCGGCCGTTCTGATCTCTATACTTACTTTTATATTCGCTCCCTGCGCCTGCTCAATCCCCGTGGCGTGCATGTTTTTATCTGTTCCAATTCCTGGTTGGATGTGGGCTACGGCGCCTGGTTGCAGGAGTTCTTTTTATGGCAGGTGCCGCTTTACCTGGTGATCGACAACCACGCCCGCCGCTCTTTTGCCCGTGCCGATATTAATACGGTCATCACCGTAGCCAGTGCACCCGGGAAAGTGGAGGAAGGCCACATCGCGCGCTTTGTGGCCTTCAAGCAGCCCTTTGAGGATGCAGTGCTCTCCGAAAATTTGTTGGCGATCGAAGGGGCCAAAGCTACCCTGCGGGACGACCGTTTCCGTATCTTTCCAATTACTGTAGGTGAGCTGTGGAGGGAGGGTTCGGAGGCAAACCGGGATTTGTCCCGGGCGGGTGAATCCGCTGTGGCCGGAAAAAGCATCGACCGTTTTGGTAGATATGTGGGTGATAAATGGGGTGGCAAATACCTGCGTGCCCCGGATATCTTTTTTACCATCCTCGAAAAGGGCCGGGACAAGCTAGTGCGGCTGGGAGAAATAGCCGAAGTGCGTCGCGGTTTTACTACTGGCGCCAATGACTTTTTCTATTTGGAGCCGCTAGGCTCCGGTGCACGGCCGGGCCTGTTGCGGGTGCGCAATGGCAGCGGCTGGGAGGGGGAAATTGAAGAAGAATTCCTCAAGCCGGCAATTAAGAGCCCCCGTGAGTGCCGCAACATTCTGATCAAGCCGGAAGACCTTAAAAATCTTCTTTTTATGTGCCATCAGAGCAAGGCAGAATTAAAAGGCACAAAGGCGCTGGAATATATCGAGTGGGGGGAGCAACAAAAAATTGTGGTGAGTCAAGGTAAAAATAAAGGGAAAAGGGTCAAGGGATTTCAAAACCTAGAAACCATTAACAAACGAAAAATGTGGTGGAGTCTGGGTAAACGAAATATTTCAGGTTTACATTTTAATTACATGATCGATGATGTGGGTAAAACTTTTATTGGGGATTTCTACGCCAGTGATAATTTCCATGATATTTTCTTAGATAAGGAATATGCTGTTAGTTTGAATTCGATAGTATTTTTTTTATTGCAAAACGTAATTGGTAGAGCAAATTTTGGGGGAGGCTTAATGAAAATTCAAGCATATGAGTTAAAAACCTTGAAATTGTTAAACCTTAAAACAAATTTTCCGGATGGTGCATTTTGTAGTGGCTTTTTTCCAATTTTTCAAGAATGTGGCATTGACCCCGAATCCGGGATCCCCATTGCCGAACAGGAACCCGACCCGCTGCCCGCCCGCAAAGCGCTGGACGATATCGTTTTTGACGCCCTGGACCTGACTGGGGAAGAGCGCAAAGAGGTTTACCGCGCTACCTGCGGGCTGGTCTGGAAGCGTATCAGCAAAGCAAGAAGCGTGAGACGTAATGGCTAAAAATTTTATTACCAACGCCAGGCAACGCAGCCTGAAAGGCCGCATCCAGACGCTTATCCAGCACAGCCAGGAGTTAAAATTCCTGGTAGGTTTCTTCTATTTTTCCGGCTGGCAGGAGCTCTATGCAGCCCTGAAGAAGCGCGCTGACTTGAATATCAAAATCCTGGTGGGGATGGATACGGATTTGCACCTTGGACGGGTGCTGGAGGTGGCTGACCCCGACGCTGCCGGCAGCACCCAACGGGAACTCGTGGGGCGGTTTTATGCTTCTTTGCGCACTGCATTGCAAGACGAGGCCCTCGACACGCAGGCTTTTTATGAACAGGTTTCTTTCTTTCTGCAACTCCTGGAAGGAGGCCGTTTGCAAATTCGCAAAACGTTTGATCCCAACCACGCCAAGCTCTATCTGTTTTGCTTGAATGAGGCCGGGCAATCGCTCATTGACGCGCCCGGTCGCTTTATCACCGGTTCCAGCAATTTGACCCGTGCCGGCTTGTTGGGGCAGCACGAATTTAACGTGGAAATCGGCGATTACGGCTGGGAAGATGCCGAAGGGTACTTCGACGATCTGTGGGCGGCGGCAATTCCGCTCAGCGAACTGCATGAACGCAAGGAAGAGATCATCCGCCTGATCCGCCGTCAGACCCAGGTGGCCGAAATTACGCCTTTTGAAGCCTACGCCCTGGTGCTAAAAACATACCTGGATTTAATGGAACAAAAGGCGCTTCGCCCGCAGATCAAACGCTTGATGGAAGAACATGGTTACAGGGTATATCGTTATCAGAAAGAAGCCGTGCAGCAGGCGTTCACTGTACTGGAAGAATACGGCGGCGTGATCCTGGCCGATGTGGTTGGGCTGGGGAAATCGGTTATCGCCAGTTGGCTGGCGCGGGAGCGCGGCGGCCGCGGGCTCGTTATCTGCCCCCCGGCTTTGATTGGCGATCCACAAACCAAATCTACCGGCTGGTATAAATACCTGAGCGATTTTGAACTGCACGACTGGGACGTTCATTCCCTGGGTATGCTGGATAAGGTGCAGGAATATCTCGAACTGTATGGCGATGATATTACCACCATTGTAGTAGACGAGGCGCACCGTTTCCGCAATGAAGACACGGAGGCCTATGAACGCCTGAGCCAGATCTGTGCTAACCGGGGCGTTATCTTGCTCACGGCAACCCCCTTCAACAACGCACCGGCCGATATCTTTGCCCTGCTCAAACTTTTCATCCCTCCGGGCAGATCTACCCTGACGTTGGATGAAAGGCTGGCTGCCCGCTTTTCCCGCTACAATAGCGAATTCCGCAAGCTTTCATATATCCTCCGTTACTGCAATGCCGGCGGTGAAAAACAGGCCCGGGCAGAAGGGTACTATACCGCTATTTTTGATCTTTCGCCACCCATCGATCTGCTGCGCACACAACGGCGGGTCAGGGAGATGGCAGATGAAATACGTACCGTCGTGGAACCCGTTATTATCCGTCGTAACCGGCTCGACCTGAAAAGCGATCCGGTTTATGCCCGGGAGCTCACGGCGCTTTCCACAGTTGACGATCCTGTTGAACTGTTTTATGAGTTAACCCCCGACCAATCGGCTTTTTACAATGAAGTGATTAATGAATATTTCGGTGAAGAAGGGCGATTCAAGGGGGCTATATACCAGCCTTTCGTTTATGAGCATTACCATGAGCTGGCACAGTTAGATGATAAGGGTAATTTTGATTATTTACAGCAGCGCAACCTTTACGAATTCATGCGGCGGTTGCTGGTCAAACGTTTTGAAAGTTCTTTTGGCGCTTTTGCCAAAAGCGTGGACAATTTTATTTTCATTCATTCTATTGTTTTGACATTCATCGAAAAAACAGGCCGCTACATTCTGGACCGGAGTTTAATCGAAAAAATCTGGGAAGCGGACGAGGAAACCATTGAGGAAGAGCTCCGGCAATTTGCCGGGCGCCTGGCGGAAGAGGAAAACCTGAGCCCGCATCACGATCACATTTATGACATCGCGGAATTTGATGAACCGGAGCAATTTCTCGACGATATTCGGTCCGATCTGAAGTTATTTCAACATATTGCCGGTCAGGTGGAAACGCTTCAACTAGCTGTGAGGGATCCAAAAAGTGAACGCTTCGTGCAAGCTGTGCGGGGGATTTTAGAAGCACCGCCTCACGCTGGCGAACCGCGCCGCAAGGTAGTTGTCTTCAGTGAATACACGGATACGGTTAGGCACATTGCCCCAGTCCTGCAAACTGCCTTTCCGGAACGGGTGCTGGTGGCCGACGGTTCGCTGGGCAAGGGTTTTTTTGATGATCTGCTTGCCAATTTCGATGCCAGCCACCCGATAGAAAGACAACGTGATGATTTCGACATCCTCGTGACGACCGATAAACTCTCCGAAGGGGTAAACCTGAACAGGGCCGGTGCGGTGCTCAACTATGATATTCCCTGGAATCCCACGCGTGTCATTCAGCGTTTGGGGCGCATCAACCGCATTGGACGCCAAGTTTTCGAAAGATTGTTTATCCGCAATTTTTTTCCTACAGAGCAGGGCGCCGAAGTGGTCAAAAGCCGTGAAATCGCAGCGCAAAAAATGTTCTTGATCCACAATACCCTTGGAGAAGATGCAAAAATATTTGCTCCCGATGAAACTCCTTCTCCAGCCGAGCTTTTTAAACGCATTAACCGCAATCCGGAGGAAGAGGAGGAGGAAAGCTTGCTTACATCCATCCGGCGGGAATATTTTAAGATCCGGGAACAGTACCCGGACTTGATCGCCGGGCTGGCAGACTACCCGGCACGCGTCAAAACGGCAAAAAAGGCCGGACAAAACGAATTGCTGGTTTTCCGCCGGAAAGGGCTGCAGCTTTTTATTCACCACATTGATACTGTAGCAGATGCGGCCGGCAAGAGGCCCGCGGTGTGCTCCTCGTCTCTTGAAAAAGCAGTGCCGCGCCTTCATTGCCGGTTGGAAACGCCCCGCGAGCCATTGAGCCCTTTATTTTGGCCCGCCTATGAAAAAATTAAGGCCTATCGGGAACAAGCACCCGGTCCTCCCGGCGAGCAGTCATTGCCCGTTAAAGCTGAAAATAATCTGCGCAGTGCGTTGGAAAACCATGCTGCCGGTTTGGAAGGGTACCTGTCCTTTATTCAAACCCTGTTGCGTGACTTAAAGATGTATCAGACCTTGCCAAAGTATACTTTGCGCCGGCTGACGATCGTAGAGATGGACGGCAAGGTTTCTCCAAGGGGGTTGGCGCGTTTTCGTGCCGAATTGAAGGCCCTCCGGCGATTTTTGGGCGCGGATTATTTAAAGCGCATTGAACAGCGCGTCAAAGACCTGCGGACGGAGATCATCATCGCGGTGGAAAACATAAAAAGCGCCCCCCATTAATTTATAAAAGGGATGCCGGTTGTTAAAAAATAAATTAGACGCCTCTTTTTTTACGGGCGTCTTTCCCTGTAAATTTTCTCCATCCAAGGGGCAACTTTTACGTCTTTAACGGCGCAAAACCCGGGGTTATACGGTTTAATATCTACAATGGGGCTACCGTCAACGGCATCCAGGCCCTGGACCCTAAGAATATTATCTACGCGTTCCAACAAACGCACCGCTGTTACACAAATCGGGTTGGGACGTGCAGGGCTGCAGGTCGCAAATACCCCGGTTAGTGGCAAATCGTTTCTGCCCATCGGGTGGACCTTAGTAAACCGGCGCCCTTCAGGATGTACAAGGTGTGCCCAATATAGAACTAGGAGGTGGGAAAAATCCTCTAGGCCGTCAAGGCAACTTACGTGGTTTTTATCAATAACAAGCTCTGAAATCCTTTTTTTATATCCCTGCCATTTGCCCTGGGGCTGCCACTTCAAGTCATCAGATTCGGCAGTTAGAACCGGTTTTTTCACTTCGTTCCGCACTACGCCCACGGGTTTGATGATCATTTCAAGTGAATTTTGGCCTTGTTGATTGTTTTTCATTTTTTTCCTTCCTTTTAATCTATTGCACCGCTATTGCCCGGGTATTACATGCCAATGATAATCATATCCAACATTATCCTTATTTTTAAGGAGCCCTGGCCCAGGGAATATTGCTTTAACATGGCAATAACATGGCAATGAATTCCCCGGGTGTTTATAGATTAGATAATAAATGCCTGTGAAGCAGTTGGCGGTAAAGGGACCATTTTATCCATAACCCCGGTAATATTTTGGCAATTGTTTTGACAGCGAAATTGCGTTGCAGTATTATAATTATATCTTGCTGCTTTTTCCCTAAGGAAAGATTCTTATTATTGAAAAGAGGTGTCAATAACTATGCCGACATACGATTTTTTGTGCAAAAAATGCGGAAAAGAATTTACAGTGCATACTTCTATTTCCCGGAGAAAAGAGGTAAAGTGCCCGCATTGTTCGTCTGGCGATCTTCAGCAGAAATTTGGTGGTTCATTAATCTTTTTTGGGAGTAAAGGGGGCTGCCAGGCGCCGCCTCGCGGCAGTTTTAGCTGAAAGTAAAAAATAAAGGAGCAGTTTGCTCCTGGTTACGCAATTTATCCCATCTCCCATCGGTGGAAATATGAGCTGTGCAAAAGTTATGAGCTATATATTAAAGATTATTGAAGGAGGGCTATTAAATATGCCGCATGCAGAGCAAAAGGCCCGGATAGAAATATTAAGAAGAAAGATAGAAGATTTAAAAGGGAGACTTCCGGCTCACTCCGTAAAACCTCAGATGTTGCAAGAGCTGGAGCGGTTAGAAGAAGAACTGGAGTCCCTTGAGCTTGCAGTGGACAATTTGCAATAAAACATTAATAGGCAGAAGGGGGCGCCTTTCCCCCCCGGAACCTGCCTTTATGACGATGACAATGGGTTTGACAGAATCTTCCCTTTCCGCCCCCGCCGTGGCCGCATACAATATTCTTAGAACCGCATTCCGGACAGGCATAATTTCCGCGGCTGCTCTGCTCCATGTTTTCAAAACTTTCCTTCCATTTATAGCCGCATCCAAGGCAGTGCGCCGGACAGATATTGCGCGTATAGTAGCCGCCTTCGATGCGAATTGCCTTTCCCTGGATCAGGCTGTCGGCGATCTTTGCACGCGCCGAAAAAAGTATCCTCTGAAATGTTGGGCGGGATACTTTCATTTTTTCGGCACATTCTTTTTGCTCTAAACCCTCCAGATCTTTAAGACGTATTGCTTCTAGCTCTTCCAGTTTTAATATGTTCTCTGCAAATTTTGTTGTTTCCCGATCTGAGGGGATAAAGTTTACAATGGTTGGGATGTGTTCAATTTGTCGCCATTTCGTGGGCCTGGCCATTTGGTGCTTTACTTCCCTCCTTCTATTTACATTTAACGAGAGAGGAAAAAGGGGCAAGGGGGGACAGCTCCCGCCCCCCTGCCTTCATTTTAATACAACTAGCTAATTAATACAATCTACTCGTTTTTTTCCATACCTTTA
>CAZRVU010000060.1:0-9340 GCA_964603615.1 uncultured Desulfovibrionaceae bacterium
ATGTTTGGTAAAGCTCGAAGGACAGCTCCGGGATGCGGTGCAGATCCCGGCGCCAGCTTACGATTTTCCCTTGTATTTTCAGTGCAGCGCTTTTAGTATCCATAGCGATATTATTCCTTCCTGGTCAATCCCCGCCAGACCTCGTTCCCCGGGGCCCGCCATCCTACCTGCCCCGCCTAGTTTTTTAATCAGGGGAATATCTGCCGGTGCAACACAATAGGCCACATAACACCCGCGTTCCTATTGAAGCAAATTTTTTCTAATTGTAATTTCCTTGTTATGCCCATCATAGTCTACCTTTGCACCTAAATTTTCGCTCACAAAACGAAGGGGTACTAGTGTTCTCCCCGGCGGCAGAATTTCTGCTGGGCAATCCAGGAGCTTTTCGCTGTTGTTGACCAGGACCCTAGCGGAATCAATCGTAAGGACAATAGTATTATGTGGATCCTTGACGATGACCTGCCTGTCTGCTTCCGCCCATGTTACCGCTACACCCATGGCTTCAGCAATAAAGCGCACCGGCAGCATTGTTCTGTAGACCCCCGGCTTTATAAAAGGTTCAGTATCCAGAAGATGGCTTTCACCGTTTATCAAGGCTTTTAATTGCCCGATGGTAAGTTTAATTTCTAATAGTCCGGCTGCGGACGTTGTCTCAGGCAGTTTTATCAGGGCAAAGGTGCTGAATTTATTCACAGTAAAGTTTATGTTTAAAGGATTGCCGGCAGCGTCAAAGGCGATTGTTCCTGCTGTCACCTGTTTTTCGCCATCGCTGTGGGCGACAAAAATGCGCAGGGCATCAAGAAAGACCTGCCGTTCGGCGGCAGCTTTGGGCATTTTAATTTCGGATAAGGGGATAGAAATGTTAGTTTTGCCTATTACCGCAGTGTGGACTACTACCGGGGTTCCCAGAACCTCTGCCCCGGCGGCCCCGGTTATACCTGCCAGCTGCTCGCTAACCGTCCCTGCATCGCCGCTTTCCACTTGCATGGATAAACCCTGCCCGGCAGCAGTTATAGTCCGGACTAATTCTTTAGGTAACTCCAAGGTTACGCCGGGTGTATTTACGACAAGGTTCATTTCCCCAATACTTTCCAACACAGCCTTGGGTACAGAAACAGCAACAGCTGATGCTTTGGGGTCTTCAATTCTTATTTCTATGGAGCTGTTTCCTTCTTTTTTGGCTTTTTTGATCTGCTCTGCCGCTTCTTTTTTAACCATAAAAGATTCCACTATTCTGCCATCAGCCCCGGTTATAAATTCCCTGGCGACCGCTCCTGCCGCAACTACTGCAGTTTTCCCGGGCTCCGGCGCTTTTTTCTGGTCCTCCTGCGGGGGCGGGGGTGGCGCCGCAGGACCTCCGCCGACGCCTCCAGAAGGGGGCGGGGAAGGGACCCTGGAAAAGTTTGCTGTTAGTATGCGGTTTCCGGTTACAGCAAAGGTATAGGCTGTGCTATCACTTACAATGTTCCCGTCTTCTGTCCAATTGTCAAAATTATAGCCACTATTGGGTGTTGCTATTACAGTAATAACATTTCCGTGTTCATAAATACCCTCACCTGTTACAATGCCCCCGGCTGTCGGACTGGCTGAAAGCTGTATTTTATAAAAAAGAGGGACATCAGCAAAATTTATTAAACTCAGAACCGGAAATTTTACATAACTACCCCCCAATTGCCCCTGACTGTTGTCCCCGGATGCCCATACAGTTCCGTCATTTTTTAAGGCAACTAAAAAAGAGTCAACCAGGGCCATTTTTGTATCATTATAATCTGTAATTTTTAATGGCATTAGCTGGTTTTCCTTTTTGGCATTGCCCAGCTGCCCATATTCGTTCCACCCCCAAGCCCACATTGAACCATTGCTATCTAAAGCCACTGAATTACATCCAAATGCCATAATATCTTTAATCATTACGTATTCAGGAAAAGCGTCTATTTTAAATGGACCAGATCCCGTTTCATTTGTCCCATTACCGAGTTGCCCATATTCGTTCCACCCCCAGGCCCACAACGTTCCATCTTGTTTCAGTGCTAAAATATGCCCTGTTCCAACCGAAATATCAGTTATATCTAATAGACCATTTATTTCAGTAGGAGTTATGTTTATTTCTAAGTTGCTGCCAAACTCAATATTTGGTTTAACGCCCCAAATCCAAACTGTCCCATCATTTTTTAACGCTACAGTAAAATGCTGTTCTGCGTAAATATCTACAATATTTGTAAGGTTGGTTATTTTAAATGGAACGCTTGTGCTTTGTATAGACACATTTGGCGGTTCTCCGGGAACACAGTTGTTACCCCAAACCCATACTGTCCCATCGCTTTCCAGTGCTGCAGAATGACTAAAACTAGCTGAAACTTTTATTATGTCCGAAATACCTTCAACCTGTACGGGTTCGCTTTTATCTTCTGTTGTTCCATTCCCAAGCTGTCCCCCCCAGTTTGAACCCCAACCCCAAACTGTCCCATCATTTTTTAATGCTACTGTCCGCGTTGGTGTTGTTTCCAAAGTTTTTACATCGTTTAAACTTAAAACAGGGGCGGGAAATTTTCTTAGTGTTTTCGTTCCATCCCCAAGTTGACCATCGGAATTATCACCCCAACCCCAAACAGTTCCATCATTTTTTAGAGCCATACTGTGTCTTCCGTAAGCAAATATTTCTTTGATATCAGTTAATCCATGTACTTTTACCGGAATGGACGAACCATCATTTGTCCCAATTCCTAACTGTCCCAAGGAGTTATTTCCCCAACCCCAAACGTTACCGTCACTATCTAAAGCTAATGTATGCCCATAGCCTTTGGCAATGCTAGTGATGCCACCTATTTGCATTACCTGCTTAGGGAGGGTAACCCCTTCGGTGTTCCCATCCCCGAGTTGCCCGTAAAAGTTCCAACCCCAGGAATAAAGGTTCCCATTACCTTCAAGTGCAAGTGTATGACGATCGCCTGCAGATACCGCAACTATGTTTTCTAAACCGTCTAATTTAACAGGCAGTATTTGGTTTTCCCAAGTACCATTGCCTATTTGTCCATAGCTGTTATCTCCCCATAACCATACCGTACCATCTGATTTTAACGCAATAGTATGCGATTCAGCCGTTGAAACGTCTACTATATCCGATAAACCACACACTTGAACCGGAATGGAGCTGTTTTCCGTTGACCCATCCCCCAGTAAACCAAAACTTAAAATACCGTTGCTATTTTCACCCCAAGCCCATACCGCCCCATTTTTCTCAAGGGCCATAGTATGGAAGCCGCCTGCAGATACAGTAACAACGTTTGTCAGGTTCGGCACCTGAATAGGCATTGTTTTATCTGCTTCAGTTCCGTCCCCCAACTGGCCATAAATATTTGATCCCCATGTCCATACTGTCCCATCATTTTTTACCGCTACTGAATGTAAATGACCAACTGAAACCATTTTAACATCAGATAAACCATCAACTTGGACAGGATTTGTTTTACCTTCTAATGTGCCATCCCCAAGTTGACCACAGGAATTGTCACCCCAGGCCCATACTGTTCCATCATTCTTTACAGCTAAATGATGGCCTCCTACTGGATTACCCCCCGCTGCAACATATTTGACGCCACTTAGGGGCTCTATTGCAGTTAATTGGTTTTTGGCGTTGGTATAGCCACAGCCCCAAACAGAACCATCCTTTTTTACAACTAACGTTGTTGAAGTTCCAGCTGCTACTGATAAAATATCATTTACCTCTCCAACTTTAGAAGGCACGGGGTTCTTTTCGGTAGATCCATCCCCTAATTGCCCCCACCAGTTTCCTCCCCATGTCCACAAAGTGCCATCATCCCTGACTGCTACACTGTGCCCACCCCCTGCTGCAATCAGTGGCAAGTTGGTATCAACATCACCAGCTTCCATTTGGGGAACATGCTTTACAATGACACCATTGTCTACAAATTGTTGGATTAAATTCATAGTGTATGAGCCTTCATTAATATCCAGGTAGTTATTTGTTATTGCAAGTTCCTTTAACCGGGTCATATTTGATAAGGGGCTGATATCAGTAACGTTGTTACTGTTAAAAAAGAGATACTCTAAATTCGTTAACCCATTTAAAACATTAACATCAGAAATTTTATTATGACAAAATCCAAGCCACCGTAAGTCAGTCATGTTTGCCAGGACATCAATATTGCTAATATCGTTGTTTCCGAAACTGAACGTTTGTAACTTCGTTAGGTTGGCAAGCACTCCTATATCGCTCACATTATTCATACTAAAATCCAAAAACCAAAGTTTTGTCATATTCGATAATGGGCTAATATCCCTAACTAGGTTGTTTTCAAAATGAAGCATTTCTAAATTTGTGAGTCTTGACAAAGGTGTAATATCGGTCACATTGCTACTTACAAAAGTAAGTTTTTGTAAACCAACTAAGTCCTGTAATGGAGTTAAGTCGTTTATTTCAAAACCACCCATTAACAACTCCTGTAGTGAAACCAAGCCTGATAGCGGAGTTAGACTATTTATGGGATTTGCCGCGATTGAAAGTGTAGTTAAATTGGTCAGGTGTTCTAAAGGACTGATATCATCTATTTTGTTGTTCCAGACGTTTAAATTTTGAAGGTTGATCGCATATTCTATCCCAGCTAAATTTTCAATACCGTTTTCACTAAGATCCAGCACGGTAATGGTCTCCATGTCAGCCTTTATAATATTCCCTGTCGGCTTATCTAAAACTGCTCTAACAGTTTGTTCCAGGTTGGTATCAGAAAAAGAAACCGTGAGGGCACCATGACTGACAACACCTGCATCAATAATCGTTGCAACATCTGTTGCAAGACCTTCCACTGAAAACACAGTAAAGAACAAAATATTTATAGCCAACACCACGAAAAGTTTAAGTCTGAAAATCAACTAATTTTCCTCCTTCTTAATATTGTTCATTCATTCATCCACTATTTTTATTCAGTCGAACTTCAATCAAAGGGCAAAATAAAACCAAGCATTATTTATAGCTAGAATATAGTCAAACAAATGGATCCTTTACCTTGTTATTTATTTTTGTTTTTCAGCTTTTCTAGCAGTCCATGAATTTTGGCTTCCTGTTTTTTGGTGCCTTCCGGGTCCAATTCAAAGCTCATCTGCAGCCAGCTGCCTTCACGGGCCCCTGCCGGAAGCAGCTGCCGGGGAATATTAATCTTTATTTCTTTCTCGCCGATAAAGATCACGGCAAAATCGCCTTCAAAGCGGTCGATGACAGCTTTCATGTTTTTCGCCCTTTCTTTATTTTCTCGCAAACCCCCTGTGGCCAACTTTGGCTATACTAGTACCTATTTTTGAACGCTTTGGGTTTTTTAGGGCCATTATTAATGTGCGTGTGGGAGCATTCTTTTAAAAGCCATGCTCCAGGGGGCTACGGCATCCCGGTAGTGCAGTTGTCCCCATCCGTTGTAATCACGACAGTCCCATCCAAATCCGTTCGGTAAACCCGGGCGCTGGCAGCGGCCAGTTTCTCCAGCGTTTCTGCGTGCGGGTGACCATAAGAATTGCCGGCACCGCACATGATAACCGCCACCTCCGGGCCCACGGCCTGCAGAAATTCTTTATTGGAGCTTGTCTGGCTGCCGTGGTGCCCCACCTTGAGGACGTTGCTTTTAAGCTTTGCGCTGTGTTGCAGCATCTCTGCTTCGGCTTCTTCCTCGGCGTCGCCGGCAAAGAGAAAGGCTGTTTCCCCGAAGGTCAGCCTGGCAACGATTGAAGCATTGTTGAGATGCCTGCTGGAAGGGGAAACGGGGTGCAGTATCTCCAAAGCGGCGCCGCCGCCCAGCTCCCGGCGCATGCCGGCGCGCCCCTCGGTGAAAGTAATATCTTTTTCATCAATCAAAGTCAGGTATTTTTCAAAGGTTTTTGTGGTGTGGGCAACGGCGGGATCGATTACTTCACCAACCGGGAAGTTTTCCAAGACGCTGATTAAGCCTCCAATGTGGTCTTCATGAGGATGGGTGGAGATGACAAGATCTATTTCCGTGATGCCGGCCTGCTTCAGGTAATCCACCACACTCTGCCCGGCCGTCCGGGGGCCCCCGTCTATAAGGGCAACCGCACCCGGGGCAACATCTACTTAAGCCAGAAGAAGAAACCCCCGCCTGGCTTTCCCGCATCCATTTAAATGCGGCTTGCAGCTCAAAACCCTGAATACCCCAGAAACCCTCCGGGACCGGCTGCGCCAAGGTGAGATCGTCCGCAAAGATTTCCACCCCCGGCGCAGCCGGGGTTCCGCCTTCGCCGGCCTCAGCCGGCAGGCCTTGCTGGAGCAGCTACCCAACTGCAACTGTGTCCTTAATGATATCTTCGTCGAATTCCTAATTCAAGTTAGGAACGGTTTTTGACTTGAATTGACATACTAATTTAGGGCTTTGCGTAGCGCTTCTTCACTGTCGAAATCAAAGATATTTTCCAGTGCATTTTCCAATTGGGTGATATTGGTGTTTTTAAGGATCTGCTTTTCCAGTTCCGCACTGATGTTTCCCAATTTACGCCTTAATTGCCTGATCAAAGTTCCTTGCAGTGTAGTTAACTTGCCTTCTTCTCTGCCTTCTTCTCTGCCTCGCAAATGGTAAGAAGTAAGGATCTCTGTCATTTCTTTCACCTCCTGTGAGGGTAGTTCTTCAGCCAACTTCTGTTGAACGATTTCTTCTTCCGGCCATGTGAGCGGGGCATAGGTATCAAAAAAGCCGATCAGAAACTGTTGCCTGGCCGGGTCTAAGCGCATGCGTAAGATCATCTTTAAGAACTCTATCTTCAGTTGTACTTTTTCCTCGTCTTTGTATTCCATGCAGGCGATCAGCGCTGCGGCAGCCGGGTTATCTTTTTTGAGGTAGTCCCTCCAGTTTTGCCGCCTGAGATGCAGTTGCAGAAAATTAAAGTCCAACACTTGGAGGAAAGGGAACGAAATTTTAAATGAATCTGGTTCTTTTTTTTTGATCCCATTTTTTATTTTAGCATATTTTCACTTTATTTGATATAAAAAAAGTACCCGCCTTCTCAGTACATACGTTCTATGTTGGGCACCAAGATTCCTGGTAAAAAAGAAATTCTTTCATATCTATAACCGGGCGGGTAAAAGGTGGCTATCCCCCATAGGCTCTGCCGATTGGAATTCGATTGTGTGTCACAACCCCCGTCCCCCTGACACACAACCCCCGTCCCCCCGACACACAAAGGGCAACAGTATTATTTATAGTATCTTCACCGCCTCGTGAAAGCCATTTAATGTGATGGATTTCCAAAAAAGGTTCGCCGTCAGGGTTAACAAAAGGTGCTTTTTGGTTACAAAGCTGACATTTGCCTTCTGCCCGCCGTCGGGCATACCCAGCAACGTAGGGGTCACGCATAAAAGCAGTTGAACCAACTCTTCTAGTGGCTGCCTGCCGGTGGGAAAATTGAATACGTTGCTGAAGTTCGCTATCATCCAGGCGTTTAGCTATTTTTTCTTTATCCTCTTGTTTTTTGTCTATGAGTTCTTTGGGTAGGGCTGTCGGGGCTGATGCATTACCATCCGCAAGGGGAAAACCCATACCTGCCTTAACTTACTATTGGCATCAGGTTGTCTTTCCTGAAAAGGATTCTTGGCCAATTTGACCTTACCCATATAGGTATATTGACCCCTTTCGAATACCTCAAATAAATGGATATCAACCCCGTTTTGGTGTGACTCAGCAAGGGTTTTATTCTGCATAAAATCCAATTTTTGATCACCTTGCTGGCCCATGCCGGTATAATAAAAAATATCTCCACTCCAGCGGTTTTCATAAATGGAGCGGATATTATCTGATACAAGGACCAGGGTTTTGGTTTGAAGTGAACGCCGCATGCCACCCTGTCCACTACACTTAAAAATATCAGCAAGTTGTTTGTTGTCTATAACATCACCTAGTTGCAAGCCAGGGTCAAAACCCATTTTCTAAACACCTACTTTTTATTTATTTTTTTATCTATAACCAGAGCTGTTTTATGTTAAACAGTTGGATAACTAATTTCTGCTGCCAGGGTTTTTAACCCTCAATGTTTGTTTTTAACAGCTTGTCTATTATTTCATAATCTGCAGGGACGAAATTATAATCAGGTAAGTCCTTGATAAATATCCAGCGGTATTCCTGGCACTCGACAGCTTTTGGTTTGCCGGAAACTATTTCAGCAGTAAAAGCATGCAAGTGCATTTTACCCCAGGGATATTGGTAAAAAAAATCATGAAAGAAACCGGTAACCTTGACCTTTATACCTAACTCTTCCTTGAGTTCACGAATCAGGCATTCAGAAGGTTTTTCTTGCTGTTCAATTTTCCCTCCGGGAAACTCCCATTTACCAGCAAGACGATCCCCTTCTCGGCGTAAAGTGATTAACACTTTATCTGCGTCTAAAATTATGCCTGCCGTTACTAAGACAGCGGGGCCAGCGTTATAATGTGATGGCAAAATTGTAAACCTCACTTTAAATTTATCTTATCTTGATTATAATGAGCTCCAAGCTAGCTTTTTGCACCTAAAATTACATTTCTTTCTTTTTTAAAAAATATCCTGCATTTGGCCGCACCTTCATGGATAAACTTATAAATATGCAAGATATTGTATTACCCGTATAGTAGCAGGTTGGGTAGGAAATAAAAGAGGGATTAGGTTTATCTGCCCGGGAATGACTGGTGTAAATATTTTCGTACCTCATTCACATCGGGGGCCGTGGATTGAGAACGCATTACATGGTGGCTTAACCAGTATTGACAAAGATGCTCTTAGATACTTCTAATAATTGCTTCTATCCCAATATACTATGGGAAAACTGCGGGAAACTTTAAGATCAAGCAAGGGGTATTAAATACCACAGATGCAGCAATATTGTATCTTGTGTGTATCTTACCGCCGTCATTAATCGACTATAGACACCTATTATTAGAAAATAAATTACAAAAGAAAAACCCCGCAACCGTTGATAGTTGCGGGGTTTCTGATGTTTCTTCCTGGTGGGGCTGCAGGGATTTGAACCCTGGGCCTCTTGAATGTGAGTCAAGCGCTCTCCCCCTGAGCTACAGCCCCCCGTAAAATCATTTACCTTTGTAATTCTACTTATCTGCGTCTGAAAACCTCGTTTTCATTTGTAATTCTGTTTGCCTGTATCTGAAAACCTCGTTTTCATTTGTAACTCTGCCTGCCTGTGTCTGAAAACCTTGTTTTCATTTGTAACTCTGCCTGCCTGTGTCTGAAAACCTCGTTCCCATTGGAAATTCCGCCTGCCTGTGACTGGGAGCTTCATTTCCCTTTGTAATTCTAGCTGCTTATGTTTAAATTGCTGTATTATCTTGCGGCAAAAA
>CAZRVU010000061.1:0-9090 GCA_964603615.1 uncultured Desulfovibrionaceae bacterium
ATTACCTCGAAGTTTTAACCGGACTTAAAACCGGGGATACAGTAATCATAAACCCCCCCAAGGAAATAGCAGACGGAATCAAAACAAGGTAGGGGGCGATGCCCTCATCGTCCCGTTTGGCGATGCCCTCATCGCCCCGCTTCAATGGTGTGCCGGCTTCAACGGTGCGCTAGCGCAGGGGCCCGGCAAGGAAATGGCAGACGGAATCAAAACAAAGCCCCATTAACCGTAACCGTGCATTTTATACCCTATGCATGGCATTGAGGAAAGAATAAACTTTAGGCCCATCTGGGCAGACCCTACATGTTGTTCACGGCTGCCCGGAATAGCGGCTTTTGCTTTGACGGATAACGTATAAGTTTGAAGGAATAATTATTTAAAGTGTGGAAATATGGACATAGTTGTTCGGCGTTTTTTGAAAAGTTACAATAAACGATATTATAGTGAATCTATAAATGGCAGGCGTATTATATAGAAGGGGGGGTATGTGTGAATCGGCATCTTATCAAGTTCCAACAGCTACTGCGGGAACTTTTTCAATTTGACTGTGCCGACTTGGATTTTGGTATTTATCGCATTATGAATCGTAAACGGGACATGATCGAGCGTTTTATTACCCTGGGTACGGTTGTTGGAAACACTGAACATCTTTGCTTTGCGCGCCAATTATATGGCTCAGTTTCGGGACTACCTGGAAAGGGAAGGGGTGGAAACAGAAGAAGAGGTTGAACTGCAACTAACTATTTGGGCCAACGAACAATTTTTAAAGCGGGGCCTGGTGGTGCCGCGACCGGATAATGGACTTGATTTTACAAAAGAAACCGCCCTCATGCTGGAAATCGATCCAGCGGTGCGTGTATCCGAGGATATGTCGGCAAAAGCACAAACTTTGGAAAGCGGTGATGCGCAGTTGCAGTCAACGGAGATACGCAGTGGGGCATACCAGACTATCCCGGATAAAAGCTATGCCCTGATAAACTGGGAACGGGCCTATTTGAATTTACTGGGATACAAAGAACGCAAAGGATTAAAAAATCTTATTATTACCCAGAAAGCCGTACGGTTAATTGTTGAAAAAGGTAATTATAAACTGGTGGCAGATAAAGCGGTTATTGCACCGCGTTCGTTCCAGGAACGGGAACTGCTTCAGGAAGCTGTAATTTATATACAGGCGATACTACACTAAACAAAAGGGTCAATAAGGGGTCAATAAAGGCATGGTTTGACAAAGGCCATCACCTAGATTAGACTAGGATGAGACTAGTTTAAACGGGGTGATTTTGTGGAAAGTATCGGTGCTTATCATGCTAAAACACATTTATCCAAATTATTAAAAAGGGTAAAGAAGGGGGAAAGTATTATTATTACCAGGCATGGGGTTCCGATCGCCGTGTTGCAACCTTTTTCCCCCACTAAAAAAAAGGACACCAAATCAATTATCAATGAATTACGGGAATTCCGTGAAGACACAAACGCAAAATTGGCGGGACTTTCATTACGGGAAATGATCGAAGAAGGCAGACGGTAAAATGAACGATTTTTTTATCATTGATAATTCAGTCGTGATGTCCTGGTGTTTTAAAGATGAAACAAATCAATATGCTGATGCTGTTTTGGACAGATTGTTAAAAGCTGAAGCATTTGTTCCATCCATCTGGCCCTTGGAAGTTGTGAATGTGCTTTTGGTAGCAGAACGGCAAGATAGGCTTAAATATGCAGATGCTCTCCGTTTTTTAGAATTACTGTTACAACTGCCGATTGTCGTTGAACAAGAATTTTCTAAAACAACTATGAAGGAAACCCTGGCTTTAGGAAGGTCAACAAACCTTTCAAGCTATGACACGGCTTATTTGTTTCTTGCCATCAATAAAAACTGTCCACTGGCAACATTAGATAAAAAACTTATCAATGCAGCTAGAAATATCAATGTCAAGGTTCTTACATTGTAAGAAAATGGGTTTGAAGGAATAATCATTTAAAGTGATATTCGTCGAAATAACGATCGAGAAATGGTTTATAATTTGACGCCCTGCGCATAGCATTTTCCCAACCCCTACAGGAAATATGTTTATTTTACCGGTGCAGCATATTCTGTAAGATAAATCCAGCAAAAGGCCGGCCAATTAGCCGGTTCTTTTTTATGTACAGAATGATCTCCCCTGTGCGGTTACAGCAATTTTGCGTAATTTTTACCGCCCGTTTACGGTGATTTTAAAGTCTGTGCCAAACTATAATGAATTAAAAGCTGTCAGAAGTTGAGGTGCTGGTTGAATGTTCAACTTAAAATATCGCCATGAGTTAGAAGCATATTGTGACCCGGTCCGATGCGCTGGCAATCAGGGGCAGGCTATCCCCAAGGAAGCCAAAAAATTAGATCAAAGGGATTGGCTATGGATAAAATCTTAGCGGGGTATAGGATCAAATAAAACTGCCTTAAAGCAGGAAAAGAAAGGCCTGTCTACATGCATGTGGATTTATCCTGTTCCTTCGCTTAGAATAGACAGTGCGGGGAAGGAGGTTATCGCAGTATGCATAAATCCATATATATTGCCGATGACGAGCAAAATATACGTGAAGTGGTTAAATCCTTTCTTGAAAGTGAAGGATACGATGTTACCGCTTTCGAAGACGGCGATAAGCTGTTGGCTGCCTTTAGGGAAAAACCATCCGATCTTGTCATTCTCGATGTAATGATGCCGGGTTCAAGCGGTTTTACGGTATGTTCGGCCCTGCGCAAGATAAGTACTGTGCCTATTATCATGCTCACAGCGCGCGACAGCGATCTGGATTATGCTGCGGGGATAAACTTCGGTAGCGATGATTATTTTACCAAGCCCTTTTCTGCTATATCGCTTGTCATGCGGGTAAAAGCAATTTTTCGTCGGGTAGAGCTCGATAAAAATGACCGGGAAAATTCTTCGCCGCGCCTGCTTTCGTATGCCGATATTCAAATTGACTTGAATCACAAAACGGTAAAGCTTGCTGAGCTTCCCTTGGAGCTCACGCCAAATGAATACAACCTTCTATGCTATCTCGTTGAAAACAAAGACCGCGCCATCTCGCGGGAGGAGCTGCTGAACAAAATATGGGGCTACAACAGTGAAGTGGAGACCCGGGCTGCCGATGACACCGTGAGGCGCTTGCGGAAAAAACTGGTGGCTAGCCGGGCAGTAATTGATACGGTATGGGGCTTTGGTTTTCGCTTAAAGGAGCGTGAAGCTGATGATGATCAGCAGCGCTCGTAAAATAAGCATCCGGACGCGCATACTGGTAATGGTGCTGGCGCTCATTGCGCTAATTTTTCTAGTAATTTTGGCCGTTTTCAACCTGCTCGTGGGCGAATATATACAGAACAGTGTTAATGAACAACTGCAGGATGCTATGAAAATAGTTTTTGACGAAGAGAAACTGCAAAGGCTGCCGCCGGTGGAACAGCTTCTGCCTGAACGAAGGCCTTTAATTATCCCCGATATGAGAATGTTGCCGCGGGGCCCCATGGACAAGGCTGAAGCAATGATCGTTTCGGCGCATTACGAACTGATTTTTCCCGAATCCGGCATGATCTTTCTACGAAACTATGACGAGATGAATGCCCTGGTTGCACAGCTCAAAACGGAGCAGGCCGATCTGCAAAGCACTGAAATCATGCGGTTGAAAGCCTCCGGCAGGGAGTACTATTTTGTTTCGGTGAAGATGCCGGAAGCGGTGTTCCATGATGGTGCATATTTAATCTACTATATAGATATGACCGCCCTCACCTCTCTTTCCAACCGCATCAATGCTGTTCTGCTGGCAGTGATGGGTATAGCAGGAATTTTGGCCGTGGGGATCGCTATTTTCTTATCGGGTAAAATTACAGAACCAATCAGGGAGCTGACGCGACTTGCCGTGAGAATCGGCCGCGGGGATTTTATGAAAAGCGCCTTGCATTACGGCGATATTGAACTGGCAGAGCTTGCCGAGAGTATGAACAAGGCAGCCGTCCAGCTTAATGCCTATGATCAGGAGCAAAAGACATTTTTCCAAAATGTATCCCATGAGCTGCGGACTCCTTTGCAGGCTATCAGGAGCAATGCCGAGGGTATCGAACACGGGATCCTGGACGGTAAAAAAGCAAGCGGGGTGATCATCAGCGAAACCGATCGCCTCAGCGAAATGGTGGAGGACTTGCTTTATCTTTCGCGCATCGACAATATAAATATCTGCAGTAATTTTGAGGAATGGGATCTGCGCGAACTTCTTTCCAACTGTGCCGAGCGCCAACGCAGCCTGGCGGCCAGGCGTGGGATACAATTTATTTTTGAGTTTGCGGACGGGCGGCAGCATGGGTAACAAAAGCCGGACTAGAATGTGCTTTTTATGTCGGAAATGAATATAACGGTATTGCAAAAATGCGGAGCAGATTTTTACGGATGTTCAGTCTTCACACGTTTCTTGTAATTTCATTACTTCTTCCATAGTCAATTCGGTTAGGTCTGCCACCTGTTCCAGCGAAAATCCCCGCAGCAAAAGTTTTTTTGCTGTTTTCTCCGCAGCTTCCTTTAATCCTTCCAATTTGCCTTTCTCCATGCCCTTCTCCAGGCCTTTTTCCATACCTTGTTCCAGGCCTTTTTCCATACCTTGTTCTAGGCCCTTTTCCATGCCTCTTTCCATGCCCTTTATTTCTGCATATTTTATTTTTGAAATTTCATCAAGCCTAGCCTTTTCCCTGGCATAATATTTCTGTCTCATTAATTCGTCGGCACTTATTTCATGAAGCATTTTCTCTGCCATTTTGATGGTCTCGCTCCTTTCTATCAGTTTATTCATTTTTTCTTCCATCTCCGGCTTATCAGCATTTTTCATAAATGTCAGCCATTGTTCGTGCGCCTGCATCTGCCCGGTATCTTTTTTGAGATCAAATTTGGGCAGTTCCAGGTAATGGATCTCTAGATCATCTATAAGCCGGAAATGTTCTTCTTTTTCCAGAAGATGATATTCTGTATGATATTTTGATGTTTCGGTGATCATTTCAAAGTCTAATATATTTATGACGATGCTTTTCTTTAGGGATAAATAGGTTTCGGATTCTGCAATGGTTTCTGTATACATGTTTGCCCAGTAATACAAGCTACGTTTTCTAAAATCATCTTCCTTGTTTACTTGAACTTCGATGTTGATTCGTTTTCCTTCTTCTGTTTTTACTTTAAGATCCAGGATCGATGCTTTGTCTCCCTCAAAATTTTGGAGATTAAAAGGGTTCAGGTGGGTTATTTCCTGTATTTTAGCCTGGCCCTGTAAGTGTAGTATAGCATTTAAAAAGTCTATGAGGATCAGCTTGCTTTCTTTTTTCTCCCGGCCAAATAATGCTTTAAATACCAGATCGCTTAGAGGGCTCAGTAATTTGCGGCTGCGCATTTATATTTATGCTCCTTTTATAAATTTTCGCCCATTTCTATATATATTATACCGGATTTGCCCCCGGTTTGCATGCGGGTTGGGGGTAAATTTCGCCTTCAAAAAGACCCCGGGCTTCCACGATTGGTTCTACAAATAAAACCCCTTTTCCATGTTTATCCAGTTGGAGTTCTTGGAACAAAGCATTTACCACTTTATCAATTAAGGCGCTTGGCATCAGGATCAGTATTAGTTCCTTTTCCGGTTCAATTTCCATCCCGAACAATTTTGCAGTGTACTTTGCACTGGTGCCCCGCCCGTGCATGATTGTACCACCTTTGATACCTGCCTTGCGTGCGATATCCATTACATCTTCCGCCATGCCGCGATCGACTATTACCGTCAATTTTTTTAACATATTCTTTTCCTCCATAGCTGGATGCCAGGTATAAGAATGCGCAAGGTAGACATGAAGATGGAGAATCCAACAGCATCAATGTGTTCTTAAATTGACCAGAAGTCACGCTATTTACCTGTTTAGCAAGAATGTGTAGATCCGGTTCTGCATAGGAAATAAAAAAACCCAGAATCAAACTGATCGTAATTATTACAGCGTAGCTGTTTGAATGAGCGATTGTATTGCCAACACCTTGCCCGATGGGTTCAAGTCCCTGATCAATACCAAACAGGAATACCGTGAGGCCGATAATTACAAGGGCTGAACCGATGAGAAAAGCATATAACATATCCAATGCCAGTGGGCTGATGGTAAAATGGATTATTAGAACAATGAATGTAACCGGCAATACAGAGGTTAGTACTTCTTTAAATTTAACGTTTATCTCATCCAAAAAATCACCTTTCTGTCATGTAATGTAAAATATCACTCCATTTTTTGTTAATCTTGATGGTAGCGGACAGAAGGTAATATCCTATTGTCATATGAAAAAGCATTAATATTATATCAGAATCCCGGACGTTGGAAACGCAAAAAGGTGTAAGAATTTTTGGTTTGGTTATCACTTGTTCTTAATGAAACAACCGGTGCAATTACTTTTTGCTATGGTATCTTGTAATAAAGTGCAACCATGGCAGTAATCGATGACGGTGTAGGCATATATTGTGGGCGGGATGGATCGCCCTACAACGGGGCGGGTTTTTTACCGGGGGAAAGAGAGCACTGCATTCAGCGACCGGGAGTTGACTTTTTACCGCCGGTGGGAAGTGGGGTTTATATTTCAGTTATATAATTTAATGTCGTCTCTTACGGCCTGTGAAAATGTGGAGCTGGCCACAGAGCTGGTGCAAAACCCGCTGCCGGCGGACCAGGTGCTTCTTGCCCTCGGTCTCGGGGACCGCATGGATCATTTTCCGTCCCAGCTTTCCGGCGGCGAGCAGCAGCGGGTGGCTATTGCCCGGGCATTGCCCAAAACCACCCGGCTTTACCAATTTGAAGATGAGGCGGGCAACATTGTTACACTGCCTGCCAAAGGTATCTTCCTTTCACAAGGATTTGCCAATTCGATCGGGGTAAGTGCAGGGGATGTGGTGGAACTATCATCTTATGTTATCGGAGGTCAAACGCATCCGGTTCCAGTAAAGGCCGTAGTGAAACAATACCTCGGTTCCGGCCTCTACATGTCACTGGAGCAATTGGAGCGTTTAACACGGCAAAAAGATACCTTTTCCGGTGTGGTCCTTAATTCTTCCGCTGACATTAAGGACACCTTTCAGGGCCTGGCCAACATCGAGTCTGTCTACTCCCGTGCCGATCTGGTGGCTACCTTTGCCGAATATATGGGGATGATCATTGGCTCCGCCAGTTTTGTGATCTTTTTGGGAGGGCTGCTCGGTTTTGCTATTTTATATAACACTACTGCCGTTAGCATTGCCGAGCGCAAGCGGGAGTTTTCTTCCCTTAGGGTAATGGGTTTTTCTCAAAGGGAGGTTTTTCAGCTAATAACCCGGGAAAATACCATCGCGCTGGTGATAGGTTTAATAGCCGGGGCGCCACTGGGCAAAACAATGCTTAACGGGATGATGAAGTCCATCTTTGCCGGATCTGCCGGGGAAATGTTTTATTTTCCAACCAGTATTACGGTGAGCGCTTATTTATTGACCGCTGCGCTGGTGACCGGCTTTATGGTCTTGACGCTGGCCGCTGTGCGCCAGAAGGTGCGCTAGCGCAGGGACCCGGCAAGGAAATAGCAGACGGAATCAAAACAAGGTAGGGGGCGATGCCCACATCGTCCCGCTTCAATGGTGCGCCGGCTTCAACGGTGCGCTAGCCCCGATGGTGCGCTAGCGCAGGGACCCGGCAAGGAAATAGCAGACGGAATCAAAACAAGGTAGGGGGCGATGCCCACATCGTCCCGTTTGGCGATGCCCTCATCGTCCCGTTTCGACTTCTGTAAGATAAATCCAGCAAAAGGCCGGCCAATTAGCCGGTTCTTTTTTATGTACAGAATGATCTCCCCTGTGCGGTTACAGCAATTTTGCGTAATTTTTACCGCCCGTTTACGGTGATTTTAAAGTCTGTGCCAAACTATAATGAATTAAAAGCTGTCAGAAGTTAAGGTGGCGGTGACAAAAGAAGAAGCGCAAAAAATATTTTGTTTTTATTACAAAGCAGAATAAAATCTGTGTATGCATAAGGAGTGGATAAAAGCATGAAAAAACCAAAGGGAATCCTTTGGTTGTTACTAATCGGAGCCCTGTTGTCCCTGACGGCGTGCAGCAGCGCGGACGACACTTCCGGGCAAATCGGGGAAGGCCGCTACATAGAAATTGACATTACACCACCCATTGACGGCTGTTTCGAAAGTTTTTTGGCTGCCGACGGCACACTCGTATGCTTTGACGAGGGATTAAAAACCCGGTACGAAAGCCGCGATGGCGGTGAAAGCTGGAGTGGGGCGGCCGGTCCCGGAGATAATACGGATCGTTTTCAGAACCTCCAGGCTGCGGCATTGCTGCCGGAGGGCCGTTTGCTTGCATATATCCAGGGCGAAGGCCTTCTGCTCATAGCGCCGGATGGCTCTGCTGAGCCCTGGCCGGTAAATGCAATAGATGAAACCCTTGCCAATGGTGAAAACGTATCGCTCTCCACGTTGCAAGCGCCTAGCGACAACCGGGTTTTACTTGGATACGTGCCCGGCGGCATGATGATGCGTACCCAGCGGGATATACCGGGTGAGGGTTGGGCCCCCCAGGAAAACACGCCAGAAGGGGGGCCCCCCGGGAATACAGCGCCGGGATGGTTTCCGGCCTGTTTTGGTTTAGCGAAACAAAGAAGACCGCGGGGCTGTTAATAGCCGGCAAAGAAATAAGTGATCTAAGAGAACTGGTTATTAAAGATGACATTGATATTGTTTTTACGGGTGATTTCGTATTGAACCTTATATAGCATCAAGCAGTCTGCAGTGCAAAAGAAAGGATGTAACGATAGTATTTTGTTTGCTTGTATAAAAAAGTATGCCCTTGTTTGTCACCGTTTCCCCTTGCAAGAATACACTGTGGTTGTAAGGGCGCACTGCAATTAGAGTTAAGGGTTTCCATTTTTAAAACGAAATAAAAATAAGAAAGGAGGAGAAAAAATGGCGGATTTTACTTTTACAGCAGAAGCCAGTCCGACAGGCGGTGCCACGCTTTCCACAGGAACAGTAAACATTTCTGTTTCCCCGGCAGCAGAGGTTTTAAATATTACAGCAATGA
>CAZRVU010000062.1:0-8856 GCA_964603615.1 uncultured Desulfovibrionaceae bacterium
ACAAATAGCTGCGATCCGTTGAATTTTTATCTAACGGCACATTCCATTCCTCCTTTCTTTCAATCTTTTCAATGAGCATTTTCCTGATAAGTGCACACGTAATACTTAATGTTTTTTCCCATTCCCACCGCGCCATGGAAACAGGATTGGAAGCACGCTGAAAGGCACTTTTAATAATATCCTTAGGAACTGAACGTTTGTCGACGATACAAGGAAGCATCCGCTCCATTAAACCTTTTTTAACTTTATCACTTACTTTCGGCCCATAGGCGGCAAAGGCAATATCTTTTGTTGCTGGCGCCCCATAAAAGGAAATAAACTGATCTTGATGTTTTCGGTAACGATGCTCCCATGCACAAGATTTATGCCACTTTGCCAGGCGGTTCAAGTATAATTCTTTATGTAAATTTCGATAATACAGGACAGCCATTCTTCCGGTCGTTGCCGAGTCCAGTACAAGGATATTAACTTCAGACCGATATGTCAGATCATGTCGATGGCCGTCTATGGCTTTGTAAACTTCGTTGGCATAAAGCTTGTCCGTATCCGGTTCCCTTTCCGGCTCCCGGCCTCCATGCCTCATGATATCCAATGCATCATCATCAGGATTCGGCACGAAAACATTATCATTGCCCCAGACGAGAAAAACACGGTTATCAATAGTTTTGCCCTGGCGATGGATCAGCCATTTCAGCGCATTATGTGCCTTTTGTGAAACTTCATAGCTGATGCCGGCTGCCTCCCGGCTAGTCCTAAACCTTCCCCGAAAGGTAAAACCGGACGTATCGTTGGCGGATATAAGTTTTGCTTTGTCTGCAGCATGACGGATTTTATTGGCATGACGTTCAGTACCCGGCAGCCGCTTACCAGTTACAAAACAGATATCCTTTTCACCTAGTTTTTCATTGTAGAAAGCAATGAATGACGCATGCACCTCTTGATCCTTCCAAACATCGTCCATCGACGCGGGGGAATAAACATTGAAGCGGACGAACGCGCTCGATTGATCCACAGCTCCGCTGGAAAAAATCGGCGGTTTTACGTCGAATAGTTTTTCATACTTTTTGTCCCACTTTTCAATCAGTTTCTTCTTTTCGTCAAGGGCAAGAACCCCTTGTTCGACTAAGTCCTCAACCAACCTGCCTTTGCGCAAATAGGTATAAATACATTTCACCTTTTCAGTAGTATGGGGAAAATCGGCCCATTTCTTCAGGTTTTGAATATATGCAGCAAAAGGGGCGCCGTCCTGGTTCTTGATTGTACTACTGTATTTGACAAAATCACCGGCAACATAACTAAGCTTATCATGCAGCGGATACGGTGCAACTTTGGAACCAGACCGGCTGGCAGCCCCTTCCGTACAGGGAATTAATGTATTTTCCTTGTTTAACACTTTCGCTGAATTGAAATTCCCATCCTCATCAATCGTTACTTCAATGTGTGCATTTTGTGTGGTATGGGAGAGCGGCAGCAGCGTATATTCCCGGCTTTCCCCTTTTTTAACCGTTTTCCCAACCTGGTCAAGATTTGCCTCATAGGTTTCATATAAATGAAGCAACCAACTCATTTTATGCACCCCCTAGGTCCTGAAGTAATTGTTCCGACGATTGAACATTGTAGTGGCCAAACCCTTTCGCCTCCATCTCTTTCACAGGGCGAACAATTGTACACTCTTTTGGCTTTGGGAAACAGATATACCCTTTATCCATGACAGCAGGCCATAACCTTAATTCCAACCGATTTTCACCCGTTTCATCCGGATAGTTAAAACCGTGTACCATCGTTCCCAAATAGTGCTCACCCTCATCGTCATAAAACCCTGTACCGCTGCCAAATTCACATGGTTCCACATACCCCTGACATTCCCTTGCCCCCAGGAAAATATCCCTGCGCCCTCCTGCTTGCAAAGCCCGCTGCATGATGGTGTAATGTTTCCCTTCAATGCGATCAAAAGCCATTTCTGGGCGGTTAAAGTTGAATTCAAAGTGCGCACGCACTTGATAATGGACATCCTTAAGGTATGTGTAATTGGCAAGCGTATTCCCGCCCCCGTATTCAATTGGGCGCACTCCTTTGGATTCCATCTGGATCGGGTTCATGACACGCAGTTCGTCGATGAAAAAAATAATGGTAGGTTTCCAGTAGATGGATTCAGTAATCCCTTTCAGAGCTTGGTACGTTGGCACGCTATAGGAAAGTTTCTCGCCACCAATTTTTGTAAGTGGATCCGTAAACAATGCATAATCACCGTACAGCTCAAATTGAATTTCGTTTTTCATGCTTCGGATTCACCTCCTTTGCTATAAAGTGAAATTGATCAAACATTATACCTATAGAATGAGGGATAGAGGAGGGTGTTCAATAATAAGTTACTATAATCTAGTATAAGCAAGTATATATGTAAAAGCTAAATAAAAGTCAGATCAGATATATTTTCTTTTATGCTGAATATATATTAAAAAAGTGGAAGGAGGGATAACAATGAAACCAAGCAAAATTATTGTAAATAGAAAAATACCCCAAATTAAATTTTCATTTTTATTTGTAAAAATTAAACGTCTTCTGTATTGTTCTTTTGGATACCAAAATAAACGTTAAACAGATTATTTCGCTTAGATGCGTGGATTGCAAAAATAATAAGTATTATAAGTAGTAATAAGCAGTATAAATAAAAAAGCCTGTCTATTTAATAGTAGGCAGCTTTTTTACCATCCGGCAAAATCCAACTTTCCCTCGCCTTGCAAATCAACACCGTATTCATCGCTGTACCAGTTTGCTTTTAATTCATAAATTGTGTCCTCCAGGTGCCCCACAAGGGCGCCCTGCTTTTTTAATTGGGTGAATTCCTGTGCATAAAGGCTTACTGTATATTGCTGTGCCTTCCTAAAAAGTTTAGTCAGGTCTTCGATCCGTTCACTGCTGTTCAGTTCGGCGATAAGATTTCTTCCCGGGCCATAGGGCACAATAACGGAGGTTGTTTTTTGTTCAATAACATGAAAATATTCCGCGGCAGTCTTATAGCTACCGTTTAATAGTAGGGGAAACGGTTTCCCTTTTTTCTTTTGATAGTGGGTAACATAACTATTTTCCTTTGCAAAGGAAAACAAGAGCTTTGTCATCTCCTGATCGACTTGCTGGATATGGTAGTTCAATCTGTTTTCCATTTTTTTATAATAAAAACTGAAATATTCACGCATTGCCTTTTCTGAAAGCAGATCCCCATCATAGTTATCTGCATTTTTTTTGAACCTGGCGAAGATGTTGGCGGAAATCCCCTTGCCTGTTTCGATTTCCGGCAAGCTCGCCAGCTTTTCCTCTGCGTGATCAATTACATACACGCTCCGCAAGGCATCTTCCCCATGCCTGTTGCAGCGCCCTGCAGCCTGGGCAATGGAATCCAGCCCGGCAAGGGAACGTACGACACATTTAAAACTAATATTCACGCCTGCTTCAATCAACTGGGTAGTTACGCAGATAAACGGGACGCCTTTTGCAAGCAGCGTCCTTATTTTATTTATCCGTTCTGTGCGATGTGCCGCGCACATAGATGTACTTAAATGGTAAACAGGTAAAGGACCGTCTTTTAACCTTTTATATAAATCTTTTACCACTGTTTTCGTATTCAGGACCACGAGGGTACTGCCCCAGGCAGTAGCATCGTTGCTAATCCATTTGGCCAGGCGTTCATTTGTCATTGGCTTATCTGTTTTATCAACAATTTCCACCCGTTTAAAAGCCTTATTCACATCGGCTAGCTGCGGGACGATTTCCCCGTCCGGTGCTTTTAAAAGGGAGTGTTTGACATGCTCAAGGGTGGGCTGCGTCGCTGTGCAAAGAAGAATGCTGCAGTGCGCCTTTTCCTTTAGAAAATTTAAAGCTTCATTAAAAAGCGAGACGCATTTCGTCGGCACCTTTTGCACCTCGTCAAAAATGATAATGGAATGCCTGAGGTTGTGCAAACGTCGTGTGTTGCGGTTGCCCTTGGCGTAGAAAACATTGAGAAACTGGACAAGGGTCGTAAAAATGATGGGGCTGTCCCAGTTATCGCGAGCAAGCTTTAGTTTTGTTCTTTTTGTAAGCAGGCCGTCATTCTGTTCTTCGATCCCTGCGTTATCATCTTGATCATCCTCAACAACGTTGGAATGGTGCTCCAATATGTTTTCATCATCCTCTAAAATTTCTCTGACTTCCTGAGCATTCTGCTCAATAATGGTAGTAAACGGCACGACATAAACAATCTGTTGCTTTCCGTATGTTAGCGCATGCTTTAGTGCATACCGGAGGCTGGCCAGTGTTTTGCCCCCCCCGGTTGGAATAGATAATGTGTAGATGCCGGATGGTTTATCTGCAAACTGTTCACACTCTTCGGACATAGCTGAACGCAAGAGGTTAATCGGTTCAGCAGCGTCCTTTTTTTCTTTTAACACAGCAAGATGATGCCTTAACCTTTGGTAATAAATACCAAATAATTGTTGGCACTGAGGATACTCAGTTTCTGATTCTGATTCCGGCTTTGATTCCGAAATCCCCTCGTCAAATTGTCTTGCATCGGTTCGATCGGCATCTATCAGGCAACTAAATAATAATTTTGTTAAGAAAAAACTTTGTGTGGGGCTGTTGTCGGTAAACTGCAACAGCTCATCCAAAGCCACTTCAACATATTTTATAAATTCTGCTTTAGTAATGACCTCTTTAAAAAAACGGTCAATAATTGTTTCAAATTCTGGAAGTTCCTTGTCCCGGACACGTCTCAGATAGTCAGATTCACTTGAAGGGGAAATATAGTCCTGCAAATTAGCATGGTGGGAGATAACCGCATTCCCAACAATTTCGGCCAGCAGTTTCCCATGGAAGGAACCATTGTTATGAAACATGGAAAATAGTAGTTTCCCGCCGGCAGTGGAATGGTCCACCTGCCCCCTTTTTACCTTCGCTGACCCGGGACAGGATACAGCCTTGTCGATATAATCTTGGAATTCGTCACTATATTTTCCCAGATCGTGGAGCAGACACGCTAAACCGGCCATATACTTTAATCCCAATTTTGCGCCATAAGATTCCGCCAATTGTTTAGCCTGGTGCAAATGATCTCTCAATGGTTGTCTTTTTTTATCCGTTTCCCGGATATGTGCAATATACATCATACGGCTACGATCCCCCTAAAATAAGGGAGATGCCTTCCATTGGCATTGAACTGTTGATAACGGCAATTAGTTTACTAAAATCCCTCATAATTAACCACCCCCTGATAGCTATTATACTATCCTTTCACTAAAAGTTCAAAACAGTCCGTAATTTCTATCCAAATCCCATCCTGTCTTTTTAAGAACCTATAATTTGATCAACCTGTAAAGCATTTATTCATTTCCCGGATGGGGTTTATAAAGCTTCATTATATCCCTATTGATTATGGTTGCCTGCGGCTTATATTGTTAAAAAATCATACCTGTATGGGAGCACTTGCTACAATCTGTCTCCAACCGCTAGAAATTCCCAAGCCTTTCAAAAGCTGATTTTTCACCTTAAGCCAGTACCCAAATAATAAACAGTTTATCAGGTCAGCTTATCTATGATCTTGATTATCTCATCGATTTTTTGCTTTGTATCAAGCTGATCATCGGAATCAAAAGACTCCACCACACAATTTCTTAAGTGGGCCTCTAGCACATCTTTGTTTATATTTTTCAAAATCCCGATGGAGGCCATCAACTGGATGGAAATATCGACACAGTAACGGTCATCTTCCACCATTTTGATCAGCCCCTCTATTTGCCCGCGCACTGTTTTAAGTTTTCTTAAAACCAATTCCCTGTCTGCTCTCATCTCTTAATGGCCTCTTTTTCGTATTCTAGGCTTGTTCCTCAAGAAGAATTATCCCGCAATTTTACTGGAATTACTTCATAACATAATGCTAGGTGGCAAAATCAAGCGGGAACGTCAAACTTGTTCTTCAATAGAGGTTACTTCGTAACCGGCTTCTTCTATTACTTGTTTTAATGTTTCGTCGGCTACAGTTTTCGCTGCTGATACCCGGGCGGAACCCCCCTCTAAATCCACTTGCACGCTGACTCCTTCCAAACCGCCTAAAGCCTTCTCCACATGCGCTTTACAGTTGTTACACATCATCCCTTTGATTTTTAAAATCTTCTCCATTTTTTCACCCTCCCTTTTTTCAATAGCCCCCTGCCCGGGGGGTTCCTGTATTGTTTCCGGAATTGTTTTAGCAACGGCTGCAGTAGGTTTAAATTTACGCAACCTTAGAGCGTTGGTCACAACAAAAAAAGAACTTAGGCTCATCGCGGCCGCGCCAATCATCGGGGTCAGCTTTATTCCGAAAGCAGGATATAAAAGACCGGCGGCAACCGGTATGCCTAATACATTGTAAAAAAAGGCCCAGAAGAGATTCTGTTTAATGTTCCGGAGCGTGGCCCTGGAGAGTTCCATGGCCCCCACAGCATCCAGAAGATCGTTCTTGGTCAAAACAATGTCCGCGGCTTCAATGGCTACATCGGTGCCTGCGCCGATAGCGATCCCTGCATCCGCCCTGGCCAGGGCCGGCGCATCGTTAATCCCGTCACCGATCATCGCCACTTTTTGCCCTTGCTGCTGCAACGCCCAGATTTTCTGATCTTTTTCATGCGGTAGCGCCTCGGCAATAACCTCATCAATCCCCAGGCGTGCGCGGATCGCCTCCGCTGTTTTTTGGTTATCCCCCGTCAACATCACCACTTTCACGCCCATTGCTTTAAATCTTTCCACGGCTTGACGGCTGGTGGGCTTGGGCACATCCGCGAGGGCAATCACCCCTAGCAAAGACTGTTCCCCGGCAATGTAGAGCGGGGTTTTTCCTTCCTCGGAAAAGCGTTGCGCCAACCCGGCTACCGTTTCTGTAGCCACCCCTTTTTCCTGAATATATTTTTCGTTCCCGGCCGCATACAAAATTCCATCTAAATATCCTTCCACACCCTGGCCGGCAATAGCTTTGAATTCGCTCACTTCTTTTAAGGGAATATTTCTTTCCCCGGCATATTTTAAAATGGCGGCGGCCAGATGATGCTCGGAGTTTTTTTCCAGTGCACTGGCCACCGTGAGCAGCTCCTCCTCGGAACCGGCAGAACCCGGCACAAGATCCGTCACCCGCGGCTTCCCTTCGGTCAGGGTGCCGGTCTTGTCCAAAACAACGGTCTGCACCCGGTGAAATATCTCCAGGGCCTCCGCGGATTTAATCAAAATACCCTCTTCCGCCCCCCGCCCTGTACCGACCATGATCGCCACAGGAGTCGCCAAACCCAGGGCACAGGGGCAGGAGATCACCAATACCGTAATGCCCATGGACAATGCAAACTCGAAACCGGCCCCGGCAAACAACCAGCCCGCTGTAGTGATTACCGCAATGCTAATCACCAGCGGCACGAAAATGGCGCTGATTTGATCGGCCAACCTGGCCACGGGCGCCTTAGTGGCATTGGCGTCTTCCACCAGTGCGATTATTTTGGCCAGGGTGGTCTCCGCGCCTACATGCGTAGCCCTGAATTTGAAAGCCCCGCCCTGGTTGATCGTAGCCGCACTCACCCGCTCTCCCATCAGCTTTTCGACGGGTATGCTTTCGCCGGTTAACGAAGATTCATCTACAAAAGATTGCCCCTCCGTGATCACGCCATCCACGGGAAGTGCATCCCCCGGTTTGATGATCACGATATCCCCCGTTTCCACCGACTCCACGGGAACCAGCTCTTCTGCACCATTTCGCTCTACTTTAGCCATCTTGGGCACCAGATCCATCAACCTGCGAATGGCTTCTGAAGTTTTCCCTTTGGAGCGCGCTTCTAAATATTTCCCCACGGTGATCAAGGTAAGAATCATGGCTGACGATTCCAGGTAAAGATCGTGGTAATAGTTTTGCACCAATCCCCAGTCACCAATCCCTAAACCATGGCTCATGCGAAAGATAGCCACTACCCCGTAAAACAGGGCGGAGCCAGAGGCGATAGCAATCAGGGAATCCATGTTGGGGTGCCCCAACAGAAGGGTTTTAAATCCTACTGTAAAAAATTTACGGTTAATAAAAATCACGGGCACCACAAATAAAAACTGGGCAAAAGCAAAGGAAACCGCATTCTCCAAACCGGTTAAAAAGGAGGGCAGCGGCCAATTAAACATGTGACCCATGGAAATATACAGCAGCGGGATCATCAACAAAATAGAAACCGTCAAGCGCAACTTCATTTCTGCTGCTTCCTGCAGCAGCGGGTTTTCAACCGGTCCCGTTGGGGAGGCCCCTTTTGTTCCCGGTCCCATCTTTAAAGCAGCCCCATATCCGGCATTTGTTACGGCTTTAATAATTTCCGCATTAGAAACCTGGTCCGCATCGTACTGCACGTTCATACTGTTTGTCAGCAAGTTAACGGCGACAGATTCTACACCGGGAACCTTCTTCACGCTGCGTTCCACTGCAGCCGAACATGCCGCACAGGTCATACCGGTAACATCAAATTTTTCCGCAGTCTTGGGCATAGACTTACTCCTTTCTATCCTGCCGGGGTATATAGTAAATGGCAATTACATCATGGTAAATGGCAATTACTTCACTCCACAGGAACTTCCATTCTACCCGCCGGGGTATATGTTTTTAAGCAAAGCGGAAGGCAGCCTGCACTATTCTGCCTGTACTATAACCCGCCGCCCCTTCCGCCACCCCCACCGGGGTGTATGTGTCCTAAGTATACAACTATCCTCCCCCTTGTGTCAATATATTAATATGTTAATTGCAGCGGGTATTTTTTATTTAAACCCTTTTAATGCCCCCCAAATCAAAATAAACATTTCTTGCTTTAAGGGGTTTGGACTTTTCCAGTA
>CAZRVU010000063.1:0-8736 GCA_964603615.1 uncultured Desulfovibrionaceae bacterium
TAATTTACAAAGACAACTACTATATCGACAGCAACACTGGTGCCCAGATCCAAAAACCCGGACGGGAATAAAAGTGCTTGCCGGATAAATAGTATCAAATTCTAATAGATGAAAAATCCTTTTGAACGTGGCAACTAGTTGTATATAATTGAACATTTACAAAAAAATTGAAACTATTTTTGTTTACTAGTATTTAGAAGCTTTGTTTTTTTTCAATACTAATTGTCACCCCTTCATTTTTTCCTTTAGCCACAAAAATGCTTTTTCAGCAGCATTATCAACTACCTCCCATATTTTCTTAGCCGCATCTGCAGATTCATTTCTTAATGTGCGACTCATTATCATTGCCCCTCCGTGTTGTTTACATGATTTTGCCAATGGCAATAGTTACAACGCTTTCCAGATCAATATAAGTTAAGGGTGAAGTAGATCTTTGTTGCATAATAGATCTACCGGGATTTGCAGAATTGCTTTCCCTTAGTTGCAGAGTAAAATTCCCTGTTTTAGTTTCCTTTTTAGTCTTGTGCACTGGCATATCGCCTCGTTTTAGATACAGGTTTCTTATCGTAAAGGCACACTCATGCTTTACCGGGAATTAACTTCTATCAGCCGCTAATACTGTAGCATAGCATCCCTATCTTCGCGTAAATAAATTTTCATTTCATCAAGATCGATTCCAAAATGTTCCAACATTTCTTTTATGCATTTTCGAATGTCGTTTGCTGAAAGGTTAACCTCTACATAAAAACCGGATTTCAACATTAGCCCTTCTCTTAAATCTTGTTGATTCTTGGAAAATAAAGGGTTGCCCCGGTTGCTGATGAATTTTTTTTCCTCAGGTAACAGAACAAAACGGCTGGGGTTTTTTTCATTTAATTCGTTAATGACTAAAATAAATAAATTTCTCCAGGTTTTAACGCCTTTAAAAGCAGTCCTGCCAAGGACAAAGCCATAGGGCCGTTTGTAGGTAAAATTTTCTTCTAATGAATGTGGTTTGGTTTTATCCAGTTCCTTTATAATACGCTCTTTCTTCTGTTGGTTTACCGATTCTTTTTCAATATCCTCTTCCTCCGGGTTAATTGAAAAATAAGTTTTTATCTGCCCGGTGATTTTTGTTGTGCTGCCAATAAACTGATCAAGATTTTCATTAAAGGTTTTGATAAATCGAGTTCCTTGTTCAAGTGAGGCGTTATCTCGTGGATCAATGTTTAAAAGCATATCTTCTGGCAGGGAAAGCAGGCTTTCCTGCAGAACATTGAGCATGTCCAATATTTCTTTCATTTTGCTTTCCATATTGAACACTCCTTGTATTAATCAAATAGCCACTTTATGCTTAACACACCCATTTATGCCCTCCCCTCGATAATTTTTATTTCTGGGATTTCTTTCATCTTTTCCATGGCGATCCTTACCGGATGTGTTGGACTATTCAGTTCCTTAAAAACTAATTCAGCTATTTCATTTGCTTTTTCTATTTCCCCTTTAATTAAATAAGCATCTATTATGGGAAAGCCTTTCAATCTATCGATCATTTTGCATTCATCCCCAACGTTTGGTAAATAAAGCTCGTATATCATTGAATCAATAAGCCTTTCAAAGAAATATTGTTGGGTTTTATTTAAACTACAATATAAAATGATATTGACTAAATTAATTATTGCGTTTTCCCATTCCTGTTTTATGACTTTAATTGGAAATTGACTAACGGTTTCATGTTTCAAGGTAAATGCCCCTCCAGCCGTCATAATTCCTATAAAACTAAAATAAAATTTCATTACCCTGCTATTTAAACAAGCCAGTAAATATTTAATTGGAATTTTTTCAGATGTTAAGAGATAACCATTGCTTGGAAGATAATGGTTGTCCTTATCATAGGCAAATGCCCACTTATCAGCAGTTAAACCCCAAACAATCTTTTCTTTACTAAATTCTTCATAATACGTACTTGCACATCTTTGCAAGGCGTACCATTCATAACGGATTCCTGTTTCTTCCACATTCCTTTGGCATAATTTGTTTCTATATTTCTCTAAGTGCTGGTATATACCACAATAACGTTCCCTAAAATATTTTTCTGCTTTTTTCGAAGCACCTTTAATAGACATATCTTTATGTAACGGAAAATGCCATGGGATAAACAGCAAATGTTCGTTTGATGGCAGGTAGTTCCACCTTTTTATATGCCTACCTTGCAATAAGGGTTTTATAATATCGGCATTTTCTTGGTTTGTTATTAGGATTTTTTTAATTTCCTCGGAAATAATATAGGCTGGATTGTAACCTGTTGTTATTCCTCTGAATATGTTTATGGTATCAATATTACTGATTGTTAAAGAGCCGGTTTCTATTATATTTTTGATGTCTAATTTGTTTTTTTCAACCAATTGCCAGATGTCACTGTTTAACGAATGCTGGCCAACTTTAAATGAATTTTCTTTAACATAACGATGAAATGAAGAATAGCTGAGAACGTTGTCATTTGCCATAACAACAGGAAAATAATTGCTTTTAACTTTGTTTTTTGTAATTCGGAAAATACAACTTGCTACCAAGGCATCAAAGATATGAATTTCGGTAAAATCAACAATTTCATCAATACTATACATGACAAACAACCCTCTTAATTTTTTACCGTAGCTAGTTTTTATAAATTTATTAGACGTTATAAAAACAAGGATTCCGTTATCCTTCAAGGTATTTATTCCTTTTTCGAAAAAATAAACATATAGATCGGCTGTTCCAGAATAGGTTTTATAATGTTTTCGCAGTTGGGAGCTAATAAATTTTAATTTTTTATGTTCAACATACGGGGGATTCCCAATCACTATATCAAATCCCTCATTCACTCCAAACATCCACTCCGGATCAAAAAAAGGGGCTGAAGCGTTTTGATCATAGGGATCAAATGCCGCCAATTGCTGGGCCGCGTGCTCGTCCCACCTGCTTTCAATTAAATGCCGGGCCAATTCTTCCCTGGTAGTCTTGTCCTGTTCTTGACACCTTAGTTTATCGGTTCTTGTTTTGGCATTAAAATAGCGGTGGCGTATTTGTTTTAGCTTGTTTTTAAGCGTTTCAATTTTGGGAAGATCATAGGTCTGCATTGTAATTTGCCCCTCTGGTTTTTCTAAAGGGATGAGCGTATTTGCCGCCACGAACTTGGTCTCCAGGTTCGGCAGTGCATTTATGCCATAATTCTCCTGCCCGGGCTGTTTCTGCTGATTAATGACCAGGGAGATAAAAAAGCGAAGTTTGGCGATCTGCACAGCGATAGGCTGGATATCCACTCCGTAGATGCAGTTTTCGATGAGGTAAAGCTTGCGGCCGTAGTCCAGTTCCTCATTTTCAAAGGCTTCTTCAATACCCCGGATCGATTTGTCGCGCAGAACGGGATCCTCGATTGCTTGAGCATTTTCGATCTGCCGCTCCTTCCAAAGTTCATTCTGGGGGTCAAGTTTGTGAAGGATATGAACCAGTTTATGCAAGACACCCATGGGGAAAGCACCGGAACCGCAAGCCAGGTCAAGGATTTTGCAATCGTTAATTGACTTTATTAAGATAGCTGTTTCCTGTTCGTTGAAAGGGTTTGGGTTTTCCGTGTAGCCCAGTAGCCCCCGCAAATCTTCTTCCCGGTCCGTGTATCCAGCGCCACCCAGTTTATGTGCTAGGTAAGCAATAAGCGATTCATCAACCATGTAGTTGACAATTTCGCGGGGGGTATAGAAAGAACCGGTTTGCTTGCGGGCAGTTGTTTGGGTTTCCGGGTTGTAACTGGCCAGCAAATTTTCAAATACCTTGCCGAGAAGTTCGGGATCCAGTGCTACCTCTTCCTCGATGGGGGTATTTTCTGTAACAGTAAATTTGTAGTTGGCCAGGATTTCAATAAGCCCTTTTGTTTTATATTTTTTGTTCCTCGTTCCATAAATGCTATTTAAATCAATTTCAAGTTCCCCGCCAAAAAAAAGATAATCGGGAACAACGGCCTGCTTTTTATTATTGCGGGAAAAACCATCCACATAAATTACCTTGCCATTTGCGTCTTCTTTATCCAGGCAGTCGAACAAACCACCGTTAAGAAAGGGCACGTCTTTGAAAAAGCCTAAAACTTCTTCCTGGCTGATCTTAAAAAGTTTTTCGAAACGAAGGAGGGTTTTAATCCCGTATTTAGATCTGTTTTTCAGAAAACCTTCATCTCTGGCAAACTTGCGATCTTCTATTTTTTTGTTCAAAATCCCAAAAAAAAGATTCTGTAAAATTGCCTGGTAATAAGAATGTGAAAAATGGTCTTTGCAAAAATCCTTGAGGATCCTTTTCAACGTTGCAGGTTGAAACAATGCTTCGGGAACCAGGGATTTCTCCTTGATAAACCAAATGAAAATAATCCGGGTAATCAGGCGAATAAGATTGGTGGCATTGCGTATTTCGGGATTCTTTTCTACGTCATCGGGAAAAGATACCTCCTGCAGCGCCCAGAAATACCAGTTGGAAAGCTCCTGATAGAAGCGTTTGTTAAGCTCTTGGGTATCTAGCGTTTTTTGCCAGGCATTGTGTAATTCCACAAAATTGGTAATTGTATGTAACCTTGTTAACTTCTTAAGGGAAAGATCAAACAATATTTCCAGGTGTGCACGATGAATGCTTTCTATTTGAATATCCTTAATTAATGTCACCTTTTCGAAAACATCTTTTTGTTCGTCCTTTTTGTGCAAGCGGCGATCGATAATGGAAAGAGTCAGCGTGCTCCCGTGTTTAAAAAGAAGCATCGCAGGCATGGGAAATATTTTATTAATTTCCCTTGTAATCTGGCTTAATGCAGTGCGAGTATATTGTGCTCCAGAAAGCCCAATGACAAAAAATAGGTAAGACTCGATGATCGTATTGTCCACACGGCCGGTATCAAAGGTGCCCATCTGTGTGCTTAGTTCATCTTTGGAAAGTTGAAATAAAAGATCCACATAGGTCCATTCATCAACATAGGCTTTATCTGCACGAAAACGTGTATTGCGGGCCGCGTATGATTCATAAAATCCAGTATAGGTCGGGCTGCCGAGCGGTTCCTGCCTGGTGGTATTGTATCCGAGGGTTTGAAAAAAAGATATGGCGCTAGCAGTCAAGTTCCCATCCATAAAGGCTTTAAGTGCTTCAGAAATCGAATGTTTAATTATAATCTCCTGTTCTGGCATCTTTTTACCTCACAATCAACCAAGTTATTAACTCAAAACTGTCAAGGTCCCGGATCTGTTTTTCTTTAGGAATAATCAGCGCACTGCGATCGGATAACAATTTTTGCCGGCCACGCTTTTTAAAGACCCGGGCAATGGCCGTAACAGTTTTTTGCAGCAGAGATACATATTCATCCATTTGAGTGCCATTGTTCGTTTCAGCATTAAAGAGATCGCAGAGAACCTCATAGGGGTTCCCGGTTCCCTGGCAAAGCAAACGAAATATCTCCAGGATCTGCTTCGCATTAGTATAATTGAAACGCACTGTGCCATCCTCGTAAATATAAACTAAAAAATAGGGTTGAAGGGGGTTTAGTTCCTCATTCCCGTCTGTGTTTCCTTTTTGTCTGAGGCAGAATATAACGCCTGGCTTGATAATTGCTTTTTCAGCAGCAGAAAAGCGGTTTGCATTCTGTGGGCGAAGATGGACACACGTGGGCGAAGGAACATTTGCATATAGTCCAAAGGGTGCATTGCTCAGCTTCTGGCGATTTTCACCGATGTAATTCAACAGCTCCACGCGAAAATCATCCAAAGTAAAATCCGTGAGTGAAACGTTTTCCTCCATCTCTTCCAGATCTAAAACTTCCTCTTTTAATTTTTTGAGCTGCCTGTTTCTAAATTTTAGGTCTTCGGAGATCAATTCCTTTATTTGCTCCACATTAAGAATATTATCCTCGCCTGTAGCCGTTACATCGACTAAGGCCATACGGGCTTCCACCCGCTCCTTAAGATTGATATAGTTGTCCAGGTCTGCAGTAGGCCAGAAATTAACGAGCTGTATGCTGGTGTTTTTACTTCCCAAACGATCAACGCGCCCAAAGCGCTGAATCGTTCGCACGGGGTTCCAATGGATGTCATAATTAATCAGATAATCACAATCCTGCAAGTTTTGCCCTTCACTGATACAGTCAGTGGCAATAAGAATATCAATTTCACCTTGCTGGGGGGCAGAACTAATTTGTGAACGATTTTTGGAAACAGGGGAAAAATTGGTAAGGATGCTGTCATAATTATTATCGCCAAAGGTTGTCTTTGTACTTGTCCCCATGACCAGGGCAATATCAAGCCCCAGTTCATCTTTTATCCAACTTTTGAGGTTTTCATAAAGGTAGGACGCTGTATCGGTAAAGGCAGTGAAAAGCAATACTTTTTTGTTATCCGGGTTAATGGGGCGGATAATTTTGGCCTTGATAAGCTCTTTTGTTTTGTGTAGTTTGGCGTCCCGGTCGGGGGTTACAGCAACAGCATTATTATAAAGATCGATAAGTGCAGCTTTATCGCTGCGCAAATCCTCCAACCAAAGTTCAAGGTTTAAATCGGCCAAATCAAATTTTAATTTTTTACCAACCTGCCATTCACCTATCTCCGCCTCTTCGTCGCTTTCATCAAATTCATCCTCATCGGGTTCTGGTGCTTCAATTGAAGTATCCGAATTCTTCATTTGCATTTGCAAAAACTGGTTTATTTTTTTTTCAAGGGATTCTATTTTATTAATAGTCCGATCTATTGAAATTTCAAATGACTCGATAGAGCTTTCCAAACGCTTCAGGTAGTTAATTTTCATCATCCCAATCAGGAAATGTTCACGATCGGCCTGTTTAAAAGCTAAAACACCCGTGGTTCCTGCCAATGCTTCGTACTTTTGTTGCTTGTTCTCTTTTACATAGGCTGAAGGGTTGAATACAGAGAGCTTGTATTTTAATATCTCGGAATTTAAATGGTCATATGTGGGAAAACGGTTCATTAAATCGATGGCTGGATAGACAGAAACTGGTTTTAGCCTCTCCGGAAATTTACCAATGGCTTCGAGGTTGTAGAAACTTTTGATGTGCTTGCGACTGCGTGCAATGGTAAGTTCGTCCAGTAGTTTAAAGAACGCAGAATCAAGTCTTTCCAGTAAATCCTTTATTTTTTTGTTGGGGTTTTTTCTGGAATCGGCCCAGTTGGTAAAATGGGTTTGGGCATTTTTAAGGGTAAGCGCGATATCTTTGATGCCACAAGTATCAAAAAGAGCATTGTCTTTACCCTCCGTAATAAAAGCAATCTGATTTCTTAAATCACGAAGCGTGTTGTTTACCGGTGTGGCAGTAAGCATCAGCACCCTTGTTTTTACACCCGATTTGATGATTTTTTCCAGAAGCCATTTGGTACGATTCATTTTAATGGTGCCGTCTGCTTTGCTGGTTTCACGGGGGTTCCCTTTAAAATTATGGGATTCATCAATAACAACAAGGTCATAAGCACCCCAGTTGAAATTGTTCAAGTCTATACCATTTGCATCAGACCTGCCGGAAGTTCTAGCCAGGTCTGTGTGGTAAAGAACGGTATAATTAAAGCGATCCCCGGGGAAGGGGTTTAAGGCATGACCCTGCCCTGCCTGGTAGACCGTCCAGTTGCCGGACAGTTTTTTAGGGCAAAGAACCAAAACACGGGCATTTAAAAGCTCAAAATATTTAATAACAGCCAATGCTTCGTATGTTTTACCGAGGCCGACACTGTCGGCAATGATGCAACCATTGTGTTTGAGGATTTTGTTAATGGCACCCTTTACCCCATCTTTTTGAAAATCGTAGAGGGCATTCCAGATTTCGCTTTCGAAGAAGCCGGTCTGTTCATCCAGTAGCCCGCCCCTTTCCTGGTCATCGAGGTAATGTTCGAAAATATGATAAAGCGTTTTAAAATAGATAAATTTAGGCTCATTTTCAATGTATAGTTGGGAAAGATATTTTAAAACCTTGTCTTTAACATCCTCAACCAGGCCTGTACCGTCATTCCATAAAACATCAAACCATTGCTTCAAATCTTGGCGATCGCGGTCGCTGTCTATGATTACATTTAGCTCAATATTACTGTTATTTCCCATACCAAGCCCACTCACGGTAAAGTTGGAACTGCCCACGATTGCTTTTTCCACGCCGCCCTCCCGGGCAATGTGATAAAGCTTGCCGTGTAAAAAGTTCGGTTTAACCATGGAACGAATATCAACTTTTTCCTTAATCCATGCAGCGCAATCTTTGGCAATAGATTTTTGTTGCAATCGATCTACCAGGGGGATGATTAACTGGTCATCCTCAATTTTAAAGCTCCTAAGATTCTTTTTTTCTGGATCGAGAGATCTAACAAATGCGGGCTCGCCGAATAAAAAGCGCAGGCTGTTAATATTATCCAGCTCATCCTTTAGCTCCCGATAAGCATAAATTGTAAAGTAAGCCGATACAATTGATAGGTTAGAGTTACTCGTTATTACTTCTTTTAAGAAGTCACCAACACAACCTTGCTTATAGTTATCACGGATAGATGAATTAGGCATTGGTTTTATGCACCCCCGTACCTGTTCCGCTATTCCAGTCTACTTTTAATTCACTTGCAAATACAAAATAAGTAACGGTAATAATATTGTATATATTCTGCAATTAGATGGGATTTCCTTTAAAAGTAAGGTTGCATGTTATCGAAAATACTGGTGCCCAGATCCAAAAGGAAAGTTGAAGGAATATTAAGAGAATATAGATTT
>CAZRVU010000064.1:0-7977 GCA_964603615.1 uncultured Desulfovibrionaceae bacterium
GGACGATGTATGTGCGAAAAGTTGAAAGAATTGTGCTCATGGGTTTGAGGCGCAAGGGTTATTTGGAATAGCTGAATTGGCATCGCCCGGTTAAACCGGTTCCCGTTTTATATTCCGATCGAGCGTAAATTTCGATCTAACCCACATTCGTACATTTCAGCCGGGTTTATCTTTCGATCAAGCAAAGATATTTTGGAATATGGGCGTCCAGTCATCCGGTCAGAACGGGTCGTTTGTTAAGGGCCCCCGGGAGGTGCTGCAGGGGAAGTATCATTATCAAAATAGACTTTCAGGATGAGGCCATTTTTTTGATCTTTTGAAAAAGATATTTCTGCAATTTCCAGCTCTGCCAGGCAGGGCTTTTCTTTTTTTATATCTGTCAACGCCTTACGAACGCAGCGCAGCAGGGAGACGGTGCTTTTAATACCGTCACCTTTGAGGTAAGGGGTCAGGTCCTTGCTCACGATATTTTGGTTTAAGGTTGGCATTTTCAGAACCTCATTTTCGCCAGATGGTGCTGCCAAAAAGGGGCGGCCTGGGAGTCTACCCGGGGTCAAAATACGGAAGTACGGTTGACTAAAACCGGAGGGAATAGCGCCGCCTAAACTCTAATTCTATACTGCTACTTTTGATTGCCTGGCAACATGGGCTGTTCTTATATTTTATGATTCCGTTTTTATTATGTCCATATTTTGTAAAAAAAGCCCTTTTTAAATAAATGAAGGTAAAAGATTGTTTTTGTGGAATTAATAGTTTGCCTGGGATTAAAATGGGTTAATTGAACAGGGGGCTTTGTTTTTCCTCCTAGCCAAATAACGGCTTAATAATAGCCGGGATCTTTTGCTAAGGCCCGGGGTGACAGTGAATGGGCAGTTACTATTACTTGTTGAGGTTATCGAAATGGGCAAAGTCAGGTTGGACTTTAAAAAACCCGTACTGGTAGCTCTCCTGGTTTTCTATCCCCTGATTATTACTCCCTATGTCCTGCCTCATTGGGCTGCGTTTATCGCTATAGGCCTTTTGGCCCTGTTCGTCATCTTCAAAGAAAAGCTGTATTTCTATGACCATTCCCTAATTCCTTTGGGGTTGTTTTTTATATTTGCTTTTGCTTCTGCCCTGTTTTCTCCATACCAGCAAGATGTCTGGTTGGGGCATGGTGGTTATATGACCGGTTTCATCGCGTATTTTTTCTTTGTCGTCCTTTTTATTATGGCTTACGGTGTAGCCCGGCGCAGTCCTGCTGCTATAGAAGAGATGATCGTTTTTTGGCTCTGGTCTGCCGCTCTGATTGCCTCGATCGGTTTGCTGCAATATTTTGGCCTTAATCTTTTGCCCCTCAGGGGTGAGGAGATTTTTAAACCTGTAAGCAGTTCTTCTACGATCTACAATACGAATGATTTGGGTACGTATTTGGCCATGGTCTTTCCTTTTGCCGCCCGTCGGTTTTTGCAGAAATTGGACTTTACCGGCTTTTTGATCTTCGGGCTGATTTACGGTTCGTTGTTGACTACCTTTACCCGGGGTGCCTGGCTGGGGGTGGCCGGCGGTATTTTGCTGATTGTATTATCCTTTCCCTGGAGGAAAAACATCCCGCTTATGTTGCTTGCCATCCTGCTCATTACTGCTGTTTTGGCTCCTCTTCACGATTGGAGGCTGGCCCGGCGCATCGGTACTCTCCGCGGGGAATTTGAGGCTGCACTAGAAGGAGATCCCGGGGGGGGAAGCGGCAGGCTCCTGCTTTGGCAGGAGGGCTGGAAAGCCTTGCCCCGCTCGCTTTTGCTGGGCAGCGGACCGGACACTTTTTATTATGTCGCGCCGGAAAAGTTCGACGAAAAGTTTAAAGAAGGAGCCCGTCCTTCCCGCAAAGCCCATAATATTTTTCTGGAGATTGCCGTGACCATGGGTATTCCCGCCCTGGTTTTCTATCTATGGTTTCTCGGCAATATTTGTGCACGTACAGAGCGCCGTAATTCTTTACAGTTTACTTTTCTGGTCATGGTCGTGATCTACCTGATCAGGGGGGTTTTTCTGGTGGATGTAATTACCGTTTATCCACTTTTTTGGGTTTTATTGGGTTTTTACCAGGGATTAAAAGAAGATCATGCTTTTGTGTGGAAATAATAGTGATTCCCCTGCAAAAATTACATTCTGCTGCACAAAACGAAATTTGCTTGGGCGAGAGCCCACAACAGATCTACAGTAGGGGAAAAATTACCCTCATGCAGTGGAATCATAGTTATTTTTTTTTGTTTTCTATTGAAATATGAGAAGCAAGGACGATATTATATTAGAGCATGTAATATTTGCGTTGAGCTATCGGTAGTTGCCGGGGATTGGTTTTGAGCAGCGGATAACTGCCGGCGATTGTTTCTTAAAGGAATGGCATACTGTTGGCAAGGAGGCTGTACTCTTTGTGGGGGATTTCTGTTTTCCATCTTGTTCGCTATCTAGTAATTTTACTTTTGCTGGCCCTGATTTCTTATCAGGATCTGCGCAAGGGGATTATTCCCGATCGCCTCGTTTTGCTGCTTTTTTTTTGGGTTTTTTTCTGGCAACTTCTTTTCCCCGTTTTTCCGCACGGGTCATCCCTGGTGGGTTTTCTGGTGGGGAGCGCCCTTTTTTATCTCATTGCTTTTTTGAGCAAGGGTGGCCTTGGCGGGGGAGACATTAAGTTGATGGCCGTCCTTGGACTGGCGGCGGGTTGGCCTTTAGTACTTCTTGTATTTTTCCTGGCCTTTCTTTTGGGCGCTGCAGTAGGAATGATTTTGTTGTTTTCAAAAAAGAAAACGTGGCGTTCTTCTCTTCCTTTTGCCCCTTTTTTGTCGATAGCTTTCTTGCTGGTTGCTGTTTGGGGGCCAGAGATCTGGTACTGGTACTTTTCTTTTTTTTAGGAAGGAACGGTAAAGAAGGCCTGTCCCACGGGGAGGGGTTACTGTTGAAAATAAACATTTTTACAGGGGTATTGCCAGGTATTTTTCCCAAACGATTGCAACCCCCTGTTAATAATCATTTAGATGAACACTTAAAGGATACTGAAGAAGAAACCAAAGAGGAAAAGGTAGATAATATGTCCCTTCAAATCGACCGGGAAGCGGCTGCCGGCTTGGAGCAAGGGGGCGGGGATGCTACGGCGGTTGAGATTATCAATGCTTTGTTCTCGCTGGCGGTGCACCGGGAAGCCAGCGATATCCACCTCGATCCAGCGGAGCAGGGCTTACGTGCCCGGCTGCGCGTGGATGGTGTTTTGAGCGATCTTGGGCTGTATAATCTGGAGGTAGCTCCTTTAATTGTTTCACGCCTAAAGATTTTGGCGGGGATGAATATTGCGGAAAGAAGGCTGCCCCAGGATGGAAACATACAGGTACAGTGGAATGATCTACGGGTCAATATTCGCCTCTCTACCTTGCCGACGCTCTACGGAGAAAAAGTTGTTGTGCGCCTTTTTAGCCCGGATAAAATGGTTATTCCCCTGGATTCCCTGGGTTTTAATCCGGAAAACTACCAAAATTATCTTAGATTTCTCCGGCATACGCATGGCCTCGTCCTGCTTACCGGTCCCACCGGTTGTGGGAAGACGACTACGCTTTATTCGACCCTTCATTATATGAATAATCCCGGGCGCAATATTATTACCGTTGAGGATCCTGTGGAGTACCGGCTGGAAGGGATCAACCAGGTGCAGGTTAACGCTAAGATAAATTTAACCTTTGCCCGGGCTCTACGCCATATTTTGAGGCAGGATCCCAACATGATCATGATTGGCGAAATCCGGGATGACGAGACGGCTGAGATTGCAACCAGGGCGGCTCTTACCGGCCACCAGGTTTTTTCCACGCTTCATACCAATGATGCGCCGGGGGCTGTAACCCGTCTTCTGGATATGGGGGTGGAGCCTTTTCTACTGACCTCTGCGTTGACCGGTGTTGTTGCCCAGCGTTTGATCCGGCTAACTTGCCCCCACTGCCGGGAAGAATATACCCCGGTAGAAGAAGAGCTGTCTTTTTATGAAAACTTTGGCGAATGTTCTGCAAGCAACCGTACCTTTACCCGGGGCGCGGGATGTGCAAAGTGTTATTATACCGGTTTCCGGGGGCGCATTGCAATCCACGAGGTCATGCCATTGGATGAAATGCTGCGCAAGCTGATTCTCAAAGCTAGCGGGACGGAGGAGCTCCGGCGTTATGCCCTCTCCCGGGGCATGCAGTCCCTTTTGCGGGACGGCTTGAACAGGGTGAGGGAAGGCCGCACTACCCTGCATGAAATAATGCAGGTGGCCTACACTGTCTAGATTCTTAATTCCAATAATACTATTAATTTACTTCATATAATATCAGAAGGTGGATAATTGTCTGTGGATAAATTTAGTTTTTCCCTGGGACGAGCCCGTCCGGGAACCCGGGATCTGATGATCTTTTGCCGGCAGTTTGCTGTGATGAATAACGCCGGGATTACCTTGCTGGACAGTCTCCGTCTTTTTAGTAAGCAAACGGAGCAACCCGTGTTGCGGGAAAGATTGCAGGCGGTAGTTACTGAAGTGGAAAGAGGGAACCTGTTGGCTACCTCTTTGGCCCTGCACGGCGATATTTTTCCGGACTTATTGCTCAATATGATCAAAGCCGGTGAGGAGGGAGGAGCCCTCGATACGGTTTTGGACCGCCTTGCTTTGCATTTTGAAAAGCAATATGATCTGGAGCAGAAGATCAAGGCGGCTACTCTCTATCCCAAATTTTTGATTGGTTTTACATTTCTAGCAGCTATCTTTATTCTCCTCTTTGTTTTACCCAATTTTGTGGGAGTTTTTGAAAATATGGGCCTGGCGGTGCCTTTAATCACAAGGCTGCTTTTTACTGCGGGAGAAACATTGACTGCTAACTGGTATTTTATTGTAATATTTTTGTTTGCCGCCTTTTTTTTGGGCCGGAAGTATTTGCAGACTGAAAAGGGCAGGCGCTATTTTGATCGATTGCGTCTCGATTTCCCTTTTTACAGTTCTCTTTATAGGAAAGTAGCGACGGCTCGTTTTTGCCGGGTTATGAGCATACTTTTGGGCGGCGGTATCCCTTTGCTGCCTGCACTGAAGCTAGTCAAGGGCATCTTGGACAATAGAATTATAGCCGAAAGTATACAAAGTGCAGGAGAAAAGATTATTCAGGGCCGTTCTTTGGCCGGTGCATTGGCGGCAACGGGTTTTATCCTGCCGCTGGCCGTGGAGATGGTGCATGTCGGGGAATTGACGGGCAACCTCGATAATTTGCTGCTCAAGGCGGCTGATTTTTATGAGGCGGATCTTGCCTATAACATTGAACGCCTGCAAGCCATGCTCGAACCGGTGCTGATTATATCTGTGGCCGGGATCATTGCCTTTTTTGCGCTCTCTGTATTTCTGCCTATTTTTGAAATGTACCAATTGCTTTAACCACCCCCACCCTCTGCCGAAAAGGAGGTTCAGATGTAATATGTTCAAGGAAGAAAAAGGTTTTACGCTGGTGGAGCTGATCACGGTAGTGGCCATTATCGCTATTTTGGGCGCTGTCGTGACCCCCAATATTATGAAGGCCATCGATGGCAGCCGCGTGGTTGCCGCGGTATCCGATGTCAAAATAATAAAAAGTGCGGCGCTGGCTTTTTATGCCGATAGCGGTCAGTGGCCGCAAAGTTCGGGTGGCGATTCTAGCAGCGATCCGGGTTTTCTTAAGGCGCCGGCGACGGGTGTCGTTGGCTGGAACGGCCCCTACCTGGAAAGTTGGCCTGCAAGGAACCCCTGGGGCGGCAGCTACACTCTTTCCTTTACAGGGGCCGGGGAAAAGTTGTCCCTACAGCTAGACAAAGTTCCGGGGAGCGCCCTTGCTAAATTGGAGGAAAAATTGGGCAGTAGTTTCGAAAATAATGGCAATGGGCAAATATCTATTTCCCTGGTTAATTAGGGCGGGAGGGGTGAACGGCCTGCCTGGAGGAAAGGAAGCGGGTTTTAGCCTGCTAGAAGTGCTGGCAGCAGTCGCCCTGGTAGGTATTTTGATTATACCGGTTTTATCTATGTTTATGGGATCTACGCTGACTGTTTTGCTGGCCGGGCAGGAAACAAAGGCGGTGGCCCTGGCCCAGGCAGAGATGGAGATGCTCAAGGGCAGGGGCTACGCAGAGCTTAAAAATGAGCTGCAAGGGCAAGAAAAAGTGCATTGGCGGGAGGAAGCAGGGTATTTCAAGAAAGAGATAGGGTTAAAGCGACTGCTTCTGGCACAATTATTTCCCGGTGCGGAAGGGGAGGTAATTGTTTTAGAGGTGTCGGTTTTTTGGGGTGAGAAAGATAAGCGGCGTTCCGTATCCCTCGTTTCCTATCTGGGGGAAACATTGGGGAGTTGACCGGGAGGTTTTGAGATTAAATGTGGAGGCAGGTAAAAAAAATTTGGCACGTCGCTGGTGTGCTGCTGTGTAGAGGCAGGCACAAGCGCATGTCTATGCGTGGCTTTGCCTTGTTCCTGCGTCAAAAATATTATTGCATGGGCAGGCGCACGCGCCTGCCCATGCGCGGGTTTTTGTGTACGGGCAGGCGTGTGTTTAGACAGGGCCCGGACTGGGTATGGGGCTGGCAAAAAGGCTCGACATTAATGGAAGTGGTTCTGGCGGTGGCCATATTTAGCTTGATCTTGACGGCGGCGCTGGCTTTTTATGCCGGCGGTTTGCAAAGCTGGTCGCGGGGTGTTAGCGCTTTGGATCGCCAACAAAATGCCCGTATTGCCATGGATATAATAGTCAGGGAACTGCGTTATGCTCTTAGCCTGGAAGGCTTGCAGGATGGAGATCCCCTTCCTTTTTACAGCTCCGAAATTGAAGATCAGCAAGGGGGGAGTCGCCTGTGTTATACTAACGTCGATGGCCATAACTCTGAACTTTGCTTCAATGAAACCAAAAAGAACATCACCCTTAAAGTTAAGCGCGGTTCGCCCAATGAACTGGCTTATAATGTGGCCGGGCTTGATTTTTTCCGTTATCTTCCTCCGGGGGGGCAAGCGGGAAATCTACGGGAAGCCTACCCCCTGCTGCTGGTGCGTATAAAACTGCAGGGGAAGGGCTCGGGCCAACAAAAGAGGGAAGCCCCCTATATTCTACAGAGCGTTGTGCGGTTACAGAATCTACCCTTGTCTGATGAATGAACTGGTTGATTTTAAACAGCCAGGTGAAAGGTAAAAAAAAGGGGGCGGCGGTTTGCAGGCAGGCCAAGAATTTTTTAAAAAAACAAAAATTTGCCTTCAAACTTTGTGCTAAATGTAAAGGCGGGGGAGTTTCTTTCGAAGGAGATAAAGGGTCCTTGTCAAATTTTGCACGTAATGAAAAAGCGGTGCGGAAAACATTTACGCTGTGGAAGGCGCTTTTAAGGGAAGAAAAGGGATCCATTTTGTTTTTAGTTATTTTGTTTGCTGCCGCACTGTTGCTGTTGGGGGCAGCTTTTCTGCGCAGTTCCCTGCAGGAAAAACTTATTGCCAGGAATTATACACAAAAAATCAAGGCCCATTATATTGCTGAGGCGGGAATGGAAGCAGCTTTGACCCTTCTTCAAAACCAGCCGGATTATTTTTTGTGCCATGACGATGGTGTCCCGGTTTATATGTATAGAGATTGTGGGACGGGGGAGGAATATTTTAGACTGGAGTGGCTGGAGGCGGACCAGCCGGCGGACGATGGAGAATACTACACGCTTAAGGCACATGGTTATGCCCGTTCTGCCTTTGAAAACAGGGATGCCCGGGCGGAAATAAAGGCCTTGGTGAGGATAAGCCAGGTAGAAGAAAATGGTGAAGAGGATAATAATGGCGCCGGGGATGAAAACGGCACGGGAAAAACGAGCATAACCCTGCTGCACCTCAGTGGCCACTAAACTGGATTGTATGAAATCTATTTCTTAAGCAAATTTTCACAGTTTATGACAAATAAGTTTTGCCTAATATCGTCATAAAAATTTATTAATGATTCCATTGCAAA
>CAZRVU010000065.1:0-7801 GCA_964603615.1 uncultured Desulfovibrionaceae bacterium
TGTTATTGTCGCCGGCACACCGTCATCGGGGAAGACATCGGTGATGATACATACGCTTCGCCATCTTTTAGCGGAGGGGTTTGCGGTTGCGGTTTGCAAGATTGATTGTCTGGAGACTTCCGACGACGAACGGTACGGGCGCCTCGGCATACCGGTAGCGGTGGGCCTGAGTGATTATATCTGCCCGGACCACTTTTATGTTGCCAACCTGGAAGAGATTGAAAACTGGGCCAAAGAACAAAAAGCGGCGGTGTTGGTTCTGGAGACGGCTGGCTTATGCCATCGCTGTGCGCCGGCAGTGTATGACTGCCTCACTGTTTGTGTCCTCGACAATTTAATCGGCGTCGATACGCCCAAAAAAGTAGGACCGATGCTGAGCACGGCGGATATTGTTGTGCTCACCAAGGGCGATATTGTTTCCCAGGCCGAACGGGAAGTGTTTCGTTATAAGGTAGAGGCTGTAAATCCCCGCGCCCGGTTTTTGGATATCAACGGGCTGACGGGCCAGGGTTCGCTGGCGTTAAAAAATGCGATCCTTAATTCCCAACCCCTGGCTGAAATTGGCGGCAGGGAGCTAAAATACCCCATGCCCGCGGCGATTTGTTCTTATTGCGCCGGGGAAACCATTGTGGGGAAAAGTTATCAGATGGGCAATGTAAAAAAAGTTAATTTTGGGAGAACGGAATAATGCTAAAGAAAATAACCATTTCAGGCGGCCTGGATAAAAGCGGCCTTCCGGAAAAAATCAGGCAGTTGAATATTTGCGCCGGGGAGGTGCTTGCGGTGGTAGGCCCGACCGGTTCGGGAAAATCCCAATTGATTGCGGATGTGGAGCAATATGCCGAAGAAGAAACTTTGACCGGCAGGGGCGTGATCATCGCGGAGCGGGGCGCGGATAAAAATAAGGGTAAAAGTCCTTTACGTTACCTGGTCGCCCAGGTTTCGCAAAACATGAATTTTGTGATCGATATGTCGCTGGAGGAATTTCTCTTAATGCATGCGCAAGTGCGGATGATCGAGGAGCCTTTCCAAATAGTAAAAGAAGTGCTGGCCATTACCAACCGGCTGTCCGGCGAACCGGTTTCTCTGTCGATGAATTTGACCCAGTTGAGCGGCGGGCAGTCCCGCGCTTTGATGGTGGCTGACGTGGCCCTGATCAGCAATTCCCCGGTTGTCTTGATCGATGAAATTGAAAATGCCGGGATAAACCGCCTGCAGGCCCTGGAAATATTGGCGGGGCAAGGCAAGGTCGTGCTGGTTGTTTCGCATGATCCGACCTTGATCCTGATGGCGGGAAAAAGAGTGGTGATGAAAAACGGAGGTATGGATAAAGTTTTCAAGACCACGCCGGAAGAGAAAAAAATGCTGGGCCGTTTGCTGATAATAGATCGAGAGTTTGCCGAGTTGAGGGAACAACTAAGGAATGGCAGCAGTATTGGGACAGGAGAACTAAAGAAAGAGGAGGTTGCAGCATGGCCAGAATCTTAGTGCATTGCCCGCTGAATATCAGCAGAACCCTGGAGGCGATGCTCCAAAGGTATTGCCAAAAGATGGAGGAAAGGTTGGGTGCGCGGATCGAACTGGAAACCCAGCCACATCGCCCGCTAGAAAAAGGCCTATTTGAAAAATACATCGAGGAGGGAAACTTGCCGGACCTGGTGGTTGGGCACGTGAATGACTTTGCAGAGCTGCCTGCAGGTTATTTGGAAGAACATTTTCTTGCACTGCCCGGCCGCTGGCCTTTGCGTCCAGAATTGGCGGAGGCTGGTTTTGGGGACTCGCGCGGGTATTTTCACACCTTTGTGGTGATTCCTTTTGCTATGTTTTATAACACCAACCTGCTTGACAGGGAGGATCTGCCGGTGGTGTGGGAGGATTTGCTGGAGGCGCGCTGGCAAAAACAAATAATGATGCCCGATGATTACCGGGTGGTGTCAAAGATTATCCGAACTTTTATGGAAGCGCATTATCCGGAGAAATTTGACCATTTCCTGGCAAATGTGGTCCATCAGGGAGCCCCCATCGACGTAGTCAACGCGGTGGACGAAGGCCGCTATCTGCTAGGGATTACCAACATTGCCTTTGCCCGCATTTCCCGCCATAAAAACACCCGTTTGATCTGGCCCCGGGATGGTCTTTTTTGCATGCCGCAGGTGATGGCCTGGCGCAAAAATGTATCCGCGAAGTTGTTGGAAATAGGGGATTTTTTACTGTCCGGCCAGGTTCAGGAATATTTGGCACTTCAGGCTTTTGTTCCTGCTGCGCCTGAAACAGCCCTGCCTCAACTTCTCACAGATCATGATTTCAGCCTGCGTTGGGAAGGTTGGGATAACTACCTCGATGTCGTCAGGGGAGCCAAAATATAAGGCGGTGTGTCACAGATGCTACAGGTAAAAAAAATAAATTTTTCTTATAAAAAACAGCAGGTTTTACACGATATCGATATTGTTGTTGCTGAAGGAGAAATACTGGTCCTGGTAGGCCCCAACGGTTCCGGCAAATCAACTTTGCTGCGTTGCTTGAACGGTTTTTTAAAGCCGGAAAGCGGGCAAGTTTTGTTGCGCGGTGAAAATATCCGGAACAAAAAACGCAAGTGGATGGCACGCCATATTGCCTTTTTGCCACAACACCTGGAAGCGGTTCAGCATTTAAGCATTTATGAGCTGGTTGCCATGGGAAGAAGCCCTTATTCGCAGTATGGTTGGTCCCTAACGGCAAAAGATAAAGAAAAAGTGGGGTGGGCGATCGATTACCTGGACTTATCTTCCATCCAATACCGGACGTTGGACCAAATCTCCGGCGGGGAATGCCAGCGGGCGTGGATAGCCATGATCCTGGCTCAGGATACCGGGGTCGTTCTGCTCGATGAGCCGATTACTTTTTTGGACTTAAAATACCAATGGTATCTGTTGAACCTCATTGAGCAGGTTCGCCGGCAATACAAGAAAACATTTATCATGGTATTACATGACCTTAACCAAGCCATGACAGTTGCCGACAAATTTGTTGTGTTAAAAGAGGGTCGGATCAGCGCTCAGGGGCAACCCCAAGAGGTGATTACCAGCCGTCTTTTAAAAAAGGTGTATGATGTGGCTGCGACGGTGTGCAGTTTTGATGAATATAGCCGTCCAATTGTTTTACCGGCAAAAATATCTTAAAGAATTTTACATTTTAGAAGAAAGGAATATTTTGATTATGTCCAAGCTTTCTGTCAGAGATTATATGCCTGTTTATCCCCTGATTGCACAGCAAATTCTGGATGACTACCAGATCACCACGGGAAAATGTATTGATCTGGGAACAGGCCGTGGTTACCTGGGGATTGAATTGGCAAAAATTACAGCATTGGAGATGTATTTTCTTGATTTTGACCCGGGGGTTTTAGATCAAGCCAGGGAAAATGTTGCTAAAAATGAACTCAGCAATGTGGTCCATTTTATTGATGCAGATGCTGCGGCGCTCCCATTTGCGGACAACTTTGCGGAATTAGTGATCAGCCGGGGTTCGCTCTGGTTTTGGAAGGATCAGGTTAAGGGACTGCAGGAAATAAACCGGATCTTGAAACCGGGTGGAACGGCTTTTGTAGGCGGGGGGCTGGGCCGTTATACCCCGCATACGATGCGTAAGCGCCTGCAAGGCAGGGGGCGTAAGGAATTTGAAAAGAAAGGGCACAAGGGTTTTTTAAGAGGGGCGAAACTGGAAGAACTGGTAAAAAAAACAGGAATTATGAATTACCGCCTGGTTTCTGATCTAGAGGGTGAACCTGCTCATTGGATAGAAATCAAAAAAACTGCGGAAAAATAAAAGGTTTGTTTAGTGAAAGGAAGAATGGAAGAAGATGAAAACAAACAAAAAAAGGGTTCTAGTAGCTGTTTTATTAATTCTTGGTCTTTGTTTTGTGCCAGCAGGGTGTGGGGGGGAAGAGAACAGTGCCTTGCAGGATGAAAACGGTCTGCCCTGCGCGGGAGACGAGCCGGGCAATATGCGTCTGCTTAAGGATGATCTGGAACGTGCCGTGGAGGTGCCTGTTCAACCTCAACGGGTGTTGGCTTTAAACTCTGCCATGATGGAGATAGTTTTTGAGCTGGGGGTAATTCCCGTGGGAAAAGTTAGCGAATATATAATCCCCCGCTCCGGGGTAGAGGATTTGCCGGAAATTTCTTTTGAAAATTCGCCTAACATTGAGATGATCAATAAATTGGCGCCGGATTTAATTATCGCCCATGCAAGCAACCATGGTCAGATAAGGGACAGCCTGGAAGCTACGGGGGCAGCTGTTTTTTACATAGATCCCGGCAAGGCGGAAGATCAGTTGATCGGGAGGGTAGATCTAGTCGGAGAGGTTCTTAATCGCCAGGCTGAGGCAGCGGCTTATGTGCAAAAAGTTCGGGAAAAGGCAGAGGAATTACAAGCAAAGCTAGCCGGATCCCCTGTAAAAACAGTTTTGTTAATTCAGGGGGGCAGCCAAACTGTTCGGGCGGCGCAAACCTTCTGTTTCTGGGGAAGGCTGCTTTCTTTTTTGGGCCTGGAAAACATCGTGCCGGAGGAGGTGGCCCAGACCACCAAGGCAGGATTTGTTAATTTTGATATTGAAACTGTTCTGCAAAAGGATCCAGATGCGCTCCTTATCCTGCAGCCGGGTTTCCGCAGTGTTTCCGGGGAAGGGCAAGGGGAAAAGGACGGGGAAGGAAAACAAGGCGGGCAGGGGAAACAAGGCGATCCGGGCCAACGAGCCGCGGGAGGGAATGATCAAGGGGGAGGAGGCCCACAGGGAAAACCCGGAGGCGGCGGGCAGCAAGATTCTAAAAGTATCAGTCCCGATGAATTACTGGCCATGTACCGTAATGATCCTGTGTGGCAACAGTTGTCGGCCGTAAAAAATGGCCGTATCTATATCCTGCCTGATCATGTATCACCCGGCCGGATCGGGATATTGGATGCGTTAGAGGTCGTGGCCAAGTTACTCGTTCCGGAAGCATTTTAGTAAACCAAGATGAATATGGCCAGCCATGTTTCTTTAAAAGTTAAGTTGCAGCTATTTAAAAAAAAGAACCGGTTTTTTTGGATTATGATATTTGCTTTTTTATTGTTAATAGCCTTTATCCTGAGCATCTTCAAGGGAACTTTGTATTTTTCCCCCCATACAATTTTTGATGTTCTGGGAGGAAAGAGCCAGGAACAGCTGGCGCAACATATTATTATGAATGTTCGGTTGCCGCGCACGCTGACTGCATTGCTGGTCGGTTTTAATATGGCGGTTGCCGGGGCCTTACTCCAGGGAATTTTACGCAACCCCCTTGCTTCACCCAATATCATCGGTGCAAATTCTGGGGCAGGACTGGCGGCAGTGATCGTCATGTCCCTGATGCCGGGGAATATTAAAATTCTTCCCTCGGCGGCTTTTGTCGGGGCTTTGCTGGCGGGAATGATTATTTATGCACTTGCCAGGCAGGAAGGCCGCAGTTCCGGTATTACGATTATTTTGGCGGGAGTTGCTTTGGGGGCGCTTTTATCAGCATTTACTTCGGCGCTGATGATTTTACATAGCGATGAGCTGGGCATTACCTATACCTGGCTGGCCGGGAGTTTAATCGGCCGCGGTTGGCCCTATTTTAATATTATCTGGCCTTACAGTTTGGCCGGGGGGTTGGTTGCTGTTTTTCTCAGTCCCAGGGTCAATCTGTTTTTGCTGGGGGAAGAGGTGGGCAAAAACCTGGGGTTATCTGTAGAATTTTCCAGGTTGTTGATTATTTTTAATGCCTCTATTCTGGCCGGCAGTGCCGTAAGTGTAGCCGGTACGATTGGTTTTATCGGCATCGTAGCTCCTCATACCGCCCGGATGATAATCGGGAATGACTATCGTTATTTGCTCCTCCTATCAGGCATTATAGGCGGGCTTTTGCTTATTACCAGCGATACCCTGGCACGCACCCTTTTCCAACCCCTGGAAATCCCAGTGGGCATTTTTACGGCGGTTTTAGGGGCGCCATTTTTTTATTTCTTACTTTATAAAAAGCGGTCTAAATTGGTCTAGGGTTTGCTACAGCGGAAGACCCTACCTCTATTTTGATAAGGGTTATGTTTACGTTATACTATAACTAACGCTGTTTTTGCCGGCAGCGGGGACCATAAATTATATAAAGCTTAAATCGGAGCGAAATCTTTGGGGTGAAATTTTGTGGCTAGCGAAGGCAAGGATACCGGGATGATAAGAACCAAGCACTATTTATACTATAAAGATGCACGAAAATTAAATTTTTTGGCTGATGAAAGCGTGCACCTGGTGGTTACTTCTCCCCCTTGTCCTCTAGTCGAAATGTGGGATAATATTTTCATTGGTTTAAATGAGCAAATCGGGGGCATGCTGCAGAAGGAAGAGTATTACACGGCCTTCGAATTGATGCACCGGGAGTTGGACAAGGTTTGGCAAGAGCTGTTCCGGGTGTTAACGACCGGGGGTTTTGCCTGTATTAATATCGGTGATGTGACGCGATCGTTCGGGGGGAGGTTTCAGCTTTTTCCCAACCATGCCAGGCTTTGCAGTCTTTTTGGGGAAGGGGACCACTACTTTAGCTGCCCTTGCTTCCGGGAGGAACAGTGTCGGGTGCGAAATTGATAAAAATTTTAGCGTTTTGCTGGATGAGAAACTTTTGGATCCTGGCCTGCTAGAACAGTTAAACGGTTATCAGTGTGAAAGAATCCCAAAACACTTATATTTTGTCGAAAAATATGCCCGGGAAAGAGGCCATTTGCCTCAATATCAAAATGGGCATTATCAGTTTCCTGTGGTTACCAGGCAGGAAACAAGCTTGAAGTTGATGCATGTTAAAAAAATCACTAGGGGGGAAAGTTGCTACTTTGCTTTTCATCGTCAATGCTGAATAATACAACTAATTGTTGTTTTAAAGGCTACTGACTTTTATATATGTCCTTTATAAATTACACCAAAATATATCCTTGCAATCTAGATCTATATCTTTTGAACTTCTTTTTCCTTGACAAAGGTTTGGGTTGGTGTTAAAATTATTTTTGGCTGCAATGGCCTAACAGTTCATAATTTGCGTGGAATTAGGATATAATATATCCCGTTACAAAAGTGCCACAGAATTCTTGATATTTTTTAAAAAGTCAGTTCTCTTCAGATTTTAGCGGCGCGGGGTGGAGCAGTCAGGTAGCTCGTCGGGCTCATAACCCGGAGGTCGCAGGTTCAAATCCTGCCCCCGCAACCAAAATTTAAATATAAAGTAATTTTTTATATATTATTCTATAAAAAGATAGGATTATTGGATAACTTAGTTGCTCACGTAGCTCAGTCGGCAGAGCGTATCCTTGGTAAGGATAAGGTCACCGGTTCGATTCCGGTCGTGAGCTCCATGGCGGTGTAGCTCAGTTGGTTAGAGCATACGGCTCATACCCGTAGTGTCCGGGGTTCGAATCCCTGCGCCGCCACCATTGTTTATTTAAAGGTTTATCCCAAAGTGTAAAAAATCCTTCCCTGGCTGTTTACAAACTCTGAAAAATATCTGTATATTATTTAAACCTTAGATATAATAAAATTATAAATATAAATAGAAGGTTTTATTTTTTTTTAGTATAATCAATACAGTTAAGTTACTTTTTAAGGTTATGGTAAGTTATTTGAAGTTATTTTGCTGGATTTATCTGAAGCTAAGGATTGAGAAGTTTTAAGGGTCTAAAGACTGTCTGACAAGAATTCTGTGAAATTAGGGTAAAAGGGAGGATTCTAGGATAATGGCCAAAAAAAAGTATGAGAGGACCAAGCCGCACATTAACGTAGGTA
>CAZRVU010000066.1:0-7799 GCA_964603615.1 uncultured Desulfovibrionaceae bacterium
AATTGGAAAATGCACTGGAAAATATCTTTGATTTCGACAGTGAAGAAGCGCTACGTAAGGCCCTAAATTAGTATGTCAATTCAAGTCAAGAACCGTCCCTGGCTTGCGCCTTAAAATCAGTTCCTTTAGAGAACCCTGTATTGCTGATAGTTCTTTATTACTGATTCCCCATAGTCCTGCTACGGCATGATCAAGAGCATTCTCTATTTCTTCAATTGTTTCCTTCCCTCCTCTTTTGACCGGTTCATGAGCTTTTTCTGAAAGCAAAGCTATTGCATCTTGGATGGAGTTATCCGGTTCATAGGCGGGCAGGTTGATAACCCGGGGCAAATCTGTAGAGGCCAGGCTTTTACCGCCGCGCGTTCCGTAGCTTATCACCAGCAATTGAGCTAAGGAGGAGTTGAGCACCCCTGTTAAATAGTAGGCTTCTTTTACAGTTGCACAGGGTATAAAAACAACGGTTTCCTGAGGGATAATGGGACAATTGTCTTTTATTTTTTTCTCCATGGGGATCGTTGGCAAAGTTACTGCACAAAATGTGTTCCCCATCCTCTGCCAGGAAACTTTAAAGGGCGATAGTGTGTATGGCCCTACATTATACATACACCAAAAAGGGTCATTTTGAGGGTTAAAATATTTTATGTAACCACTTCTGTTTCTTAATAATTTTTCAAATCGTTTTAAATAATTAAAACTATGCGGCCACCCCGTCTTCATTTTATCTTCCGGCCACCCGGCGCGTGTCTCCGGGTTTTGTGCAAGTATAATACAGGCTGAAGGCGTTGCTTCCCAGCGGTTAATATCCCCGCCCCGGAGAAGGGGATATAGCAAATCAGGTTCAATAGCTGCCTGCACTTTCGGCACTTTTATTTTTCCCAGATCATGAAAGTTTTCGATAATTACCAGGCCATCAGGACGCTGCTCAAGTATGCGTACCCAGTAAACACCGTTTAGCCAGGTACAAGCTCCCGCATAGGCTCTATAATCCGACTTTCCAATCATTTTTTGAAATACACGCCTATCCTGCGGCCTTACTGTTAACCAGGGGGAAGCAGGCTTATCGTCAACCGGAACGGCTTCCAAATAAATACTCTGAGTTCTACTTGCAGCATCATGCAAGGAACTTTCCAAGGGAATTCTTCCCTGTTCTTTTTTTTGCCAAAGGGTATAAGGCACCGGGTAACGGGTTGCTTCTCCCTTTTGCAGGACGATAATAGCGGTCCTATTTGTAGCCCCCTCAAATGGTTGCAGTTCAGACATATCATCTACATGCAATACCCGCAGAGGAGCTCCCCTTTCCCCCAACCGAAACCGGCGGAAACCATCGCCGGCAGCTTTTGTCTTAAATAGCGTCTGCGTAATCACAAATCCGAGGCGGCCCTTAGGTTTAAGGTAATGATCGGCGCAAGTGTAAAGAAACAACATGGCCAGATCTTTTTTGCCGCCGCCCAGTCGTGCTTCGTGGCCTTTTAAGGAAAATAAACCATAGTTTACCCATAAATTCTTGGAAAGCTCCCGCCATTCCGGGGATAGGCTCTCCCAGTTTACCCAGGGAGGGTTGCCGGCGATGAGATCAAAGGGCTCCTGCAGAACCGGAGCGAAACTATTTTTCAGCAGTCTAGCCCAGATCCCGTTTTTCCCTTTTTTATCAAGATCGAGTATCTTTACATACAGTTCTCCAAGGAGAGAATATGAACCTTCCGAATTGAGGGCGATTTCATGTTTCATGCGGGACATAAATTCTTTGGAATTGTAGCCCGATTTTACACATTCTTCTATTATTGTTGTAACTTGTTCAAGTACACCCCTGTTTAAGACCTCTTTAGGCATTATAAAATTGCCAGCGGAAGTGGGAAGATAAAAGTAATCCTCTTTTTTGTCAACTAGACTGAGCTGCTGTTTCTGCGCCTGTTTTTGTAAAACGGGGGTGAGAATGGAATCGCAGATGTAGACGGGAATTTCTATCGGCCGCACATCCCGCATGAAATCACCAAAAGCTAACAGGTAGTTGGTTCTTGCTGCGATAACTGCCAAAGGGTTTAGATCAAATCCGACAATATTGCGCAAGATTTTTTCTGCAGATTCCTTTCTCTTCTGTGGATTCCGGTTCCAAAGTTTTTCTTCTAGATAAAGACGCACCCTGTCAATGGCCAGAGTTAAAAATGTTCCTGAGCCGCAAGCCGGATCTAGAAGGCGTATATCGGGGTTACCATCGTATCCTAATTGATTGAGAAGTCTTTCCGCAATCCAGTCAGGGGTATAATATTCACCCAGGTCGTGTCTCAATTTTTTTGGCACCAAATATTGATATAGTTTTTTTAGTAGGTCCCTGGCTTCGCCGGGCCGTAAAACAGGGGCGGTGGGCTCAAAATCCGACAATTTAATGACAAGCTGCCGGATCGCCGCTGCAATATCATCGTTCCAGACACTTAGATACCAGCGGAAAAAATCGCCTTCCAGAAAATTTACTATGCCATAAGCCCCAAAAATCCCGCCGTTTTCAAGCTCACCCATTTGTTTTTTTAGTTGTGCTGGGGGCAACGCTATAAATTGAACGATAAAAGACGGGGTAAGAGAGCCTTGCTGCAGGGAGAGCACTTCTGCAGCAATAAGTTTCATAATAAGGGCAAAATAAGTATGTACAACGAATAAGGAATGTTTTAAACCTGCGTCTTCAGGCAGGTCATATCCCTTGATCAGCTCCGGCGTATCTTTTTTTATCTGAGCTGTCTCCTCTCCATAAATAACTCCAAAAGTGTGTTCCCACTCCTCAAAAAGAGTCTTTGCCATCCCTGAACCTTTCCCTAGCAGGGCTTGGTAAAATGTTCCGATCAAGGACCGGGCCATTTCAGTTCCCGGCCCGAATTCTTCTGTCAGCAACTCCGGGCTTAGGGGTCTCCTGTAAAGGGCGCGAAGATACCTGAAAAGCTCGTCCAGGCTTTCCGGGGTAATAGGAAATGGGCCAAGTAGCTGAAAACCGCCTTTGGCTTCACCTAGCTCCGTTTCAATTAGGGAAAGTTGACGCTTTGGTTTGTAGGGACGGGTGCGGCTCAACTCAGAAGGCCAGTAACGCATAATAAATAATTTTTCCCCGTCTATACAGGCCCCCGCCACCCGCTTCAAAGCTTCCTCTCCCTTTTCTTCTCCTTTTTCTGCTGCACCTTCAAGATATCCGGCCAGTTGTTTCGCTGCTTTCTCCAATTTTTCCTTAACAGACAACTCGCCGGGTTTTTTGTATTCTAGGGTAAAATGTCCATAAACCGCATCTCTTCGACCACAAAGATCTGTTACTTCATACCTGGGGATAATTTCAATCCCTTTTTGCTTGCTTAGGTGGTCTTTGATTAAGGGTTCAATCCCCATTTTCAGGTCTTCTTCTGTTCGTGCCCCGGCAGCTATTTCGGAAATCCTTTTAGCAAGTTCCTGAAATACTTTCAATTGTCTTTTCCCATCCCTTTTTTCCTTTTCATTTTTTTTTATGCGCAAACTTGGTGCTGGATAGGGTGTTTTTTATATCAGTAGCCGCAGTTTTTTCAAAACCTTTAGCACAGTTTCCGGTGGAGCAGCGCAACAAAATGAAGCCCCCCGTTCCTGCCAATCAAGATTCTTGACTTGATCGGCCAAAATAACCCCGGTAACCGGTAGTTTTTCTGGCAGATCGACCTCAAAAGGATAACCTTTCACCTGTGAAGTGATCAGACAGAATAAAGCCAAACCAACTTTACCGTTATAATTTTGCGGGGAGACTACCAAAGCTGGGTGGAGGCCAGCTTTTTCGTTCCCGGCCTGAAGATCAAATTGTAACCAAACAATATCCCCCCGATCAGGTAAATACTCTTTCTTCTTTACCATATTTCTTGCCCTACCGGTTTTCCGATATCCACTTCCCGGTGTATATTATCAGGGGTAACCTGGGACAAAAGCATCTCCAAAGAATAGGATTGGGGACGAACAATAATGGCATTGTCCTTATACTCAAGTTTAAGAGTTACACCTTCAGCCAGTCCCGCCTGCTCAGCCAAAGGCTTGGGAATACGTATCCCCAGACTATTACCCCACTTCCGGACACGGGTTTGCATCAGCAGCACCTTCTTCACAGATCGCATTGTTTATACAAAGTATATCCTTGCTGCTAGTGGAAGTCAAGGCAAGTTGATTTCAAGTCAGGATGGTTCTTGACTTGAATTGGGTCAAAGAAATGTATAGTATAAAGGGGTACGGCACAAAGGGACAGCCCTTCCGTGTACTGTAACTTTGCAAATTAAAACAGACCTTTTTTTCCACAATGAATTTCCTTGGTTTAAGTCTGATGTTTCACATTGTATCTGCCTCGCCCTATCCATCAAGTTAAAGGCATGAGATAGATTTTTTAGCAGGAATCTTGGTGCCCAGCATTGAACGTATGTACTAATAAGGCGGGCACTTTTTTTATACCAAATAAAGTGAAAATATGCTAAAATAAAAGAAAGGAAATAGCATACCGATGAGCAATATAAACCATGATCTACTATTCAAAGAGCTACTAACCACCTTTTTCCAAGAATTTATCGAAGCCTTTTTTCCGGAAGCAGATCAAATGTTGGACTACAGCCACCTGGAATTTCTAACCCAGGAAATTATAGTCGACCTCACCACCGGGGAAAAGAAATACATATCGTCATCTTATCCCACAGGATCAAGTGTGTCAAGGGGACGGGGGTTGTGACACACAATCGAATTCCAATCGGCAGAGCCTAGGGGGGATAGCCACCTTGTTACCCGCCCGGTTATAGATATGAAAGAATTTCTTTTTTAGCAGGAATCTTGGTGCCCAACATAGAACGTATGTACCAATAAGGCGGCACTTTTTTTATATCAAATAAAGTGAATATATGCTAAAATAAAAAAATGGACCAAGAAAAAAGAACCAGATTCATTTAAACTCTCGTTCCCTTTCCTTCAAGTGTTGGACTTTAATTTTCTGCAACTGCATCTCAGGCGGCAAAACTGGAGGGACTACCTCAAAAAAGATAACCCGGCTGCCGCAGGAACCGCGAAAGATAAGTGCAGTATCCTGTGATTGTTGCGCCGGTGTATTCCTGTTTTCGCATGTACCCTTTGAATTTTTCAAGCTCCCGGCATGTGTTCTCGCTGATTTTGAATGTTGGCATAACAGTGCTCCTTTCAAATATTTTACACTGTTATTCTATAACATCTGGTCTTACACCACTGCTGCGTTTATGCTGGGCACATAAATATACCCGGAACATAATTTCGGTTATGTGCCTAGGCACATAACCGATAAAATTGGCTATTTGCCAACACACCAAATGGTGCCAAAACCAGCGCCATATATTACAGCCTGGTTATAACCGCCAGGGAAAATGGCCTAAACCCCTTTGCATATTTAACATGGATTTTTACCGATGCCCCAACCTGGGTAAACCAGGGTATGCAACCACAATTGAAGATTTCCTACCCGGCAGTGCAGCCTTACCCGGAAAAGTGTTTTCACCGAAACCAAAAAACAAAAAGGAAGAAAAATATCCCTGGGAGGAAGGCTAGTATGGCAGCAAACATTAACTATATGATGACAATGGTAAAGGAATATCTATCTGGTAAAATTCCCCGCTACATATTTGAACTAGATTTCCAAACCGAAAATTTGGCGCGTTACAAAAAAATGGTTAAGGAACACAGAGAGTTTGCCGAGTTGTTTTATGACCTTCTTTCAGAAGATGGCGTAGACATGGGTGATGAATTGTCGGATACAGAATTTAAACAACTAATCCGCCGGCAGTACAATGAAGTCAAAAGTATTGCTGCAGGAGGCTTTTTTTAATATCGGTAAATGTCTGGTCCACTACCCTTCCAAGATATACAAACATTTTTAGGGTAATTGAAGTACTAAAAGGAACTATGCCAGGTGAGGGTAAGCTTGACGCTTACTCCCCAACATCCCAATCTTGCTGATATTCAAATGGCCCCTGGCCCTTGGGTTAAAACCCCCGCTTGAAAAGAGACCACCCTTTGATGCTCATCCAATTTTGCTTCACCCCGTGCTGGCAAATCAGCGGTATTATCGATATCCCGTGCATCCACAAATATTACATGTTTGTCCAATCCCAAAGCATCACTGCCCAGCATTAATACTTGTCTGTTGGCTCCAACATCCTGCCCGGCCACAATGGCGTAATTGCCATAGCCGGTCAAACTATCAATAAATTCCTGGCTTTTGATATTATCAAACCCTACCCCACCCCATCACCCAAACAACCAAAAAACAAGAAAGCCAGGCGATCCACACGGGGGACCGCACTGGCTTTTGTTTAGTTAGTTGGTAGGACGGTTGGTTACTGCTCAAAAGAACCGGCGCCCTTGCTACTCGACCGGGCTTTAATTCAGCCTCACGGGGGATCGCACTGGATGTTTTGGTTAACTGATAACTGATTAGGGTTAGTTCAACTGTGCACAAGAGAACCGACCCCCAAAGTGTATACAAAACAGGGACACTGATATATGCTAAATATGGGGGTGCGTTTCATGCGAAAAAAATACTCAGATCAGTTCAAGTTGTCGGTTATTAAAGATTACTGCAGTAGTCCGCTTGGTGTCAGAGCCATAGCCTCCAAACCGTCCCCTTGAGTTGATATTTGCTATTTCCTTATATAAGTCATTTTTGCATCATCATCTTCAAAAACTAATTCTCCGTCAATAATAACCACCTTATCAGTAATATCACCAGTTCCTATAATAAGAGTTTTATCATCCTGCATCTCCCAAACAGTGGAATCTTTTTCCCCGAAAAAATCAGAGTGAACTGTATTATCCGGATTGATTACTATTGTCGGCGCTTCCAAGTCATCATCAAGACCTGTAATCAATTCATTAACGGTGTAAATTTCCTCGTTTTCAAAATCCTCAAACTCCTTCATAACCCAAGTTCCCACGAAAGGATTGGGCTTTTCTACTATTTCCTCAGTATCTGCAACATTGTCTTGGACATTATTGTTGTTACAACCTACGACAAATAAACCAATCGACAATAGGCAAACTATAAATATCAACTTTTTTGATCTAAACATATTATTCATGTTTATCCCCTCCAATATTTATCCCCTCCAATTATTTCAATACTCAATTTAATCAGTGATATTATAAGGCTAAATGTATGCAAAGGTCTATTATATGCTCTGTCCTCATTAAATTCACGGTTCAAATGTACTATAAATGTAATTTATTTCAAGAATACTGGATTAATATTTTATAATTTAAAGTATGAATAACAAGTTTTTCCCTCATTTACCCTTGCTTTTCCCATTAAAGTATCTTACAAAAAACAGGCTTTAAAAAGATTAAATTATGAAGCTCCTTCCAATAAAACAATGAAACCAATGTTAACGGCCATGATAAAATCGTCATAAATGGCCACGAAAATTAGGCCACCTGTATTTGGAAAAGCAGGTAAAAACAGGCCCACTTCCTAATTTAATCCTTGAGCATTACGATTAAATTTGGGAAGGAAGTGAGCCAAAACTTGACAAAGGTGGCGACAATCGTGGACATTGCGAGACTAAAAGAACAAGGATTATCCAAAAGAGCGGTAGCCAAACGGTTGGGTATCAGCAGGGATACAGTCAGCAAATATTGGAACACTAAAAATATAGAATCAGGACAACCCTGCTGCAGCAGACGGGCCCAGCTGGTTGATCCCTACAAGGATTATATCACAGATCGTTTAGACAATTATCCTGAACTTACAGCCCACTGTGTCAATACTTAGCGGGTAATTTATCCTAATTCCAGAAAAAGATTATAAG
>CAZRVU010000067.1:0-4458 GCA_964603615.1 uncultured Desulfovibrionaceae bacterium
CAACCACAGTATTTTCATGGGTGGTTGTGCCCTGCGGGCATGGGGGGTTAGGTTGTATTTATCCTAAATACGGGTATAATAGTAGATAGAAAGGGGTGGCTTTTTATGAAGGTAAACATGAACAACCTGGTTTCCATTTCAGAGGCCAATCAGAATTTTTCCAAGGTGGCGCGAATGGTGGATGAAAATGGGGTCGCTGTGATTTTAAAAAACAATGTGCCCCGCTATGTTTTGATAGAATACAGCCAACTGGGTAAGGTGGAGACAGCGGATGGGGAGGAAGTGGAGAAGGTAGCTAAAAGGCTATTATCCAAGCATGTAAAAGCCTTTAGAACACTGGCAGAATGAAAACCCTTGGTAAGGGCCAAATAATAAAAATGCATGGACTTCTAATCCAAAAAACCGGAGGGAAAGGTGGCATTAGGGATGAAGGACTATTAGTTTCAGCCTTGAATGCTCCTTTTCAGACATTCGATAGCGAAGATGTCTATAAAACGGTTCGGGCTAAAGCGGCAAAGTTAGCCTTCTTTCTAATTAAGAATCACCCTTTTGTAGATGGAAATAAGCGTATAGGAATATTGACGATGCTCGTTTTCCTTGAAATTAACGGGATTAATGTTAAATGTACAGATTATGAGCTGGTTATACTTGGGCAAGGTTTGGCAGACGGCAAAATCGGCAACGAGGATTTATTGGGATGGATAATAGATCATAGCTAAGGGTTCCACAGAGAAAACTGGCTTTACAATGAATCGCTTTTCCATATCATTCATATTTGTAGAATGGAGTGGTTAGATGCCGCAAGTTACCAAGGGGGGTAAATATATTTTTGGATGGTCAAAAATAGGGGATGATTTGGGCATTCGCTTTCCACAAACTGCTATTGATGAATACAGCATGACATCTGAAGGCAGGGTATTCTTGATATCCGGCAGTAAAAAGACGGGAGGTTTTATAGTATCAAGGAAAGGCTTATTATATAATTCAAAAATCGGCAATATTCTTAGGGGGATGCCATCCCTGTGCGATTATAATACAAACGAAGGTGAGTTTGTGAAATACAAAGGGCGGCTGTACTGTTGGTGTGGTATTACTGGGGCCGGCAAGCTAATGTTAAAAAACGGAATGATGAAAACATTAGGAATGAAGGTTGGTAATAAACTGCTTTGCATTAGAGGTAGTAACATAGCTTTTTGTATGGGTTTAAAGGGAGAACTGATAGAACGGGCAATGGATTATAAAGGGGAAATTGATCTTTTTGAAGCATATTAGTTGAAGTTGATTAAGAAGGTTTGAAGCGGAACAGTATTATATGCACACCAAAACAAAAATGCACCCACCATATAAATTTTGCACACAACCATAAGTCAACAAATTTGGTGTCGTAAAATTGTATCAATCCCTATCACTATAGCCATATTAAGTAACCGAAATTGATACAATTTAGGCCTGCCGTTAATGGCGGGTTTTTTGTTGCCGGAAAGAAGGTCTAAAGGTGCTTAGAATAAGGACTTTTGGGGTTGCTGGAGCAGCTTCGGAGCCCTTGTTTTTGTTTAAGGTTTGGGTGGAATTGGGGGGGGTGCTAGTTGTGGGAAATTGGCTGTTGGAAAAATGCACACACCTGCATTTGGGCTTGGGGCAATCATTAAAAAGTGCAGGCATCGTTAAATTGTTTGGGAATCGTTAAGAAATATTAACCCTTTACAGTCCCTATAATTACTCCTTTGGAAAATGTCTATAATAGAAATTTTAAAGAATGGTGCAAGATATTCTTGGCATAATGCAATATATAATGTATAATAGGATTATCGAGGGGTGGTATTTTATGAAAAACAAAAGGATGAAGATTGCCCGAATGGAAGTCGATATGAGACAGGAAGATCTGGCAAAAGCCATAGGCGTAACACGACAAACTATAGGGCTGATAGAATCCGGAGAATATAACCCTACACTAAACCTATGTATCGCGATTTGCAAGAAGCTTGGTAAAACATTAAATGATTTGTTTTGGGAGGAATCAAAATGAAAACGCAAAATTTGCAAGACGAAAGAGTTGTAGCACAACGCCGTAAAATAAATAGTGAAGCAAACGGTATTTTAATGATCGTGCTTCTTTGTTCAATACTTGTACAGCAGTTTCTGCTGAACGCTCCATTTGAGCAGTACGCTGTTGAGTTTATATGCTTCTTAGGAATATCACTTTACATGAGTATACGATATATGACCCTGGGACTCAACATCAATGGTGAAGGAAAACAAGCTAATGCCATCCCCCTTGTAAACAGTATAATAGTCGGAATTACAGTAACCATGATTAACGGTATTTTCAACTATATCCGATATGCCGAGCAATATAAAGAAGATGGCATTGGTTATTTCATTGCCGTGTTGGCGATAACTTTTATCAGCGCAACCGTTTCAGCTTTTGTTGTACTGTTTACCCTAGATTGCATAAACAAGAAAAAACAGGAGGAGATCAAAAAACAGTTAGATGAAAAAGAAAAAGACGAATAGTGTAGCTCTCCTTTGGAAGCAAAATGGCCCGTACACCATTTGCTGGAGATGCAACGGGGACGCTTCCCGTTGCACCCGTTGCATTGTGCATTGTAATAACATAGGTTGCTTTTAGCGGGGCAGAGAGTGGAAAGTCCGGCTGCCAGTATCTGTTTTTAACTTAAACTTTCAAAAGCAGCTATTACTTTTTTAACACCAAAGCGGTATGCTGCTACCACCGGTGAGCTAGGCAGCGGAAAACGGGATTGGGGCAGGTTGAAAGAAAGAGTTCGCAGCCTGATCGCGGAACAATGGAAAGAAAGCCTGTCTGTCGGGGTGGCAGGTAGTATGCTAAAAAGTAGCGGGGGTATTAATAAACCCTTATTTGCAATAATCACAAATCGCGGGATAAGACTCCGACTTTTACAGCAAAACTTTAAAAAAAAGCCATTAACCCCCGTTGTTATGGGGGTTAATGGCCCTTCACTTTTGTCATAAATATGTAGGGGAAACACCTATTTTTTACAGTTAGCCAAAATATTTTTTATCTCAGCGCGGCGAAGCCTTTTTCGCGTAAAATCAATACCCAGGGCCTTCCCAATGGCATCGGAGATCTCACTTCTGTAATCGAACAGATAAAGGTTGTCCTGTTCATTAGAACAGGCAATTTTATTTAGGCACTGGACGATCTTTTCAGCCGGATATCTTCGGCCCGTTTCCCTCTGAAGGAGCCGTATGGTCACAAGAGCAATAAAACAAGTCAGAAAATGTGCCTCAATACGATCCTTAAAGGGACAGCAACCAGATATCCAAACTTTGCCACAGTAAAAAGGAGCCCATTTTCATAACTAAAAATGGTTATGGGGATTTGGTAATTATGAGCATCGATACCTATGAAAAGAAGCTGGCCCGGGCGGATCTTTACAAAAAGCTGGCCGAAGCTGAAAGGCAGATCGAAAACGGGGAACCCCTTTTGGACGGAGAAGAGGTTTTTAGGGATTTAAGGGAAAAGCATGTCAAGGGATAGTTATAGTCTAAAGCTAACCCCCAAAGCCAGTGAAAATTTAAATGAAATTTACAGCTATATAGCCGCCGAGTTGCATGCGGAAAGGGCGGCTATGAATCTTATGAAGAAGATGGAAACAAGTGTTATGAGGCTAAAGGATTTCCCATTTTCCTGTAATTATGTAAATGACGAGTTTTTAAGGGTGAAAGGCTACTGCAAGCTAATGATAGACAACTACATTGTTTTTTACCTAGTGGATGAGGAACAAAGACAAGTGGTTGTAATGCGTGTTCTATACGGTCGGCGAAAATACGAAACCATATTGTGATGGTTAAAAACTTCTGAAAGGTTGGGTTAATACGCATTCGTTAAGGGTGCTTTTTTTATGCCCGGAAAGGAGGTGAAAAAATGGCTAAAGAGATCGGCGAACTAAACGTAAAGATCGGCCTTGATTCCACTGGCTTTCAAAACGGTATGGGGACCTTAAACCGGGAATGGTTAGCTGGTTATCTTTTTTTCGATACGTTTTGGTCACCTCAAGTGCAAGGTTTTGGAGGGCCTGTGAAGGTTTTCCTTAGCTTGTACCTTTTGAATTTTTTGATGAGAAAGGAAAATATCAGGGAATTGCTGCAGATTATCTTTCTTTGATTTCGGAAAAAACAGGCTTGAAATTTGAGGTCCGGGAAGGATTATCTTGGCCGGAAGCTTATGATTTGGCATTATCAAAAGATGTGGATGTTTTACCTGCTATTGGGAAAACACCAGAAAGGGAGGAGCACTTCCATTTTTCGGAACCTTTAAAGCCCTTATTTTTTTGTAAAAATGAATGTCTTAAAAATTTTATAAGTTACAGGATATTGGCCGGGGGAAAACGCACACCCCGTAGTTAAAAAAAGCAGCTTTTAGGAAACAACATCTTGACAAATTAGTCTAACCGTATTAGACTATACATAGTCTAA
>CAZRVU010000067.1:4558-7331 GCA_964603615.1 uncultured Desulfovibrionaceae bacterium
AGGAAACAACATCTTGACAAATTAGTCTAACCGTATTAGACTATACATAGTCTAATATCATACGACAGGGGTGGATTTCCATGCAGCAATACAAACTGGGAAAGATGGAGCGGAGGTTTGCTAACTTGATTTGGCAGTATGAGCCGCTTAGTTCCCGGACTTTAACAGAACTATGCGCCGGGGCATTTGACTGGAAAAGAACGACCACATATACTATGCTCAAACGCTTATGCGAGCGCGGCATATTTCAAAACGAAGGCGGCCTGGTCAGTGCGCTGATGACTAAAAATGAATTTGGTGCGGCACAAGGTGAGGAATTTCTCAATTTGACTTTTGGTGGTTCTTTGCCGCAGTTTCTCGCTGCATTTACCCGCCGCAACCGACTGAGTGCAAAAGAGATCGATGCAATACAGCAGTTAATCGACGAACACCGGGAGGGTTAGTTATGCTCGAGAAAATATTTTTACAAGTTTTGAAGATGAGCTTTACTGCCAGTTTTGTCATTCTCTTTGTCTTTATGGCCAGGATATTCCTCCAAAGGCTGCCCAAGGTGTTTTCTTATGCTCTTTGGGTAGTTGTTTTATTCCGCTTAATTTGCCCCTTCAGTTTCGAAAGTATGTTTAGCCTTTTGCCCGTCAAAACAAACGCTATTTCGCAGGATATTATTTATAAAACTGTTCCAACCATGGAAACAGGCCTGCCTGCAATGAACAGTAGTATTCAGCAGTTACTGCCGGCAGCTACGCCTGCTGCCAGTACGAATCCCCTGCAAATTTGGATTGCCATCGGCACAATCATTTGGCTTTTGGGTATGGCCATTTTGCTGCTTTATAGCATCGCCTCTCTTATGAAATTGCAAAAACGCCTGAAGAATGCCGTTTGTGAAAAAGATAATATTTATCTTGTAGAGCATTTAGATACCCCTTTTGTGATGGGTATTATTCGCCCCAAAATTTATCTGCCGGCTTCCCTTACGGGAGAGGAAAAGGGATATATTTTATTGCACGAACAAATGCACATCAGGCGGTTTGACCATCTAGTAAAGATAATTTCTTTTTTTGTCTTGTGTTTGCACTGGTTTAATCCTTTCGTGTGGGCAGCTTTCTTTGTGAGTGGCCGGGACATGGAAATGTCCTGTGACGAGGCGGTCATTAACGAGCTCGGGGGCAGGATAAAAAAGGAATATTCATCTTCGCTCTTGACCCTCGCCACTGGAAGGCACATCCTTGGCGGGACCCCCCTTGCCTTCGGGGAAGGCGATACCAAGAGGAGGATTAAGAATGTACTGGATTATAAAAAACCGGCGTTTTGGATGGTTGCTGTGGCTCTGGTGCTAGGCATTATATTCGCTGGTTGTCTTATTTCCAACCCCAGAACATATGCCAATGCGTCTGATTTTTCCATTGAAGTAGATGGTATAACAGTGGAATTGGGAAGTAGCAGTACCCTTGCCTTGGATAAACTCGGCAGTAAACAAATAGTGAATGAGGCGACCGGTGAAATACGAACGATAGAGGATTATGCCGGATTTAATCTGGCCCGCGACAGCCAACAAAAAATTTTCCATATTGAAATATTATCCGGCAATGTTGCTACCCACCGCCAGATAACCATCGGCAGCACCAGGGAGGCTGTATTAGCAGCATATCCGGAAATCATTCCGGAGGAACAAAAATTAACGGCCCTTTGGTTTGAGGATACGGAATCCATAATTGAATTTTACTTTCTCAATGATTCCGGTATTGTTTCCAGTATAAATGTTTATCGTAAGGTCATTGACAATGCATTGTCGCCCTCAACAGGGGTTGGCTCTACCGACAATGAAATAGTTAGCAAACAAAAAGACGATGAAGGACTTACCTTTTGGGTGAAGCCTGATGAGCCGCCGCAGGTTATTGGCAACACAGCCGCCATAATTTGGCTAAAATCATTTAGGGGCGCACATGTCCCTGCTGAAAATCGTATTTCTGATTACAAAATTACTAAAGTGGATGTTATTGCGGGAGAGCCAAAAGCAGGGATTGAATGGGAAGAGATGGCCTACCAATATGTTGTTCGCGTACGCTATGACATAACCACTGCTACTGCGGAATATTTTAATCCCAGCGATGGTGTTTCCGGCCAAGGGACCTTTGAAGGCCTGTTCCGTGAGCTTTGCGTCAAAGCCAAAACAACCGGCGGAGGGGGTTACCAGATAGTCAGCGCGGGTACCGGCGGCGGGGAACAGGAATTTGCAAATCCGTGATAATTAGGAAATTTTCGTAATTGCCCGGTTATTATCCTGAATGTTAGCGGAGGATCCCTGCCCGGCAAATGTGTTCTCTTACGTTGTAGCCTGGCAAGGAGAATTTGTGGAACTGGAAGGATCCAACCGCAAATACAAAGATCCGGGGCAAAAGATAGGCAGGAATTCCACCGGGGGCGTGCCCGGAAACCTGCCCTGGCCTGGCTGAAATGTTGACGGGCCTATGGTTGTGGTTAAGGGGTTGTTTTGCTTATACTAAAGAGGGTTCAGATCCCTAAAAATTTTTGCTAAATTACCTCACCCTTCTTAAAATGAATTCCTCATGCTTTGCTACTTCTTTTTCAATTCTATCGAGCTTTTCGGTAATTAGCTTGTACCCGTCAAACAAAGCATTTATTTTTTGGCCGTGATCGTTTTCGATTCTGATCACGGTTTCTTTGACAAATTTGAGCTCGCTTTTAACATCAGCGAGTTCATCTTTAGTGGCCATGGTGGCTCTGATTTCGGCGAGTTCATCTTTAGTGGCCA
>CAZRVU010000068.1:0-1973 GCA_964603615.1 uncultured Desulfovibrionaceae bacterium
ACCCCCCCCTTGGTGCTAAAAACAGTCAAAATCTTCCCTTCGCGGGTTTTTTTGCGCAAAGCGGGTGTTTTATCCCGCTGGATAGCCTGCTTTTTTTTCTCCAGTTGAAAACTGCGGTAAACGGAATCAACCAGTTGTGAGGGAGTAAAGGGCGCCAGAAGCACATCCTTGGCCCCGGCAAAGATGGCTTTGCGCATCGTTTCCTCCTGCAACTCCGTTTCGATCAGGACTGTAGCAATCCAGGGGTAGCTAGCGGCGATTTTCTCCGCCAGCTTGTACCCGCCGCCAGGCACATAAGCACCGATTAGCATTACACCGGGATCGAGCGCCTCCACAATCTCCAGCGCTTCCTCCGCCGTTCCTGCTTCCCCGACTACTTGAATATATTCCACACCGGAGAAAATCTCCAAAATAGCGGTCAACTTCTCCGTATCGTCTTCCACAATTAACACTTTAATGCGCTCTATTTTACTCACCTCTCCCGAAAAGTTTCGAAGTTTTCGGCATTATAATGCTGCAGGGGTACTCTTTCCTCATCCAAAGGCGAACGCAGGGTAAAGTGGAAAGAAGCGCTCTGATCATAAGAGTAGGCCAACACCTCGGCTTGTCCCGGTGTAACTGCCAGCGTAATCGTGCCCACAAGGTGCTGTGTTTCACTGTCCTGTTCCCGGGTAAGCTCTCCCGTAGCAAGCACGAGGGCATTCTGCACCACCGTGTAGGTCGTCACCCTGCTGTTGATCTCCGCATCGCTGTAGGTGATCAATACATCGACCTTGTCCCCGGGAGAAATATACCCGGAAACCCCAGAAACCTCATTTACAGACAAGGAGATCGCCCGCAGGTTCTCCGGCACGCGATAAGATAGGCTAGCCCTTCCCTCTGCAGCTACCCGTGCCGTCAAGAGTTGTTCCCCTTTAATGATCTCCGTACGGGAGATGCCTCCCACCGCCTCCCCCATATTTTTTATGGCTTCGGGATGAACAGCACCCTGCAGGACAGACTCCACCTCCAGCATCTCTGCCGTGATCCGGGTACGTTCGGGGATAGTGCTCTTGGCCACCACCACATCGGTGTAAGCAGCATCCGCCAAAGCCGGTGCCCCGGAAGTTAGATCTTTAAGATAATGGTTTAAGGCAACTACAGTGATCAAACCCAATATAACCGCTAGAATTAAAATACGCCTGCCGGCCTTCAAGGTGTTTTGTGCCCCCTTTTTATAACATCTTCAATGTGATAGATGCCCTGCTTTGGAGTGTTCCACTTCACTTTGCTTAACCTATTTTCGGTAACCCCTATATTAAAAATAAGATCATAATACCCTGCTAAATTAACCGTTTCGTCCCTTGGGATAGGGGAAACAGATGATCATAGCTTCTATTCCAGAAGTTAATTCGATTATATTATTGTATAATAATTTTATTATACAAATCCTTAACGCACCATCTTAATTAAAAAAGTTGCTTCTTGCGGACCTAAAGAAACATCAAGTGGGTTATAAGAAAGGGAGCCTCCAGATGTTCCTTTAAACTCTATATTATTTTCTGACCAGAGCCCTCCAGTAATAGTTGACGGGCCGCCGGCAATTTTTATGTTTTTAGTGGCATATACTATACCATTTATATCAAGTTTGGAATTACCCCCTATATCAACATAACCTTCTATAATTATTAACTGCCCGCCATTGTTAGTTTTTAACGTTAAATTATCATTCCCTTTAAGATCAAGGTTTCCCTTAAAATATATAACCCTAGCACCCTCTCCAGTTTCTAAATCTTTAAGGTCATTTATTTTCGTTATATATTTAACTGCTGCGTTGGGAAAAGCACTTTTCAATTTTTCCTCATTATCTATTATAAATTTACCATCTTTATCATAAAGCAGATCTTTAAAAGGTGACTCAAGAGGTTCTACCCCTTTTTCTATTGAAAAAAAAAGTTCTTTCCATTTACCATTATGTTCGTTTTTTATTTCAC
>CAZRVU010000068.1:1983-7219 GCA_964603615.1 uncultured Desulfovibrionaceae bacterium
GTTTTAATTGTATAAACATCGCCACCTGATTAAATTTTCCATTAACGTCCACTTCAATATTTTTATTTGAATGAACAGCCACTATTTTGTCACCAGTTATTTTCACATCGCCATTAAAATATACCTTACCATTATTGTTTCTATTGAAAGAAATAATGGCATAATCCGGTATATTTACCCCTACTATTTCACGGGATACCTCCGTACGGGCTTGGCTGCCAACTACAGGTTCAGCAAGTGCTTCTCCCGAGGACGATGATAGCACTTTAGCAAAAAGCCAACTTTCAGGCAGATCAAGATTCACATGGACCTGCCTATCCCCGTAAAGAACATATACCGTATTGGAATTTGAACCCGGTTCTTGAGCATCATGTACAAAAGATATCTCCCCTTTAAACCCGTTGGCCTGAAGGTTGTTTGTAACAGCTTCTTCAACAGCACTAGCAGTTTCACTATCGTTTTGTACCTCGTTTATAATGCTATCTCGCAAAGCTACCGCTCCAGCCAGGGAAGCCGCATCGGCAATAGACATTAGCTGGGATTTACGGAAATAGAGATAGCCCACATCAATTGCCAGGGCACTGAACCCGAGCAAAACTACCATAGCCAAGGCTAGCAGCACCGCTACAGAACCTTTTTCTTCTTGCATCAACCTGGGCATTTTCTTTCACACTCCTTAATATTTTCTATTCCCGTACCATGGTAATCTGCCCCTTCAACGTCCAGGTGTTTCTAATTCCCGTAAAAGCAGGGAGGGGTGTGATTAGGGCATAGTCGTAAGTTACTGTAACCCTCATTTCACTTGGAAGTTCAACATTTTTCGTTTTTCCTGGATTTCCAGCCTCAAAAGCCTTGTTTTCATCTTTTAATTCACCTGATTCATCTGATTCATCGATCCAAATATTCAACCTGGCTTCTTCATCCAACAGTGTGCGGGTTACCCGGCGAGCAGCGTTCACCACCGTTAAATAATCTGTATTAGTGCCATCATTGTTTTTTTGCACAATGCCCTGTCTGGCGCCTTCCCGGGCTGCCGTGTTCACCGTTACATAGCTGTGAAAAAGCATACCGAAATCGATTATCCCCAGTATTAATAGAGCAAGAACAGGCAAAACCAGGGCAAATTCGACCAGGGATTGTCCCTTTTCGTTTCTTTTACAGCATAAATAAAAGCTCCTCAATTTTTCTTCACCCTTTAAAATAATTCATTATACTGATTTCATATGTTTCTTTAGTCAACAAAACAAATTTTTTTATTTATGATAAATTTGAGGTTTGTGCTTAATTGGGCAAAAAATACCTTTGCAGATCATAACAAAGATATCCCCGCAGGTATCAGCCACTCCCCCAGGTTGAATAATATCATCAAAGTGCCAATCACAATGGCCACACCGTAAGGCATAAAGATTTTTTTGCCCGGATTTTCTTTAACGGCAGAAAAATATAAGAAAATATTGTTAAAAAAAGGGTAACCGTATCTAAAGTGTAGCATATTAAAAAGAGGTGCGACAATTATCCCCAAAATTTTCTTTAAAGTGCTGCCCAACTGCCCTTTAACCAGCAGGTAGCCGATAGCAAGCGCCCCCCCGCAGAGGATGGCAAAAAAAGCGGCCTCAAAAACAAACTGCGCGCCTTGCAGCGCCCCGATGGCTCCCAGCAGCTTCACATCGCCGCCACCCATACCCCCCAGCATAAAAGGAATTAAAAATATAGCCAACCCCAACAACAAGCCGTAGAGGCTGAATAAAAAGCCTTCCCACCGGCCCATGATTGTATTGGAACCCAGCCCCCAAAGAATGACCGGAAAGGTCAGGAAGTTGGGAATTTTTTTCTGTGTCAGATCAAAATATAGTGCCAATAAAAGCAAGGCTAGAAGAAAATAATCGTTCACTTGTAAAAACATGCCACAACCCCTTTGTAAACAGTGCTGGACCAAAAGTTAGATTATCCCTTAAAATATAGCCTTGTTACTTAAAACACGCTGAAACTGGATTCTTTGTTTTGCCCGGGACCGGAATCCTTTGCTAAAATTTAGGATGATAGTTTTCGCTACTTAATTACAAACGGCTAGAAAAACCTTCAGCATTATACACAAGGGTATAAAATACAGGGCCTACTTTGGCCACTCTTCCACCGCATAGTTGTAAAGATCATATACACTGTATCCTAAGGCCTGCAAAACCAATACAGTAGCAATGGCAATAAAGAACAAAATTAAGGAATATTCCAGTAAGCCCTGGCCTCTATCTTCAAAAACCAACCTTTCAAGTTTAGCAATCATAGCGTTCTGCCCCCTAGATAGAAATGCAAGGTCTTTGAAAATATTTATAAAAATCCCTGCCGTTTAGGTATTAATCCAGTATTTGTGTTTGCAAGGTTACTTAAAAATAGTTTCGGCAATTTCGCGCAGAATTTAAGGATATGGGATCTAAAGGGGCCACTCCTCTAAAACTGAATTATACAACCCCGTAACACTCTCTCCCACAGTTTGCAATGCAAAAATAACGGCAACAGCAATAAAGAACAAAATTAAGGAATATTCCAGTAAGCCCTGGCCACTTTCTTCCAAAAATAATTTTTTAAATTCCGAAGCCATGCTCTCACACTCCTAGACTAACGGGTCTGGAAAATATTGGATTAAATAATATCTTCGTTTAAATATTGAATACATCTGTGTGCATATAACTGCTCACTGCTTGAAAAAACCTGGCCAAATATGCGCTGAATACAAGAACTAAAAACTAATAATTTTCTACATCAAACCGCCTTTGGTTTAAAAAGGTTGGTTTAGGGAACCTGTTTATGAAGTTGAAAGAGGTTCCCTAAACCTTTTCATAATATAAACTTACCAAAGGGTTTTTAAAATTTGTATCTTGATATTTGGCTCCACTTTATTACGGTTCGTCTCCTCCTAAGTTTTTAGCAACATCACCAAGCGTATTTTCAATTCCTCTGCGTAAATACATCAAAACCCCAATCGCCGCAATTGCAACCAACGCCAGGATCAACGCATACTCCGCCAGGCCCTGCCCCTCTTCATCTCGCACTAACCTGGTAATCAGGTTCATCATTTTTTTTTGCCTCCTTTTTTTAAGGATAAGTTCCTTTTAAAAACATTTACTCCCGCAAAACTAACCTTTCCCGCCGGTTCTGCCCCGTCCAGCATCTTTATTAAAACAATAATGTTATTGTTGTTCCTACATGGACACCTCCCTGCCAAAAACTGCATACCACCAATCTACACTGCAAACTGTTGAATTACTAAAGTTTTGGATTTTCCAACGTTCTTTTATATCTTACAAATTTTGATAGAAATAAACATCATCATTTAGGATATATTCCTATAAGACAAAAATCTACTTTTTTCTACTGCTTTATGTAGTAAAAGGATCTGCGGACGGGCATAAAATTAGGTAAAATACACCATGAAAACTGGCATAGGCCAACAATTCAGCCTGGGCAGGGGTTACTGCCAGAAAAACGGAGAAAAAATCTGTATCTCTTGCCGTGCTATCTTTAACACTGTTTTCCCGGATGTCCAGTAACAGAACATCTTGGGCAATGGTACGGGCAGTTTGTTGCTCGTGACCTGCTGCATGATTATAGACAATCAAGAGATCGACCCGGTCACCAGCCTGGAGGAAACTACAGAGCCCGCCACTTTCATTGACGCGCAAAGCCATGCCACGCTGCCCCGCTGGAATGTAGGCAGCCAGGCTACGCCGCCCTGTCTCTTCACCAACCGCATCCTTTACCGGAGCGATGGAAAACATGCTTTTTCCTTCAATGGCAGCAGCAGACGGAACAACTTTATCGCCTGACACGGGGGGCAAAATACTAGTTTCTTCTTCAAGGGGAACGTCTTCTTCCTTGGGAACACCCTCTTCTTTCTTAGCGAGAACGCCTTCTTCCTTCACCGGGGCATCTTTTTCTTCCTCCCCAGGTATCCCGTTTTCGTCTTCCTCCCCGGCAGCCGGTTCACTTTCCTGTCTTGCGTCTGCTGCTTCATTTACTGTCTTCTCCACAGTATCTTCTGCGGCAACTTCCTTAGCACCAGCCAGGCTGGCCGGATCGATGAGCGACACTTCCTGGACCAAATTTGCTGTTGGCTGTAGTTCTTCAACTGCTCCGACAATCGGGTTTACTAATTCGTAATCGCGGCCGGAGCGGATCTCTGCTAAAAACCCGATCCTTTTTTTCTGTTGTTCCATTGCCACCCTGGAATTCCCTGGCAAGGCGGCAGCAGTATTAATCACCAGGTTGCCGGCTACCGGCAGCAATGCCGGGTTTATTTTCTTTGCATCTTCTTTTCTTAGTTCCCCTGTTTGTTGATCATCGGCAGAGTGGTCCTTTAGTTGCCGCAGATCTTCTACCAATCCTTTTTCCGGATCGCCGGAGCATACCTCATATTTTACTTCTTCGACTTCTTTAGCGGAATCACCGGCATCTATAGCAAGATCGCCGGTATTTACAGCAGAATCACCAGCATCGGTATCGTGCAGCTCCGTGGAATCCGGCTCAAGAATGGCTTCTTCCGTTTCCTCTGCCTCCGATTCCTCCTCCCCGGCAGCCGGTTCTGCCGGGCAAGTTAATTCTTCTGGCAGCCCCCAGTCGATACTCCCGTCTGCGGCGATGCTCTCCCCGCAGGCTTTGAGTTTTTCCAGGCAAAGGGGCACGACGCCCGTGGTCCGGTGCTCGCCGGCAATGCGGCCTTCCTCGTCCATAGAAGTCTGTTCAAAGACAAAGATATCTTCAATTATGAGCCTGTCTTTTTTCATGCCGGTTACTTCGCTGATCTTCGTTATCTTGCGGCTCCCGTCGTTGTAACGGGACTGTTGCACGACCAGTTCCATCGCCGAGCCGATCTGTTCGCGGATCGCCCGCAACGGCAGCTCCATGCCTGCCATCAAGACCATCGTTTCGAGCCGGGCCAGGGCATCCTGCGGGCTGTTGGCGTGCAAGGTGGAGATGGAACCGTCATGCCCGGTATTCATCGCCTGCAACATATCGAGAGCCTCCCCGCCCCTGACTTCGCCGATGATGATCCGGTCCGGGCGCATGCGCAGGGAGTTGATCACCAGTTCGCGAATGGTAAACTGTCCTTTGCCTTCGATATTTGCCGGGCGGCTTTCGAGCGTGACCAGGTTGTCCTGCTGCAACTGCAGCTCGGCGGTATCCTCGATAGTAACAATGCGCTCGTTATCAGGAATAAAGCTGGAGAGCACGTTTAAGGTCG
>CAZRVU010000069.1:0-6897 GCA_964603615.1 uncultured Desulfovibrionaceae bacterium
ATTTAGTTCTTTAACGAAATCTTGTAAGGTGTTTTCATATAGCAAACCCAGCATATACTTTGGTAAAACTTTCTGAAAAACCCATTCCCATTTGCCATGACATTAAAGGGTCTTGGGCAGAAATAAATATAAATAAACTGCTATCCTTGGGCGTGATCAGTGGCTACCCTGATGGAAGTTTCCGCCCGGAACAGAAGATAACACGGGCAGAATTTACATCCCTTCTTGTAAAGGCTTTTAAACCCACTCCTAAAAAAGGGAAGGTTTTTACCGATACAGATCGGCATTGGGCACAGAGCGATATTGCAACATCTGTTGCTCATGGAATTGTTCATGGTTACAGTGATACTATTTTTGCACCAGAACAGCTAATAACCCGTGAACAAATGGCCGTAATGATCGTAAATGCAAGCAACCTGGCAAAAACGGGGCAGTCTAAAAAATTTAGCGACGCCGAAAGGGTATCTAGCTGGGCCAAGGAGGCTGTAGATGTTGCGGCCGGACACCAACTGATCAGCGGTTACCCAGATGGTACCTATAAACCTTTACACAATGCTACAAGGGCCGAGGCAGCTACAATATTAGTTAAAACACTTGGCCTATGTTTTGAAGGGGGGGCAGTTGAAGGGGCCATCTTTTTACCCTAAAAAGGTTTGTGCCCGAAACCTCTAAAACTAAAATAACTATTCCAATGGCATGTTTAGGGTAATATCTATCCAAGACATTGTCTTGGTTCTGAACATCATTCCGGTCTAGTAGCAAGGGTGCCTTACGACGCCCTTGCTACTAGACCGGATGTTTATTCAGACTTTCCAAATCAGAGAATTGGATTTTTTGCAGTGAAATCATAAATTATTTTGCCGTGTTTAAGGATTTCCTCAAGAAAGCCGCTTGGATCCTCTTTTTCCTCCAACAGCACAGGTTCGATCCTGTCGTCTACATCTCTTCTTAATCGATAGAGAGCAGACACCATTTCTAAATAGTCACCATCGATCGTATCAACCACTACGGCAATATCAATGTCACTACCTTTATGCCAATTATCCCTAGCGTAAGAACCATATAAAAATATTTTCTTGGGTTTAAACCTTTCGCTAACCAACTCAGAATATTTTTTCGCTAACTTTAGAGCTTGGCTTTTATCCATGCAAACAACCCCTCCGTTCTATCTAATATTGTAAGGCATCTTTCTTTAGTCAATACCTTGAGAAGTTTATCCTTAACAGTAGGATACCTTGCTTCAACATTTAATGGTTCAAGCAAATCAATAGTATCCCTATGTTGATTGGAGAGTGAAGCAAATATTCCTGTTTTTTTAGCAAGAATTGTGAGGTTATGGGTGAATGGCGGATCCTCCATTAAAAGGAAAACACAATATCCTTTTAGTATTTTTTCGATCACCTGGTGACACATGAACCCTACATACAGATATCTGCTGCCATTCAGCATCACCTTGGCGGTTTCAAGATCATATTCAGCCAATTCAAGCCAATATTTGACCTTATCACTAATTTCCATACGATACCTCCACTCATATTCATTATACTGAAAATTATAAAAAAGACAAGCCGTCCAAAGGTGTAGAGGTGCAATAGGGGTGCAATAGGGACGGTTCCTGTTGCATCAAAGTCACGCAATGATCCCAATTGCAGAGGAGGCCGGGTGCATTCGGAAGGCATCCTGGCCCCAAAATATAGAAAGTGTTTCATTATCTTGCTATAATTAAGGCGAGGTGAAATATTATGGGTTTAGTTGACGCACGGATCAGTATTGATCAAAAAATATGTCATGGCAGAGCCTGTATCAAAGGTACAAGGATCATGGTTTAGCAATACGCTCACAGTATTTACAAATATGTTTTATGCGTTGAATATCTAGATTAGCCATAGATTTTCACCTGTTCCTTCACCAGGTATCCAAAGAATTGGGGGGTTCTTCTTTAATGTTATGTTGTTCAAGGGCTTCTATGGTAAGCAAATCAAGGCCCTTTCCCAAGCTTTCTTGTAAGTCTTCATAGAATCGTCCTCGCTCTTGGCTTACCCCTCTTCTTCCGAAGAAGGGTAGCGGAAATGGCCCGTTATTTCCCAGCGCAGCAAGGCATCCTCTTCCCGGGCCAGGCCGGCGTTGCCAACCCAAAAAACACCCATGCAGTCCGCAGGCAAAGGCACTATCAGGGGGATGAAAATGGCCCCTTGCCGGGGCGATCTTTTCGTAAATATCCACTTCAATTGGTATCCTTTCCCCTCTTGCATAGCCATTTACATTTTTCAAACTATAAAGGTTTTTGTTGGAGATGGATCACTTTTTTCCTGGCATTATGCTTGTTTTTGGATCACTATTATAGCGTTTATACTATGTTAACAAACGGCACAGGTTCCTGCTATTTTTCATATTTCCAAATATGTTGTTTTCCCAAAAAAGGTTAGCAAGTAAAGGAAATATAATTTTATTGTCGAAATAATTGTATAAGAAAAAAGGCAATTTTCTTTCCACTTGGTGAAGAGTTCCTCAATAAAGTTTTTTGTGCTAGCCCTAAAGGGGATAACAGTATTTTCTTTATTTAGGGGGGCTACTTGATAATTAAGGCGATTAAGAGGTGTAATAAAATGGAACCTAAAAACCATTTTACATGGATAAATTATTACACAAAGTTTGCGGATAAGCTATTGGTATACAAGGACAACCGTGGGGAACTCCTTGTTTTAATTAAAGAAGTTTTTGAAGAACTAAAGATGCATTATCCTTTTATGGATATTAAAAAACCTGTCGAAGATATCTGCCCTTTTACAGTATTTGGTTGTTTCAATAAAGGTATTGCCGAGAAAAACCGTATCGCATTAATGAATGCTATTGGCAATAAAATAGGTGTTGACGCCGAAAGGCCAACAGATTTAGACGGCATTCCCATATTAAATAACTTGAAGGCCTGGTTTTTTGGTTACGAAACGGATAGAAAGCCTGACGATATTTCCAACCTTTGGGACTTGTTTGCGGCAGGGATTGGTTATGCAGATGATCCAACAGATGCAGGCAAAATAAAATTTGTAATGTGTTATGACAAGGTAAAAAAACAATTTGGTATTAAATGGAACCTAACCATGGGGCTGTATTGGATGCGTCCTCATACATTCATAACCCTGGATAGACCGAGCAGAGACTTTATCACCCAGGACACTGTTTTTTCAAAAGATCTTGCTGATATATCTACACTCAAGCAGTTACCAGACGCAAAAACCTATTTAGAGATTATGGCTATGTGCGGGAACATTTTTAAAAGCAATGCCACTCCTTACCACAGCTTTCCTGAATTATCTTACGCTGCATGGGAAGCATCCGGCACCGAAAAAGGTAATAAAAATATTTCTGATGCTGAATTTTTGAAATGGTTTGTGCCCCTGATAGATGCCTTGAAAATACTGGGCGGATCAGCAACCCCGGCACATGTTCGTAAACAAATCATCAAGGACCTGAACCTATCGAATGAGGTAATAAACGAAACCCGTGGGAAAAGCAACGTAAAAAAATTTAATAACGATCTTGCCTTTGCAAGGGATTATTTGGTTAAAGACGGCTACATCGACGGTTCTGTTCGCGGTATTTGGACGCTTACCGTAAAAGGTCAAAAAGCAAAAATGACAAAGGAAATTGCCAGCGATATTTTCAAAAAGTGGCAAATAATATTAGAAGAACGACGAAACATGGATCAAGAGGCCTACCCTGCCGGATACAATGTCAGTGAAAAAAGATATTGGATTTATGCCCCAGGAAACAATGCCGGCAAATGGCCTGAATTTTACGCGGAAGGGATTATGGGCATCGGCCGGGAAGAAATGGGTGACTTGGAGCAGTATGCAAGCAAAGACGAAATGAAAATAAAAATGAAGGAACTTTATGGTGAAGAATATTCATACATAAACATAGCCCATGCAACATGGCAGTTTGCCAATGAACTTGAACCCGGGGATATTGTTTATGCCAAAAAGGGCCTGTATAAGATTGTCGGCAAAGGCGTGATAGAATCCGGATATATTTATGATGCCCAAAGGGCTGAATACACACACATACGTAAAGTAAAATGGACACATAACGGGGAATGGGAACACCCCGGCCAGGCGGTTGCAAAAACCTTAACCGACATTACCCCGTACACAGACTATTTACAAAAACTGGAATCCCTTTTTGTGGACGACAATACCCTTGATATTGATCTTGAAGACAAGGAGGTCGTTTACGATGCCTACACTGCCAGGGACTTTCTCAATGACGTATTTATGGGGGAAAAACAATATTATAATTTGGTTAGCATACTAAACAGCAAGAAAAATATTATACTGCAAGGGGCGCCCGGTGTAGGTAAAACATATATCGCGAAAAGGCTGGCTTATTCGATGATGGGGGTAAAGGATACCAGCCGTGTAACGATGATTCAATTTCATCAAAGCTATAGTTATGAGGATTTTATTATGGGTTTCCGTCCTGCAAAGGACGGCTTTGAACTTAAAGAGGGACCATTTTACCAGTTTTGCAAAACAGCACTAAATGATGATGAACGCAGCTATTATTTTATCATTGACGAGATCAACCGCGGCAACCTGAGTAAAATTTTTGGTGAACTGCTTATGCTTATAGAAAAAGATAAAAGGGGCGAAAAACTGCGTTTGCTTTATGCAAACGAGTTGTATTCAGTGCCAAAAAACGTACACATTATCGGTATGATGAATACTGCGGATCGCAGTCTTGCCTTTATTGATTATGCCCTCAGAAGAAGGTTTGCTTTTTTTGAATTAGAACCTGCTTTTGACTCTGCAGGGTTCAGGGCAATTGTTGATGGTTCTGTTAATCCTAGATACAAAGCTCTGGTTGAACAGGTTAAGGATCTAAATGATTTTATCAGCAAGGATGAATCTCTTGGCAATGGGTTCAGGATTGGCCACAGCTACCTGTGTCCGGATAATGAGGTAACCGATGAATGGCTTGCAGACGTTGTAAATCATGAATTGATTCCCCTTTTGTGTGAATATTGGTTTGATGAACAGTCAAAAATTGAACAATGGTCAAAAAAACTGTGTGGTGCCCTGGATGATTAAGATTCAAAACATTTACCATATGCTAGCCTACGCTTTTCAGGTTTTAAGAAAAGATAGCTATGCAAAAATAGCAACAGAAGAATTTGCTAATGTTTGTGACCTATTGGCGGCAATTCTTGCCAAAGGGCTTGCCAGCCAAGTCAAAAGGGGCCTGGGCAAGGAATATGCAAGCAGAACAGAAACTCTTGGTTCACCTGTTGGAAGAATTGATATTTCAGCATCAGTGAAAACAAAAGCCATACCCAGCAGGCAACTGGTATGTGAATTTGACGAATACACCGAAAATATTCAGTTAAATAAAATTCTCAAGTCTACTGCATTTCTGCTGGCCCGCTCCCCGGAAGTTTCAATCCAACAGAAAAAGGTTTTAAAAAAGGTAATGCTTTATTTTACAAATGTTGATGAAGTTAACATCCGCAGAATTCAGTGGTCCAACATCAAGTTTCATCGAAACAACGCTATCTATAAAATGTTGGTTAATATTTGCTACCTGGTTGTTGCAGGCCTGCTTATGACTGAAATAGATGGTTCCTGGAAGTTGACACATTATATCAATGATCAACGTATGTACCGGCTTTTCGAAAAGTTTGTGCTGGAATATTACCGCAGGCATTATCCTCAATTTAATGCCTGCGCCGCACATATTGACTGGAATGTTGATGATGGTTTCATTGACTTTTTGCCAACGATGAAAACGGACATTACGCTTACGTATGGCGGTAAAACCATAATTATTGATACTAAATATTGCAAAAAAACAATGCAGGTTAACAATTTATATGATAGCCGAAAAATACACTCCCAAAACATGTATCAGATTTTTACATATGTAAAAAATCGGGATGTTGCCAGTACAGGCACTGTAAGCGGCATCTTGCTTTATGCGAAAACCGATGAGGGCCTCGTTCCCGACCATGATTATATGCTAAACGGAAACCGCATAAGCGTGAAAACACTCGATTTGAATACGGACTTTTCTGAAATAAAACGCCAACTCCATGGGCTAGTTGCTGATCTGCTGAACTAATTTTGCAATTTGCAGGGGCTTAGCGCTGCAGCAAACCTGTTTTGTTGTACCTGGCGGTGTCCCCGATGAGGGCGCCGTGCCCGATCATGATTATATGCTAAACGGAAACCGCAATGGAATCGAAAACAACGGACTTCTAGTCCATCGGCTGCAGGTTCGAATTCTGCCGGGCGTGCCAGTTTAAAATACCAGGGGTGCCTATGTTACCGGGGTTCAGGGACATCCCTGGTATTTTGTATTTATTGACAAATTCTTTAATTTTAAACAAAAATGGTCCTGCAATGGTCCAAATTCATTTACATATATCTAGTGATTTATTAACAATTACCCAGATAAAGTCTATACTCTTTCAAAAACTTTCATAAAATGTTTATAACTAATATTTCCATACCTCTAAAAGTTTTTTAGAAAAATGTAAAACGGAAAAAGGTAATGACTGAGAATGGAAAGCGTTTACCTTAAAATTGCCAGTTGTTAAATATAACCATTTAGTGTATATTGTTTTTACATTGTAAAAAGCCAATTACAAGGAACTAGGGAACAATATATTTCATTTTAAGAAGGTGCCCGGTTTGACCAGGGATGAAATTATAAAATATTGGGTCGCCTCAGCAGAGCAAGACCACCAAACAATGATACATTTACATGAAAGCAAGGATTATCATTGGAGTCTCTTTTTAGGACATCTAGTTTAGAAAAACTATTGAAAGCTATCTATGTTGCTTTGGTTATGTTTGGTAAAATAAAATTACCACAGAGCGGAAGCTAAGAATTCCCACAGTG
>CAZRVU010000070.1:0-6845 GCA_964603615.1 uncultured Desulfovibrionaceae bacterium
ACTTAGATTTTGGTAGCAAAACGGCGGGTTGAAGCAAATAGTTGATGGGCTATCGGTGATAAAACTATGGCAATAGACACCGATAGATTCCTATGCCTTGCCCCCACCCCCAATAAAGAAAAAACCGGGTAGCCCCGCTTAGGAACTACCCGGCGTAGCTGTTTAACAAGCTGACTGAGTACTCAATAAGTTAACAAGTTGACGACAGGCACCGTTATCCCAACATTCTAGTACGTGGTAAAGCGTTTATTGATAATTTGCGTACAATGTTTTACAATATAAGTATAGAAAGGAGCTGAGTTTATGGCTGGCACAACCAATATCAATGTACGGGTAGATAAGGAATTGAAGCGTAAGGCTGAGACCATCTTTAACGAGCTGGGCCTGAACATGTCCACCGCTATGAACATGTTTTTGCGCTACTCTGTTCGTTATGGCGGCATCCCTTTTGATCTCCGCCTTGACATCCCCAATGAGGAAACCAAGGCCGCAATCGATGATGTTAATCACAACCGCAATATGAGTCAGGCCTTTGACAGTGTTGAGGCTCTGATGGAGGATCTGAATGCTGAAAATTAGATACTCCAGCCGCTTTAAAAAGGACTACAAGGCTATTGTTAAGCGGGGCTATGATGTCAAACTGTTGGAGGAAGTGTTAAATATTCTTGTCCAGGAGAAACCACTTCCTCGAAAGTACCTTGACCACCCGCTTTCCGGTGATTACGGTGGTCACCGTGAATGTCATATTACTCCTGACTGGCTGCTCATATATAAAATTGAAAAGGATATACTGACGTTGTCTTTGACCCGCACCGGAACTCACAGCGATTTGTTTTAGTAGCTATAAACCCTGTTCTTCTCTCCCCAGCGGCCTTCTTTAGCAGTCTTGCTGTCGTGACAATTTTTACAAAGCGGCTGTACATTGCTTTCGTCCCAGAACAGTTCCAGATTGCCTTTGTGGGGCTGGATGTGATCAACCACTATGGCTGGAGTGACCCGGCCCAGACGTTCACACTCCACACAGAGGGGGTGCTCCAACAACACCCGCTTCCGTAGCCGCTGCCACCGAGCAGTGTTATACAGCTGTTTAGAATACTTGGGTCTTTCCTTCCGGTTGTACCGCCGGTTATATTCCTGCATGTGCTTGGGGCAGAACCTGGCTTCCGTCAGCTCCGGACAACCGGGATGGCGGAAAGGTGTTAGTGGTCTTCGTGGCAAGGGACTTCACCTTCCTTTCACCGTGCTGGCAACCGGACCAGGAGATCCGTTTATATTTATCACCGTTTTCGGATATGTTAATTAAAGATTTATGGTATTCACTCTTTGGGTTGCCACACTGATAAGCCTTCCAGTGTTTGTCACTGGCGGATTCATCAACGGCAGCAAACCGGCAGGATATACATTTCATAGTAATACCTCCGCATAGAAAAAGCCCTAAAAGCAAGTTGCTGTCAGAGCTTTGTAATAAAATGTCCCACCCTGGTCCGCATTGTTAAGAGGCGTGGTGGGCTCTGTTAAAAAAATACGAGATGGTGCAGGCACCTCCTCGCTAAAAACCCATTAGGATTTTTGTTCAGGGGCTCACCCCGGTGTGCACTACCGATGTGGGTGGCCCAATTTTGGGCATGAAAAAAGCCCCGGAGGATTTTATCCTTCAAGGGCCTGCTATCAAGAATGCTGCGTTTCCCCGGAGTCGGCATTCGATCTATCCTAAGGACCTATGCAAACAGCATCTGGTGCTCTTGATAATTTTTCATGCCTTTACATCTTCTACTATAACAGGTTTTGGCACTGAATTCTACTGACATTCACTGACTTTTACTGACTTTTACTGCCCTCTTTCTTATTTTGGTGATTTCATTTAATGCCCGGCTATGGATTCTAAAAACAGACCGATTGTTGTATTTTAAGTCCCTGGCAATTTCGTCCCAACCTTTACCATTAATGTAACGCATCTCTAATATTATCTGGCCGATGGGGTCATCCACCTGGCTGATGGTGTTCATGATTTCAGCTTTAATGGCAATTGACCTTTCAAGTTTCCTCTTGATTTCTTTTTCCAAATCCACAATCCTGACTACTGTATTTTCCATGTGGCCTTTTTTGTTATTGCCACCGGCCACCTTTTCCACCGTCAGGTTGGCCGACACCTTCATGGATAAATCCCGCAGTATCTGCAGCTGCTCCAGTTTGGTATTAACACGCTGGTCAAACCATAGGGATTGGGATAAATATTCCTTGGCATGGCATTCATGCTTTTTCACCTCCATAATATTTTTGAAGGATATGCTGCTGTTTCTCCACATCCAATGTCCGAATCCTCTCTAGCACCTTTTGCTGATCCAGTTCAAACTGCTCCTTGGTTTTATAAAAACTGCAGCCTTCACACTGTTTAACCTTCAAGGCTGTGCAGCTGTTGCGTTTGTAAGCAAAGCAATCGGTACGCATGATTACTCCACCTCCTGATAAATCCTGGCTTTCACCGCTTCGATCAGTGCATTTTGGGTTTTATCTTTTCTTTGCAAAGCCTTCATAACATCTTCGTCAATGGTGCCTTCGCTGATTATATGGTGAATGACCACCGTGTCCTTTTGGCCCTGCCGCCAAAGCCGGGCATTGGTTTGCTGGTAAAGCTCCAGGCTCCAAGTCAGGCCGAACCAGATTAACGTGCTACCGCCCGCTTGCAGGTTTAACCCATGGCCAGCGGAGGCGGGGTGGATAAGGGCCACCGGGATTTCTCCTGCATTCCACCGTTTGATGGAGCCGGGGCCGTCTAGCTTCGTAGCCTTAAACCTCTTTAATATCCGCTGCAAGTCGTGCTTGAACCAGTAGGCGATTAAGACTGGTTTACCGTTGGCCGCTTCGATTAAATCCTCCAGTGCATCAAGTTTACGGTCGTGTATCTGTACTGTGGCACCGCCGTCATCATATACAGCCCCGTTGGCCATCTGGAGAAGTTTGCCGGACAGGGCGGCGGCGTTAACGACATCAATCTCTTTACCCTGTAGCGGCAGCACCAATTCCTGCTGTAAGGTCTTGTAGTAATTCACTTCCTTGTCTGATAGTTTAACGGTTACTTCATTCATCACCAGTTCCGGTAAATTCAGATAATCAGTATTTTTCATGCTGATGGTGATATCCGAGATGCGCCGGTAGATGGCATCCTCAGCACCGGGCCTGGGCTTGTAGCTAAATACGATTTGCTGGTTACGCTTATCCGGTACAAAGTAGTCTTCTCTATATCTGCCAATAAAGCGGCCTAGTCTGTGGCCCATATCCAATAGCCGGAATTCCGCCCACAGGTCCATTAAGCCATTGGCCGATGAAGTACCGGTGAGTCCCACTATCCTTTTTACCTTGGGCCGCACCTTCATCAGGCTTTTAAACCGTTTGGCCTGGTGGGATTTAAAGGAACTCAGCTCATCCACCACTACCATGTCGTAATCGAAGGGCAGGCCGCTTTTATTAACTAACCAGTCCACATTCTCTCGGTTGATGATGTAGATATCGGCGGTCTGCATCAGTGCTGCTTTTCTTTGTGCCTTAGTGCCGATGGCCACGGCAAACCTCAGCATATTTAGATGCTGCCATTTATTTATTTCCTCCACCCACACGGCCCCCACCCTCAAAGGGCAAATTACAAGCACCTTCCTGATTTCAAAGCAGTCAAACAGCAGGTAGAATAAGGCCGTTAGGGTAATCACAGTTTTGCCTAAACCGCAATCAAGGAATATGGCGGCTTGGGGATGGGTTAATATAAACTCAGTGGTGTATTTCTGGTATTCATGTGGCCTGTATTTCATTTAAAATCACCCCAATCTGCCCCTGCTCGTCCAAGACATATACCTTAAAACCCAGCCGCCGTAGTGTTTGGTGTCTTTTTAGCTGCAGGGGCCGTGGCCTTAAACCATAGCCCTTGATCTCGATAAAAGCCATCTTGCCTCCCGGTAGTAGCACCAGGCGATCCGGCATACCGGCAAGACCAGGACTGATAAATTTTGGCGCTATGCCTCCCGCTGCCTTAACTGCTTTGACTAGCCTTTGTTCAATATATTTTTCACGCATGTTCGCCCTCCTTAGCATCAGGGATTGGTGGGGGAGGTGTTGGTCATGATGATCATTTACATAACTTTATATATATAGTTTTATTTATTTTTTCTGCTATAGGAAACTTTATAATAAGACCATCACGACCAACACCTTTTGTTTTTTCCCGCTAAACATCAGGTATAAATTAAGAGGTACGGGTTGCGTATGTCGTATATATTTTAAGACTTGGTAATATGACCTAGCCCTACCTGCACCTTCGGGGAAATAGCCTATTCTAGGAAATCCGATTTCAGCTTCAAACCCTTCACGATAACCCCTGTGTTCTTTCTGTGCCTCGTAAACCCGGTTATATCTAGTGCCGTATAAAAGTCAGTAGTGCTTCTGGTGTACTCACCCGTCCTCATACAAAAGGCCCTATACTCGCTGTATAGTTCACCTGATTTTTCAGTGAAGGTTTCATCCAGCTCGCAGCATTCCTCAAGGAAATGGGCTAACCAGTCGTTGTTTTCCTTATAGGCGGAAATGGCATCCTGTACTTTTTCCGGTAGCTTGATCTGGTAATCCGCCTTGATCACTTTCCTGGCACCCTCGATTATCCAGCTAAGTATGGCCCCGCCCGCATTCTCAAAAAGATAATCGCCGTAGTTTTTGATATCCGCATTACCTTCAATCTTGGCGTTAAAAGGGATAACGATCAGCCGCCTCCAGGTACCTGTGTCCAGGGCTCCTACTCTTGGCAGGTGGTTGGTGTATAAAACCAAGGTGTGGCTGGGAACGTAGCTGAATGGGTCTTTGTATTTTTTCTCCGCATTTATCTCATCAGTGGAGCAAAGCTGCTTGACGTTAGAAGTATTGAGCCGCATGCCTTCTTCCATCTCCGCCGCAATGAGAAGCCTCTTGCCTTTAGCTTCAGCTAGTTCCGGCTTTACATTTCTCCGGCAGCCAACAGTCAGTATGTCGGCGGAAATGTTGCCGCTGTAGCTGCCCAGTACCCTGGAGATGGCGTTCCAGAAAGTTGATTTACCATTTCGACCTTCTCCATGGGCAATAATCAGTGCTTCCACATAAACCTTGCCCACGGCGGCCAGTCCCACTACCTTTTGCATTGCACATAGTCAATTAGCGATTTATCATTTTGGAAAAAGGTGTTAAGGGCGTCAATCCATTTATCCAAACCTTTTTTACCGGGCTCCACTGCTGTTTCTTTGGTGATGAAGTGAGCTGGATCATGTTTCATTCTGGCCCCGGTTCTTCGGTTCTTAGGTCATAGGTGGCCTTGGGTGTGTTTAGTAAAAATTCATTGGTATCAAGGTCGCTTTGGTTAATCTCCAGCATGGGCTGAGCTTCTTTTAATGATGCCGCTATATACTTTGAATCCCGGCGTCTGATGGCATATTTCCTATACCCATCAGCGGCTTCAAACTTTTCATAGGCATGGGACTGTAGATCATCAAAAGCAGCTATTACCTTTTTAGGACCCTCTTCGGCTAATATCTTAAGGGCACCGTTTTTCTCCATCTCATCCATGGCCTTTTTCATTTTCGCCCTGTCTTTTTTTAGTTGCCTGGTGGTGAGTTCTTGTGCCACCGCCTGGGCTTTGGGTTTTGATTCCTCCCAAAAGCTGCCGTTGTAGACGATGAAATCTGTGGCCGGGGAGTACCGTAGTTTATCCTCATACTCCCTGGCTAAGACAACTGCTTGGCCCACGTCCGAATAATCCGAAGGCTTTAAAACACAGTCTGCCGTCCCTCTGTTTGTTGGTTCCAATAAAACTATGGCAATAGACACCGATAGATTCCTATGCCTTGCCCCCACCCCCAATAAAGAAAAAACCGGGTAGCCCCGCTTAGGAACTACCCGGCGTAGCTGTTTAACAAGCTGACTGAATACTCAATAAGTTAACAAGTTGACGACAGGCACCATGGCACCATCACCGTTGGCACCGTCACCGTTTGAAAAGGGCCATTAACATACTCGGGGTTAAGGAAATTATCAAAAGGTTAGGGGAAAACAGGGAGGCGGTACTGGTTTAAAGTACCGCCCCTATTTTTTCTTTTATTGTGATGATCAACGGATCATTTGTTGACTGATCGGAACCCAATTGGAGCATCTATCAAATATTTTGACCGGGTTTACAGCTTTTTTTCACACAGTCTGCCGTCCCTCTGTTTGTTGAGAACTTTACAACATTTTGCAACATCTTGCTATACTTAGATTTTGGTAGCAAAACGGCGGGTTGAAGCAAATAGTTGATGGGCTATCGATGATAAGACTATGGCAATAGACACCGATAGATTCCTAGGCCTTGCCCCCACCCCCAAAGCTGACTGAGTACTCAATAAGTTAACAAGTTGATGAGTTGACGACAGGCACCGTTATCCCCAGGCCCGTAGGTCACTGGAGTATGATCGTTTTGATCGTTTCGGGGAAAAATGTACTTACTGGATATATTCTTTTACCTCGTTATCCTCAGGCCCGTAGGTCACTGGAGTATGATCGTTTTGATCGTTTCGGGGAAAAATGTACTTACTGGATATATTCTTTTACCTCATCAAGGTCTTTATATTCATAGACCCTATCAAGTATCACATCCAAGGTAGTAAGATCCAACTCGGGAAAGCGGTTCTTTACTTCTTGTGGTAAAGGGCCAAATCGCTTGGTCAGGAACCTTATAATCGTACCAACCTTTTCTTCCTTCCGGCCTATTTCTACACCTTCGCCCAAACCCTTTTCATAAGGCTCTTTATATAAAGCGGATTGCATAAGGATCTCCTCCTTTACAAATTTTTCGTATT
>CAZRVU010000071.1:0-6507 GCA_964603615.1 uncultured Desulfovibrionaceae bacterium
GCCAGCAGGTGCGCCACGCCGCTACGGGCGAAGAAACTCTCCACTTCCGGGTCCAGCGATCGGCGCTCGCCAAAGAGCATCCCCACCAGCAGGTTGCCCTCCCTGGCCGGCAGGTAGGCCCTTAAAACAGTGGACATTTTAGCTTTAATTTGCAGGGCGGCCCGGCGCAAAGGAGACAACTCCGGGGAAAGGCCAAGGTCGTCCACATCTTTGGCCGCACCATAAAAAGTGGCCGCCATCCCCTGCGTTTCCAGGAAATCACGGTAAGCAAAACCACCGGGATTGCGCTGCCCTTGTGGTTTATAGAGCACACCTTTCAGGGACACCTGTTGGCCGTAGGATAAAAAGTAAAGGCCCGTATCAACGGTTTTGTTCTTTAAATTTTTCGGGGCCTCTTTGTTACTATCTGCATACCAACTTCCGCTCCCATCCCCATCCTTGTCCTCTTCATCAGTCCCAAATCTTTTTTCATCCCCGCCGCCCTTCGCGCTGTTCCCCGTAGTGCTGTCGCTCCCCGGCGCGCTGCCGTCGCCCTTGGGATCCCAGCGGAGAGTAACCCTCACCTTTCCGTTTACGGGGTATTCCTTCCCTTTTAGAACTATTTTCTCCGGGCACAGGGGGAAAACCACATCGTCTTCCCGCCACAAAGGTTCATCTTCCACCATACCCACCAGCGTACATTTTTCCCCGCCAAAGTCGCGAACGTTGCCTTTTACTCCGGCCAGCGCATAATGATACCTCATCCCCCCGGCAACTAGAAAAAGAAGCAAAAGGGGCACAAAGGCTTGCACCCCTTTTTTTTCACTGAAAACCTGCCATAAAGCCCAAAGAAGGGCGGCTGCGGCCGGCAGGATAAAAAAAGTGGACGTAAAAAAACGCCCGAGGATAATCCCCGCGACGTACGCCAGTATCAGAAAAACGAGTGGACGAGCCATGAAAATGTTCCCTTTCCCCGCAACTATAGTTAGCAGATACAACCTTCTACAACAAGACCCGTACCATTAAAGTATTCTCCAGGGCAATCCTATTTCATTATACCCCACTCTTTACTACCTTTACAGCAGCGCTTTTTAGAAATGATGCGATCCGGTATATTAGGGAATAGTTTTTCTGTAAATATTATACAGGAGCCATAATGGAAAGACAAAAAATGGCACCATTTAGAAATGATACGCCTTAGATCCTTTTAATATATCGGTTTTTACTCTTGCCATTTCCATTTTGAAAAGTACTTGTTTACAGAGTACATAATAAACTGGTGGGAATCATTATTGGGAAATATCTGTAAAGCACCCATTTGATTTTCTTGATTTTCCTTAAATCCTTGATTCTGCATATAATCCTGGAAAAGAAACTATTTAGGTGTTGATCTTCTTCCATCAGCTTTCAAAAACAGAATAATAGAAACAATGATAAATGGTATCCCACCCACAAGACCGGTTATGGCAGGGCCAATGAGGGGGTTATAACCTTGTTTTACTATAACCATTGGAAGGGCTGCACCCGCATTTACGGTGGAATGGATCATGGCAGCCGGGATAACACTATTTAATTTGATTGTTGCATAACCCTCGATAATACCCAAAACAATACAGAAGATAATCATGGCCAAAACACCCAGATAGGGGTAGCCAAAATAATCTGTACCGTAATTATGTCCCATTACAATGGCAGGTAAATGCCAAAAACCCCAGATAGCACCACTGACAAGCAATGCGGTTCTAGTGGCATAAAGTTCCCTTAGTTTGGGAAGTAAGTATCCTCTCCAGCCAATCTCTTCCCCCAGGGTGGGGATTATATTGATAAAGGGGCCAATGATAACGATCTGTATAATAGAAATGATTAACATATTGACAGCATTAAAGCCTGCCGGCCCCTTCCCTGCAATAATTTCATTCAATTGTGAAAGACTGGTGTCAAACATTCCAGGAAAGAGCAAAAAGTAGACAACGCCACTGAAAAGCAATAATAGTGAAGGGCCAAAAAACACAAGCGAATACTTCCGTAAATTGCCCTTGAAATTGGGGTGCAAATACATATTTTTGAAGCCCTCTTTAGTGATTAATCTTGTGAGAATACTGCTTAGGGCAGGCGTAAACATCATGGCGGCCAGAATTAGTATTGATGCTTTGTCCCCATAAGTAAACCCAAAAAGAGGAATCAACAAAGCAACCAGCCAGCCGATCAACAGGGACAACATAACATATATGATAATTCGTTTCTTTGTCTTAGGGTTACCCCTTGCCACAATAATTCCCCCTGCTTTACATTGTTTCAACGACACTGCCTTAAAGTAAATTATAACCCCTAACTTGACGGCTTTACAATACCTCCATTGGAACAATTCCAGCACATAAATCTATATATGTTCTGATTCTTTTACCATTTCAACCGCCGTTACGGCTCCAGCTTTTGTGCCTTTTTCATCAACATCAATTTTAGTTTTGTGGATCACGCGGCTGATAAAAAGGTTTCCATCCGCCGATTTTCCTAATCCTGTAAAATCAGCCTTTTCCACATCAAAAAGCATCCAACATGCCTAGCTTTTGCAGCGAGTCATTCAGCAACGTGCTATACCCTGCAGAAAATTTAGGAACTTTCGCATAAATTTCTTCATCTTTCTTATTTTTAATTAAATCCATTATCTCCTTTGCATCCAAAACGCTTATTAAATTCGCCATAGAAATATTTTCCCTGGGCAGCAGGGCCACGAAGGCATATTTATTGTTTTTATAGGGTTTCATAAAGCCCGTGACAGCAACGTTTTCTAGATAAGTGCATTCAGACGAATTCATAAATTCTACGGTTAATTCTACGGTTTGTTTTTCCCCGTTTTCAGAAGTAAATTCACCGACGTGGATCTGCGTATCCTTATAAATTTTTAAAGTGCTTTTTGAAACTGGCGCCGTACAGGCAGAAAGTAGGAAACTTAACAACAGGGCAACCGCCAAAATACATTTTTTCATAGTCTGTTTCCCCCTTTTAAATAAACAGACGGTATGCCACGGGGAAAAATTCCTTTTTTTGTTTTCTGCAGGGTTTTTTGCCGATTTTAGCAAACCAGTGTTTGTACTGCTGGGGTTAAACAGGGGAAATGTGCAGTTCTGAAATAATTTTGAGGAATTATCCTAAATGAAAAAATAAAAACCAGGGGTTTATTGCATAACCGGTTAAAGGCTTTTGATATGGAACCGCAAAGCCTGTAAAAAGGTTTTGCAATTTTTAAACTGTTTTTCTACATAATCCTTATCAAAATGCACCAGGGCCGTGTAATCCCCTTCCTGCCGATCCACAAACAAGCGATCATATAATCTTCCCTGGCTCTTATTTAATATTCCTTTTTAATAAACTCCCTATGAAAAGCCGCTCTTACCCCGGAATGTTTTTTGAAAGATAGGCCACGTTCTAAAAGTGCCGCCATGACGCTGTAAAATAGGGCATAATACAAACGGTTAATAGCAAAGTCATGTTCTCCTGCTGCAATTTCCCTCAGGGCAGATTCTATACTTTTTTCTGCTTTATTCCACCAATGGAGAACCATTTTAGTGCGTTGCTGTTGGTCATTCATAAGGGTAAACCTTCCTTTAGGATCTCTTCTTTGATTGGAAGCACGGAAAAATAACCTTTTTCCCAGGATTCCTTGTCTATTACAAGAGTACTAAAGTTGGTATTGTATTCCAAATTAATTTCAAACACTATGTCTGTTATCACATGTCGTTTTTCGCGAGACAAAGGTTCTAAAGTTAATATCAGCAAATCAATGTCAGATTCTAGATCAGTTTTTCCGCAAGCTACAGATCCGTAAAGAATTACATCCGCTATTTTAAATTGCTTGGTTATCTTTTCTTTTAAAATCTTAAGCGCAGATATCTCTGTACTTGATAATCCAAAAATTTTGTCCGTATAATTATTTCCTTTATCTTCTTTAATAAAAGTCACATTGTTTCCCTCCTGTTTCACCATTGTTTCCGGTACATTGTATCATCAACCGCGAATATATTCTATTGTTTGTTGATTTAAATGAATGGTAAATACTTGTTGGATACAAATATTGTTATCAGGTTATTTGCAGGGGGTGAAGCCGTTTTAAATTGGTTGGGGAAAAAACCGGAAATATATATTCCTTCCATAGTGCCTGGGGGAATTATTCTATGGTGCCCAAAAATCTGCAAATATAAAAAGCAACACCCCAAAAATAATTGAGTTTTCTTCCCACTTAACCATCTTGCCTTGTGACGGTGAAACAAACATTATGGGGAAATTAAAAATCAATTTTGGCAAATCCCGGTCCCGACGTTGGCAACTGTTTCAAGCGCGCCGTCACGGATATCGCTACCTACCGCTTCGTTTGCCCATACCCGGTCATAATGTAGTTCCGTCCCCCCGCCCCAAAGATCCTTTGTCGTCACATAAAAATCATCCATATTATCAATCAGGGCAACCGCCAAAATACATTTTTTCATAGTCTGTTTCCCCCTTTTAAATAAACAGACGGTATGCCATGGTGAAAAGTTCCTTTGATTGGGAAGGATAAACCTTGTTAGTTTTGGCCGTATATCAAACGCTCGGGGCACATATTGTTCTTTGACATTTTGCACAAAGCCGCCTTTGGTGACAACCCTGAACGGCAAGGATGATATAAAAGGGCAAACTCTTTTTTATTCGAGCGCTGTTAAGCTAGCACTGCGGGCTATGGTCTCCGCCTGTGCATAGTCAACAGTACCCGGCATGAACGCAATCCCAACAAAAACCTTTAGTTCCTTGTTGTAAGATAGGATACCAATTGTTTCAAATTGGGGTACGTCAGCCATGGCGCCGGGATAGCGATCAATTTCGCTGGGATCTAAATACCCTCCATAAACAGGCGTCCGCTGATATGCAGGTAAAATTTATACCCCTCCGCTGAGGGATGGTGTGGATTAATTTGAAGTATCTTAAGCTTTGTTGCCACCTGCATTTGTTCTGTAAGCGTTAGTTTTTTCAAACTCTTTTCAAAAGCTTTGGTGGCAACAATTTTAAATTTCATCTAGATTAATACCCATCTCTTTAAACATTTTGTCAACATCATCATAGGCTTTCAATTCACCATTTTTATATTCGGCATCTGTTTCTTTGATAAGCTTCGCGATGCGGATCATTTCTTTTTTAGGATAAACAACAACAGGGCAAAGAAAAATACCCCCATCTTTTTCAACAACATCAAACTGATCTCCTTCTTTAATACCAAGATTTTTTACTATCTCAGCAGGGATCGTAATCTGTGATCTCCCACGCATTTCTATTAGCACATCTCTCATCCTTTCAGAAACTCGCATTTTCTGATTGTATTATATGCTAAATATAGTAGATCCTCAATGATTTTTATAATGAAAATAATAAGGCTCAGTATTTTTTTCATTTAGCAGACTTTCCTCTTCACGCGGTTCCCTTGTCAGGCTTGAAACGGGGTGTTCTGTGCTAATTCAGTGATGTGCCCTGATTTTGACATTGTCGGTCGGTCGGACATAACGTATGGTTTTATCGTTCGGGGACCACTCATAGAGCAAATCATCCGGGGCGGTTCCTGCTCCCGGCGCGGTAAGCTCGCCGCCCACCGGCCATAAGGGGCTCCGGTGGTCAGCAGGACCACGTTTTTGCTCCCGTCCCAGCCTACAGCAAACTGCTTATCCGTTCCGTTTAACGCCATTGCGATGTCGCGCCGTTTGAAATAGATTTCAAAACAGATACCGCCTTCCAATTATTTTTGCTTTATTTTCTTCCAACCGCTTGTGATAGGGGTAAGAGTGTGTTATATTTACATACATAGGGTATCTATGCATCGATAAAATAGGTAAGGGGGGAAACTTTTGCAGGTTAGTCGGAAATTACAGCGGGGCAGCACCTCGATCTTGGTTCTTTCCCTTCTAGAAAGGGAAAATATGTATGGCTATCAGCTTATCAAGGAATTGGAACGGGTTTCAGGGGGAGTTTTTCACTTGAAGGAAGGAACCCTTTATCCTGTCCTACATTCCTTAGAGCAAGATGGTTTAGTGTCTTCATATTGGGAAAATAGCGATACCAAGAGGAAAAGAAAGTATTATTTGGTGACGGAAAAGGGGAAAAAGGCCCTGCGGGCTAAAACCAAGGAATGGGGATTTTTCAAATCAGCAGTAGATCGGGTGTTAGGGGGAGAGATGCCATGTCTCGCACTGAGGATTATTTAGATCGGGTGTGTGCCCAAATAGGAAATGACGCTCTACATACCGAAATTAGGGCTGAATTGCGGGCCCATCTGGAGGAAACAAGCGCTGAGTTGGAAAGGGATGGCGTTGAACCCGCCGATGCTGTGGCAGGCGCTCTTGATAGGCTTGGTGATCCTGCTGTTGTCGGTAAGGAACTGCACAAAGCCCATAAACCACGGTTGAATCTGAATCTATTGGGCATCACGTTATTACTTGTGGGTATGGGTTTGTTTTCCCTGGCCATGGCTACCTACAATTTGCCCCCCAATACCTACTTGAATCAACA
>CAZRVU010000072.1:0-6108 GCA_964603615.1 uncultured Desulfovibrionaceae bacterium
CCTTTGTAATTCTAGCTGCTTATGTTTAAATTGCTGTATTATCTTGCGGCAAAAAGAACCTGTCGCAGGTCTTAAATAAATTTACGCGTACCACAATTATAAAACCTCTAAAATAGGATGTCAAGAAAAATCGCCGGAATATATTTATCAACGGCTATTCCACGGCGAATATTAATTAAATTTTCTTTAAAGGAGATTTGTTTCACCCAGTAGAATAAAAACAATAAAACAATAGTATCTATTACCTGCAAGCCGCTATTTAAAAGACAAATAAAAATATTATAAAAAAATTGTCCAGGGGTTGGGGGAGCAAAAGGAGGATTATTTTCTACAGCATTGCATTTTCTCCAAAAGGGGGTTGAATTTATGAAGGTAGAGGAAATACAAATTGAGGTGGTAAAGGGTTTAACTCTTAAAGGTTGCGCTTATTGGCCCGGGACAGGGGAGAATCAGTCTGGCTGGAAGGAAAACCATTTGTTGATTTTATGTCATGGGGTTCCCCGGCCCAAACCTGTTTCCGGAGAGGAGAAAAAGAAAGAGGAAGAAGATGGAGGTTATGCAGCCCTTGCGGAACGTTGTTTGAAAGAGGGTTTTCCATGTTTTTACTTTAACTTTCGGGGGACAGGAGAGAGCGGGGGTAATTTTGATATTTTAGGATGGACGCAGGATCTTATTGCTGTTTTGGATTATTGGGAAAAACGTGACCATTATAAAAAAGGTGTCTATCTCTGGGGTTTCAGTGTGGGTGGCGCTGTATCTTGTTACGTTGCCGCTGTTGATCCCCGTGTGAAGGCTGTGGTCATGGCGGCTAGCCCCGCAGGGTTTAAGACTATCATTACTCCCTGGGATCTGGAGAGGCGCCTGGAGGGCTTCCGGAGAACCGGCATTATCAAGGATCCTTCTTTTCCGCCGGATCCCGGTAAATGGTTGAAAGATACCTATTCCGTAGATCCTTTGAAGTGTATCGGTAAGATAGCACCGCGCCCGCTGTTGGTTATTCATGGCATGGAGGACGAGGTAATTCCTGTGATGCATGCAGAGGCCCTCTACAAACAGGCGGGTAATTCCGCTGAGCTTCTGCTTTTAGATGGAGCTAGCCACCAGCTTCGCCGGGAACCCGATGCTGTTTCGCTATGTCTGGAGTGGCTAAAAAAACAAAAATAGAGGAAAAACATAATTCGCCAAGCGCAACTTTATTCCTGCGTGTCTGGAGCGGTTAAAAAACAACAATGGGGGGCTCCCCTTACTATTATCGATGTAGCATCTAGGCAGCATCTATGCAATTGCTATGCAATACTACTGCAAAATGCATTTCCCCTTTCAATATTTAGCCATTAATAATTCTACTGCATAAATTTTATTTGCAAGGCGTTCGCTGAAATTAGTATCTCTTCGACTGGCAATTTTTCGCCCGTGCCCATTGAACGTCCTCTCCAAAAGGCCCTAAAAATAGCGTCTTGCCATTTTTGCTTCAAAATTGTGGTGTCTTCATGGGCTGGTTTTTACGGCTCCCGCCCCGGCAAATTTCGTTTTATGCAGCAGAATGTAATTTTTGCAGAGGAATCATTAATTAATAGCGTATTTTTTTTAGGCTGCCCGGGCGTGTTTGTCCGGGCAGCCTAAAATTTGCAGTGTATTCAACATGTGTGGCACATTCTGTTTTTGCTTTTTACTCTGTAAGCTGAATGGCGGAATGTTGGTGGCCATTTGAAAACACGCATTTGGACTTGCAAGCAAAATTTTGGGCAACAAAACAGCCAGCAAAAGCAGCCGCAGCCAAAGCCACAAAAGCAGCCAAAGCCGCAGCCAGCAAAGCAGCCGCAGCCACCAAAGTAGCCGCAGCCAACAAAAACAGCCACAGCCACAGCCAGCAAAAGCAGCCGCAGCCACCAAAGTTAGCCACAGCAACAGCATTTATAGCCGCAGCCGCGGCCACCAAAGCAAAGCAGCGACAGCCACCAAAACAGCCACAGCAATTTAAGCATTTACAGCCGCAAAAACTGTCACAGCCAGCAAAAGCAGCGACAGCCACCAAAGCAGCCACAGGCAACCAGAAAATGGCAGCAAAGGTTCATTTATTCCTGGTTTGAGCATAGTTTAAGGCAGCTTATATTCCATCGTCCAGATTTCAGTCTGTGCAGGCAATATTTTGTTGGTGAGCTCCAGGGTACTGCCCCGGGGTTTGACGGGATAGGGTAGCTCCAGCCCAAGAAAATCGTCCAGGGTGCCGATGGGCGTATCAGGATTATGAACTGTTTTGTAATGCATGGGAATGACGATGGCTGGAGAAAGCTGGGCTATCAATGCCAATGCCTCGCGGGGAGGAATGGTGTAGTGGCCCCCGACCGGAATGAAGAGCACATCCGGTTTGCCAATCAGCGCAATCTCCTCTTCCTGCAGTATATGGCCGATATCCCCGAGGTAAGCGAGGCGCAGGTTGGGGGTAGCGAGCACAAAAACACCGTTTTTCCCGAGGTTGCCGCCATGAAACGTGCCCGTCACGCTTTTAATTTGCAACTCCGCCAGGCTGTAGTCTACCTGATGCCAATCTCCATCTACGGTTAACCCGCGCAGCACAGTCGCTCCTTGGCCGCCTCCCGGAGAATAATTGTGATCGGTGTGGTTATGGCTGATGAGTATGGCATCCACATTCAGGTCGATTTTGCCGTAACTGCCAAAGTCGGGCTGGTAGGGATCGATCAAGACGCTGCTGTCTGCGTATTGCACTAAAAAGGTAGAATGCCCAAGGTAAGTAAGTGCCAGGGGGGTTTCGAGTTCGCCTTTATCCACGGTTTCGATCTCGCCTTCTAATTCTTCTTCCCCTTCCCTGCCCACTTCCTCGCCCTCATTTTCCACCCCTTTTTCACCATTAACTCCGGTTGGTTCCTGGCCTTCCCCCACCTTCCCTTCATCTCCGGAAGGTGAAGCGCAACCGCCTAAAGTGGTGCTGGCTAACAAAAAAGTGATTATCAACAAGAATAATACTTTGTAAGCCTTTTGCACAAAGGACACCTCCTTCCTGAGTAGAAATCATTTTTATTATACTGGCTATTTATTCTGAAGGCAAGCGGAAGACAGGCATTTTACCACAAAATAACAGCCCGTTCTAGCCGGGCTGTAGTCCTGGGAATTAAAAGCTGCAGGTATCAAAAAGGCCATAAATCCGCCCTATTGCCGGGGCGGCTACCTGCCCGTTTATAAACGTAAAATAGCCTCTTCTGCGGAGGAGATGGCTATTTTTTCGGCTAATTCTTTGATGGTAGTTTTCTCCAAAACCTGCAGCATATTTTCCTGCGCTGTTTGCCAGACATCCCTTAAAGGGCAGGAAGTTTTGTCGTTGCAGGGCATGCCCTGGAGCAGGCAGCGCGTAATAATAACCGGGCCGTCAATCAGCTCGATAACTTCCCGCAGGGTGATCTGCGCGGGGTCCCTGCAAAGGGAAACCCCTCCGCTGGCGCCCCTGGTGCTTTTAATCCATCCTGCCTGGCGTATGGCGGCCAGTAGCTGGGCGATCAGGTTAAGCGGAACTTTCCTGCGTTCTACAATTTCCTTGGTAGTAGTTTTTTGGCCCGGCTGCAGCATTGCCAGATCAGCCAGGGCGATAATGGCATACTCTGCTTTTTTTGTGATCATAGCTACTATTTCCCTCCTCCCACGATTTTATTGATGATTTCAGGGCAAAGCGAACGGGCGATAGTTATATAACTAAGTTAGTTATATTATAAAGGAAAATAATGCCCCCGTCAAGGGTTTTGGCGGTAAAAAGCCCTGCAAAAGCCCCGTACCGGTAAGGGAGATAAAAAGCCCTGCAAAAGCCCTGCACCGGTTAAGAGTGATAAAAGCCCTGCACCGGTTAAGAGTGATAAAAGCCCTGCACCGGTTAAGAGTGATAAAAGCCCTGCACCGGAAATCCCGTACCGGCCAAGGGCGATAAAAAGCCTTCCAGCGGAAATCCTGCACTGGTTAAAATTGGTTTATTTGTTATTGTTTAAGAAGGTAAGCTTTCACCGCTAGCTTTTAGTTTGTGATGCAGGTGGTTCCCGACCCAAAGCGAACCGGTAATGCCGAAACCGACATTGGCCAGGGCGACAGCGCTCCAGGCCCCCCAGTGCCCCAGTTGAAGGAAAAAGGCAAGGAGAAAAGCGCCGCCCACCTGAAAGACTATCAGCCGGACGAGGATGGTGATAAAGGGTGGATAACCGCAGCCCATTCCCTGAAAGATGGCGTTTGCCAGCAGCCCGGCACCTAAAAAACAGTAAGTCAAAGCTGTAATCTGGAAATATTGGCTGCCATATTTTACTACGTGGCTGTCTGTGCTAAATATTTTAATGAAATAAGGGGCCAGGATAATGACAATAATTCCCATCAGGATCGTTACTTGAAAGATGAATTTGCGCCCCAGCAGGAAAATCTCTTTGACCCGCTTCAGTTTTCCGGCCCCAAAATTTTGCCCGGCCATGATCACCGTACCGGCAGAAAGGCCAACCAGTGGAAGGATCATGATGGCTTCGACGCGGAAACCGATGCCAAAAGCGGCGACAAGAATATTGCCCTGGGATAGCCGCATCAAAATATAATTAAAAAAGAAAAGGGACAGGGAGAGGAAGCTTTGATTTAACGATGCCGGCGCGCCGACAGATATTATCTCCATCAAGTGCTGCCGGCGCAAAGCGAAGCGCCGGAAATCAAGATTAAAAATTCCTTTGCCCCGCCGGTAATATTCAAGGGCGTAAAGACAGCCTATTGCCCAGGAAATGCCGGTGGCAATGGCGGCACCTTTGACCTCCAGCCGGGGAAAAAACCAGAGGCCAAAAATAAAAAAAGGATCGAGGATAATATTGCTGATGCTGGCAACTAGCAACATGCGCATAGAAGCCTTGGTGTGTCCTTCCCCCCGCAGGGTGCCATCAAAAACGTGTAGCAGGTATTTAGCGATACCGGCTAAGATTATTACGCGGACATAATCATAAGACATTGTAAAAATATCGCCGCTGGCGCCCATGAATATGAGGACTTTTGGGGCAAGAGGAATCCCGACCAATCCGATAAAAATACCGATGGCTAACGCCAAGATGACCCCTTGTTTCCCTGTTTCTGCGGCAAATTCCTTTTCGTTAGCCCCCAGGGCACGCGCCACGGCAGAGCTGATGCCGATCGTGATCCCTGTGCCGATGGCGATTAAAAACATATAGATGGGGAAAGTAAAACCCATCGCCGTGATGGCATCATTGCCCAGGCGGGACACATAAAAGGTATCTACGACATTAAAAACAGTGACGAAAAACATGGCAATGAGGATTGGATAAGAGAGTTTGAGCAGGGAAGGAAGGATCTTGCCCTGCAGAAGATCGTTGGCCACGGCCCTCGCTTGCCCCCCGGCGGCAGGCACAGATTCATGACTGTTGTTGCTATTGCCGCTGTTACCGTTCCCGTCGTTGCTGTGGATGTTGCTGTTATCGCCCCCGGCGTTGCCGTGATTGTTCCCTTCGCTGCGGTGGCCGTTACTGTTATTGCGCCCTTCGTTGCAGTGGCTGTCCTGGCTGCTGTTTTTGTTACTGCTGTAGTTGCCGCTGTTATTGTGCCCTTCGTTGCTGTGGCTGTTGTTGTTATCGCCCCCGGCGTTGCCGTGATTGTTCCCTTCGTTGCTGTGGCCGTTACTGTTATTGCGCCCTTCGTTGCGGTGGCTGTTGTTGCGATCCGGACCGTTGTTTTTATTATTGATGCTAGGCGTTACATTGCTGTTTTCCCTGGTGTTCATATTGTCCCCCTTAGCGGCAAAACGTGTCAAAACTGTTTTTATTATTTCATTAAGGCTGGCATCTGTCAATAAAAGAATCGATGCACAGCGGCGGGAAAGTGCCGGAATTTCGGAAAGCCCTATCCCCGGTAGGAAAAAGAAAAACTTATGGGTTGCCAGGCAGAACCGGCAATTTGACATGTGGAATTAGCGGTTTCATGTTAAAATAGAATAGAACGAAGAAAACCAACCTTTTCACAGCATCAAAAAGCAGCATCTAGGGTTAACAGCATCAAAAAGCAGCATCTAGGGTTCGCAGCATCAAAAAGCAGCATCTAGGGTTCGCAGCATCAAAAAGCAGCATCTAGGGT
>CAZRVU010000073.1:0-5949 GCA_964603615.1 uncultured Desulfovibrionaceae bacterium
TTTCCCTGGCCATGGCTACCTACAATTTGCCCCCCAATACCTACTTGAATCAACAGATTCTGTGGATAATAATGGGGACGGCATGTTTAGTCGCCTCATATTTTGTTGATTACCGGCGGCTGGCCGGTTGGGGCCGGCCCCTGTATTACCTGACATTGGGTGCTGTTTTGTTCAACCTGTTTTTTTTCCAACATGGGCGGTATTATAGGCTGGATGGGTTTTTAATGGAGAGTGCAAAAATTATGTTCATTCTTTCCTTTGCCAGCACCTTAGCAAAACAGAAGGAGAGCCCACAGTTGGGATCCATCCTTTCCTATGGGGCAATTCCGGCATTGGCTTTGTGGGGGAATAATAAACCAGCGGCATTATTGTTGGCTTTGGTGTTCTTTGCTATGCTGTGGCGGGTAGGGCTCAAAAGGAAAAGGATGCTAAAAATGATGGCGGGGTTTGTCTCTGTTTGCCTAGTTTGTCTTTTAAAGGCCCCTGCTTACCAATTGGCAAGACTGCTGGTTTTCCTGGCACCCGGGAGGGATTCCTTGGGGACGGGTTATATTATTGTGCAATCCAAAGAGGCCATCGTTTCCGCCGGGCTGTGGGGGAAGGGTTTGTTCACCTACAACAACCTTTTGCCGGAACAGCATACGAATTTTATTTACTCCTCCTTAGTTCAACAAGCCGGCTGGGCTGTTGGTCTAGTGGTGCTGGTTGTTTTTATCGCCCTGCTTTATAATATATTTCGGCTTTTGCCCGGAATAAAGGATGACTTTCCGGCCCTGGTAACCTTTGGAACCGGGGCAATGCTGGCCCTTAACATTTTTGGCAGTGTAGGCATGCAGGTTGGCCTTTTGCCCACAATGGGAATCGGACTACCTTTCTTTAGTTACGGTGGTTCGGCGGTGATCACCAATTTTATTGCCCTTGGTTTGGTCTTAAGCGCCGCCAAAGAAAACAAGAATTGGGTTATGCAAAGGTGAAAAAACAAAAAACCCAATAGGGCCATCATAACGTTTTGGCTAAAAATATATAAAGGAACGAGGGCGGCTATACTTTAGAGAACCGAATAGGCAACACCTGGTTTTTTGCGCGGATCAGTAAAAAACGTGGCATGGGGGACATAAGTAGTATTATGTGTAATAATCAAATAACTAATTATAGGTCAGGAGGATTGTATGAATCAAACTATAAAACGGGGGATTATATCTATTGTTATTTTTGTAATTGTATTTTTATTAGGGGGTCCAATTATTGGATGGACACTATATGATGCAAATTTAAAGGTTATATTTTATTTATCTGGCATTATTGCTGGTGGGTGTTATTGGGTAGGCTCTAACAGTAGGGGCTAATAAAAATTTGAGTTTTATTATAGTGGAATAGATGAACATAATTTATATTATATGCGGGAAGAATTTAAATTAGGTAGGGGGCGATGCCCACATCGCCCCGCATATTCGTTTATCGAAATATGGCCTGGTTGTAGATAAATACATTCGAAGAATAAAAGGAATAGACAAATACGTTATTATGCCAAACCATATTCATATGATCATTATAATTAATTCACGGGTAAGCGTGACGATTTATGGTGGCGGGACGATTTATGGTGGCGGGACGATTTATGGTGGCGGGACGATTTATGGTAGCGGGACGATGAGGGCATCGTCCCCTACGCAGTCAATCCCGCAATTGGTAAAATCATTGAAAATATTGACTACGAAGGAAATTGGGTTTTCTTTATTTCAACGCTCCTACCACGATCATGTCATCCGCAATGAAAAGGAATACCAACAAATATGGGAATATATTGATACAAATGTCTTAAAATGGGAAGAAGATAAATATTATCTTTAGCTACTGCCAATAAAAATGTCCGTAGAGGCAGACGACTCTGTCTACCTGCCAACAGATCGCCCGCCCCGACATGGAAAACTCCGTTAAACGGTTAATAGCTGTTTCAATTTTATCTAAATATGCAAGTGCAATATCAACATTACCGGAACTGTCAGCAATGTAAAAAATGATGTCGCGAAGTTGATCCTCCGCTTTGTCTGTCCGCAAGATTTTATATTTCATTTTTTCTTTCCTGTAAAGATGCACGAAGTTCGGCAAATGAATCTTGCATTGGTGCTACTCTCCCTTGCTTAACATCATCCTCCGCCTTGGCAAGTATTCGGAGCAGCTCCAATTCTGATTTCATTTGATAATAATCTTGCAAGCCCAAAACTGCAGTATCACCCCGACGACGCCAGGCAGCCCCCATTATACGTTGTTTGGGATGCCATATATTTTTTGAAAATCAAACGTTTGCCGTGAATTTGGGATTGAATATATTGACCGAACAATCGCTGAATCAACCACGGTGTATGATGCACCCAAAGCAGCAACCACCTCATCTTGTGTCATTCCAATGTTCAGACTATGCAGGTTGGCAGTATATTCTGCATTGCTTATTACAGGTGGAATCATTGTCGTATCGGTAGAATTATTACCATTATAAAACACGTGAATAATATCACTGCCCACACCTGTCGTCATCGCCGTACAAGGGTTGGATATCAAGGCGTATATGCCAACCAGTATTTTCAGTTACTCCGGCTTTATTGTAATAAGAGTTTGTAAGCAAGCAGGCGCCTGTTATTACGACAGCCGCTTGGATCCTCTTTTTCCTCCGACAGTACAGATTCGATCCTGTCGTTTACGTCTCTTCTTAATCGATAAAGAGCAGATGTCATTTCTAAATAGTCACCATCCATCGTATCAACTACTACGGCAATATCAATGTCACTACCTTTATGCCCTTCGCGCTGTTCCCTGGAGCGCTGCCGCTCCCTTCACAGAAGAACCACCTTCGTTAATAAGTAAACTGTTTTTCTGATCTCCGGTATAGCTACTGAAACCTATTGTTACTTCTGGTATAAATTTTCCCCCGTAATAGTAAAGTTCAAAAGCATATTTGCTGTTGATATTCTAAAGAAATTATTGTATAATATCTTTAGATTCAAACGGGAGGAGGCGCACCATGCCAAACATTAGATCAAGCACCGACTTGCGAAACAACTATAATGATATTTCCAGGTTCTGCAACGAAACCCGCGAGCCGGTATTTATTACGAAAAACGGGCAAGGGGATTTAGCTGTCATGAGTATCGAAACCTATGAAATACTCACTGGAAAACTTGAACTTTACCGTCTGCTGGATGAAGGAAGGGCCGCAGTAAGAGACGGCCGGAAACGTCCAATGGCTGATATTATACAGGATATCCGCAGGGAAATTGCCGATGAAGGGCGATAGGAAACCTTCACCCAGCCGGTATCGGATAGACATTGCGGAGCCTGCTGAAAAGGATCTACGGGATATTATCCGGTATATTTCTGCGCAGCTTTCCGCCCCGATAACAGCCCCGGAGATGCTAAAGGCCTTTGAACAGGCAATGGTTGGCCTTGCGGAGATGCCCCACCGGGCTCCCGCTGTTGCAGACGAACGCCTTGCGGCAACTGGCTATCACAAGCTCATTGTAAAGAACTACATTATTTTTTTCTCCATCAATGAAAAGGCAAAGGTGGTCGATGTGGAACGCATTCTGTATGGGCGGCGTAACTGGCAGGCAATTTTGTAGGACGGGCGCAGCTTTATCGGCATAGGCAGTTTGATGTAAGCTGTGCAATTGAGTACCCTAAAAAATTTATGCGGGAATAAGATGTTACATAGTATTTACCTTGAGAAGTTTATCCTTAACAGTAGGATACCTAGCTTCAACATTCAATGGTTCAAGCAAGTCGATAGTATCCCTCAAATAAGAGCAGGCTGTTAAACTATAGAGACAGACCAACAAGTTACAAAGCCACGTCTAAAAACATCAAAAACAATATTCCGATTTGGCTTAAAGCAGCTATTAGCGGGATAGCAGATAAAACCATTAGCCATTTCCTTTTTGTTCTTGCCCCGGCAATAAGTATTAATATTCCAGCTAGAAGCGTTGCCATTATACCTAAAATTGTCAATTAAACTGCAACCCCCTTAAAGAAGGTTTGCCTGGTTTATATCCTTTCAATACCTTTCAGATCAAAATAAACATTTCGTATCTTAAATGGGGAAGGGTTGGTATATTGTAACTTAAATTTCTCAAAATCACTCAGTCTTTGAGAATGGTAATACGGCCGCTCAAATTCCAGTTTTTCATCCCTGATCCATGCCGGAACCTTGATACCATGCAGTTGCAGATAATAATCCACTAAAGCCGCTACCTTAGTTAGAAATATTATTTCTTCATTGTTACATAAATTTAGATCCACAGGCCTGTCAAGACTGTCCATTAATTTGGTATCTTTTGATTTTAATAGCTCCAACAATTGGTTCAAGGCGCTATCTTCATCGGGGCATTCGAATAATTCCTGCAGATATTTATTGCCAATCATAACCTAAATCCTCCCCTAAATACTTAATAAAAATAACCTGCCTCTCCCCTACCAGGGTTAACGATATATATTTTGCACATACCAAAAGCAACTGCTCCTTGGTTGTGATATTCAAATCCTTGCACAATATATTGGCATCTATAAAATCCTTGGCTGGTTCCGGCCTGGCAGACAAAATTTTCATAGCCAATAGCTGTTCGCCTCTGGGTTTTAATAGTTTTAAATTAGAATATGTTTTATAGGTTTCTTTATCTTCTTTTATAATAGATTTCAACGGTTCTTTAATTTCTTCATTGATCCACCCATCAGGAAGATTAAAGGCATACTTAGTAAGATCTAATATGTTATCCAATAATTTATAATTTATTTCAGAAAAAACACAGTCTATATCTTTGGTTGCGGGCCTGTGATCATAGACCAAGGTCATAATAGTGCCGCCATAGATCGTTATTTCCAACTGGAGCTGATTTTCCTTCAACCTTTCGTTGAGATAATCAAATATCTGCAACAGCCTTTTTTTATCCAGCAAACCAGTATTGTTTTGCACATTCTCCCCTCCCCCAGATCACAGGCAGTGATCATTTTAGACGTAGGTTTATAGCCCAACTGCGCTCTTTTTAATGGGAACCCTTAAATTGAATTATAACACATTATTTGGAAATTGTGCACTATGCTTTCCATTTAGGCCTATTTAGCGCTATTTCGCTTTTGCATTATTTTTAATGTCTTGAACAGAATTGGGGAGTTCATCCGCGGATTGGCTTGCTACGGGCTCCCCGGTAAACTTAAACCACCCACCTTCAGGGTCATGTTCGATAACCGCTGTGCCGCGGGCAATTGCTTTCTCCTCCTGATCCAATGCCGTAATGGTTATCAGGATTTTATCCATTTCGCCTGAATATACATATTCATCGTCTTCAACCGGCGCCCAATACACTTTTTCAGCAGTCGTCAGGTTATTGCCTTGGAGGGTTACTTTGGCGTCCTTATAGGTGCAGAAGGCACCCCTATCGCAGACATAGGTATAAATTGTAGGATCACCGGGCGCATTTACCACTAATTCAAAGCCGAACATTGAGCTCATAAACGGGCTGAATAAATCCCGGGGTGTAGTAATCGTCAACACCGGAATATCCGGATTAATTTCCTTGCGGGCAGGGTTTGTAAGCAAACAGGCGCCTGTTATTACGACAGCAATCAGCGTTACGACGAAAAATAATTTTTTCATGATACAGCTCCCCCCTATTTTTGTCTTCACTTTTATAGACATGTAATTTTATAAAGGGTTGGGGCATTTTGGCCAAACAATAATCCTGGCATTGTTTTTTCCCGCTTATTTTCCCTGCACGGTAATCACGACAATTTCCGGCCTATTGAATAACCGCGGTACAGCCGTCGATTCCCTGGCTAATCCCCGGCTAACAATCAACACCGTCTCCCCCAAGCAATATTTGCCATTGGTGTACCGGGGGAAGAAACCTTGATTAGGCGCTAACAAACCATTTTCAAGGATAAATGGGATACGCCATTGCC
>CAZRVU010000074.1:0-5926 GCA_964603615.1 uncultured Desulfovibrionaceae bacterium
ATGCCACAAGGGTTTAAAAGTTTATGTATTTAAATTAGGTGTAAAACAAACGAGATTATTAATCCATCAACAGTTAGCTCGAATAAACCAACGACATTATACGAAAGAAAGTTTCTTAGAATCACAAGAACAAAAATAAATACAGAAATTAATACTAATACAAAATGTGATAGTATGTTCATAGTAAATGTGATTTTATCAATTACATCGTTTATGACACTAAGAGGGAAAAAACCCTTTTCAATGATTGCAGTTTTGGTATTCCTCAATTAATATCACCCCTGTATATTAATAGCGCCACTATTAAAATTCTGTAACAGTACAACAATTTATTCCAGAATGGTTGACTTTTATTACCACAAGTATTCTATATATCCTAAACAATGCCAGCATTATAAATGCTTTGGCTAACGAAAAAGTACTGCCTATTTTGAATTGGGCATACTTTAAAGAATGCCCAATTCAAAATATCTTATAGGCCTTATTTTGACCAAATCTTAATTACTGAAAAGGGTGTTTAGGAGTGCTCTTCCTTCGTTTTCGTAACCTGCTTCTTTACACTCTTCTAACCATATTTTTTCATAAACCTCTTCTTTAAATTGGTTAAACCAATAATCTAATTCCTCTGGGGTTAGGTATGTTAATTCCCCGTGTTCCTTAAGGAAATCCATTGATTCTTTATCATATTTTTTTGCCGATTCCTTTGTTAATTCTTCTGCTTCACGGCTAACCTCCATTATAATATCTTGAATATCTGCAGGTAATTCATTCCATGTATCCAAATTCATAAAATTAATATAAAGTGGGTTCCAAAGCGGTCCCATAAAATAATCGCATACTTCATAAAATTTTCTTGAATAAAAACTACTCCAACCCGAAAGTGCCCCATCAATAGAACCTTTATCAAGTGCATCATATACTTCAGAAGGAGCAATTCTTGCTGGAATTCCCCCCAATGATTCTAGTGAATGGAGTGTACCTGGTTCAGGTCCCCTAATTTTTAAACCTTTTATATCTTCAGGACTTCTTATGGGAACAATAGACGCAACACCACATTCACCATAAATGACAAAATTAAGCAATTTTACATTATAGGATTCATACAGGGGAGCTACTATTTCATATACCCCATCACGAATTTTATCCCAGTGATCGAGATCCCTCACTTGCCAAAAAAAACTTGAAAACCCAAATACAGGATTCCGGGGACCCCAATGATCGCATGAACTATAGGCTAAATCCAATGCGCCTGATGAAACCGCCTCAATAGCTCCTTGATGATCATCATATAGTTCTCCCCCAACATATACTTCAATGTCTACTCTACCCTCAGTTCTTTTATTTACCTCCTCAGCAAACCATTTTTGCATTTCTGAAACCGGGTGGGATGGGGGCAATAATCCTGAAAAACTCATTTTAATAGTTTTTTCCCCAGTTTCAGATATTGATTTGGGATCCGATTCTGAGGCACAACCTGTAAAAACCATAAGCAAAAAAGTAATCAATATAACAAAGACTATACGTTTATGCTTTTTACGTTTTAACATTTTTGTAGTCCCCTTCTTATAGTGCGAATAATACTTCGCAAAATTTTTGAAATAATAATATATTATTAAAAACATTTCTCTATTTTCATGCAGGATTGAAGATTTCCAATTTAAGCATAAACACGAATAATTATATAAAACACCACCTTTCATAAAAGGGTTAGCGATACAACGTAACCGCTGATAAATCCTATGGTTATTTACACACCTCCCAATCCCTAAATTTTTTACAAAGCCCCAAATCCATGCGCTTCCAAGCACAGGGGATAAATATTTTATACCTCCAATTGAAGTTTAAGTTTTATGCTACCCAAATGATGGCCGCACCGGGTAGAATCCCTTATTCAAACAGTTGCGGTATTAAGTGTATCTTAGCACCGCTTTTGGTTTTTCTAAATCTGGCCCCAGATCAAGATAAAGCTTTTGTAAGCATCCTAGTTAACAAAGAAATATCCTTTAGCTTATCTAATTCCCAAATAGTATCAATAATTTCCTGAGCATTTGTTCCTTTAACCATGGCTTTAAATTTATTTTCTATTTCGGAATCAGTAAGCGGATCTGTTGGATCTCCATGGGCTACAGATTTCACTGCCTCATAAACACTGCCATCATTCATAGAAATTATAACTTTTCCACCTGTAAGCAGGTCATCAAAAATGGGATCGGCACTTACTGTGATCTTTTCTTCCAGGTCGTAGATACGTTTATTATTCAGTTTTAAATATTGTTCAGGTGTCATCTCTTTGTCAATTAAAGAAGCGGCATTGACAAAGAAACTACTATGATCGGCTGTTTCCTTGTTTCTAGGGTGTCGCCTTTCCGGGACCCCACAATGATTCGCCTCCCTTGTTCCACAAAAGATTTTTATATCTTTGATTTCTTCAGGACAAATATCATATTTATTTGCTAATTCAAGGGAACATTGACAGGAACCAATTGTAGTAACTTGAACAGGTATTTGTTTTTGAATAATATCTGAAATATAGTAGGTTGAACCGCCAGGCACGATTTCTTCGGGTATTAAAAAATCGTCGTTATAGACACTGTCGATCAAGCCAAATTCCCCTTCAAAAATCGGTAAATAACCGGTAAACCCTTGAGCTGCAAGGTAGGTTGACTGAATGCCTTGCATAGCAGCAAAGGAATAAGCGGTGCTTTTAGCCATAGGCAATTCAGTGTGTGATGTATCAACAATACCCAACGTTGCACCTTTCATTCCGCCAATACCCACGGCATGGGCTATTTTTTCAGGTGATAGTTTTAGTAAATAACCTAGAACTACAGGAATTATATAACTGCCATGGGTTCCATAATGAAACCCATGAAGACCGTTCAGTGCAGCTTTTGCCATCATGGCGTCCAATTGATACGCAAAAACAATGGCCGCTAGAACTTTTTTTCCAGAAGCCTTGACAGATTCTGCAACAGCCAAAACACTGGGTATCGTTTCGGAAGGGTGCCCCCCCGATAATCGCGAGGAATCCTTAATTTTAATAAGATAGGTGTCCATAAAATCCAAATAGCGAAGCATTATACCGTTAACGAAAGCAGCAATATAGGCAGGATAGTGAGCTTTTTCACCTATTATAGTTGACTTACCGCTACCCTTTACTTCATCCATAACAGATTTTGCAATTTTTGCAGGTTCAGACATTCTTGCTCCTGCAATACATGCCAAACTATCCATAAGCACACTTTTTGCTCTCCAACGGACTTCATGTGGAATACTATCATAATCCCAACTAGATGCCGCTTTAGCAAGTTTTTCGGAAAAATATGACATTAGATTCCCTCTTTTTCACAAAATATTTTAAGATCAGTTGCACTGTGCTTAATCAACTATACTTGTGACAATAGCCTTGTTGTTAAAATTAACTGTTCCGGGGCCATCTGAAAATTGTATTCATCCAACAATATTAAACATTTTATTAGAAATAAGGTTGCCCATTTGTTTAGTGCCAACCTTCTTCATTTTGTCACTCATGATGTCATAAGTACTATAACCTTCTTCAAGCACAGCAGAAACAGCCTCTTCGATAAGATTTGCCTCTTTTTCCAGGTTAAAAGAATAACGCAACATCAATGCTGTGCTTAGAATGGTAGCGATGGGGTTCGACATATCTAAACCTGTGCGGGAAGGTGAACTTCCATGAATAGGTTCATATAAACCGAATTGCTTGTTTTTTCCCATAGGTGCCCCCAGTAAACTGGCGGAGGGCATCATTCCCATTGAACCAGCTAGCATTGAAGCCTCATCACTTAAAATATCGCCAAACAAATTTTCAGTCACGATAACATCGAAGTCGGTAGGACGTTGAATTAATCGCATCGCACATGCATCTGCAAGCATATTTTCTAATATAACGTCAGGATATTCTTTGCTCAGCTCACCAGCGACCTGCCGCCACAGCCCTGACGTTGCAAGTATTTGGAATTTATCTACAGATGTTAATTTTTTACGCCTGCTTTTAGCAAGTTGGAAGCCAATCCTTAGTATACGTTTTATTTCTTCTTCAGAATAGCAAAGCGTATCTACGGCCTTACGTCCCCCGTCAGTTTGCCAAACCTTTTTTGGTTCAGAATAATAAATTCCTCCGGCAAGTTCGCGCACAATTAAGAAATCCACTTTATTGACAATTTGAGGTTTTAAATTTGTGGAATTTTTCAAAGCAGGGTAAAGCTTCACCGGCCGGACATTTGCATATAAACCCAATTCCCTGCGCAACCTTATTAACCCATATCCAAATTCTGGCCGTTTATTTACCGCGGGATTTTCCCACTTCGGGTCGCCAACACATCCAAGTAATATTGCATCGCAATTCCTACACATCGCCAAGGTTTTTTCAGGTAAAGCGGAACCTTCTTGCTCAAAAGCCCTTCCTCCAATTAAACCAAAATCTAGTTCAAATTCATGACCATATATTTTTTCTACTGATTTTAAAACTGCTATTCCTTCATTAATTATTTCAGGGCCTATTCCATCACCGGGTAAAACGACTATAGAATATTTCATAATTGTCCTCTCTTAAATGAATTAATTTTTGAACTGGACATATTTACCTTAAAATACTTCATGCTGCCAGATAATACTTTTTAGGCAGAAAAAAATATTCTTTTTTCCTGCAAAAAAACATGCAGAATTCTTGCACATAGCCAAACTCCATACCTGCCTTTTAACGCTAGAAACCCTTAAAAACCGTGATCATCTTGATTTACATAGTTTATAAGACCCCCTGCCGTAAATATTTTTTGAATAAAGCCAGGAAATGGGTTCGTCAAATAATTTTGTTTTCTTGTAAGATTACTAATCGCACCACTGAAGAAGTCAATTGCTAGCAAATCCCCTTGTTTTATACTATCTATCTCTTTTAACTCAAATATTGGTAGACCAATATTGATGGAATTTCTAAAAAAAATGCGTCCAAAAGAGCTTGCCAAAACACACGCTATACCTATTTCTTTAATGACGAGGGGAGCATGTTCCCTAGAACTACCACACCCAAAGTTTTTACCAGCAACAAGAATATCGTTCTTAGAAATTTTCTTAGTAAAATTTATATCCAGATCTTCCATGCAATGTACACTTAATTCTTTTATATCGGTAATATTTAAATAACGACCAGCAATAATAATATCGGTATTAATGTTGTCACCGAATTTCCACGCTTGTCCTTGTAATGTCATTACTTAAACACCTCCTCCGGGTGTATTATTTTCCCGGCAATCGCTGATGCAGCCGCTACTGCTGGACTAGATAAATAAACTTCACTTGTGACATGCCCCATACGCCCTATAAAGTTTCTATTCGTAGTCGAAAGTGCCTTTTCATGACTTGCAAGGACTCCCATGTGTGCACCCAGGCACGGCCCACAAGTCGGGGTGCTCACAACTGCCCCCGCTTCGATAAAAATTTCAATGAGCCCTTTTCGTAAACACTCCAGATAAATATCCTGTGTCCCCGGAATAATTATTAGTCTTAATTTATCAGAAATCTTTTTACCATCTAATATTTTTGCAGCAATCGACATATCATCCATTCTACCGTTTACGCAAGAACCTATTACAACCTGATCTAGCCTAACTTCTGGGACATCATAAATAGGGATTCCATTTCCTGGAGAATAAGGAAGGGATACATAAGGAGGGATATCATCCAACTTTATTTTTATAACTTCACAAAAACAAGCATCTTCGTCACTAGAATAAATAAAATAATCTCCTTTTTTCCTGGATTCTATAAAATCAATACTTAACTGATCAACGTTGAAAATTCCGGCTTTAGCTCCTGCTTCTACAGACATATTTGCAATTGTTAAACGCCCATCAATGCTGATGGGCTCCAAAGCTTCATCATGGTATTCTAATACTTTGTAATTAGC
>CAZRVU010000075.1:0-5632 GCA_964603615.1 uncultured Desulfovibrionaceae bacterium
CTACCTCCCGGCCGAGGGCATCCCGTTCAACGGTCACGGTAGCGCCCAGGGGATCAGTGGTGGCGATCAGGCGGTGACAGGGATCGTATTGAAAACGCATCTTCTCTTCCCCGGCCACCCGGAAGGAGGTCATATTTCCGGCAGCATCGTAGCCGAACTGCTGGTGCTGGCCTAAGGCGTTGGTGATGTCCACCAGGCGACGGGCCCCGTCGTAATGGTAGTAGGTGGTCTCGCCGGCAAAGTCTCGGTAGGAGATCAGATTATTGTTGCCGTTGTAGCCATGCTCAGCTCTGGCCGTGGCCGCGTCGATCTCTTTTACGATATTGCCGTTGGCGTCCCGTTCGTAGCCCCGGCTTATCCCCCGCTCGTCAGTAGCCAGCAGGGCGTAGCAACAGTCATAGGCGAGATTTTTCTCCACCCCATCAGGGTGCCGGTATTTGATTAACCTCCCGTTGCCGTCATGTTCAAAGAAGGCCGTATGGCCCAGCTCATCGGTGGCTGAGGCGATCATATAGCCGTATTCATCGTAAACGGCGGAGCTGCTCTCCCCCCCGGAGTGGCGGGTGGTGATAATATTGCCATAGCGATCGTATTCGTGGGATACTTTTTGCCCGTCAAAAGCGGTGATGCCCACCGGCAGGCCGCGGTCATTGTAGTCGAGGACAATCTTGCGCCCGGCAGGAGAGCGGATCTCCAGCAGGCTGTTTCGATCGTTGTAGCGGTAGCGCCAGCTTTCGCCCAAGGGATTGGTGATCCCGAAAAGATTGCCGCTCTGGTCGTAACTAAAGGAGACCGCCTGCCCGGCCGGGTCGATTTCTTTAACCATCTGCCCCATTGCATCATATTCCCAGCGGGTCAGGCCGCCGTTGCGGTCCCGGTAGCTCACCGGCAGGCCCCTTTCATACTCGAATGAAACCTCCTGCCCCAGACCGTTGACCACTTTTGTAGTCAGCCCGGTCCGGCTCTCGAAGATGGTTTTATTGCTTTCCGGATCGGTGATTTCCACCTTCCGGGGCGAGCCGGGAAGGAGGTTGTAGTGGGTGAGGTTGCCATTGGGATCGCTAAATGACGCCAGCAGTTTCTCTTTCCCCGCCAGCCGGTAGGAGAAGGAAACGGTGCGCCGGCTCTTGCCGGTGATCATTTTTATCAGCGTGCGTCTACTGTCATATTCGTAATCTACGGGGATGCCCATCAGGTCCTCCGTGTGGATCAGCAGGCCCGCTTGATTGTAGCCGAAGGTGGCCCGCCTACCATCTGGTAGAAGAAAGGCGGTGCAGCGGTGCTGCTGATCAAAGGTGAAGCGGATCGCCCGCCCGGCGGCATCGGTCACTGTTTCCAGGTTGCCCTCTTTGCTGTAGGCCAGGGTGACTTCATTCCCGTAGTAATCGCTGATCGCGGTCAGCCGCCCTAAATTCAGACTGGGCACCCGATCAAAATAGTAATAGATGGGGCTTCCTTTTTCAATGTAAAGCCAGTAAGTACCGTAGTCCAGCAGCCGGTGAAGAATTCCTAGTGGAGCACGCGCTTCCGCGGGTTGCTTGCTGCTGCCCTCGCCGGCAGCGGTAAAGTTCAGCACCTGCCCCGAGCCTTTGTGGATATTGACCCGGTTTCCCTTTTGCTCTACCAGCCAATCATAGGTGAAACTCCAACCGGGGCCGAAGATGGTACCGGCGGAGGAAGCGCTGTTGTAGGTTAGGCCTAAGTCTATATCCGGGCCCAGGCCGCTGCTGCTAAATACCGTATCTTGCACAACCAAGTTCAAAGAGGCGGTGTTGATAAAATAGCGGGGCAGCCCCTGGCGAACACAGTCCCCCGGCCCGGCACCGCTCTGAAAATTGGTAAAGGGGTTCTCGCCGGGCCAGCCGAAACCGGCCTCCGGCGGCGGCAGATAGTCGTCGCCGGCAGGATCCCTTTGCCCTTCTTCCGGGGAAGGTTCTCCTTCTCCGGAAGCTGAATCGGTACCCCCGGTGATGCCGGATTCAAAGCCGGCAGCACCCAGGGCTTCCCCGATTGCTCCGGCCAGCGCTCCGCCGGCCGATCCCCCGGCCCCGCCCAAGGCAGCGGCAATAGCGGCGATGACCGAGATGATCGCCGCGCCCAGCGGCCCGGCGTGTTTTTCCCAGGGATCGCCGCAACTGCAGGGTACGTTCCAGTCCCGCCCCGAAAAGTCCCCGCCGCTTTGCGATTCCGGACCGGTGAGGGTGGGGATGTCATCTATACTTTCCAGATCGCGGAACTGAAGCGAATGCAGAACTGCCTCCATCTCCTCCGTGGCCAAGGTCAAGACATTGCTTCGATCCCAGGAGGGGTCAAAAAGGTTCTCATCATAGAAGACGTCCCACTCCACAGTTATAGAAGCCAGCACAAGAATATCGTTATTTTCACCAGGTAGATAATAGGCCCAGGCGCGAACGTGGCCTTTAAAATATTTGTCCTCATCAATATATGCATAAACAGTAAACAGGTAGGCTGTCTTGCCGCCGAGAGTGGTCTCCATAACATTGTCGATCCATTCTTTTTCCCCGATGTAAGGGTAATGCTCATAGGTATCCTGGTGAAACCGGGCGGCAAAATCCTCAGCCGAACTGTAGGGTTCCTTGGGGGCATGAGATAATCTCCCCGATATCTCTTCGGGAAATAATCGACGCACGAGGACAGCGCTAGATGTTCTGTATCCTTCCAGCTCTTCTCCATCCCGTTTAAGTGCATCGCCGCCGCTGCCAGAAAAAATTAATGCACTATCAGCACGCTTATGATATTCAGTATTATATTCGTCAGAAATATCCCAATGCCCGGGCAGACGGTAGGAGGCAACCGGCCACCACCATTCATCCCCGTCAAAATCCACCGGATCACCCGGGTCGTAGGTTGTAGCACAAACCACCCCTACAAATATAATTACTCCAAAAAGCAGCAACCCCAAAAATATAAAGAAGCGGTTAAGACACCTTTTCCCCCGCATGTTTATCTTAAATAGGGGCAACCGGGCAAGGAAGCATTTGTCACCTTTTTTCATGCCGCTCGCACCCCCCCCGGGGCTTTTAGGGTGATGCTGAGAATGATCCCGGCGACGAGAACGATTGCTCCCACCAGATAGGGAAAGTAGGGCAGCGGAACGGCGGTGAGGATAACCCCTAAGGCGCTGCCGGCGGCGAAGCCGGAGATGGCCCGGTTGATAGTGATCTCAGAAGGGATCCGGCCGCGGGATAGTTTGCGGGCGAGAGCGATCAACAAAGAGCGCACCAGCCCGCCCCTGCTCCAGAGCAACTTTAGACTTAAAAAGAACCCGGCGATCCCGGCCATGCTGTTTACAAAACTGGCGTTGCCGGTAAAGAAATTAAAGAGGATCAGTGCCGGTCCGAGGCCGAGCATCAGCTCCGCCGCCGCGCTGCCACTTTGAATCGCCAGCCCCCCCAGCAGCCCTTTAAAACCGCTTCCCATCTGCTTAAAAGGGTTCTTCCCCGAAAAAAGCGGCATGATCAGCACGCTGAAAAAGTAGGCGAAGACGGCCTTGCCGATGATCCCGCCAATGGCTCCCCATACCCCGGCATACATCCCCCCCTGGGCAAAGGTCAAAAAGGAAAGGAACTTTACCGGTAAGGGGTTGATCCCCTGGGCGGCCAACAGGGAAAGGATCAGCCAGAAGACGGCCAGCGCCGCCAGGGGAATGAGCTGTTTAGGATCCTTTAAAAAGTCCGTAACGGCCCGGGTGATGATCTGCAGTAGCCCTGTCGGTGCCTGACCGGGAACGCCAGGCCCGCCAACCGTCGCCGCTCCCGGATTCCGGTTATAACCCGTCCCCGGTATCTGCCTTTTCGTGAACGGCCCCGGAGCTTGATCATGACCGGACCGCGGCGGCCCCGGCGAGGGTCCTTCTGCCCTGGTTTCTACCCCGCAGGCGGGGCAGAAACCAGCCCCCGGATTAACCGGGGCGCCACAGTTATTACAGAATTGGGACATGAATAAAACTCCTTTCTCTACTTGCATCTATTCGAACTGGGGGGTAAGATCTAATTGGTCCAGAACCTTCTGGAAAGATTCCTCGCTGATTCGCTTCATGGGAACCCTCATTCCGCTGTAGTCGTCGATTAAAATCAAAGTATCTTGGCCGGTAAATTCTATGGAACCTGATTCCTCCCACGATTCGAGCCATTGATCATAGTACTGCAGGATCACCTCATTCTGGCGCTGGATTAAACGGTAATCGCGAACCATCCATTCTTCATAGCACGGCACGACTAGGTCCATTGAACCATTGGCAGAAAATTTAACATATCCTTCTTCGCCGTCATCATCACCGTACCAGCAACCGATGATATTTTTTTCCGCGGCGCCAAGTATTCCACCGCTTTTGCTCCTGTCTTCGTCCCGGCTTTCGTTTTCACTCCTGCCTCCGCCTTTTTTGCGACTGGAAAAACGGGAGCTCTCCAGCCACTCTTTCTGCTACAATCAATTAAAAATAAGTGTGAAGTGTCTCCAATGTTTGTGGCAGCGTTGGAAACCTTGATTTTAATTATCCGGTTTCGCTTCTGTCCAGTTTGCCCCGTCACATTTCAGCCAGGCGCCGTCGGAGCGCAGTTGCCACCAGATGCCCGCAGCATCCTGCAAGCGCAGCGCGTTGACCTTTTCTTGAAACTCTTCCAGGGAGATCGCCCCGGCCTGGGCCAGATCGTTCAAGCTGTCGTATTCTTCTCCCAGAACGGCAAAGCGTGTTTCTGTTGCGGACGGTTTTTCCCAGTCAACAGGCGGCTCCACTTTGGCCGCCGGCGCTTCGCCTGCTTCGGGGGCAATGGAAGAAATTCTGATCAGGTTACCGGCCTGATCGTAAACATAGTGCTTTTTAATCCCGCCATCCAAAGTGACGGTAGCGAGACGGTTCAACTCATCGTAGCTATAGGAAATTTTATAGTTTTTCTTTTCCATCTGTCTATCACCTCTTACTTCCCTGTAAATCCAGTTATTCCGGACTGCCAGCTACTGGCAATCATTACTGCCTTCTGCTGCTTCCCCGGCGCCGCCTGCCTACAGCTACCGGCAGATTCCCCGGCATTTTACAGCTTGGTTGCCGGGATGTTACCAATTATAGGCTTATTGAAAGGGGAGACGCCCCTTTTTACCAAGGTAATAGTTACCCCCGCCGCCGGTGCAGGGATTCAAAGGCTCGCGATCGCCCACACTCGTATTGATTACCAGACCAATGGGATTGAGGCAATCCGGGGTCACGGTGTTTATGCCCGTATCAATGGCGTTAGTCACCGTTATTTGGCCATTATCACAGGCGCCGTTGTGATAACCGGCCATTTGATTCCAAGCCTCCTCATACCTCTTGTAAGCCTCTTCTCTTTCCTGCGGGGATGTTCCCTGTGTAAGGACGGTCTCATGGTATTTATCGTAAGCTTTCTGCACGTTTTCGATAGCCTGATCCCTTTTTTTCTTTTCTTGCCAGGCATTATAACCGCTATAAGCAGTTTTTGCGGCAGCTACGGAAACCGTGACCACCCCCACCACAGCCCCCACTGCTTTCCAGGTTACCCAGGCTTCCAGGACCAGCAAACCATCGGGATCTATAAAGGTGACGGGGTTATTGGCAGCGTAAGCGTAGGGGTTTATTCCCCCGGCAATGCCCAGTGGA
>CAZRVU010000076.1:0-5586 GCA_964603615.1 uncultured Desulfovibrionaceae bacterium
TCGGCGGTAAACATCGCAGGACCCCTTCCACATTAATTTTTCAGGGACCGCAATCAACTTTGGTAAGTGAATTATAGCACACCGCAAATAAAAAAACAATGGGGGCTATTTTCCACTGTGTCAATACTTTAGTGGGTAATTTATCCTCGTTCTAGAAAATAATTATAAGATCGCTATTTAAGCAAAATTCCTGCTTAACGATATCATCCCTAATATTGTTCTAAAATTTTCGCTGCAGTTATTTTCATCCCCCCCATTAGGCGCTATCGCTCAGGAACAGCAGGGAAGGCTACTTAAGGGTTAAAACACAGATATAGTCCAGGAAAATAATAGTAGTAAGCAGTCAACATATACAACGTACACAACGTATAATCAAAATAATTTTGTTATCTGTTAGCGGCCTTTAATTTCTTTTTGACGCTGGTTTTCAAAAATAAAAATCGAAGCGGCAACCGCAGCATTCAAAGCGGATAACCGCCCGGGCAGGGGTATAAAGGCACTAACCTCTGCTTTTCTAAGCAAAAAGGGCTGCACCCCCCTGCTTTCATTGCCGATAATCAACGCATGCGGCCCGCTGGAAAAATCAAGAGCATAATAAGGCCGTTCTCCCCGGGGATCGGCAGCCACCAGCCGAATCTCCCGTTTCGCAAGTATATTAAGGCATGATTCTATATCGCGCACCATCAGCACCGGCAGATAAAAAACACCCCCCATACTAGCGCGCAAGACTTTGGGATTATAAGGCTCCACTGTGCCGGGTAAAAGCAAGACTCCACTAATCGCAGCCGAAGCCGCTGTGCGAATAATCGTCCCTAAATTCCCTGGATCCTGCAGCTCATCTAAAATAAGAAAAAAAGCAGCCCGATCCCGCCCCGGTAAATCCACCAGTTCTTCTAAGGTAGGCGAATGAGCCCTGCCCGACGGCTGGCGGGCAATCGCCCCCACCCCTTGGGGATTTTCAGTTTGAGCAACCACCCGAAAAGCACGCGGTGCGATCTCCAGCAACCGGACCCCTTCACCGGCCCTCTTAAGCAGCTCCCGGTGTTTTTCTTTTTGTAGAAACTCAGCCGTAAAGAGAACTGTTTCAATTTCGATGCCGGTTTTGAGTGCCTCATTCAACAAATGATAGCCCTCCAGGACAATTTTACCACTTTTTTTCCTGTATTTCCCTCCACCCAGGCGGCGGTATTCCCGCAATATTTTATTTTCGGAGTTGGACATCGGGTTATCTATTCCTTAGAAATTTTTTAAATGATGTTTTTTTAGTTTTTTAAAGAAGGCAATTACAGTAAAAAATAGATGCTACGCTAACGCCCGGGGTAACAACGGTTACAATCTTAAACAGTAACAAAAATTATTTCCTCCAAAACTCTGGAAATAGCAGCGATATCACCGTGAATATTTCTAACCGGCCCAAAATCATGCAAAATGAAAAGATCATTTTGGAAAAAACAGAAAAGGTAGCATAGGTCCCGCCCGGTCCTGCCAGGCCTAGTCCGGGACCAATATTGCCAAATGTAGCAGCAACTGCCGCCGCCGAACTTACCAAATCAACTTTTTGCGTTGTAATCAACAGGGTGGCAGCAATAAAAATAATAACATACAATACCGTAAAGGCCATAACACCGGAGAGAACGTTTTCTTGAACTGGTACATTGTTTATATTGATTGCTTTTACGGCTCGTGGGTGGATAAGTTTATTAATCTCTCTCTGCACGTATTTAAAAACGAGATAGATCCTGATAACTTTCATGGCACCGCCGGTCGAACCAGCACAGGCCCCGATAAACATCAGTGATACCAAAAGAGCCCGGCTGAGATCAGGCCATAGATCGAAATCGGTCGTTGCATAACCCGTTGTAGTGATTATTGAAGCCACCTGGAAGGAAGCATAACGAAGGCTTTCTAGCATAGACCCAAAAATTTTGCCGTGAATATTTAGCGTTATCACGATGATATATACGGCAATTATGGATAAATATACCCTAAATTCTGTATTTTTAAGAAAATCCGCCAGGTTTTTCTTCTTAAAAGTAAGATAGTATAGCGAAAAATTTACCCCCGCGGCGATCATGAAAATGGTAATCACCAGTTCGTAATAAACATTATTATAAGCACCAATACTTAAATTCTTAATAGAATATCCACCTGTACCCAGGGTGCCAAAGGTATGAACGATGCTATCAAAAAGAGGCATGCCACCAACTGCTAATAAAAGTATTTCCAAGAGTGTAATTACTAAATATGTAATATATAAGATTTTAGCTGTGTCACTGACCCTGGGCGTAAGCTTAGATAGGATTGGTCCGGGGCTTTCGGCCTTAAATATCTGAAAAGTACCTACGCCCAGGGCTGGCTGAATGGCGAGCGCCAGCACCAATATACCCATCCCGCCAAGCCAATGAGTAAATGACCTCCAAAAAAGAAGGCTAAAGGGCACCACCTCAATATTGGGAATTACTGTTGCCCCTGTAGTAGTAAAGCCGGAAACGGCTTCAAAGAAAGCATCAATAAAAGAAGAAAAGGTACCTATAAATAAAAAAGGAAGGGCTCCAAAAATCGAAACCAATAACCAGCCAAGGGTTACGATGGCAAAACCTTCTTTGTAACGCACCGTATTATCTTTAACCTTAAATAAAAACAATAAGCAACCCGCAGTTGCTGTAATCAGAATGGAAAAAATATAAGCCAGGATGGTATCCTCACCATAAAGCATAGCCACAAAAATGGACGGAAACAACGCCACCGCTTCACATATAAGCAAGACCCCTAAAATCCTCAGTACAAGCAATGAGTTCATAAGTTATCCCACTGCCTTCCCTGGTACAAAAAAAAGCTTATTCACTTTTTCGATATTGCTTTCCAAGGTAAAAACAATAACCCTATCCGTACTTTTAATAATAGAGTCACCATTGGGAACGATCACTTTGCCCTTCCGGATAATTGCGCCAATGATCACACCTTTGGGTATGCCCACTTTTTTCAAGCGCTTGTTTACAACCGGTGCACCACCCTGTAAAATAATTTCCAATACTTCGGCGCGGCCTCCGATCAGCAAAGACATGGATAGAATTTTACCGCCCCGGATAATGCGCAATATATCCTTGGCAATGATTAATTTGGGGGTAACAGCGTTATCGATACCGATTGTTTCGAGGACAGACATATAATTTGAACGGCTAACTTTGGCGATCACTTTTTTAGCCCCGAGCTGCTTGGCCAAAAGCGAAACCAGAAGATTTTCCTCGTCAAACCCGGTTACGGCAATAAAGGCGTCCATCCCTTCCACATTTTCCGCCTTGAGCAGTGCAATATCAGTACCATCCCCGTGCAAAACGAGCGCATTGCTCAGCCCTTCGGACAGCTCCCTGCATCTTTCCATGTTTTCTTCAATGATTTTTATATTAACCCCCAGATGCTCAAGATCTTTGCTTAAATAAAAGGCAGTCTTCCCGCCACCGACGATCATAACATCTTTAATTTTATTGTTAAGTATTTGAACGCCGGCACTTTTGGCAAAATAATCGACAGAGCCTCTTTCTCCTATCACATATAGCGTATCCTTGTAATGAATATGTTCCTCCCCATCTGGTATAATAACATCTCCATTGCGGGTTATAGCCACGATAAGAATAGAATCCGGCAATTTTATATCTTTGATCTGCTTTTCAATCAAAGTAGATTTAAGACCAATCTGTACCTCTAAAATCCTTACCCTGCCTCTAGCAAAATCTTCAACATAAGAAGCATGGGTATTAAAAAGCAAGCGTGTTATTTCATGTGCAGTAGCTAATTCAGGATTAATGATATGCTCAATGCCAAGAATTTTACGCATAAAATCGAGTTCTGGAACATATTCCGGGTTTCTTACTCTGGCGATCACACCTTTTGTGCCAAGTTTTTTGGCAGTTATGCAGGAAACTATATTGGCCTCATCGCTACCCGTTACCGCAATTAAAAGATCAACACTTTCACAATCAATACTATTTAACAGGTTACTTGAAACGCCGTTACCTTTAACGGCAAGCACATCATAATCGTCATCAAGCATGTCGATAACGTCCTGGTTGTTATCAATAACAATAACATCGTGGTTTTCATTTAACAAACTTTCCATTAACTGAAAACCCACTTTCCCTGCGCCAATAATTACTACCTTCACCTATCTTAACCTCCGTCTTGATAATATTCTAAAGCTTTTTAGCAAAAATTTTATTTCACTTGTACATAAAAAATCGCACCGTAATCATCCCTGCTAAAAATTTAAAACATATTTGTTGGTTTAGAATATAATAGGCAAAATGCATAAGTTGACGCATGAAATGCTTTAAACTTCCGGAAAATTGTTACCGTGAAGATATGAAACTTTATGACCCTTGTTCTTCACGTGCCGCATCGACCATTGCGCTGAAGCCAGCAGGATCGTTTACAGCTAAATCGGCCAGCATTTTGCGGTTTACCTCCACTCCCGCTTTTTTCAATCCGTTAATAAATTTGCTATAGGATAGCCCGTTCTCTCTGGCGGCAGCATTGATACGCGTTATCCACAGTTTACGAAAATCCCTCTGACGCGCCTTGCGATCCCGGTAAGCATAATCAAGGGATTTCATAACCTGCTGATTAGCTACCCGGAAAAGTTTGCTCTTTGCACCATAATAACCCTTGGCCAATTTAAGAATTTTTTTTCTCCTTTTCCTTGTAGCCACGCTATTTTTTACTCTAGACATTTTCCTTACTCCCTTGCTGTATTATTGTGGATAAATTTCAATAGGGCAACATGATTTTAACCCTTTTCAAGTCACTGCTATGCACCATCGTTGCACTGCGCAGCCTACGTTTCCGTTTAGGTGATTTTTTCCCCAGGATATGGCTATGGAAGGCGCGACACCTTTTAATCTTACCACTGGCCGTTTTTTTAAAACGTTTCGCCGCCCCCCGGTGCGTTTTCATTTTAGGCATGCAATTTCCTCCTTAAAAACTAATTAACTAAACAATCATAATTAACAGGTATAGTCCCCTGCAGATTTCTAGCATTATTTTGGAGCAAGGATCATAACCATATTTCTTCCTTCCATACGGGGCTCTCTTTCTACAGTTCCGGTATCTTCCACTTCTTTGGCTAGCTGTTTACAAAGCTTTCTGCCCAAGTCGGGGTGGGTTATCTCCCGGCCGCGAAAAAATACGGTAACCTTTACTTTGTCCCCGCCCTCCAAAAAGCGCATACTGTTTCGGACCTTAACCATAAAATCGTGCCTTTCAATATTGGGGCGCATCTTCACTTCTTTCACGGTAATGATGCGCTGTTTCTTGCGGGCCTCCCGTTCCTTTTTCTGGCGTTCATACTTATATTTGCCAAAATCCATAATCCGGCAAACGGGCGGTTTGGCCTGCGGGGCAATATTTACAAGATCTAAACTTTTCCCGCGCGCTAATTTTAAGGCGTCTTCTAGTAACATAATCCCCAATTGTTCACCATCGAGATCGATCACCCTGACGTCTTTGGCCTTTATACGTTCATTAACAATTAAATTTTTGTTGCTAATCTTTAAGCCACCTCCTGTTTTTCCTTAGAAATATAAAAAAGCA
>CAZRVU010000077.1:0-5340 GCA_964603615.1 uncultured Desulfovibrionaceae bacterium
GCTGCAATCAGCATCCCTTCGACTGACAATTTTTTGCCCGGGCCCATTGAACATCCTCTTCAAAAGGCCCTAAAAATGTCGTCCTGCTATTTTAGCTGCAAAATTGTGGCGTCTTCATGGGCTGATTTTTACAGCTCCCGCCCCAGCAAATTTCGTTTTAGGCAGCAGCATGAAATTTTGCAGTGGAATCATCAATAATCTTTTTCGTCGGTTTAAGGGCTACAGTTTCCGCTGCGGGATCTGGAAGTTTATAAAAAGCAGACGCTCCTTTACGCGGGGTTCCCCCCGTGTAAAGGAGCGCAGGTGTTTTGCGCCGCTGTTTAAAATAACCGCCGCGCCCGGTTCGTTTGCTTCGATAATTATGAGGTAGGCCAGGTGAAGTAAAAATGAAAAAGGAAGAAAACACTTTTTTAAAGGTAGTTAAAAATTTTGATTTATTTGGAGCGGGTATTTTTTTTATCTGCTGTGTCTTCGTCGTCGCCAAAATTATTCTACGCTTATTTAAACTTCCTATTTACGGCGATTATGAAATCGTTCGCTTTTTATTGATTTTCGCTGCCAGCTTTCCACTTGCCAATTGTGCCGCGCAAAAAGCTCATCCGAATCTCACTTTATTACTGGACAAATTATCCGAAAAAGCGCAAAAAATTGTTAATATCCTCACGGGTGTCATTGCTTTATCCGGTTTTACCATCATTGTCATGGGCTTGTTCAGAGATGCGCTAAAAAAATTTAGGGTTGGTGAGATCTCGCCCAATTTAAATGTCCCTTTGTACTATATTGGCATCGTGATCGCCATTGGCTTTATCTTGCTGGCGTTATTCATTTTATTTCAAATAGTAAAGGATATTAATTGTTATGTTCGTCAAAGCAGGGCTGCCGGCCATCAGGAGCATAAGGTTTAAGACAATCCGTATCTAGCTGCCACATCTTGCACAGGAGGGGAAAAAAATGTCTCCTACCATCATCGGTTTATTAGGCTTAATAGCTTTTTTTATCTTTATGCTATTGGGAATACCCGTTAGCTATGCCATGATCATTATCGGTTTTATAGGCATAACGATTCTGCGTTCTTTTACATCTGCTTTAGGTGTTTTATCCACTGAAATATTTAATACCTTTTCATCCTACTCCTTCTCCGTTATACCGATGTTTACGTTGATGGGCTTTATTGCTTACTACTCGGGGATTGGGGGCAATCTTTTCAATTTAGTCCATAAATTAATCGGGCACTACCGGGGAGGCCTTGCTTTTGCAACAAAGGCGGCCTGCGCTCTTTTTGGCGCCGTCTGTGGTTCAGCATTCGCCACGGTTGCCACGATGGGTGTAGTCGCTTACCCGGAGATGGCCAAGGCCAACTATGATAAATCCTTTTCTTTGGCCAGTATTGCGGCCGGGGCATCGCTGGCTTCTTTAATACCGCCGAGCGTTGCCTTTATCCTTTATGGCATCATCACAGAACAATCTATCGGCAGGCTGTTTATGGCCGGTATCATACCCGGCATCATGCACATGTTGCTGTACATATTGCTGATCCATGTCGTTACTTATTATTATAAGTCGTGGGCTCCCGCCATTCCGAAAGCCAGTTGGAAAGAACGATGGGAAGCGCTGCTCGGGGCCAGCCTGGTAGAAACGCTCATCATTTTTTGTCTTTCGCTCGGAGGCCTGTTTATGGGTTGGTTTACCCCTACAGAGGCCGGCGGTGTTGGCGCTATCTCCTTACTGCTTCTAACTATCTTTAAAAAAAGAATCAGCTTTGCAGATTTTAAAAAGGCCCTGCTCGATACGACGAGGACTACTGCCATGATCTTTTTATTGATTGCCGGTGCCCTGGTCCTCGGGCGTTTTTTTGCACTTACACGCATCCCCTTTGAACTATGTAATTGGGTGTCGCAATTGCAGGCCCCGCCTTTTGTCATTCTGGGCATCATTATCTTTATTTATTTTGTCCTCGGCTTTTTTATCGATATGCTTGCCCTGATTCTATTGACCGTTCCCTTTTTCTACCCCGTCATAACACAAACGCTGGGCTACAGCCCGATCTGGTTTGGCGTAATCATCTTGCTCTGTATCTCCATGGGCTCGGCAACCCCTCCCGTAGGCATAAATGTCTATATTGTCAAAAGTGCTGCCCCGGAGGTCCCCATAGAGAAAATATTTGAAAAAGCATTCTACTTCCTCATTGCCGATGTTGCATTAATTATCATTTTAATTATTTTCCCCAAGATTGCTACCATCTTGCCAGATCTGCTCTATTAGGTGCGGCTCGCCGCTTTCTAAGGCCGCCAGATGATCTTTTCCAGACTTGAAGTCGGAAAATATCGCAAAAATGATTCCGCTCACTTCTCTGGCTCATAACCGAAATCGAGAAATATTCTAATCACTTATCTATTTGTTCCGTATTCCCTATTTGGCTTTGAGCTGCCCCGCCGGATTTTTTATAAACATCCGGCGGGGCAGCTTTCGTTAGGCATTGCTTTGCGCGTTATTGGATCTTGCCGGTAGGAGCTAGCCAAGCAGCAATAAGCCCGGCTAGCCCCTAGCGGTAAAGAAGATTATAAACAGCTAATGGCTATAAAACTTACCTTCAAATTAAATTAATGAGCTAAAGGCTGTAATAAGGGGCAGGCAGCGAGCAAACAGAACCAATGGCTGTAGCCCGTGGTTGCTGTAATACAACTATAAGCATATAATTTAGGCAGCGCTATTCTTGCCGGCGCCTGGGCAGCGCTGTAAATGCAGCCTAAAAGTGCCGGCGGCGGACTGCTTTTATTTATCCTGAATGGGGGCTGTTAGAATTTAAGTAAGGGTAGGAGGGGCAACTGGTGAGGGCAAGAACAAAAGGCGAGGACATTGAACAATATATTCAGGAAGGGCTATTGGCCTTGTTGCCTCGCTACCGGGAGGGGGCCGGCGAGACGCTTGTCTATACCACTGGAGGCAGGCACCTGGATCCCCGCCGGGTAACCTGGCTGGTGGAGAGGCTGGCTTCTTACTATAGTCTAAACCTGCCGGAGCTGCGCCGCCACTGCGGCAAACTCCTGAACCTGCGGCATCACATTTCGCTGCCGCTTTCAGGAGACCTGGTCCTTTTGCCCGTCAAATTGCGGGCCGCGGCTGTGCCGGGCGAAATCACCACCGGCTTCATTAATCTGCTGCAAGTGCAAGAGATCCTGCCGCCCCCGGAGCAACCCCCCAAAAAAGAAACCCCGGTCTGGCTTTCCCGTGTCCAGTTCCAATGCGGCCTGCAGCTCAAAACCCTGAATACCCCGGAAACCCTCCGGGAGAGGCTGCGACAAGGCGAAACCGTCCACAAAGATTTCCTCCAGCGGCGCAACCGGGGCACCGTCTTTACCGGCCTCAGCCGCCAGGCACTACTGGACCAGCTACCCAACTGCGATTGTGTCCTTAAGGATATCTTCGTCGAATTCCTAATTCAAGTTAGGAACGGTTTTTGACTTGAATTGACATACTAATTTAGGGCTTTGCGTAGCGCTTCTTCACTGTCGAAATCAAAGATATTTTCCAGTGCATTTTCCAATTGGGTGATATTGGTGTTTTTAAGGATCTGCTTTTCCAGTTCCGCACTGCTGTTTCCCACTAAAAAAGAAATTCCTTCATATCTATAACCGGGCGGGTAACAAGGGGGTTATCCCCCCTGGGCTCTGCCGGTTGGAATTTGATTGTGTGTCACAACCCCCGTCCCCTTGACACACGCCCCTGCCCGGGTCCCTTTTTGCCGCTACTGGATAAAAAACCCTTATAAACTTTCAAATGATGAAATATTACAAGATAATACAAGAAAAGCTATATTTGTCCCTTTTTACGGGGGGAATTAGTCTTTGTAAAACAAGCTGACAGGGATTATAATATAAAAAATGCTGGTAAAAAAAGTAGGTTGTCGCTTATCTTACCTCTTTCCTGTGCCCCTGAAAAATGCCTTGTCCTTATGCTTTACAGGGCAAGGGCCTAAACCCCGTCGAGAGGAAGCGCCCGGCAATTACTAATAAAAGGAAGGCGTTGCAAAATATGTAATTTAAATAAATGGCCGGCGCTAAAAATTCCAATTTTAGAGTGAAAAATCTAGAAAGGCTTTAGTGAAAAATCTAGAAAGGCTTTCATAATAATATTTTTTAAAAAACTTTTAAAAAAAGAAGGGAAACCTTGGTCTTATATCCAATAATATCATTGAACAAAGAAGGAAAATAATGCTCATCTGTCCAATATTGACAATGAACATTGCATTTTCAAAAGAGAAGGGGGGCCGTATAAAGTAAAAGTGTTACCCGAGGTTTATTCCGGTTTTTTAAAATGATTAGGGAGGAGGATTTTAGTTGTGATTAAAAGGAAGAAAATTGTCAGTATTTTTATAACGGCCGCTTTTCTACTTAGTATGCTTTTAGGTTCAGTTCCAGCATCCTCTGCAGGTGCTGTTTTGTCGGATGTGGAAGGACACTGGGCCCAGGACACAATTCAAAATATGGTAAGTGAAGGTATTATCGGTGGCTATCCTGACGGCAGCTTCAAGCCAAACAACAACATTACCAGGGCCGAATTTGCCACATTGCTGGTTAAAGCCTTTGACCTGGCCCCCGGCTCCGGAAAGGTGTTCGGCGACACGGCCGATCACTGGGCCAAAGACGCTATAAGCACAGCAAATTATCACGGGCTGGTCAGCGGCTACAGCGATACGGCCTTCGGGCCCGACGATCCGGTTACCCGCGAACAGATCGCGGCCATGATCGTCGGCGCTACAAAGGTGGAGCTGACCGGCGGCAAATCATTTGCCGACAGCAGCCAGATCTCGGCCTGGGCCAGGCAATCGGTTGACAAGGCCGCGGCAGCCGGGCTGATTGCCGGGTATGCGGACGGCACCTTCAAACCCAAAGCCAACGCCACCCGGGCGGAAGCGTCCGTGATATTGGACAGGGGCAGAAAGCTTCCCGTCGCGGAAATAACAACTTATGACGCCGCGGGCACTTACGGCCCGGCAGCCGGGAAACAGGAAATCGACAGCAGCGTTACAATCAGTGCCGACGGGGTGATCCTGCAGAACATTGTTATTTCCGGAAACCTCGTAATTGCCAAAGCGGTTGGCAACGGGGATGTAACCCTGAAAAATGTAACGGTTAAAGGAACAACATTTATCCGCGGGGGCGGGAAAGACAGCATTTATTTTAATGGTGGAAAATATGCTGAAGTAATCGTCGAAGGAACCCCCGGCAAAAGCGTTCGCCTGGTAGCTGCAAATAATGCCGAGGGAATACAGGTAATCATCTCTGAAAAGGCAACCGGCGAAGAAGTCATTTTGGAAGGTTCCTTTGAGGGCGTTACCGT
>CAZRVU010000078.1:0-5249 GCA_964603615.1 uncultured Desulfovibrionaceae bacterium
TCTTCATTTGTCAAGAACCAGGCTGTCTTCCACTATACCAAAATAATGAATGCAGGTAACAGGCATCAGAAAATATTGGCAAAGGCATCTATTTTTATAAATAATAGGACATTTTTAATAAGGAGGAAAGTAAAAAATGGGTATGTTTTGCTATCAATGCCAGGAAACGGCCAAAGGGACAGGCTGTACGGTGCGCGGTGTTTGCGGGAAAAACGAACAGGTTGCCAAGCTCCAAGATCTCCTGATTCACACGCTCAAAGGCATTGCAGAGATCGTTGTCAAAGGTAAAATCGATATCAGCAAGCTCGGCCCTGCAAATTATGAAGTGTTGAGCAGTTTATTCATGACCATTACTAACGCCAATTTTGATGGCGATGCAATCGAAAATAAAATTAAAGAAATGATTGCCGTCAGGGACGAACTCAGGCAGTCTGTCTCTGTGGAAAATTTACATGATGCAGCAACCTTCACTGTAGATACAAGAGATTCCATGTTAGAAAAAGCAGCCCTTGTGGGCATCTTGGCAACTGAAAACGAAGACGTGCGTTCGCTGCGTGAAACTGTTATCTACGGGCTGAAAGGCATGGCCGCCTACGCCGAACATGCCAAAAATATCGGAAAAGAGGATCTTGACATTAACGCTTTTATCTATGAAGCACTGGCAACAACGCTGGACGATTCACTTTCGGTGGACGATCTTGTAGCACTGACGCTTAAAACTGGGGAGTACGGCGTAAAGGTTATGGCCCTGCTGGACGAAGCCCATACCTCAAGATTTGGAAACCCTGAAATTACGGAAGTCGCAATTGGCGTGCGAAATAATCCGGCAATCCTGATCACCGGCCACGACCTGGTCGATCTGGAACAATTGCTGGAGCAAACGAAGGACACCGGCGTGGATGTTTATACTCACGGTGAAATGCTGCCCGCACATTACTATCCGGCCTTCAAAAAGTATGAGCACTTTGCCGGCAACTACGGCAACGCCTGGTGGAGACAAATAGACGAATTCGCTTCCTTCCACGGCCCCATTCTTTTTACCACCAATTGCATCGTCCCCCCGCGGGGCGAAGAGGTCCGGGCCAGAATCTTCACGACGGGCTCTACTGGCTATCCCGGCTGCACCCATATCGTGCCCGATGAAAACGGCAAAAAAGATTTTTCGGAGATCATCGACCTCGCCAAAACCCTTCCCGCGCCCGACGCAATTGAAAGCGGGAGCATCGTCGGTGGCTTTGCCCACAACCAGGTCCTGGCCCTTGCTGATAAAGTCATCGAGGCCGTCAAATCCGGAGCGATTAAAAAATTCTTCGTCCTCGCCGGCTGCGACGGGCGGATGAAATCGAGAGAATATTACACCGAATTTGCCCAAAAGCTGCCGCAAGATACCGTCATACTGACAGCAGGCTGTGCAAAATACCGCTATAATAAGTTAAAACTGGGGGACATTGGCGGCATTCCAAGGGTCCTGGACGCCGGACAATGTAACGACTGTTATTCACTGGCAGTCATTGCGCTCAAACTCAAAGAAGTATTCGGGCTTGACGATATCAACAAACTGCCAATCGCTTACAATATCGCCTGGTACGAACAAAAAGCGGTCATCGTCCTGCTGGCACTTTTGTATCTTGGCGTGAAAAATATCCATCTTGGCCCCACGTTGCCGGGATTTCTTTCCCCCAACGTAACCAAAGTCCTGGTGGAAAAATTCGGCATTGGCGGCATCGACACCGTCGATGCGGATATTGAACTTTTCATGGCCCAGTAGATACGCAATGCAATCTGGATGGTGAAGAGCAAAAATGGTAATATTGAACTTTTCATGGCCCAGTAGATACAACAAAATGCCGCCGGCAAAATTTAAGCATAATGGAACGGCAGCAATTTAAAATCTGGCTGCACTTCATGGCCCGGCAGGAATCGAGCCTGCGGCCAATGGACTTCTAATCCGTTGGCCGCAGGTTTATAACGTATCAAAACATATTCTTTTGTTTACAAATCCCGATACCTACGGGCTTTGCAATACAAAGAGCTGTGCACATCGTATCCTTTTGCTACTTATTGTTCATATATTTCTTTAAAAAAAGGACTATTGTTGGACTACTGCGAGGAAACATTTTTTTGCTTAGGCGCTGAAAAAGCCGCTCTGCAAGTATGAGTTAAAGCTGCAGTGTTAAATGATAGGAAATATTTAACACTGATGACATAGTGATCACAACCGGGCATTTTTCCAATGTGTATGCCACTACAAAGATGGCAAAAAATGGGGTATAATATGATTCAAAGATGCTTGATGTGAAAAGAAATCCCGTAATAACCGAACAAGATGGTGAGGTGTTGCCAGCCTTGTTTGATAGCCAAGGGGGGGAAAAGAACTGTGGGTTCCGATGTTATTTCCATTGAAACAATTAAAAAGAAAGCAATTCCAATATTAAAAAATTACCCGGTAGAAAAAGCAATATTATTTGAATCCTACACCGAAGGAAAAGCCACTGTTAAAAGTGATATAGATTTGTATATTGATACAAATGGGAAATTAAAAGGGCTTGATTTTGTTGGCTTACTTGAAACTTTAGTAAATGCTTTTGGAATAAGTTTGGATTTAATTGAAAGATCGCACATCAACCCAGATTCTTTAATAATTAAGGAAATTGAAAACAAGGGCATAGTGATATATGAAAAATCAAACCCTGGTGTAAAATGCGAGGCCTGAGAAATCGCATAGCCCATAACTATGAAGGTATAAACTTGAATTTAATTTGGGAAATTATTGCTATGGATATAAAAATATTAAAGGAACAGCTAGAAAAGATTGGTTCTTACTATGGATAAAGATTTCGGGGAATTGGTATACAGTTTCAACATAGGATAAATCCTCAGAATTGCTTCAGAACTGCACATTCCTCAGCCATTTTTTATCCTCCAGGTTTAACCCCCGCAGTACAAATACTGGTTTGCTAAAATCGCTAAAAAACCCTGCAGAAAACAAAAAAGGAACTTTTCACCATGGCATACCGTCTGTTTATTTAAAAGGGGGAAACAGACTATGAAAAAATGTATTTTGGCGGTTGCCCTGTTGTTAACTTTCCTGCTTTCCGCCTGTGCGGCGCCAGTTTCAAAAAGCACTTTAAACCTAATGGACAATATCCAAAAAAACGACTTGGCACCCATAGAAATTTCGGATCCAAATAGGCAACAGGGAAGCAGAAAAGAAGAAATCATAGATTTTTCATTAAACCTATTACGTGAAGACTATGCGGGCCAGAACATTTTAATCTCCCCGCTTTCCATCGTCTCCGCCCTGGGCATGACAGCCAACGGGGCAGACGGCCAAACCCTTGCAGAAATGGAGCAGGTTTTAAATGCGGATGTCCAGGGGCTAAATGATTATCTGAAATCTTACACCGCATATCTGCCCAGCAGTGAAAAATACAAGGTCGGCCTGGCAAACTCCATCTGGTTTAAAGACGATGAAAGCCTGACAGTTAACCGGGATTTCTTGCAAACTAACAAGGATTATTACGATGCCGGCATCTATAAGACGCCCTTTAATGAAAGTACAAAAAACGCGATCAATAATTGGGTCAAAGATAAAACTGGCGGCATGATCGAAAAGCTTTTAGAGGAAGCCCCTCCCGCAGACGCTGTAATGTATCTGATCAATGCCCTATCCTTTGATGCGGAGTGGGAAAATATTTATAAAGACACGCAGATCCGCGCCGGTGAATTCACCTTGGAAAACGGGGAAAAACAAACCGTAGAATTTATGAGTTCGTCTGAATTCACTTATCTAGAAAACGATGCTATCACAGGCTTTATGAAACCCTATAAAGATAATAAATATGCTTTTGTGGCCCTGCTGCCCGGTGAAAATATTTCTATGGCAGATTTATTAAGCGCTTTGGATGCAAAGGACGTAATGGATTTAATTAAAAATAGGAAAGATGAAGAAGTTTATGCAAAGATCCCCAAATTTTCGGCAGAGTATAGCACGTTGCTGAATAATTCGTTGCAAAAGCTAGGTATGTCGGATGCTTTTGATGTGGAAAAGGCTGATTTTACAGGATTAGGAAAATCGGCGGATGGGAACATCTTTATCAGCCGCGTGATCCACAAAACCAAAATTGATGTTGATGAGAAGGGCACAAAGGCCGGAGCTGTAACGGCAGTTGAAATGAAGGATTGTGGTTCGGCCCCCATGATAGAAGAACCGAAAAAGATTTTTTTAGATCGTCCCTTTTTCTATATGCTGGTTGATACTGAACAAAACCTCCCCCTGTTCATGGGTAGCTTAATGAATGTAAATTAAAGGGAAATTCAGGCGCCGCTTATGAAAAACAACCAAGTAGCAAAAAAAGCCGGGAGCCGGGAAAATTAAATGGAGGCACTTTCATATACTGTTATTCCTGTTTTAAGAATTTCATGAACGAAGCTAGATAGTTCCGGATTAATCAGCTTATCAATGGAATATGGAACGGCCTCTATGGATTCATCTATTTCCCAGGATAGCTTTGATAATAATTGCAGTTCAAGCAGCGTGTTTTTTCCAAAATCTGGGGAAAAGATCGCCAAGTCTATATCACTGTATTCGTGCGAATGGCCCTTAGCCCAAGAGCCATAAAGTACGACTTTGTTTATTTTTATTTTTTGTTTCAGGGCATTGATATACCTTTGAATAGACGTTTCTAGGGTAGTGTGTTTTTTAGCCAAGTAAACAACCTCCTGCAGTTGCTAAGAAGTGCGGTTGCATAATTTAAATCTATTTCCTTAATTATATCCAATTCTTGATCAGGATACCTTGGCTGCAATATTTAAAGGGTTTAGTAAGTTCAAGTATTCAAGTAAATCAGGGGGAATTTCATTTTCTAGACCGACAAGCTTAAGTAGCCTGGCTAAATTATGTGTACGCGGTGGAACAGAATTGAATTTGTTGGCATAAATACCTTAGCAGTTATTTCTTCTCCAATATTTCCAGAAGCCACGTTTTCAACTCCTTGATAATTATCAAGTTTTTTTCTGTAAATGCCGGCGTGCATTTGTTACAAAAACTATGTTTGTAGTCCGGATATCGGGCTGCGATATTAAAACTTGTTACTATATCCAACTGATCCTTTTGTTTATCGCTGGTTTTTAAACCTGCCTTTTCTGAAAGTCGTAGCAAATCATGGGTCCTCGGAACCCTTGTATCAACCAAATGTGTTTGGCAAGTATAATTTCCCACACTTCGGAAATTAATTTTTCCCACACCC
>CAZRVU010000079.1:0-1610 GCA_964603615.1 uncultured Desulfovibrionaceae bacterium
TGCGCACCACCGTGATCGATGTGCGCGAAGGGCGCGGCCTGGAACACATGCACCGCGGCAAACAATGGGAAAACGTGATCGCCGCGTTTCGTGAAAACGCGCTGGCCGGCGCCGACCTGCTGGCGATCGAATCGATCGGGGGCAAAGAGACCCACGACGAAGCCAACATGACCTGCGATATCCAAAAGGCCATTTTCGCCCTGGGAATTCTCGGGGTGCGCGACATGCACAAACTGTGGGGCGCCATTGCCAGAAAACGCGGGGTTCTGCCCCAACTGCGGCAGCAGTCACGAACAAACCTATCCAGACGTATCACAAGCCGCAATCCGGCGCGGGTTTTCCAATCGCATCAATGATCCGGCCTTCGCCCGCTACATCAAAAACTCCCACCATTGGTCGGCTATTTTTACCACCATCTTGGCGCTGGTTACCGTAATCGGCTTCTATATTTCCGGGGAAAGGGGCACAGATGGGATGGAAAACCCGCAAGCGCTTTATATCGGATTGGGCGTTGGAGGAATGTTCCTCCTCATCGCATTTTTTTCGATTTTAAGCAGGGCATCCACCAAAACCTGGGATGGGACAGTAGTTAACAAAACAATTAGAAAGAAAACAACGCGGCAACGATACGGGGAGGGCTATGAAGATTATCTGGAATATACGGTCACCATCCTCAGCGATACCGGTAAAAAACATATGATAACAGCAAAAAATGACGATACAAAATATAACTATTATCAGATCGGCGACCGGCTACGGCACCACGCCGGGCTAAGCTCCTATGAAAAATACGACAAAACAGGCGATGCGATCATCTTCTGCAATGCCTGCTCCACTCTTTGTAACATAAATGATGATTACTGCTTCCGTTGTAAGTGCCCGCTGCTGAAATAATAATAATGTAATTGTGGATTCACTGCAAAAACCCCCGGTTTCCTCTATTATTAACACGCTAGAACAGGAAACCGGGTGATACGCGGTGAAACAAAGGAGGCAACAATCTGCCTCGCAAGGGGGTAAAAACAATTAAATTAAGCGTAAAAAATTTGTTTAAAGGTACAAATAGGGGTGCGAAATTAAATAAACCCCTATGGCTTGCTGCGGTAATTATACTGCCGGCGTTGCTTCTTTTTTCCTGTTCATTGATACCCCCCTCCCCTACCAATGAACAAATTTTAGAGGCGGTGAAGGCCTCCAATGAAGCGGAAACAGAGCCATTGGAGCTAGGCTACGAAGAGATGAAAGTTCCCCATCGCTATCCCGGCCGTGCTCACGCCATATTATGGAACCCGGACCAAAGCATTCAAAGAAATTTTACAGTCGTATATGACAAGCAGTCTAAAAGCTTCTACGTCGAAAGCTACATTACTTTGATACGGTAGAATGAGTACAAATAGAAAATTTTATGAAGGGAGGATAAAATCATGTATTGTCAAAACTGTGGGGGCGAGCTTCCCGAAAAATCTGCGTTTTGTTCCTTTTGTGGCACTAAAGTCGGGGTGCAGCCTGCTTCCGGGGAAGCTGCTCACTCTGTAACTTCAATCCCCCCGCCTTCCCCTCCCGCAAACGCGCCATCCACCCAGACCCCGCCTCTTTCAACATACCAGGAA
>CAZRVU010000079.1:1633-4910 GCA_964603615.1 uncultured Desulfovibrionaceae bacterium
CCTATTTTTCGGGATCCCATTATTTTAAAACAGTTGGTTCTTGTCATCGGAATTCCCTTTGGCTTGTTAGCTATAATACTGGTCCTGGTAGCGGGTGGGGATGTTTACACTCTTTATGCGTTGGGCCTGATCTTTGCGCTTTTCTTTTTTACCTGGCTTTTCATCGAGCTAGTATACAAGGGGAAATATGCAGCCGAATTCATCCTCGACGAAAAAGGTGCGCTCTGCAGGACACAAGCCAAGCAAGCCAAAACAAACCGGATCGTCAACACCTTAACGGTCCTGTTGGGGCTTCTCACAGGCAAGCCCGCGGTAGCCGGCGCAGGGATGCTTGCTGACTCAAAGCAGCAGGTTTTTATAAGATGGAAACGCCTGACCAAGGTAAAATATTACCCCCGGAGCAACACCATCCTGCTACGGAGTAACCTTCTAGAAAATATTGCGTTATTTTGCAACCAGGAAAATTATCCGGTAGTTAAACAATTTGTCCTGGCGAAAACTAAACATTTGCAAGCCGGTTAATACAAGGAGGCTTGACGGATACCATACGTGTATCGCGGGAACGGAGAATATTGATACAAAAGCTCGGAGTCCGCTTAGTTGGTGGCAAAAAGTTGTAGCTGGTTCCGGGTTACTTTTAGAAAGTTCTAAGGCCCAGCTCCGGCCGAAAGCAAGCTGCCTGGCCGTGTACCACTTTAGGAGCATACGACGGCTGCCGGCTTTTGCCGGCAGCTCATTTTCAGCCTGCGTTTCACTGTAAACTTTTTGCTACGCTACCCAAGTCGCAGCGCCACAACTTTTCATCACCAACGGTATTGGTGCAAGCTGTCGTCACAGTTGTCATCCCGGGCCTCATTTCCTGGCACCGGCATTTTCTTTTTCCAGGGCCAAAAGGTATGCCTTTTTATCCAGGCCGCCGCCATAGCCCACCAGTTTTCCATCTGCGCCAATCACCCTGTGACAGGGGATAATAATGGAGATGGGATTTTTATTATTGGCCCTGCCGACAGCACGAGCTGCCTTTGCCTTACCCAACGTGCGTGCGATCTGTCCATAGCTTCTTGTTTCTCCATAAGGAATATCCTTGAGAGCATTCCATACGCTGTGTTGAAAAACGGTGCCGGCCGGCGCCAGCGGCAGGGAAAATTTTTTACGTTGCCCGCTAAAATATTCCTGCAACTGCCGGCCTGCTTCTTTTAACAAGGCCGTTTCCCTCCACATAGCTTCATGGGAACCAGTTTTTGCAGCTTTGTTGGTACACCAAACAACATCTTGGGAGTCAGTAGCGGCAGATTTGTTGGTACTGCAAGCAGCTTCATAGGGGCCAGTATCAATTGCTCTGTTGGTATTCCAAGCTGTTTCATGAGCGACGGTGCTGGCAGCCCCGTTAATTTGAGTAATGGCGGTGGCAGCCCTATTGGCAAAGTAAAGGTGTGTGATAGCAATACCATTTTCGATGATTAAAATCTGCCCAAGAGGCGAATCGTATACAAACAGGCTCTTATTGTCCATGCTCTATCCCCCCAAAACAGCCCCCTTGTCAGTCATGCCCTGGCCGGTCAAGCCGTTAAACTGCATCAAGTTATTCAAGCCGGGGACGGTTTTGGTTTGGGTTAGGTAGATTAATTTAGGAACTGTTCCCAGCTTGCCTAACTAATTCAAACCAAAAACCGTCCTAATAAGAACGGGCAAAGTAAACCAGTTGGCTGCCTTCTTTCCCACAAAACAGGCAGGCACCTTTTTCTTTTTGTTCCGGCCCGAGGGGGATGCAGCGAATCGTGGCCTTCGTCTCGTCCTTGATCTTTTCCTCACAGGCGGCGTCACCGCACCAGTAGGCTTGCAGCAAACCCATTTTTTCTTGCAGGACCTTTTGAAATTCCCCGTAGCTTTGCACAAAGTGGGTGTTTTCTTCCCGGAAAGCCAGGGCCTGCTGGAAAAGGTTGTCCTGGATCTCCTTTAAAAGCAGGGGCAACTGCCGGGACAGCCCTTCTACGGGAATAGTACTCTTTTCCCCCGTGTCGCGCCGCACAGCCGTCACCACACCCTGTTCCAGGTCGCGGGGCCCCACTTCCAGCCGCAAGGGCACACCTTTCATTTCCCATTCGTTAAATTTCCAGCCGGCGGAATATTCATCGCGTTCATCCAGTTGCAAGCGCATTATTCCGGCCAGCTCCGCGCTAATCTCCCGGCATTTTTCCAGCACTGCCTCTCGTTTCTTTTTGGTAATGATGGGCACAATAACCACCTGCACAGGGGCAATTTGCGGGGGAAGCTTCAGCCCGCGGTCATCGCCGTGCACCATGATTACAGCACCGATCAACCGCGTCGATACACCCCAGGAAGTTTGCCAGGCATATTTTAATTGTTTGTCCTTATCCAGGAACTGGATATCAAAAACCTTGGAAAAGTGCTGGCCGAGGTGATGAGAGGTTCCCGCCTGTAAAGCCTTGCCATCGGCCATCAGGGCCTCGATGGTATAGGTATGCAACGCCCCGGCAAATTTTTCCCGCTCCGTTTTCAACCCGCTGATCACGGGAATAGCCAGTTCATTTTCCGCAAAATCTTTATAAACTGCCAGTATTTTCAGGGTTTCTTCTTCGGCCTCCTCCTCCGTGCTGTGGACCGTATGCCCCTCCTGCCAGAGAAATTCCGAGGTGCGCAGGAAAGGACGGGTCGTCTTCTCCCAGCGGACCACGTTGCACCATTGGTTAATCAGAAGAGGAAGATCGCGCCAAGATTGTACCCATTTGGCATACATACTACAAATGATCGCTTCCGAGGTAGGCCTAATTACCAGGCGCTCGTTAAGTTTTTCGCCGCCGCCATGCGTAACAAGGGCCACCTCCGGGGCAAAGCCCTCCACATGGTCCGCCTCCTTTTGCAGGAGCGATTCCGGGATGAATAAGGGAAAATAAGCATTCTGGTGGCCCGTAGCTTTAATGCGCTTGTCCAGCAGTTGCTGCATATTCTCCCAAATAGCGTAACCATAGGGGCGAATGGCCATGCAGCCCTTGATCGGAGCATAGTCCATCAGCTCTGTTTTTAAAACCAGATCGATGTACCACTGCGAAAAATCAACGGCGCGTGGGGTAACCTCTTTCACAAATTCTTTTTCGTTTAAGCTCAACTTCCGCCAAACTCCTTTCCATCAGATACGTTGACACAAGGGGTCAGTCCCCTTGTGCTCCCCTTGTGCTCTGGCGCGCGGCGTGGCCGCTCTATTTGCCGCCCTGCACCGGGTAAACAATCGATACGGCGTGCAGATCCTCCTGCAAAT
>CAZRVU010000080.1:0-4758 GCA_964603615.1 uncultured Desulfovibrionaceae bacterium
CAATCAGGGTTAAGTTCGGAAAGGGAAGCAGGACAATGGCAGGATTGAGCTTATTCCCCGCGGGGCGCAATAAAAAAAGCACACCGGATGAGCCGCATTGAACCGCCCGGCGTGCTTTTAATCTGCTCCGGCACCAATAAAGGTTTCCGGTTTTGCCCGGCAGCGGCTATTCCGGCAGAACGATGATAAACTCCTCTCCCACCTGCTTAAAATCGTTGCTCATTTGCCCGCTCTTTTCAGGAAATTTTACTGCATAAGGGGTGAGAGCGATCCAAGTCGCCTCCTCCCACAGACCCCTTACTGACAGCCTCTCAGAACTTCTGAACATCAAATCTTCGCCGGATACGCGGGCCAGGTAGAATTCAATTTCGTTTCCCAAACTGTCATGGCCTCTTAATTCCAGATCATACGAAACCCTTGGCGAATCCTTTGATTTATTTGTTATTTTCCCGGTGATCTTTTGATTTACAGGGTTATACCTAAATTCCTCCAAGGTATAGTTTTGTTCGCCTATATCAAAGGAGTAACCCACCGCCTGGGCATAAGAATTGGCAGTTAACTCGCTGCCGCCGGCGGTAAATTCGAAAAACCATCTCCCATTTATTTTTTCCTCGGAGGTGCCGCTTAAATAATTTAGATTCTTTAATACAATCTTGATCTCCAGGTTCTCATTTAGATCGATCCCTTTCGCTTCCACCAGATAAACATCGGAAAAAATCGTTTCCGAATTATCTATTTTCCCGGAGGAACCGGCGGCACCATAATTTATTAGTCTTTTACCGTTGATGAAGACATCCCAATCGAATCTAATTCCATCGGCAACCCGGTTGGTGTCGGTAATGAGCGAAAAAATCAGTTCATCTTGATCGATAATCACCTCGCTTAGCTTTACCTCCACCCCGCCGGCTTCAACCACCTGGTTAATCACGTTGACATAGGGTTCGATATCCCTTTCTATACCCAGGGTTTTCCCAATAGAATAGTGGATCTCCGCCAGCTTTGATTGGGCGGCACCGTAAACATGTTTTCCGAAACCGGTGCTGCTGAGGAGCCCTAGGGTTACGACCATCACGGCGGCAACAACAGCGACAGTTCTATATCCCCGTAAGCTGGTCTTTCGCTTTATATTCTGCCGGATAACGTTTTTTAAGCCTTGCTTTTCCATCTTATTTAAAGCCTCTCGGTGATATTCCTCCGGATCAATATGCATATTATTTAAAAACTCGTAAACATTTTTGGAGCCCTTCATGGTGAACCTCCTTTTATACCAAAAATTTCGCGCATTTTTTTTCGGCCTCTGGAAAGTCTATTGTAAAGCACAGGTTTGGTTAGTCCGGTATCATCGGATATCTCATCCATACTTTTATCTTCAAAGTAAAGCTTGATAAAAATATCCCGGTCCTCCTTAGATAAACCTTTGAGCATTCTTACAGTCTCTTCGGTGATTTCCCTCTCCAAAATTTGTTTGATCCCTGTCTCTTCTACGGGGACGACCACGGTTTCCAGATTTTCATTTTCCAGGTCCTGCAGATACTTGCGTACGTAATTCAGGGATTTGTATTTGGCCACCCCCCCCGCCCAGTTTTTGAAACTGGACCTTTGGGGGTCATAGGAGTGAATGTTTTCCCAAATCCCCATCAGGCAGTCGTTCAGGCACTCCTCGTAATAGCCCGGAAGGTAGAAAAGATGTTTTTTGATGACAGTTTTAAGAAGCCATCCGTAATGGTCGATAACGTACTCCAGGGCTTTTTCATTTCTTTTTTTCAATTGGCCAATAAAATTATCTTCCGTGATGAGCAATGAATAACACCCACCTCCATGAAATTTTATTATCTACATGTAGATTTTTCAAATAGGCCTCTATTAAAGAGTTCACCTGAAGAAATTTAAATCTATCAAAACCAAAATTTAAGGCGGCTCGGGGTACACTAGAAAGTTGATTGCCGCATTCATTCTGCGTTCCTTTACGGTTATCTTTCCTGCCTCATAATTTTTCAACAGCAGATGTAGTTTACGGTCCGGCTTCGGCAGAATGCCAGACGACTTGTAGAATTTGCCGGCACCTAATAATTATTTCATTGATTTCTCGGTATAATGTTAAAATGGATCAATTGAAAAGAGGGGAAAGGATGAGTCTCTTGTGGAAATACTCCTACAACATCCGACCCCCCAATTGCCAGTATGGATATGCTTAATAAAACCATATTGAGATATTAATCCTTATTCAGATGGGGAAATACTGAAAAGGAAATACACGAAACATGGACCTAAAAAACAGCGCATTGAAGATACAAAAAGAAATAGTAAACTGGCGAAGGGATCTTCACCAGTTCCCTGAGCTTTCATTTCACCTTTACCGCACCTCCAGGTATATCGGACAGGCTCTGGATCAAATGGAGATACCGTGGAAATCGTGCGTAAAAACAGGCATTGTAGCCCTGAATCGTGGGGGGAGCCTCGGCCCAACTATCGCCTTACGTGCGGATATGGACGCACTGGAAATCAAGGAGGAAACGGGATTATCTTATGCCGCCAAAGGCAATTGCATGCATGCCTGCGGGCATGATGCCCACATGGCCATGCTTCTCGGGGCAGCGAAAATATTGCAGGAACACAGGGGTAGATTAAACGGAAACGTCAAGCTCATTTTCCAACCCGCAGAAGAAGCAGAAGGCGGGGCAGAGCCCATGATCCGGGAAGGTTGCCTGGGTGGCCCGGGGGAAGCACAGGTAACCGCTGTTCTGGGCTTGCATATTGGTCACCTTTTCCCAGAGGTGGGGCTAGGGCAAATCGGTATAAGTTATGGCCCGGCGATGGCTTCTTCCTCAGTTTTTTCAGTAACGGTAGAAGGGAAAAACGCCCATGTAGGTACACCCCATAAAGGGGTAGACGCGATGACCGCAGCTGCAGAAATGATCCTTTCGCTGCAAAGAATTGTGAGCCTGGAACTGGAACCGGGGATCTCTGCTGCCGTAGCCATAACCCGGATAAATGGTGGAGATGCGTTAAACGTTTTGTGTGATAAAGTAACATTTTACGGTGATATAAGAACCATCAGCAAAGATGATGAACGCTTCATTAAACGTCGCATCAGTCAAATCAATATAAAGCTTGCCGAGGCAAACAGGTGTAAAGTAAACATCGAGTTCATAAAAGACTTCCCTGCCGTTATAAACGATGAAGCCTTTACAAAAACATTTGTGAAATCCGCTACCAAAATAGTGAAAGAGGCAAACATAGTAGAAATAAGAAAACCATCTTTAGGTAACGATGATATGGCCTATTATTTAGAAAAAGTGCCGGGCACATACTTTTTCCTTGGTTCGCATAACCCCCAAAAAGGTCCAATGTATCCGCATCACCACCCTAAGTTTGACTTGGATGAAAGCGTTCTTTGGATCGGTTCTGCTGTTTTAGCCCAGGCAGTTTACGATTTCCTCAAGTGAAACAGTTGATCATTCGGCTCTTCTCCTCCCATTTCCAAGATCAGGGCCATTTTGTGGTACTCTGCCGGGCAAGAAAAAACCACCCGCAGGGTGATTTGTGTTCACAAAAGCTGAATTCAGTTCCCGTTTTCTAATTTCCTAAATATTCTAGGTATCCTTTGTGAGGCGCACAGCAAAATCCACCGCTTCTCCAATATCTTCTTGATTGGGATGTCCCAGGCCTAAAAACAAAAAACTGCCCCGGCAGATTGTTTCGCCCAACACGGCAATACCTTTTTCCTGCAGTATTTTTCGGATGCTTTCCTGTCCTTGTTTTTTGGACAAACAGGAGGTGACCAGCGCCGCCTTTTTCACTTTTCCGGCATCTAGACTTTTCACATAATTTAAAAGCCCCGGCAAGCTTTTACCCCCGTAAATACCGCCCACGATGAACAGCAGATCCACCCCCTCCAGGACAGAACGGGCCGTTATATTTACCGCCTCGGTGCCAAGCGCTTTTCCGATCGCGGTTGCGATTTTCCGGGAATGACCGGTTTTGGTTGCATACACGATAGCCGCCTTATGCAATTTTTACCCTCCTTGCCGAGTCTACCCATTGTTTGCCTTTCCTTAAAAACCTGCCGTATTTTTTATTGTGGCCATATAATCCTTGGGCACAAGGGAACGGCTCGGTTCAACCGTCCCCTGTGTTTGCCTGTATTTCGCCTTATCTGACACCAAAGGTTTTACCACATCCCATGCCTCTGCCGCCGGGCATTGGCATTCTGCCGGTTGTGCGCATATCGTTTTTTCTCGATTCGAGAAATCCCCTTATGCTTTCCGCCGTTTCAGTATCAATAACGCCAAATTCAAGGTATTTGTCGATAAGTTGACTGTTAATGGCTGTTTTTTGGTCATCGAGATTGTAAATTTCCACTTTTTGAGCGTCGGTCAAAGCCTCCCATTTTGATCGCATTTCTTCCCGGTTCGAGCGCATTGTTTCTATCGCCGCTTTTTGTTCATCAGTCATATCGCCGCAGCTACCCCTACCGAATTTTCCGAAGAAAGGCATCTCCCCATTTATGATGGCCTCTTTCCCTTTTTCGTATTGCTCCTGTGAAATCCTGCCTACGGCCAATTTTTGATCCAGCCTCGCCACAGCTTCATCGGCAAGCTGTGTTTTTTGGTCATCGGTAAGGATATTCCAAATTGATGACCACCAACCGGCGTTAACGGTCCTTTTGGCAGCATCATTGGCGGTAAAAGCTGTTGCGGCGCCTATGGTCAATATAATAGCCGCGATAGAAATGACTATAGCGATTCTTCCTTTTTT
>CAZRVU010000081.1:0-4667 GCA_964603615.1 uncultured Desulfovibrionaceae bacterium
ATTTTAATACAACTAGCTAATTAATACAATCTACTCGTTTTTTTCCATACCTTTAAGCTGTTCGCGCACTTCATTGAGTTGCTGTTGCAGAAGATCTGCCTGGTTTTGTAGGAACTCCTTTTCATTTACAAAATCCTGCGGATAGCCTCCATAGCGTGCCCAACCAGGAAAACCGGTTGCGTAGTACATTCTTCTAAAACCCCGGCCCCGTCCCGGGCCAAACCCAAAGTTTGCACCCCCGGGAGCTGCGTAGCCAGCACAATAGCCCAATCCTTTACCGCTCATTGGTCCCATTCCTGCCGGACCCGTTCCATCTCCTCTTGGCATCAAGATTCACCTCCTTAATTTTTTGTACTAAAATTTAGTTGTTACTGTTCAATCATTACCGTCCTGGATGTTAGTCAAGATCCCCTGTATCCGTCCGGTATATGTGAACTTTACGCAAATTCCCTTTCTTGTGCCCTATTTGAGTTTTGCTCCGGATAGTTACATCTAATTTTTTATGCGGGTTTTGCCATTAGCATCACCATTAAGTTGTTGCGACTGGTTTTTTACTCCGGGTCAGTTCAAAGGGAGCATGCAATTAGCCTAACCAAAATGATATTGGCTTATGCTCATAACTAATTATAGCAGATTTTGGGCATATGTCAACAATAAAGTTAAAGCATAAGATTAAATTTTGATAAATAAAACATTGTTGGTAATGTGCGGCACTATATAGTAGAATGTATCAACGGCACAAGAAGGTTTGGGCAGGGGTAAAAAACTGTAGGATGCCTTAAATATTCCATCTATCTAAATGGCACAGCTCGCTTGCTTGGCTTGCGATAAAGAACCGGATGATGCCTTTAATACTTTATCGATTGTAAAGGGAAGGGCCGATGCGTAAAATAAAGCATGATCGGCAAAATTTATCGCTCTGAACGCAGTGAAAAGTAGATCCTAAGCTTTGCTGGCTAAAGATCTTTCGCTAACGCCGGGATGATAACGGTTAAGCAATTACGAACTGCCTGCAGTATGTGCCTACAAAAATAAGAAAGGGCGGTTATATTGAAAAAACAGGTTAAAAACAATGTTTACTGGGTGGGTAAAGTCGATTGGGAACTGCAAACGTTTCACGGCAACGAATATTCTACCCACAAAGGCTCAACCTACAATTCTTATTTGATTCAGGAGGAGAAAACAGCTCTTGTGGATACGGTTTGGGCTCCTTTTGCAGAAGAATTCGTGACCAATTTGGCCAGTGAAATCGATCTGCAGAAAATAGATTTTGTTATTGCCAATCATGGTGAAATTGATCACAGCGGGGGGCTTCCGGCTTTGATGAAACATATCCCGGATAAGCCTGTTTATTGTACCGCCAATGCTGTGAAATCTTTAAAAGGCCAATATCACCAGGATTGGAATTTCCAGGTTGTTAAGACCGGCGATAAAATTGATCTGGGGAACGGCAAAGAACTTATTTTTGTTGAAATGAGGATGCTGCATTGGCCGGACAGTATGGCAACTTATCTTACCGGGGACAATATTCTTTTTAGCAACGATGCTTTCGGGCAGCATTTAGCCACCGAAATGTTGTTCAATGATCGGGTTGACCAGTGTGATCTTTTTAACGAATCTATTAAATACTACGCCAATATTTTGACCCCTTTTAGTGCCTTGCTGCGCAAGAAGCTGGATGAGGTTATGGCCTTGAACCTTCCAATTGAAATAATTGCCACAAGCCACGGAGTTGTCTGGCGGGACAACCCCCTACAAATCGTGGAAAAATACGCAAAGTGGGCCAATGACTACCAGGAAAACCAGATCACTATTATCTACGATACGATGTGGAATGGAACGAAAATACTGGCAGAAAAGATTGCCGAAGGAATCACGGCGGCCGATCCGGATGTTATTGTCAAGGTTCATAATCTTGTCAAGAGGGATGAAAATGATCTCATCACCGAGGTTTTTAAGTCCAAGGCAGTACTCATCGGTTCGCCCACTATTTCAAATAACATCTTGCATTCTGTGGCCAGTTTTATTCATCTGATGAAAGGAATGAAGTTTAAAGGGAAAAAGGCTGCTGCCTTTGGTTGCTACGGTTGGAGCGGGGAATCAGTCAAGGTTATAAATGAGTTAATGGAAGCGGGCGGTTTTGAAATTATCAACGAAGGATACAGAAACCAATGGAATCCGGATGGTGATGCCCTGAAAGCTGCAGTGGATTTTGGTAAGGCTTTGGCCGGGGTATTAAAATAATCTGGCCTGCTTCTATACTTGGCCCGGCAAAGTTAAAGCTCACAAAATTGCATTAACTTTGCGCCCGCAAAGTTGAATGAACAAAACGGCATTTCCACACCTCGTTTGCTATCAAATATCTACTGCAGCCGGCGTTCAAAAAAAGCTCGCTAAAAAATATTACTGAAGAGGCGTGGTAGGTAAGCATTAAAAATCAAAAAGAATCAAAAGGGAGGCACGATCGGGATGAATTTAAGTGTGCTGCACAGTATCAGTTATGGGCTTTACGTGATTACTTCCAAGGATGGGGAACGTATAAACGGGCAGATCGCCAACACGGTTTTCCAGATCTCCAATGATCCCCCAACGGTTGCTGTAAGTATCAACAAGCAGAATTTAACCAACGAGTTCATCAAGAATAGCGGGTTATTTGCTGTTTCGATCCTTTCAGAGGAGGCCCCTTTATTTTTGATTGGACAATTTGGTTTCAAGTCTGGCCGGGATGTTGACAAGTTTGCGGGTGTGAACTACCACACAACAGCACAGGGCCTGCCCTACCTGGAGGAGGGAACCCTGGCTTATATTGAGGTGAAAGTTGTTCAAGAGGTGGACGCAAAAACCCATACCATTTTCATCGGAGAAGTTACTGCTGCCGAGGCTTTAAAAAAGGGCAACTCCATGACTTATGCTTATTACCATCAGGTAAAAAAAGGCGGAACGCCACCGGCTGCTCCTACTTATATTAAGGGTGAAGATAGCGGCAGCAGCACTGGCAGCGGTACTGGCGGGAAATACGAATGTACGGTTTGTGGTTATGTCTATGATCCGGAAACAGGAGATCCCGAGAACAGCATCCCACCCGGGACGGCTTTTGAAGATTTGCCTGCCGATTGGACATGCCCTGTATGCGGGGAAGGCAAAGATGTCTTTAAAGCAACTGACTGAGGACTTAGGTTGGTGAAACAATATGTTATTGTCAAGGCCCCTAATCTTGCCAAAAGGGATGGGAACGATCTTATCAAAGGTGTTTTTAGGGCTAAAGCAATTCTAAGCGGTTCACTGGCTGTTTCCAATAGCATTATGCATTCTAGGACCAGTTTTATTCATCTGCTGAAAATGTTCATTTTAAAACCAATTTTAAGAAATCCGATGAAAGAAAATTGGTTGCTAATACTCACTTTAGTTATTCAACGAGCCTGCAGACGGCAACCCATCCCTTGGGGCTGGCATATTTCTCCAATTCGGGAATAGTCAGTTCAATGGCGCTGTTTGCACTTCCACACGCCGGAAACACTGTTTTAAAACGTTTCAGCGACTCATCCAGGTAGACTTCAACGCCATTATTTACCGCAAAGGGACAAACGCCGCCAATAGCATGTCCAACCAGGCGTTCTGTTTCTTCGTAGGGCAACATTTTAGCCTTCGTTCCAAATTGTGATTTATATTTTTTATTGTCTATTTTTGCATCGCCCGCTGAAACGACCAAAACAATCCTGTTCCCAACACGGAAGGACAGTGTTTTGGCAATACGGCAGCCTTCACAGCCCAAAGCCCGCGCGGCAAGTTCCACTGTTGCACTGGAAACATCAAATTCCAATACTCTATTTTCCATCCCCTTATTCCTAAAATATTCTTTTACTTTTTCAATGGCCATATTTAATACCTCCATGATTATTTTGATAATTGCAGATTGGCAACAGGGTCAGAATTATGCCAACGTTATCCAGTTCAATTCAAGAATCATCCCTGGTTGCAAAAAAACGGCTCCCTTGGAATGAAGGGGGCTTTTTAATCTGTATTTTTTTGTATTACTCTTCTTCTATAGTGATTTCTGTAGGTTGGACTTCTGGTTTCTTGGGCATTGTAATTTCTAGGATACCATTTTTAAACTTTGCCGTAATTTTCTCTTTATCAACCTCAATTGGTAAGGAAATGGTACGTGCATAATTACCGTATGCCCTTTCCCGGCAATAGTAATCCTCTTTTTTGACCTCTTCTTCTTTGCTTGTTTCGCCCTGGATAGTTAAATTATTGTCAGTTAGGGATAGTTTCACATCTTCCTTTTTTACACCGGGAAGCTCCACTTTGACAACCAACTTATCTTTCTGATCAATTATGTCTACCGCTGGCTCCCAAATGCCACCCTCCAACCAGCTTCTTCTTGCCCGGCCGGAGGCCCCCATCATATCAAATAAATCATCGAAGACACTGCGCATTAAATTTCTTCTGGGCTCCCACCTGATCAGGTCCACGTCTTCACCTCCATTTGTTTTTTAATAACAGTGTATAAACATAAGATGCTCTTAATAATGCTTTTTATCGTTATTTGTTGTTATAGGGCATAGCAGAGGATATTATAATGCAATATTGAAATCTTGTCAATATTGTAATATCTCTTTCTATAGGCGGTTATTGTGGGTTTTGTCCCGGGATAAAACGCAAAC
>CAZRVU010000082.1:0-4430 GCA_964603615.1 uncultured Desulfovibrionaceae bacterium
CCCAACCGGCTGTTCAGGGGGAGCATGGCATCTGGTGCGTGGAGCGCTGGATGGATGGGAACGGTACTGTGTATTATGAAACACCGGACAGTGAGGGTTTGCCAGCAGACTATTACAGGGAGCTGCAAAAGGAAGTCGGGCAGGGGCATAGGCCAGGATTACTGGATCCCCTGCAGGTCGCTAATGAATTTATTAAAAATGGCCTGGGCCAATGGCAGGTTACCATGGGTGATTTTGTGCCCCACTATGCAGCGACAGCAGAAGACTTTTTGGAAACCCCGGTCAGCCATTTTATCGGTTTTATCTCCAACTTTAAAAATGGTGATCGGCCTTACTTCCATCTGGATCAAGTCGAATGGTTAACGCTGGAGGATACAGCAAGGCTGGAGGAACTTGGCATTGATCCTGATAAGGAGATGCCGAACGGATTTTATATACACAACCCCAAAAGCTACCCCATGTATTGTGGGGTAACAGAACAAACCCAATACCAGGTTATCAATTTGGATGGAGACGCTTCCCACAAATCTGTCACCAAGGAGGAATTTATAAGGTATCTCGAACAGTATATGGATTTCATGCCGCCATTTTGGGTTACCACAAAAGACGGCTACGTGCAAAGCATTACCGAGCAATATGTGCCCTAGACTGTGATTTCAAATTGGGGGACATCCCCGCATGCAAACTCGGGGCAAATCCAGTATAATATATATAGAAATGGGCGAAGATTTATAAAAGGAGCATAAATATAAATGCACAGCCGCAAACTGCTAAGCCCTCTAAGCGATCTGGTATTTAAAGCATTATTTGGCCGGGAGAAAAAAGAAAGCAAGCTGATCCTCATAGACTTTTTAAATGCTATACTACACTTACAGGGCCAGGCTAAAATACAGGAAATAACCCACCTGAACCCTTTTAATCTCCAAAATTTTGAGGGAGACAAAGCATCGATCCTGGATCTTAAAGTAAAAACAGAAGAAGGAAAAAGAATTAACATCGAAGTTCAAGTAAACAAGGAAGACGATTTTAGAAAGCGTAGCTTGTATTACTGGGCAAATATGTATACAGAAACCATTGCAGAATCCGAAGCCTATTTATCCCTTAAGAAGAGCATCGTCATAAATATATTAGACTTTGAAATGATCACCGAAACATCAAAATATCATACAGAATATCATCTTCTGGAAAAAGAAGAACATTTCCGGCTTATAGATGATCTAGAGATCCATTACCTGGAACTGCCCAAATTTGATCTCAAAAAAGATACCGGGCAGATGCAGGCGCACGAACAATGGCTGACATTTATGAAAAATGCTGATAAGCCGGAGATGGAAGAAAAAATGAATAAACTGATAGAAAGGAGCGAGACCATCAAAATGGCAGAGAAAATGCTTCATGAAATAAGTGCCGATGAATTAATGAGACAGAAATATTACGCCAGGGAAAAAGCCAGGCTTGACGCAGTTTCAAGAATAAAATATGCAGAGATAAAGGCCATGGAAAAGGGCATGGAAAAAGGTATGGAGAAGGGCCTGGAAAAAGGTATGGAGAAGGGCCTGGAGAAGGGCATGAAAAAAGGTATGGAAAAAGGTATGGAAAAAGGTATGGAAAAGGGCAAATTGGAAGGATTAAAGGAAGCTGCGGAGAAAACAGCAAAAAAACTTTTGCTGCGGGGATTTTCGCTGGAACAGGTGGCAGACCTAACCGAATTGACTCTGGAAGAAATAATGAAAATTAAAGAAACATGTGAAGACTGAACATCCATATAAATCTGCCCCGCCTTTTACTGCCGATATGCTACCATAGCTATAACCTTTTTTTAATCTAAACCTGGTCTCAAAAGAAGTGATTTTTGCCGCTATTAAACAGGATAATTGAGCTGATAATAATCAAGCGTTCATCCATAAAAGTTGGTTTTCCAAATAGCCGGACTTAAGTGTTGAATATAGCGCTATTCCTACGATCACTTGAAAAAGCCTTGCCAAATTTAGAGCAGAATTTAGAATTAAGGGCTGGATGCGTTTGGCCAAACTGCAGCGGGAAGCCTAACACAAACAAGGCCAATCCTTGCGATCCTTTAGCCCAGGCTCATTAAGCTGCCCATGAATAGGGGCAGATTTTGTTCAGTATCAACCAGCATATAGAAGAAGGGGCGATCCAAAATAACCATCTTCGGTTCCTTTAGCATGGCCGATGTGGCATCCATTTCAACCGCGGTCACAGCGCCCGCTTTTGTCCCCTTTTCATCCACATCAATTTTGGTTTTATGGATCACGCGGCTGATATAGATATTTCCATGCTCCGATCTTCCTAACCCTGTAAAGTCGGCTTTTTTATCACTAAAAGCATCCAACATCCCTAGCCCCTGCAGCGGCTCATTCAACAGCGCGCTATACTCTACCGAGAATTTGGGGATTTTGGTATAAACCTCTGTCTCCTTTTTATTTTTGAGCAGCCCCATTATACTTTCCGCATCCAGGGAGCCTAAAAGATCCAGCATGGCCGTATTTTCCCTCGGCAGCAAGGCCACAAAAGCATATTTATGATCCTTATAGGGTTTCATAAAGCCTGTGGCAACCTCGTTTTCAAGGTAAGAATATTCTGTTGAACCCATAAATTCTGCGCTTTGTTTTTCTCCGTTTTCCAAGGTAAATTCACCCGCGCCGACCTGCGTGTCTTTATAAATGCTTTCCCATTCTGCATCGAACGATAAGGCATTGATTAGGTACATCACGGCATCTGCGGGAGGAGCCTGTTCCAAAAGTTTTTCGATCATGCCGTTGGTTTTATCTTTTACCCAACTGTTGATCGCATTTTTTGTACTTTCATTAAAAGGCGCTTTATAGATATCGGCGTCGTAATAATCTTTATTAATTTGCAGGAAATCTTGGTTTACCGTCAGGCTTTGATCGTCTTTAAACCAGATGGAGTTCGCCAGGTTCACCTTGTATTTTTCACTGCGGGGCAGGTAGGCGGCGTAGGCTTTCAGGTAATCATTCAGCCCCTGGATATCTGAATTTAAAACCTGCTCCATTTCTGCGAGGGTTTTGCCGTTTGCCCCGTTGGCCGCCATGCCCAGGGCGGAAACGATGGAAAGCGGGGAGATTAAAATGTTTTTGCCCGTAAAGCCTTCATGTAAAAGTTTTAGTGAAAAATCGGTCATTTCCTTTTTTCTGTTTCCTTGTTGATTGTTTGGATCTGCAATTTCGATGGGTGTTAAATCGTTTTTTTGAATATTAGCCATTAAATCTGAAGCGCTTTTTGTTGTTTGCGCTGTACAAGCGGAAAGCAGCAGGCTTAGTAATAATGTGGCCGCCAAAATATTTTTTTTCATTAGATCACTCCCTTTATGGTATGCCCTTACTTGAGAGACGTGTAATTTTAAAAAAAGTTTCCGCACGCAGATAGTAGACATAACTGATCTGAGGTTATGATATAAATTACCAAAAAGCACCATTGTAAAGGAATTACACTAAAACCAGCTAACTTTATTTAGGTGGTTTTAACCCCCGCCGGCGGTAGACATCATCTTTAGAAGAAATTTTTAGCATCGGTTTTCTGACCCTAATCCCTAAAAAAAAGGCCAATTCTTCGAGGTGCAAGATACCGCAATATTCACCGGCGGGGATAGCCACATAATCGAGATAATCTTTAATTTTCTTACGCTTCCAACACCTGCAACCATGGTCAAAGAATCTGTATTTGGTTCACAGTTTTTACGTGCATGTTCTCCCCGGCGACAAAGCCCGTTTTCTATAAGATGGGCGTTAAAGCCTAAAAGGCGCATGATGGAAACCTTGCTGAACAAAACATCGGGCAACGCATTCATGAAGGGGACCCCGATTAGTATTTTGGTCATGTAGGTAAGAACTAAGAGAACTATGGGGGCCATCACACGCCGGTAAGAAAGGGCGCTTACTTTTTTGACACAAGGAAATATATCTGCTTCTTTTAGAAACTCGAAGAAAGGATCTAAGAGGCCCGCTTCATTTAAACCCTGGATATGATCGACTGGTTCACCCTTTTCCAGCGCTTCTAAAATGGCTTGATCGTTACGCATGGCCGGGCTAAGTCCCAAAGAACTAAGTAGCCCATATAAAGCTAGATGGTCATTGTTTTTGGTATTCATTTTCTTCCTCCTCTGTAGAAATGGTATATGTTCTACTTCTACAGAGGAAAACCCCGTACCTTCCATTAAAAGGAATGTTTTATTCTGTTTATTATTATCAATATCTGTAAGTACCAAAAAGTACCAATTTATATCAAAACCTTAGAACTTAACTTTGGAGTGTTTAGCAATTAATACTGCCGCTAACCAGGAGCCGGTTAAATTGGAAGCATTTACCGCCTATACAAAAAAACATATTTATGGTAATATCCTGACTTTTGCAGTTAGATGATAAATAGATGCCGTTAAAGCCTTTTAGCAT
>CAZRVU010000083.1:0-4343 GCA_964603615.1 uncultured Desulfovibrionaceae bacterium
GTGCTATTGTGTTCTCTTTAAGGGATGTTCAGAACCGTTGTTATACTGATCAGTTTTCTTTACGGTTCCAGGCGGTTGATATTGTCGATCAGGTCGAAATGCAGATCATAACTATAAAGATCAGTAATACCTTTCCGTTGCATTAAAATGGCGTTATAGGCGTCAATGTAGTCCACATTGGTAGAAGCAAAAAGTTCAAAAACATCCGGGTAGAGTTCTTTGTGGGGGAAATATAGGTTTTTTAACATGAGCAGCGGCAATAGCAAATCGCGTATCTTCTCCGGTTTTTGATGGTAGGTTTTAGGGGATTGGAGTACCCATACTACTTCCGCGATTACCAATTCAGAGGTAAAAAGCTTTATTTCGCCGGCCCGGGCTTTTTCAAAAAGGGTTTTGCACCTGGCGGCTTTTTCTTCATCGTCCCGTGAAAGAAAGCGAATAAATAAATTGGTATCCACAAAATACATGCCGGTTACGCCCTGCCTTTCTGGTTGCCGATCCACTCCCGGGCAGCTTTGCGCTGTTCTTCAATTTTCATTTCCGGCCTCTCTTTGGACAGGGCTCCATAAAGAGCGTCCAGGTCATTTTTAACCGGTTCTAGAACTACCTGTCCTTGCTTGTTTAAAGAAAACCTGATTTTGTCACCAGAGCTGATTTGCAGTTTTTTCCGCATCATTACCGGTATGGTAACCTGCCCCTTTTTTGTGACAGTAGTAATGTTTTTCATGGTAATGCCTCCCCAATAAGTATTACCTGTAAATATAATATTACAGGCATGAATATATGTCAAACTGGCTTCGTAAAATTTGGAAAAGGACCTTTGCGCTGTCCACAGGGTTAAAGTGGTATAGTATAATTATAAAGCATATCAAGTTGAAAAGGATGGGGCAAGCATAGTTCGGGAAATTCGAAAAAGGAGTACACGTGATGTTTGGGGGAACAAAACAAATCCTGATTGACGCCGGATGTTTACCATTCCTAAAGGGGAGGGGCTAAGGATGCGGAAAATAGCAAACGTGATCATCATCGCCGGGCTGCTTGTTTTTCTCTACCCGCTCTTGGATCGTGCCTATACCTGGTATTGGCAGCAGAAAATATTTCAGAGCTGGGAAGCGAACCTGCCGGCGGGGGCGGCGGAGGATGCAGGGGGCGGGTTAAGGCTGCCCCTGCCTGTAGGAGCCGGGGCAGGCGGGGAGGAAGCGGGGCCGAAGGGGAGCGCGATCGTCCTGCCTGCCGATACCCTGGGGATCCTTGCCATCCGCAAAATCGAGCTCAAACTGCCCCTTTTAAAAGGGGCCAGCCTGGCCAACCTCAAGATCGGGGCCGGGCTGATGGAGGAGACAGCCGGGCCCGGGGAGCCCGGCAATATGGTGTTGACGGCGCACCGCAGCTACACCTACGGGCGGTTTTTTAACCGCCTGGACGAAGTGGAGGCTGGAGATGAGATCATCGTGGCCACGCTGGAAAACGTTTACCGCTATGTGGTCTACGATAAGTTTATAGTGGAGCCAAATGATACCTCGGTTACCGGCGGCGATCCGGACGAAAGGATACTCACGCTGGTGACTTGCCATCCCATCCACAATGCTACGCACAGGCTGATCCTCCGGGCAAAAGCTCTCCCGGAGGATAGATGATCAGCGAGAAATTTTAATAATTACAGATATCCTCCCTGGCGGGGGAAGGAAATCGCGGCCCGTCTGGAGAAAAATATGTTACCCCATGCAAAATATTCCCCTTAAACATTTTTTTGGAAAACTTTTTACCGGTATTTGCCGTCATAAAATAGAGGGGGAAAAATTCTTGATGTGAAGGAGAGGAGCATATTGTTTTCCAGGAAGAACAGCAGGGCTAAGAAATCCCTAACCGTTTTTTTAGTTTGTTTTTTGCTCACCACTTTTTTGTTTTCCGCGGTGGCCCGGGCCGACTCGCGGGTGGATGTTTATGGTTTTGTGAGGGATGACGATACAGGAAATCCCATTTACAATGCCCGCTTGGATTTGTTTTATGACCGGGAAAGCGTACCCTTTATCAGTATCTACAGTGATTATAATGGATGGATAAATGGAACGGTTTACCCTGCGAGGACGATTGGCAGGGCGGAGATCGTCAGGGCCGGCTACAGAAACGCCTCTTACACAATTTCCAGTTACTCCAGTTATATCGATCTGGGGACAAAGTATCTCGTTGCGGGCACTGCCAGGGAAGGCAGATACAAGGTTTCCGGCAGGGTTCTCGATGAGCGGGATGACTCCCCCCTTGCCGATGCGCGGGTGGTGCTGGTTGACGATTATGATGATATTACCTATGAAGGTTACACCGATAACAGGGGCTATTTCGATGTGATCAATTTGCCCCTCGGGGATTATGAAGTCTCCGTGACTAAATATGGTTACCGGGATTATGAGATGAGAAATCTCCTGCGCCTGAGGGTCGGGGATTACGATCTGGGGACGATCAGGCTGGAGAGAACCGGCGGCGCTGTCTCCTCGCCCGCTGCAAGAACTCTCACCGGTCGGGTCACCGATGAAGACGGTCATTTTGTGCAGGGTGAAGAGGTTTACTTGATAGACAGTGCAGGCGAGGAGATCAAGACGAAAACAGATGCCCGCGGTTACTATACATTTGCGGATCTTGCCGCCAAAACATATACAATCGGTGTCAATGCCACTGGTTATGAACTGCTGGAAAGAATAGATTATGTGAAAATTATTTCTGCCGGCGACGAAAAAGTAGTGAACCTCATCGTCAAACGGGAAAGCCGCACGGGATATGATGTCTACGGTAGTGTCGTGGACGAAAACAGGGACTATCTCGCCGGCGTGGAAGTTTCGTTAATTGACGGCAATACCAGAATAAAAAGGGTGACGACCGACGCCAAAGGTTATTATGAAATGCGCTATGTTCCTGATGGCCGCTACACCCTCGAATTTAAAAAGCTGGGTTACCAGACGAAAACACTGGCAAATGAGATCCGGGTGGAGGGCAGGTATTACCCGGTTTCGCAGACCGAACTCCGGGAAAAAAGAGGGAGCACCAGCGTCGTTGGGGGTTTGGTCGGGGACAGCCAGGCTGGTTTAAACAAAGTCAGCGTTTACCTCGAAGATAGTGCCAACAAGTATAGTGCCGAAACAAATTATTACGGGTTTTTTACCTTCATCGATGTAAAAGAAGGCACGTATAGCCTTTATGCTACCATTAACAATACAAAAAAATTGCTGGAAACCGGCGTGAGGGTAACGGGATCGAGAATTGATGTTGGCGATATTAACATCAACAAGATTGATTCGGGTTACAAGATCAGCGGCAACGTCAAGGATACTGATAATTACAAGGTCAGCAATGCAAAGGTTACCGTTACCGCCGGCGGGACAAAAAAAGAGGCTGTAACGGACAGCGGCGGCAATTATACCATAACAGGGCTGGAACGGGGAGAATATACTATTGCCGTAGACAAGGAAGGTTACGGCGCCGTCAGTGAGAAAATTATTATTGCGAGCTATGATCTGGACAAAAGTTTTACGCTCAGGCCCAATGATTATATTAAAGTTAATTATGCCGCCATCAACCTGGCTGTAAACGAAAGAATTGATTTAAATAAATACATCTCCCGCGTTGAGATCTATTCTTCGCGCGGTTTTTTGCTGGATAATATTACCGCACGTTATGAGATCGTCGTTCCTGCCGCCTATGCGGATTACCTCGAGGCCTATGCCTATAATGAGATCAGGGGCAAGAAAGCGGGCGAGGCCTACCTTGAAATAAGTATCCGCAATAGCCGGGATTATGTCAATCTCTCCCCTGCCCTGCTCAAAGTAACGATTACCGAACCTGTTTTGGCCAGGGAAGCAGTGCTGACCATTGGCACGAGCAGCTATACGCTTAACGGAAAGAAAGAAACCTCGGACGCCGTCCCGTACCTTAAAAACGACCGCAGCTTTTTCCCGCTGAGGACACTGGGCAAAGTGTTGGGCGTGACCGAAGAAAATATCAAGTGGGATGATGCCACCAAGACGGCAACGCTGATCAAAGACCCCAATACGGTGGAGATTACGGTCGGGCAAAAAAGCTATAAACATAATGAGAAAACGTTCACGATGGATGTCCAGGCGGAAAATGTTGCCGGCAGAATTTATTTGCCGGCGCGCTATGTGACGGATGCCCTCGGGGGAGAGATCGACTGGGATAGCGCCACCAAAACATTAGTAATCAGGACGAGGTAACGATCAATGAGGTAACGATCAACGGGGTAATGATCAATGAAGTAACGATCAACGGGGTAATGATCAATGAGGTAACGATCAACGGGGTAATGAACAATGAGGTAACGATCAACGGGGTAA
>CAZRVU010000084.1:0-3941 GCA_964603615.1 uncultured Desulfovibrionaceae bacterium
ATGAAGATATGGTATAATCTAGAGCATGCTTATAAAACAGATCCAGAAAGGGTGGAAAGGTTGCAAATTTCTACAAAAGAGCTGATAGGTGCCGCCTTCGATGCCAGAATAGAATTAACGGTAACTGAAATAGAAAAGCTGCAGAAAGAAATTCAAAATCTCTTTGATTTGTTTAAACCACTGCAAACAATAGATTTGACGGGAGTCGCCGCGGCCTGCTACGGTCACCGGGGCCCCAATCTGCTGCGTGAGGATCTTGCCTGTCCCTCCTTGCCGCGAGAAGCCTCCCTGGCCAATGCCCCTGTTACTGATGAATCCTGTTTCCTGGTCCCCAGAATCATCGAAGAATAGAAATAAAGAAAGAAATTAGGGAAAAATAGGGAAAACAATTTAAAAAATGCAAAAAAATATAACAGAAAGTTTCTGCATAAAAAATAGCTTAGCCGGATAATAACGGGTAAAATGGTAGTAAATTACATAAGTGTTTCCTCGAAAAGGAGGTTTCTTGATGGATCCAGATTTTGCAAGCCTTACTGTAGAACAAATCGCTACCGCCATGCAGGAAAAAAAGCTTTCACCGACCGAACTGGGCAACACATTGGCACGGCGCGCCGCAGAAGCCCAAAAAAAGCTGAACCTTTTCATTTCTATAGATCCAAAATATATTGCCGGGGAAATAAAAAGGGTAGAAAAATTGATGCTAGGCGGGGATATTCTAAAGGATAAAAATAACAGCCTGCTAGGAGTTCCTTTTGCCCTTGCCGACAATATCGTCACCGGCGACCTAAAAACAACCTGCGCCTCCCGGTTCATGGCCGCTTACCAGTCTCCTTTTGACGCTCGTGTTACCCTCCAGTTAAAGGAAAACGGCGCTTTTTTAGCCGGCAAAACGAATCTGGAGGAATTTGGCCTGGGGTGTTCGGGGGGCAGCTCCTACTTTGGCACGGCGAAAAACCCCCGGGATATAGGATGTTGCGCCGGCAGTGGCGCCGCGGCGGCTGTATCTGCCGGGCTGGTAGCGCTGGCCCTGGCCTCTGATACACGGGGCGAGCTGAGGCAAGCCTCCTCTTATTGCGGAATAATGGGCCTGAAACCTACCTATGGCCGGATCTCTCGCCGGGGGCTAATCGACAGCGCTTCCTCCCTGGAACAAATCGGCATCCTGGCCCGGCAGGTTTCGGATCTAGCTGCAGCCTTGCAGATCCTTGCCGCCCCCGAACCCGATAACCCGATCACGCTGCAGACAGAGGCACCCCTTTACGCCGGTTTGCTGGAGAAATTAAAGGAAAAACCCAAAATTGCTATTGCCGTCCCCGCCTGCTGGAACGAGGCACCCTACCTACAAGAGAATGTCAAAGTTGATTTTGAAGAACAGTTGGCCATTCTTGAAAAACTTGGCCTGACGATCAATTTTGTCACACTTCCCTATTTTAAAGAGGCTTCGCTGGTTGCCACCATTATTTGCGCCGTGGAAGCTTTCTCCAATTTATCCAATATGGACGGGGTGCGCTTCGGCCAAAGAGAGGAAGGAGATCATCTCCAGGCGATGTACATAAAAACCCGCACCTTGGGTTTCAGCAGCAAACTGAAAAATTTTATCACTTTTGGTGGGTTCATCTCCACACCAAAATACTACGAAACGTTTTTTCAACAAGGACAGAAAATGCGCACGCTTATCACCAAGGAACTGGAGGGCTGCCTGCAGAAAAACGACCTGCTACTTACGCCCACTGTGCCCTTTTACAGCCCCCCCTTGGACAGCCCGCTCAGCGGAAAGGAATTTCCCGATCCCGCCGCTTACTATACGGCGGCAGCCAACCTCGGCGGTTTTCCGGCTTTAAGTTTTCCCCTCACCAAAGACAGTTCGGAAGGCAGTCCCAGCAACACAGGCGAACCAGGTAGTTTGCAGGATACCTTGCCCGGCAGCCTGCAGTTTATAGCCAAAAAAGAAGATGAGGTCACCTTGCTGCAGATAGCATCTTTGCTTGAAAAAGAACGCCCCTTTTGCTGGTCAAATTATGCACTTGCGCTGCAGGAGATATAGTAATGCCCAACATGACTGCTTTTGAAGCAGCCACCGGTTTTGCAGTCCATAGGAAAAATCTAGTTGCCTATTGTAAACGGCTTCTTTGTCCGATAAAGAACGCCAATTTCGCTGGTCAAAATATGCACTTGCATTGCAGGAGGTAAAGTTTATGTCCACCATGTCCACTTTTGAAGCAGTCATCGGTTTAGAAGTACACGTAGAGCTTTTAACTGAAACCAAGCTCTTTTGTGGCTGTAGCACTGCATTTGGCGCCGCCCCCAACACTCAGGTCTGCCCAGTTTGCCTTGCTTTACCAGGAGGCGGTGCACCGCTATTAAACAAGCGCGCCGTAGAATATGCCCTAAAAACAGCCCTTGCCTTAAGCTGCCAGATTAGCCCGGAGATCACCTTTGACCGCAAAAACTATTTCTATGCCGATCTGCCTAACGGCTACCAGATCACTCAAAGCTTTCAGCCCCTGGGCAAGAAGGGCCACCTTACCATTAATATAAAAGAGGAAGCAAAAAATATCGGCATCCACCAGGTACACCTCGAAGAAGACGCGGGAAAAATGCTTCACATGGGCGATATCCTTTCCACACCTTTCAGCCTGGTGGACTTCAACCGTGCCAGCGTCCCTCTGGTGGAAATTGTCACGGAACCCGACATCCACACTGCAGAGGAGGCACGACTTTTCCTACAAGCACTGCGCAACACATTGCTTTACATTGGCATCTCGGACTGCAAAATGGAAGAAGGTTCCCTGCGCTGTGATGCCAACATTAGCCTGCGGCCTCAGGGCAGCAAAAAACTGGGCACTAAAACGGAACTTAAAAATATGAATTCCTTCCGCGCCGTTTATCGGGGCATTGAATACGAAATCGAGAGGCAAACCCGCATCCTGCAGGAAGGAGGCGAGATCATACCACAAACACGGCACTGGGATGAGGAAAAAGGAGCGACCAAAGCCATGCGGGATAAACTCGTAGCCGAAAGCTATCGCTATTTCCCCGATCCTACCCTCCCGCCCCTTAAAATAAGCGAAGGGTGGCTGGAAGAAATCCGCCGCTCCATTCCCGAACTCCCCGCCGCCCGCTATGCGCGGTTTATCCGGGACTATACCTTACCACCTTACGATGCCGAAGTGCTGACCACCTCCCGGGAACTGGCCGCATATTACGAAGAAGCGCTGGACACTTACCGGGAACCAAAGAATTTGAGTAACTGGATCATGAGCGAATTGCTGGGGCTGCTCAACGCCAACAATTTGGAGATCGTGGATTGTAAAGTAAAACCCCGGGAGCTGGGCAATCTTCTAAAACTAATCGACAAAGGGACGATCAGCGGTAAAATCGCCAAAACAGTCTTCGAAGAAATGTTTGCCACCGGAGAAAAACCGGCAACAATTATTGAGAAAAAAGGGCTAACCCAGATCTCCGACGAGGGAACCCTTTTAAAAGTTGTAGAAACAGTCCTCGCCGGCAACCCCGGCTCGGTTGAAGACTACCATAAAGGCAAAAACAAAGCCCTGGGCTTCCTGGTCGGGCAGATCATGAAAGAAACAAAAGGCCAGGCCAACCCGCAACTGGTCAACAAGCTGCTGCGGGAAAAGTTAAAACAATAGCGCCAAATAGCGCAGTACCAATGTTCATTCATCAACAAAAGTCTAGTTAGATGTTAAACGGACGTTTAACTCACCAAGCCATAAAATTGTTAATGTTGAACAAGTAACAGTATCACAGAACAACTCCAGGCGCCCCTTTTTTCGTTTGACGAAACTTGAAACTTCGCTTATAATAAATGTGACAAAAAAACAAAAACACAACACGCCGAAGTGGCGGAACCGGCAGACGCACTTGACTCAAAATCAAGCGAGGTCACCCTCGTGTGGGTTCGAGTCCCACCTTCGGCACCA
>CAZRVU010000085.1:0-1649 GCA_964603615.1 uncultured Desulfovibrionaceae bacterium
TGCACTACAATCACCCAACACTAAAATATAAAATCTAAAACCCCCGTCAAACTGTGAAAAAAATACAAAAAACCAAAAACCTTTTCAAAAAGTGGGGAATGCGTTAAATAATCAGCATATCTAAGATGCTTGTTCCCTAATATACCTTGAAATTAGCGTTAAAGTGGGTAAACAATTCGACAATAATAGTTTTCACACGGTCTGCATTTTTCTTAACACGCTATTTTCTTTCTTTGGCGGCGAGAGCGTGAGCCCAAAAGCCTTCTATTTCTGCAAAGTGGGCGGCGGCGCTTTTTGCCTTTTGAAATCCGGCAGGGGTAGCGTAGCCAATGGAGGTGCGCTTTAAAAAGTCATGCACGGAGACGCCGGAATAGGTCCGGGCAAAGGAGCCCGTGGGCAAAACGGCATTGGGGCCCAACACAAAGTTGGACAGGGTCATCGGCGTCCACGGGCCCAGCATTATTTCGCCGGCGTTTTTAATCTGCGGCAACAGCGCCCAGGGATCTGCCGTGAGCACTTCGAGATGTTCCGGGGCATAGTCATTGACAAAGCGCAGCGATTCATCCATGCTGCCGGTTAAAACGACGCCACCGTAATTATGCAAGGAGGTTTGTACATATTCACGTCTCTCCGCCGGCAGCCGGGGTAAATATTCTTCGACCAACGCGGCCACTTTTGCGGCCAGTGCCCGCCCGTGGGTGACCAGCAAGGAAGCGGAATCGGGGCCATGTTCCGCCTCGATCATCAGATCCAGCGCCACGAGGCGCGCCTCTGCCCGTTCATCCGCTAAAATTATCGCCTCGCTGGGGCCTGCCGGCAGGCCCGCATCTAAAACCCCATAAAGCAACCTTTTGGCCGCATTGACATAGGCATTACCCGGACCGACTACTTTGCGGCAGCGGGGAATGGTTTCCGTGCCATAGGCCACAGCGGCAATCGCCTGCATCCCCCCCACCCTGTAGATCTCCTTGATGCCGGCCAGGTGAGCAGCAGCCAGCGTAGCCTCCTCGATGCGCCCGCCCTCCCCCGGCGGGGTGCAAACGATCACGCGGGGCACCTCCGCCAGCATTGCCGGTATCCCCAGCATGAGCATAACGGAGGGAAAACTGCCCTTTCCCCGGGGCACATAAAGGCAAACCTCCGTAATGGGGGTCACCTTTTCTCCAGCCAGGAGCCCCTTATCAATCTCTTGCAGCCACATCTCCACGGGCAACTGCTGCCAATGAAATTTTTTGATATTGGCTGTGGCATATTCCAGGGTTTCCCGCATACGGGGCTCTAGCTGCCGGTAGGCCTTTTCAATCTCTTCCTCGGGCACCCTTAAATCACCGGCCGCCAGCGAAACCCCATCAAATTCACGGGTATAAGCAAGAACCGCCCGGTCACCCTCCTGCCGGACGCGCCCAATGACCTCCCCGGCCAGGGCGGAATGTTCTGCAATATCGGCTTCGGCACGGTGCAGCAACCTCCTGTATTCCTCTACCGAAAGTTGGGAAAGATCATATTGCTTCAAAACTGCTCAGCTCCTCAAAATCTTGATCATCATTATTAATGCACACCTTTAATGTACACTAAAGCTGGCTTCAATGGTCAAAAAATAGTTCCGCAAACACGGGGATGGCCGGGCAAGGCCTCAGGGCCTTGCCTTT
>CAZRVU010000085.1:1749-3914 GCA_964603615.1 uncultured Desulfovibrionaceae bacterium
GGGCCTGTAGTGATCGTGCGTGGGCCCGATCTCATCTACCAGGGCCCACAAGCCTCCCAAAACCAGGGAATGGGCCCCGCAGAGAATGGGGATCTCCGACTCCACAGCAGCTTTAGTCAACTCCCGGATTTGGGGGTCTTTTATCTCCCGCCAGCGCCCTAAATCCGAAAAAAAACGTTCTTCCGCCGTAGGCCTGCACCCCAAAAGATGGTTCATCAACACACGCGTATCCAGAAAGGCACAGTGGGCCACTTTCTCCAGGTAATGCACAAACCTGCCGGGGCCTACCTCCTTCAGGAAAAACCCCATCATGGAGACAACCTCGCCCCTCTCTTCCCGTCCCAGGGCCTTCATCCCCCGTTCCTCTGAAAAAACCCGCAAGCGGAGCTTCAAATTTTGATTGATCTTGGCGATCACCGGCGCACCAACCCGGCCCAAAAGAACGGCCTCTTCATAATCGCCGGCCAGGACCGCTTTGGCTCTCTCCAAACGGGAAAGATCCAGATTTAAACCGTTGAGCACGCGGCGCGTGCGCGGCCCGGCAAAAGGGCTTCCTGCCAGAATTAGCAAATCTGCCGGCGTATCCAGATCGAAGAGCAGGCCCGTTGTGTTGCGGAACAACCTTTGTTCCACGCCGGTGCCATCCCGCAGCGACATTCCCAGGACATTATCCATAGCCGGCAAGGCAATCTTGTTGATTAGCCGGCCCGGCGTAAAAGCAACCACATCGGCAGACATAACGTTGTTGGCATAAATTACTTCCCGCGCCGCTAGCAGGAGGTCACAGATCTCCCCCAGCTCCCCGGTGGTGACCAGGGGGATACTGGCCCCGCCCATGTAAAAAACATTTTCCAGCCTCTCTCTATTTATTAGTGCAGACAACTTATCGCCAACATGAAATTGTTCCTCTGCCAGTTCGTTCTTTTCAACCTTTACCCCCATAGACGATGCTTGCTCCGCCAACCCGGGATAATTGGTCAAAAGGTAAATTGAACCAATCGCCTCCACCTGCTTCATTTTCTCAAGATTATCTAAAAGCACTGCCTGGCGCACCCCGGCCATCACCCGTTCTATTTCACTGAAAGGGCTACCGCCTTCGCAGATGATAACGCTGACTTTTTCTCCCACTTTTCGGCCTCCCTTAGAGATAAACCGCCCTACCGGGTTAGATAATGCTAAATACAATCAGCCTCCCCAAATACTGCAAAATATTCCCCTGTGCTGCAACATAGCGCAACTTGACCTGCAGAAAAAACCGGCTTGCGCCGGTATGTATTTCTAGCATATCTCCCTGGGCCGCTCCAGCTCAAAACGAAGCCTACCCACCAACCAAATTATCGATATAACATTGCCTGGTATGCCTGTGGTAGTTGTAGTTGTATGTTATTATGTATGCTGCACCAGGCCTGCCGGTCAGATGGTGAACAAGCCTTCAGTGTGCCTGGCCTAGGCCGGCTCGATCAACCCGTAGTTACCGTCCTTGCGCTTATACAAGACATTGATCTCTTCCGTTTCCGCATTGGTAAAAATATAAAAGTCGTGGCCCAACAAGTCGAGCTGCAAGATGGCCTCCTCGGTGGGCATGGGTTTCATCACAAAACGCTTCGTTCTGACCACGCGGGGTTCAACCTCTGTTTCTTTCTCCGAACCGGCAAATTTTTCGCTAAGCCCCTTCAAACCTTTCTGCCGCAGCTTGCGGTTTATCTTTGTTTTATGTTTATGCATCTGGCGTTCTAATTTGTCCACAACCAAATCGATGGAAGCATACATATCGCCTGTAGCCTCTTCCCCCCTGAGAATTAGGCCGTCAATGGCGATGGTCACCTCAACAATATGATCCTCCCGGACCACGCTCAAGGTTGCCTGTGCTTCAATCTTCGTATTAAAATATTTTTCCAGCCTGCGAAGCCTTTTTGTCACATACTCCTGTAAAGCAGGGGTAATTTCCATGTTTTTACCACGTATATTGATCTGCATTGCCCTCTCCCCTTTCAAATTTCCACCAGCTCCTGTTTGAATTTTGATAGTTAATTACACTGATTAACTTTCTAGTATTCCCTATCCGGTAAAAAAATCCTTCTTACAACTTTTTTTCTGCCCCGCTTCTTCACAATCGGGTAGGAGGCTACCCACTAATTGGGTAGCCGACCTCCCACACCACCGTA
>CAZRVU010000086.1:0-3782 GCA_964603615.1 uncultured Desulfovibrionaceae bacterium
TGGTGATAGGCATTCTTGGCCTTCAGCAATAATTTTATGGTATAATAATTTAAATAATTCATGAACCCTAACAGGTATTAACGAACGGGTAATAACCTTCTTAAAATCTATTTATTATTGAAGTAAACTAGGTGGGTCCAGGGGCGGTCATTATTCCAACGATGAAGGTTAAAGAAGTTCTTGAACTTATTATCAAGGATGGGTGGTATATTGTTTCCCAAGTCGGGAACCACAGACAATTTAAACATCCAGTTAAACAAGGACGTGTCACAGTGGCTGGTAAGCCAAGTGACGATCTTGCAACAGGGACGATAAACAGTATTTTAGAGCAAGCAGGATTAAAAGGGGGAAAGTTCCATTGAAATATTTAATTATTATTGAAAAGGCTGGTGACAACTTCTCCGCATATCTCCCAGATGTTCTTGGTTGTGTAGCAACTGGTGATACATTAGTTGAGGCACAAAAAAATATTGAAGTGGCCCTTAAAATGCATCTTAGGGGGCTGGCGGAAGATGGACTTCCTATTCCTGAACCATTAGCACGGGCTGGGTATGTTATACTGCATGGCTAGTGCTCGGGTCGGGACTATGTTACGGGGTCGTACCGTGCGCCACGCAAGGGCGGACGAACACTAGGGGACGGTTGTGTGCCACGAACATACTTTTAGTAAACAACAGGAAGTGTGGTGCTGTACAGAAGATGGAGGCAGGTCCTCCGGAGCCGGTTTACAGGAGCGGGCTTCAAACTACCTTAAGCTGCAGGGGTAAAGAGCCCCTGTAGTGAGTGTTAATTAGCACATGCCCTTCACCTAAAGGGCCGTATTCTTTACTATGATAATATGCAACCATAGACTTTATACGAATTTCTACCGCTTCAGCGGTTAATAGTATTATGTGGCGCATGTGGCGATCCGCTTCATATATTTGCATTAGCGTATCCAATGATGCATTTTTGAAAAACGAATCCTTTTTGCGTAATGTTAAGGAATAACCACTTATTCGGTAATAGTTGTGGCAAGCAGGTTGTCAATGGATAAAATTGGAGAGTGATGAAAAAAATTTAAAGAAAATATATATATATATCATAATAACATAGAAGCTCTTTTTTAGGTTTGAAATGTACAAGTGTAGAAGTTGTATTTGGGGAACGTGGTATGGCCTATCAGGGTATACTGCACGTTCCCTTTTTCATTAAGAAAAACTAAAAGGTGGTTAAAGGTGCCAAGAAAACCATTAACACCCTGCCGCCATCCCGGTTGCCCGGCACTAACAGGAGCCAGGTTCTGCCCCAAGCACATGCAGGAATATAACTGGCGGTACAACCAGAAGGAAAGACCCAAGTACTCTAAACAGCTTTACAACACCGCCCGATGGCAGCGGCTACGGAAGCGGTTGCTGCTTAAGCATCCCCTTTGCGTGGAGTGTGAACGTCAGGGAAAGGTCACTCCAGCCACAGTGGTGGATCACATTGTACCCCACAAAGGTAATCTGGAACTGTTCTGGGATGAAAGCAATCTACAGCCACTCTGTAAGCAGTGTTATGATAGCAAAACGGTGAGCGAAGGCCGCTGGGGTGACAAGAAGAGGGTTTATAACTACTAAAACAAATCGCTGTGAATTCCGGTGCGGGTCAAAACCAATACCAGGTCATTAAATTCGATCCGGTAAACCAAAAGCCAGTCAGGTTGAACGTGGCATTCCCGGTAACCCCTTCATTGACCTGTGAGGCTGTGAGATCACGCAACCTGGCTGGTAGTTGTTGACCGGCGGCAAGCAGGCGGATGCAATCATCCAGCAAAGTGATATCCAAGCCACGTTTTAAGGCTATTTTATAATCCTTTTTTGAATTGTGTGGTCCATACAACTTGAAGGCTCACGATTTAAGTTCCCGTAGGGCTTCATTCACATCGGTATAGCGCTTGACATTAGGGTCGCTGATAATTTGATCCGCTTCCTGTAGGGCGGCAACGGTTACCGGGTTTGGTACATTTACGGTGATTTCAAAAGGAATACGGCCTTCCCTGATGGACTGGCGTAGAAACACATTAAAGGCTGTGGTCATGTTCAGCCCCATCTCCTGGAATAGTTTGTCTGCCCTGTCTTTAATGTCTGCGTCTATCCGGAAGCTAATACTGGCTGTTCTTTTGCTCAAGATAATCATCTCCTTTTCAAGGTGATACAGATATTGTAACAGGAATAAAGGCATTTGTAAAGCCGCTGTATAGGAGATAGCATTGCAGGGACCGTTAAAAGGGACATGCATCCTGTGTTTACAGTTATTAACAAAGGCCAAAAGGGGTAGGGGTAGTAAATCGCAGAAAACGGGAGCAATCGGAAGCCGCCGCTTCCATCGTAACGCCTTCAAACCGGAACAGGCCAAAGGTGTAGAAACCTACACTTATCTGAATCCGGGGGCTAAGGCCAAAGGGCTAGCGGAAAAAATACAGGCAGCGCTAGTGGAATACCTGACGAAATACGGGTTTAAGCGGGAGGTGGAAGGGCTTTAGAATAATTTGTAAATTATTTATTTCAGGGGCCTGTTTTTATGGTATAATACTAAATTTCTAGGTATAATGAAGATAGGCAGGTGATGGAGTGAAAATACAAAATCCACACGATAAGTTTTTCAAAAAAACCTTTGGCGATGTGGCCGTAGCCAAGGATTTTCTAAATAATTATTTGCCGCAGAAAATCATGGGTATAATAGACATAGAGACATTAGAGCCACAAAAAGACAGCTATATTGATGAGGAGCTCAAGGAGGGGTTTTCTGACCTGCTTTTTAGGGCCAACATCAATAAACGGGAAGGTTACCTCTATCTCCTGTTTGAACATAAAAGCTACCCGAGCCGGGATATTGCTTTCCAACTCCTAAAATACACGGTAAGGGTTTGGGACACCAAAATTGGTGAAACCGGCCAATTGCCGGTAATTATCCCATTGGTAGTATACCATGGTAAAGAGGGCTGGAACATAAAACACACCCTGGGGGAAATGATTTTAGGGTATGATGAGCTTCCACAGGATATTCGGGCCTTAGTTCCTAACTACCAATACCTGCTGTTTGACCTTTCAAGGTTTACTGACGAGGAGATAAAGGGTGCCGTAATAACCAGGATAACAGTAATGATCATGCGGGACATCCAAAGAAAGGGCATTGGCGCTATTTGGGAGATTATATTAGAAGCAGTTACCTTATTGCAGGAATTTGAGGATAAAGAAACGGGACTAGAATATTTTGCAATATTGATGAGATATGTTTTCAGTGCAAGGCCGGATTTGACCAAAGATGATTTATACGAATTGGTTAAGAAAATTGAAACCACCTATCCGGAAGGGAGTGAAAAGGTGATGACTTTAGCACAAGCGTTTAGGGAAGAGGGGAAAGAAGAAGGCATCATAAAGGGCATGGAACGGGGCATAGAAGTTGGAGCAAAACGGGGTAAGCTAGAGGTAGCCAGGAACGCTATCAAGGAAGGTGTAGAGCTTGACCTTATCGTTAGGCTGACAAGCCTTTCGAAAAAAGAAATCGAAGCAATAGCCAAGGAAATGGATGCATAACAACAAAAACGGAATCAAACAAGGGAGGGCAAACAAGGGGACGGTTCTCTGTTTGCCAACCAATTCCTATTGTTTTATAATGTAGTGGGTAGGGGGTGATAGGTGGTGCCGCGGTAAGCGTCAAAGGGACCCTCACATAGCAAAGCAGGTTTGAAGCTGTTACAATCACCACAAAAGTGGTTGAAAAAGTTTAAAAAGTAGGCCAACCTTTTCAACCTAACC
>CAZRVU010000087.1:0-829 GCA_964603615.1 uncultured Desulfovibrionaceae bacterium
GCCCCTTCTTGCCGTCCTCGATGTTTTTATAAAAACTGTATAGGTCCTCACCCATATAAACCTTGATGGAAACCTGCTTTTTCATCCCGCACCTCCCTGCCAGTGGAATAACAAAACCTGTGCACCCTGCAAATACACGGGGATTTTTATTAAAAGAGTGGAACCTGTTTCCTTAAAGGGCCAATACTGCGCTATTCGTTCCACCCTTTTAACATTTAATTTGTATTTGGCTGCACTTTAACGTGAACATACTGGTTCTACCTTTTTTACTTGTGCTATTCCACCCCATAACAACTAAAAATAATCTAAAGTACCTGCTAATCAATGTTTGAGGCACTCCACCTTTACCTCCGTTTATAACCGGGTGCTTTTTATCCTTTGCTCGAGCAAACCTGCGTAATAAAGGAATCCCTTGCAATTCGCAAACTGCGGATCGCCTATAGCCTGCAATATCGGAAATGCTCTCTTTAGTTCATCTTTCAGTTCAAAAGCGCCTCCCCCTGCTAGAAATATTGCCCGGAATTCACGGTAGCTGTCCTTCCAGCTGGTTATTAGACCATCGCGGATCACATTAACCAGCTCCTTGCGGGCAGCTTGCAGGGTATCTGAAAAATCATAATCTTTGCCGTCAAAATAGACCCTCCCTCCATCACTAATATAGTCACCAATACGAAAAGGATCCGCTTGGCAGCCGGTCTCCTGCAGGAATCGGGCTGCAAAGGGGCGATGGAGGTAAAACATACCTGCATCGATAGTGCCCGAGAATTGTTCCATGGTTTCCAGTGGCGTTCCTATACGTACGGTTATGAAATCAGTGGTTTTAAAGCCG
>CAZRVU010000087.1:843-3727 GCA_964603615.1 uncultured Desulfovibrionaceae bacterium
TCAATGATGGCGATTCTGGCACCATTGCTTTGTTGTAATCGAGGGTAATCAAGCATAACTTCATACATAGCGCCGGCAGCCTGGGGAAAAACAGCTGAGCCGGCAAAGCTGATTTCCCGGGCAAGGTTTTCATTGCCTGGAAAACTGACCTTGGCTTTATATAATTTCAAAAAATTGCTGAATTCCTTTCGCTGCATTTTAAAATGTTCCATTGGAAGTCCGGTAACAATTAAAATATCCCTTCCTTCAGGGGTCAAAAGACCTGCGGCAGTGCCCAGCAGAACAATAGTATTAGGGTGCCATATCTTATTGCTGTCAAAAGCAGAGCTTTTTGAAATACTATCCCCGGCCAGGTTGCCGACAAAGAAATCACTATCCAGATTGCCAGCTTTAATATGAACCCAAAGGTTATCCATCCTATTTTTAAATTTTGTGCCGAAAAGATCTTTTAGGGCAAGATCATGGGCTGCCCCTACTATTGATGGAAAAACGATTCTTTCATTTTCCTCATTCAGTCCTTTTACATAGCCGTAGCCCAAATCGATTGCAATCTTATACATTTAATAGATACCTCCTGATAATTAATCTGAAAATTAAAGAACCCGCATGTATTTAAAAAATGCGGTTCAGAAATTTTGCATGCATGATTTAATCTGCATAGTCCTAAAACTCTCTTATTTTTAAAATCAGTAATTATAACAGTTCTTCTTGAATTAATTCCCGAAACATATTTATGATAGTTTTATCAATTTCTTTTTTCTTTTCTTCAAGCACCTCCTTTGCAAGTTCCTTACCCGTTTCATCAGATAAAAATCTCCAACTATTTAGATTGTTATTCTCCAGTTTCTGAACAATTTTGGCAAAAGACCCGGCTGTTTCAATCTCGTAATGGGCTATTATTTCATCCACAATCTTGTCCAGATCAACCAGTGAACTGATTTTTTCTAGCACATCTGCTCTAAAAGACTCCTCAGCAGTGTTCAGCATACGTTGGGAAATGGTATCTTTGTCAGGGATAACTTTTCTCGTCAAGCCATGTTCTTCTAGATTTTGCTCAATATACCGGGTAAGCTGTTCAGGGGTCATGGCATTAAGTTCAAACCTCCAGCCGGAGTACTTTTTACCCCTGCCGGAATAGATTGTATCATCTACAAAAAATTCTTTTTGCCTTTTATCAAGCCGATCCCACAGCTTTTGGGAAAGTTTCTTTTTCATCACCAGCCTTTCTTTTTCCAAACCCATGGCAAGGCCGTCTTCAATAAAAAGGCCAAAATCAATAACGTTGATTTCGTGTTTGGGGTTAAATCTTGTACCTTCTTGGAGGGTCCTTGCAATTTCGTATCCATCGGGATCGCAGTCGTGTAGGCAGCAAATGGTGATCCCAGATCTCTCTTCTATCAACGATAGCAGGCTTTTTATAGCGTTGTTTGAGTAACCTGAACCGGTCACCAGGGCCATGTCGTATTTCTCCGCTATACCGGAAGCAGCCAGCACTGGCATAAGCCCTTCTTTTTCAATATACAAGATTTTGTTGAAAAGAAGATCAGGGAGGTAATAGGACTCAACCTCCCTGGTGCCCATCGGCACCTCTCTGTCGCAATGCGGCTCCCTTAAGTGGCCCCGCGGTTCGCGGTAAAGCCCCAGCAAGGGTTCTACTTCTTGAATGTACTGGTAGATCAGCGTGTCACAAAAATAAGTGTCTCTTAATATTTTATCTGTCAGGTTCTGGATTAAAGGCCGCACCTGATAGAACACAGAACGGGCGGAATACGGATATTTTCCATCTCCACTGGCTTTTTTAACTGCTTCGTCCATCATCAAAAATACTGCTTCCTTGAGCCCTATCGTTCTTTCCCGCTGCTTTTTTTCATTCTGCTTGCGCTGGCGCTCTTTTTCACGGGCAGCTTTCCTGTCCTCCTTCAACATCGTTTTAAGCGGTTTTTTAACCACTGCCCAGAGGGCTTCCTGTACTGCATCTATGATTTCATCCGGCAACACAAATTCGGTTTTGCCTTTATCCCTATACGTAAAAGAAGGGTAAATTATATGCAGTACTGTCACTGTATTAAAATCGCTGGAAGAAAAATATTCGGGATGCAACTTCGTATTCATTAAAAAACCCTTAACGCCTATCCCCTGAAAATATTCCCTGCCAAGCTGTTTATGAAAGATATTGCTATCCGTAGGGTCCTTATAATTGGGGCTGAAATTGGTGCCATAAAAGATGCCTCCTCGTTCGGCAAAACCAAACGCAACTTCGACTACAAAGGGAATGCTGCCAACATAGCCGGTTATTTTTTTATAATCTATTTCATCGGCCCCAAAGGAATCCTGCAATCGATTTTGCATGTATTTTGAACCGATACTACCAAGGATATTCGGTTTTGGAACAATTACAAGCCCTTTCATTTTGGTAAAAAGCAGCTCGATTAAATCCGGGTTCTCCTTAAATTGCGACATATATTTTATATCAATGCAATCGGTTATTTTTTTGGTCTTGTTACCCTGCAGCCCCCTAAAGGTCATAAGAAATTCCCGCAGGGTAAAATCTTTACCCCCGTTTTCCGCATGATTGATATAGCTGTAAATCAGCCGCTGCATTTCTTCATAGGTGTACCAGTGCGGCAAAGTAGGGTCGGTCGCGATATATTTTTTAACTTTACCAAGTGCTGGAAATAATCTTTCACCTTTACGCCCTTTGTTATAATTAAAAGAAACATGGGGGTTGGTAAGGGCATATGCTGCCAGCCACCAAAGTGGGTTTCTTTTAGAGAAAGGGATGCTGAGTTCAATACTCGTACCTTCACCCCGGGAAGAATTTTCGATTACATGGTTTATTCTGGGGTTACCGGCAGGATCCAATTTAGCGGTAATATTGTGCTTT
>CAZRVU010000088.1:0-3478 GCA_964603615.1 uncultured Desulfovibrionaceae bacterium
GCCCCCAGGGAAACCGGCAAAACATATCTTTATCGCAACATCTCCTATTATGCACATGTATTATCCGGTGGGAAGGCCACCCCGGCTCAATTGTTTATAAACCTAAACACCGGGCGTATTGGCGAAGTTGGGACCAGGGATGCTGTCGTGTTTGACGAAATTGCCAATACCGACTTTACAGATCCCAAGGCTTTTGTCAGCATTATGCAAGGCTATATGCAGGATGCCAGGTTTAGTAGGGGCAAAAAGGAAATACTTGCTTTTGCTAGCCTGGTTTTTGTTGGGAATATAGATGTTCAGGGATCCCTTCCCCATGAGAAATATTATCACCTTTTTGAACCCTTGCCCGATTTTTTACAGGTAATAGCTTTCCTCGATCGTATTCATGGCTATCTGCCAGGCTGGGAGATTCCTAAATTGACCCCAGGTAGCTATTCTAAAGACTATGGCTTTATTACCGATTATTTCTGTGAAATCATGCACGAATTACGGCGGATTGACCTTTTAAGTTCGATCCGACGCCGATTTGAATTAGTTGATCACTCTAAAAAAACCCAAGAGGTTTCCGGTCGCGATCAACGGGCCGTCATGAAAACCACCTCCGGATTGCTAAAATTGATCTATCCCAACGGCCTAGTAAATGATGATGAGCTGGAAGAAATACTTAGCATGTCTTGCGAATTGCGACAAAGGGTAAGGGAACAGCTTCACCTGATTGCCCCGGGGGAGTATGACCGCGTTAAACTTGGGCTAAAAATGACACCCTCCGGTAAAAAAATCATCTCCCGGCTGCCGGACGCTAAGCGAATTCAGCATGTATCGTTGCCTGAAGAACCAGCGGTTGGCGAAGTGGTGGGGCTGGCGGTAACGGGCGATCGAGGATGTATTTTGCGTTTTGAGATGCAAGCAACAAAAGGATCGGGACGCATTGTTCCGTTAGGCTCAATCCAGCGTGTGATGCGAGAAAGCATAGAAGCGGCAGCCCAATATATCAGGGCTAGACATGAGGAACTCGGCATTACTGCTGAATGGCGAAAAAGTTTTGATGTTGCCATACTGGCTACATATATGGGGATTCCCAAAGAGGGGCCTTCAGCAGGCATAACAATTGTCACCGGTATAGTTTCTGCTTTAAAAAAATTACCCGTTCGTAATGATATTGCCATGACGGGTGAAATAACCATCATGGGAAAAGTTCTCCCGGTATCAGGTATCCAGCAAAAGATTCATGCTGCTATCGATGCAGGTATCAAAGAAATAATACTTCCTGAAGATAACATAAAGGAAGCCTTAAGTCTGCCGAAAGAAATCTTAGGTGCGATTAAATTTACCCCGGTAAACACAATAGAGGCAGTAATTAACAGATCCTTGATCGCCGAAGCACCATACGGTTGTGAAAAATAATGATTAAATGATAAGTTGGAGAAAAGCATGTGGAAAAATCTTGCGCTTTGCGCAAGGAGGCAGATAAAAGAACAACTTAAGCGTAGCGGTGGGATAAAATTCTATGATGTAAATTTCTCGTATATTGATAATGAATCTATCGCTGAAGAGTTTGTACCGATTCTCGAACAGAGGGAGACAAGCTAATTCCAGAAAGGTTGAACAAATCCGGTGGCTATCTTTATACTGCCGCCAAGAGCAAGTCCGGAATGCTGGGAACCCATAAAATTGTAACGGGGATGGTATCTGGCATAGGCAAATATGTTTGCTTCGGAATAGGCAGTACGCGTGAAGCTAAAAAAGTCCATTGTGCCCGAAAGCATTTTAGGATCATTAGCGGTGATACAGTCAAATACGAAGTGGTGGACAGCTATGACACTTTACTCAATGTAGTGATGAAATAAAGGAGGCAATCATCAAAAGCTTATGGAAAATGCTAGATTAGGCAAGAAAATTACACTATTTTTGATCGACGGCATACCTAACGGTCGCATTTTTGTGGAGCTTTCAAACTGGATCGGAAAGGCTTATAAACTGCCCCGGACCATGGTTATCCGGAGTAATGATCGGGATGATCTGGCCGGCACTGGGGTGTACCTGTTATTTGGTAAAGACCCTGAAGATAACAGCAAAGATATGGTTTATATTGGCGAGACAGAGGAGGTTTACAAACGTCTGCGTTTTCACCTTGAAAAAAAAGAATTCTGGAACTATGCCGTTGTTGTAGTCAGTAAAGATAATAATTTGAATAAGGCCCATCTAAAATATTTAGAATCCAAAATGCTTGATGTAGCTTCCAGAATAGGCCGCTACAAAATTGATAATGCTAATCGGCCCAAATACCCGGCAATATCTGAACCGGATACTGCCGAGATGGAGGAGTATTTTGCCAATTTAGCCCTATTGGTTTCGACACTGGGCTTAAAAGTTTTTGATGAGGTAAAACAATCACCGGTTGATGCTTCGCCGGATATAGGGAATTCATTTTTTATTAAAGCCGCCCGCGGTGCCGATGCTCAAGGACAGCCCACAGCCGAAGGGTTTGTTGTTTTAAAGGGATCGCAGGCAGCAATTGACGAAGCCGAATCTTTCAAGGGTGCCAATTTCCAAAGCTTCTACAACTTACGCCAACAACTTATTCGTGACAAAATCATTAAGTCTGAAGAAGGTAAGTTGATTTTTTCACAGGACGTTTTGTTTAGTAGCCCCTCAACAGCAGCGATGATTGTCATGGGTAGAAGTGCCAACGGCAGGACAGAATGGAAAACAGAAAATGGGAAACAACTTAAAGATGTTGAGCAAGGTTTATAGCGTAATATTTAATTTTTCTATTTAGTAGGAAATTGATTGGTAAAAGCAATGTTTTATAGTATTTCTTATGCAAACTTAACACTTTTTTAAGTTTGCCAAGCTGTTGCGGTCCTAATTCAAAGATTATGGCATGTATTCCCGGTGACACATTCTTAAATACCGTCTCCCAAACGGTCAAAAGGTGGGTGTGCTTTGGAAAGGAGAATACCGGCGACGCATTTTTATCTTTGGGCACGAGAATTGAAATCGGTGGGGTATATCTGTAATCAGGGCCAATATTTTTATACGGTCAAGTCTATATTATTTGCATAATTTGTAGAGTATGCGCGTACCTTTTTTAAATAGGCACCTAGATACACTAAAATCAGCATAAGATTTTTCTATTTTTATTTGACATAAACTGCTTAATGTTATACCACTGTTACGCAAACAGTTTGAATTTTTAAATAATGCTCAATTGAAAAATGCAACGTTTGTTGGGAAAAGTGACCAAGGGATAACTATATACTTTTTTAGGATATTTTTCAAAATATACGACCACATTCCAAAAATGCGGTTTTTATTTTTGCCTTTTAAAATATCAACGCCAAGAACGTTCTATTAGCAGTGTTATTCGCTTATAACCGGAATTTCTATGCCCGTCTTAAGTATTTCCTCTACTATGCCTATCGGCTTTTCAAAATCTTCCATAGTGAAGGCCTGTGGTTCGATATCTAGATTATAA
>CAZRVU010000089.1:0-3444 GCA_964603615.1 uncultured Desulfovibrionaceae bacterium
GAAAACACTTGATAATTTTGCAATAATAGTGTATAATGGTATAGTATGGTTGAAAGGATGTCAATAAGCTAAAAGGAGCTGACAGAAATTGAAAAAAGCATTATCGATCTTTATCGCATTGGCATTGGTTTTTGGTATGTTTAGCGTGGTAGGCGCGCAAACCTATGGTGTAAGTGTATATGTAGATAACAAGGCTGTCTCCTTCCCTGATCAAAAGCCTTTCATCGATAAGAACAGCAGGACATTAGTTCCGATTCGCTTTATTGCCGAGGAGATGGGCGCAGAAGTGGGTTGGGACAACTCTAAGCAGTTAGTAACAATAGACAAAGATAATACCGAAATAAAGCTGACGATAGGCGAAAGTCGGGCTAATGTTAATGGGAGTTGGAAAACGTTTGACACCAGTGCAGTCTTATACAACAGCCGGACAATGGTACCTTTGAGATTTATTTCTGAAACGTTGGGTACAGAAGTAGATTGGGACGGTAGTGCAAGAGTAGTCTATATCTGGACCGGTGCAGTGGAAAAGGTGCCAGTTAAGCCGGAACAGCCGGGAGTTACGCCTTATGAGGGGGCAAAGCCTATAAACCCCAAGGAATGGAAAACTGCTGATGGGACAGCAGAACCGCTAAGATGGGAAAACCCGGTAATCAAATATATCACGATGGCCGATCTGCCTGCGGAGTTAGGTAATCTAAGCATTATGGGTATTACGATTGATGATAAATTTGTGAATGTTACGCTTTCGAATATAACCGGTTATCAACATGCTCCTAATATGTTTTTAGCCGAAGGGAAGGACATCACACGGATCAGGAACTACAAAAACATTACTACTATTGATAAAACCACATACTTGCAGAAATACGATATAAAAAGCATTTTTGACACTCATCCCGATTTGGGTAACCTACCCACAGCGGCGGACATCAAAAAGGTAACCCATTTTATTTTTGGTGGACACGGAGATAATGAGTACAGACTTCTGGCGGTTGAAAATCCTTTATACGGGGGTAAATAATAATGCGAAAATACAAATTTATAATAGTTTTTATGTTATTGGCGGGCCTGATACTTAATTCAGTGCCCGTTTTTGCAGCAGCAGCAGAAGGCCAAGCGTAGCGGAGCCCCCTGGTCTTTGGAAACACAGGCCCAGAGGCTCCATGTCAAGGACGGACGATACGAAAGCAAAGATCTTAAAACGCCATAAAAAATTAGATGCTACAAAATTAAATGCAGATTCAAGGGGTGCATTGCTGAGCAGGGATCTCGTTTAAAAGGCGATCTTATAATCATTTTCTGGAATGAGGATAACTTACCCGCCAAGTATTGATACAGTGATAAGGCCGGGAAGATTTCATCTTTACATATAATATGTTAAAATACTACTATAACAGGAGATTCAAAATACTATATAGTATTGGGGATTAGAAATGAGCCTGATTAACCAACCTCACGATAAGTTTTTTAAAGAAATAATGCAGAATATAGAGACTGCACACGATTTTTTAAAAAACTACCTGCCAAAAGACATTTTACAACTAATTGACCTGGACAATCTTTTCCTTCAAAAAGATAGTTTTATTGAAAAAGAACTGCGGGAAACGTTTTCTGATATTCTATATAAAACCAGCATTAAGGGCAAAGAAACCTACCTCTATTTTTTATTTGAACATAAAAGCACCTTTTTAAAAACAACGGCATTGCAGCTTTTAAAGTACATGGTAAGGATTTGGGAACAAAAGGTTGACAAAGAGAAAGCTACAGCCCTGCCCATCGTTATTCCCATAGTCATTTACCACGGCGAAAAAAAATGGGAGACAGACAAAACCCTTTTCGCTATAATTGAAGATTTGACAAACATGCCACAAAGCATAAAAAGATACATACCGGACTACGAATATATTCTTTATGATTTTTCCCCACTGAGCAACGAAGAAATTAAGGGCAATGTTAAGTTAAAAATATTTCTGAGTGTATTAAAATCCATCTACGCCGAAGATTCTGCCGAATTCATAAGGGCGGTAAAAATTGCCTTCACAATGGAAGACCTAAGCCAGAGCGCAAGGGGCATTGACTACCTGGAGACACTCATCAGGTATGTTATGAATGCCAGACAGGATATAGAATTCAACGACATCTATGGTGCCGTTAAAGAAATATCTTTGGAGGGAAGTGAACTTATTATGACAATTGCGGAACAGTTGATCAAGGAAGGCATGGAAAAAGGCATGGAAAAAGGTATGGAAAAAGGTATGGAAAAAGTAGCTAAACAAATGTTTTCAGATGGTGAAGATATCAATAAAATAATAAAATATACCGGTCTTTCCAGAGAAGATATCGAAAGGCTGAAATAACACATCAGATGTAATTTGGCAGATAATCGAGGATATTGCGCATCTTATGCACCTGGCTAGTGCTGGACCAACACATAATGTCCAAATACAGTCTTTAGGGCCTTCCGAAGCGCCTTTGGGCCGTCGATAACAGTATGCAGACCGTTATCATAGTTTAGGCCCCGATCGATTAGATCTGCCAGCAGATCCTGGCATACACGGGCGTTCTCATGTTAACGTAAAAGCTATAGCCAATGAATACTGGAAGTTTTCACATTGGAGCGCAAACGCTTCAGGAACCTACCCAATCCCAAAAACATGATAAAATAATAGTAGAAGAAGAAACAAATCTGGAGGAATACTATGACAATTTTGGATCCCATGTTGGATTTTTTATTCAAGGCCCTGTTCGGCAAAGAAGACATTTTAATTTATTAGAAGACCTACAAATACATTATTTAGAATTACCGAAACTGCCGAAGAAAAATACAGAAGAATTAGACGATATAGAACTGTGGCTAGACTTTTTAAAAGAATCGCCTAAAGAAGGAAGTGAAAAAAGATTGGAGGAGCTAAAAGAAAGGAGTGAAATTATGGGAACAGCTATAAACCAGTTGATGGAGATATCGGCAGATGAAAAAATGAGGGATTTTTCGCTTGACAAATACAGGAACTATACAGGGCCAAGGAAAAAGCAAGACTAGATATGATATCAAAATTAAAATATGCAGAAAAAAAAGGTATTGAAAAAGGCATAGAAGAAGGCATGGAAAAGGGCATAGAAGAAGGTACAATCAACAAGGCAAGGGAGATGGCCACAGAATTAATCAAAGACGGGGCAGAGGTAAGCTTAGTTGTTAAATACACAAAATTAACTGAAGACGAAGTGGAGAAGTTAAAAAAGAAATTAAATGGTTAAATGTATACCGGTTTAGTACTAACTAGAACTTTCTGCACAACCACCGGATCCCGCTAATTACTGCATTTAGCCCACATTTATGATATAATAAGTGCAAAAGGAACTTTTACAAGCCTTCCCAAACCTTGCACTTGAGGTGACCAAAATGTATCGAAAAAAAGATAACCAGCTAACCATTGATGACTTCAT
>CAZRVU010000090.1:0-3312 GCA_964603615.1 uncultured Desulfovibrionaceae bacterium
TACGGTGGTGTGGGAGGTCGGCTACCCAATTAGTGGGTAGCCTCCTACCCGATTTAATTATGCTAGAAGACTGGTTTTTACTGATCAGATTGTTCTATATTTCGAATAAAAATCTTGAAAAACAATGGCAATTAGTTAAGCAGGGGTTTGAACGCATGATACTGGATAGCAATTTACCAGTGGGATCGGTTTCATCTTAAGCGCGAAGCGAGGCGAACATTAAGCGGTACAAACTATCTCCGGCAAGCCCTCTATCAAATTGATAGAAGCAATCCCCGGGAGCTGCTTAAGACCATCCGCAGGGCCCTGGAGGAAGTGCCAGACCTGGAAAAGAAAAAAGAGCTGCAAACCTTTAAAAATCAGCTACAAAAACATAATGAAGCCACCATAGATTACCGCCGGCGTCTTGAATCCCAGGGCCTAGAGGTATCACCAACCTGGCGTGGCCTGGGTGCTGCAGAATCCAACGTGGACCGCTTTAAATTAAGAACAGCCAAACGTGGCTGGGTCTGGTCTAAAAGAAGATTAAAGGCCATCTTGCGTATGCTGGGTTTGCTATATGAAAACACCTTGCAAGATTTCGTTAAAAAGCTAAATATAGATCCGGCCATTACTGAAAATATAGTTGTAATGAGCGCCGGCAAGGTGGCTAAAACAGTGGGCAGGAAAACATTGAGACCACTGAAAAAATCCGGTTTTGTCAGCTTGGGCGTTAACGTAAGTTCCCGGAAGCTCCGGAAATATTGGATCCTACAACTCCGTTTCAGGAAGACAGGGTAGAAGATAGTAGTATTTCAGTGGTCTCAAACATTGGGTGCCAATCAAGGAGGCTTCCCGGCAGTAAACAGGGGTACCCAGGGTTATGCCAAGCTTTTCAAAAACATTTTAAATCCTGACCCGGTATACTAAAATCCTTGACATGGAGTAGGGCCTGTAGTTAGCCTGTTTGGCAGAAGGCCAAGCGTAGCGGAGCCCCCTTTAAAAGGTGATCTTATAATTATTTTCTGGAATGAGGATAACTTACCCGCTAAGTATTGACACAGTGCCATTGAAAATAAGTGTTGACAAAGTAGAAAAGAAGGAGTATTATGCTTACATACTCATATGGGCATATGGGTATGTAAGCATATGCCGCCAAGGGGCAAGGGGGGAAGGGGCCAATGTCATACCTAGTAGAATTTTTTAGGATTGTATCCGATGAAACCAGGTTAAGAATAATTATTTTGCTTGCGCAGGGAGATTTGTATGTCTGTCAGATCTGCGGGGTTCTGAATCTTTCTCAACCCAAGGTGTCAAAACATCTTTCAAAATTAAGGGATGTGGGTTATGTTAGCGACGAGCGCCAAGAAAGGTACATCCTGTATACCTTAAACTTAAACGATGGTGTACCCCAACAGTTGATTCAAAGTATCATTAAAAATATTGACCAATATCCAATTCTTAATAAGGATAGGGGAAACTTGGCAAATAAGGAAACCTATTTAAGGCAGTGTAAGGCTGGATTCCCCGGTTAAGGGTAGGGCAGGGCAGGGCGATTTAGAAAACGAGAGGGGGATATCTTTTGGAAGCCTTTCAGGGCGTATTATTGGCTGGTGGGCAGGCTTTGCTTGATTATTTTATACTGACTCGTATTATTATGCTCATCATTGCCTTCTTCCTGTCAGGGGCGATATCACAATTTATGTCCCAGGGGGCTGTAATAAAATACTTTGGCCCGAAGGCTAATAAAGGTTTGTCTTATTTAATAGGAACAGTATCCGGATCAATTTTGGCGGTTTGTTCCTGCTCAGTGCTCCCCATGTTTGCCAGTATTAGAAAAAAAGGGGCGGGGATCGGACCAGCGGTGACATTTCTTTTTTCGGGTCCGGCCATAAATGTTCTGGCAATCATATTTACCTTTAACATGATCGGTATTGATATAGGGTTGGCCAGGGTTCTCGGTGTTCTCTTTTTATCTCCGCTCATTGGCTTTGTCATGTATCTGCTGTATAACAAAAGCGAAGTGGTGACGGCAAATGAGGGTATGTTTAATATTGAAGATGACAGCCCTAGACAGCCCTGGCAAAATATTCTGTTTTTTGCGGTGTTGATAGCAATATTGCTGTCGGGGGTTAAACATCCGATCATTACGGGGGTATTGACTATCGGTCTCGTTGTTATGCTAGCCCTATATTTCGAAAAAGGGGAGTTGCTGGAATGGTGCAGGGCCACTTTCGGGTTGGCAAAAAACATTGTTCCCCTTTTCATAGTCGGTGTTTTTGTTGCGGGGGTTATCGGGGCGGTGATACCCCCCGAATATATGGTTAAATTTGTAGGGAATAACTCTTTTGGTGCTAATGTGACGGCATCGGTTTTTGGTGCATTTATGTATTTTGCGACTTTAACAGAAGTACCCATTGTCAACAGTTTCATTGCTTTGGGGATGCTGAAGGGTCCAGCCACGGCTTTGCTTCTTGCAGGACCATCACTTAGTTTGCCGAATATGATAGTAATTTCCAAGGTTATGGGTCTGCAGAAATCCCTTACTTATATCGGGTTGGTGATTGTTCTATCGGCATTGATAGGAATGTTGGCCGGGTATGCCTACTATTTTTAATGGGGGTGCGCGAAGTGATAATTAAGATCCTGGGAACCGGGTGCGCCAGGTGTAAACAGTTGGCGATCAATATCCAACAGGCGGTAGATGAAATGGGTGTTGAGGCAACAATTGAGAAGGTAGAAAAAATCGATGAGATCATTGAGTATGGGGTGATGAAGCCGCCGGCATTGGTTGTAAATGACCAGGTAAAAGTTTCGGGCCGGGTTCCATCTACCGAAGATATTAAAAAATATCTGCAGTAGATGGCGTAATCTATTATTTGGTTACTAGGGGGCTCTGGATACGGGTGGTACCTGATTTGCCGGTAATCCCCCGATAATGTCTGCCGAAGGTGTCAAGGGGACGGAGGAAGTGGCACACGTAGTATTTATATTTATATGCACTCTAAGCAAAAATGCACCCACCATTTTAATTTTGCACACAATCATAAGTCAATAAATAGGTATCGTAAAATTGTATTAATTCCTCTTACTATAGACAAATTAAGTAACCGAAATTGATACAATTTTGGCCTGCCGTTAATGGCGGGTTTTTTGTTGCCGGAGAGAAGGTTTAAAGGTGTTTAAAATACGGGCAGCTTTAGGGGCCCCTGTTCTTGTTGGGCGGTAGGTTCAGAATACAGTTAGTCTAACAAATAGCAGCGTTCAACACTCATTATATTAATAAGAAAATAACCTTAAACTGATCTTTGAAAACCCAATAAGCCTGTAAGG
>CAZRVU010000091.1:0-3234 GCA_964603615.1 uncultured Desulfovibrionaceae bacterium
CCTCAACCTCATCTGCGACAATCGTTGCGGATATTGTTCCCAAAGATAGAAGGGGCGAAGGAATCGGGTATTACTCATTAAGCCAAACTCTCGCGACAGCGATAGGCCCCTTTTTAGGCATGTTTCTTAGCCAGCATGGCAGTTATCTTATGATATTTGCAGCTTGTGCAATTGCCTCCGCAATCAGCGTGGTCATAGCGCCCTTCTTATCCTTGCGGAAAATAGAACTTACGGATAAACAAATAAGAGGCACGCGGGGTTTTAAGCTGAGCAATTTTATAGAATATAAAGCGGTTCCGATTTCAATCATTGCTTTGCTGATTTATGTGTGTTATTCAAGCATTGTATCTTTCCTTACCGTGTATTCCAAGGAAATTCATCTTGTGGACGCTGCTGGCTTTTTCTTTATTGTGTATGCCGTAGTAGTATTAGCCTCGAGGCCGACTGTCGGCAAAATGTTTGACAAAAAGGGCGAGAATGTGATCATGTATCCGTCAATCCTTATGTTTGCAATCGGCATGTTCTTATTCAGCCAAAGCTATTACAGTGTTGTGCTTTTATTAGCCGCAGCTTTCATCGCTTGTCAGGGAAGTGCAAGCCCTCAAAGAAAGCATAAGATGTTTTTTTAAAATGAAGGCAGAAGGGTATTTCTAACTTTTTATTGATCAACGTTTTCAGTGCCCCAAAACGGAATTTATTGTTGCAGGAGCCTTTTGAAGCTGTATCTGCGGAATTCCTGCGGTTCACGGGTTAATGGTTGACAGTAGGAAGCAATTGTTTTAAAATACCTGTAGGGAACAATTAAACATTTTGGTGATGGGGCTCACCGGGGCATCTTTTTTTTGCCTGAATTGCAAAAGCTGATAGCTCCTGCATTTTTTGCAGGGGCTATTATTTTTACTTAATTTTTTAAACCTTGGGGGGGAATGATTAATATTCAGGAGCATGTATCTTTAAAAAATACTTTAATTAGCCAGATCAAGTATTTGTCAGGTCTCGCCGATAAAAAAAACCAAAAAAACATAAAGTCATCTTTATATGAAGTTCAAGGGAAACTTCTAAATGATGTCTTTTATTTAGTCATACTGGGTGAATTTAAAAGAGGGAAATCCACTTTTATTAACAGCTTGCTGGGTAAAAATATCTTACCCACAGCTATTATCCCTCTTACTTCAATTGTTACAAAGGTCTGCTATGGGGAAGAAGTTTTAGCCAGGGTATTTTTTCAAAATCAAACCCGGGAAGAGATTGTGCTGGAGGAGATAGCACATTATATTACAGAAAAAGGCAACCCAGCTAATGAAAAAAAGGTGGAATATCTGGAAATATATTATCCCTCCATTTTTTTAGAAAATGGTCTTGTGCTTATCGATACCCCTGGAATTGGTTCCATTTTTGAGCACAATACCGCCGTTACCTATGACTTTATTCCTAAGATTGATGCTGCAATATTTTTACTAACAGTTGACCATCCTTTAAGCCAAGCAGAATATAACTTATTAAAAGATACAAAGGAACATGTTCCAAAAATATTTTTCATCCTCAATAAAATTGATCTTGTTCCTCCTGATGACAAGGATGAATCCCTAAAGTTTACCAGGAAAATTCTCGAAGAACATTTAGCTGAAGAAATAGAAATATATCCCGTTTCGGCCAAGCAGGCCCTTGAAGCTAAAGAAAAATCCGATGAGAAACTGCTTGCTGTCAGCATGATACCCCGTTTCGAACAGGAGCTAAATTATTTTTTGTCAAAGGACAGGAAAGATGTAGCGATATCTTCCGCAGCGCTAAAGGTCAAAAACAATGCGTTGAGCCTGCGGTTCCATCTGCAGTTGGAACAGAAGGCCCTACAAATGCCTTTTGCAAAACTCGAAAAAAAGGCAGGGATTTTTAATAAACTTATTGGTAAAACGAGGCAAAAAGCAGGTGATCAGCACTATATAATCAAAGGTGAAATGAACAGGATGCTGGAGGAATTTCAAAAAGAGCTAAACGAGTATAAAGAGAAAGAAATCTACAGGTTGGGAAGGGAATCCGTTAAAAACTGGTACTCACAAAACTCCCACCTGTCCAGCGGCAAGCTCATGAAAGAATGGAGTAAGTATCTTTATGTAGTTTTACAAGAAATATTCAAAGAAAAGAGGAGCAAGCTAGAAGAACAGCTTGCCGAACGTGTTGCAAAGAATATGGCAAGGTTTACCGCCCAGGCAAACCAGTTAATTAGAGAGTTCGAAGAAGAAACAGCGTCTATTTTCCAGATCACAATCGAAACTATAAATAATATGGAAACCCTGCCCCCAAAAGAAGGATTTCGCTTTATCATTGGAACCTTAAAAGATTTTATGCCCCAAGATCCGGATTTTTTCACCAGGGGAAAAGGATATTTTTTCCGCCTTTTGCCCAGGCCTCTCGCACATCGTAAAATTTTAAAGGAGATGAACTGGATTATTTTTGAACAGGTTGACCGGAACTGTGGCCGCTTAAGAGAAGATTTTGTGGAACGTGTGCGGGTGGGGATGCAGCAGTTTGAAAAAAATATTACGGAAACTTTAGAAAATGTTATCAAGGGCGTTGAAAACGCACTCGCCCAGGTGGTGCTGAAAAAAGAGCAGACCGCGAAAGAACTGGCAATGTCAACTGAGCAGCTCCGACAACAAGAGCATGCCGTGAAAAATATTATAATGCGGATTGGACGCTCCTTTAACAACTAAGAAGCAGATAAAAATCGTTAGTGGAAATGAAACGAGTTATCGGAGGAAAAGGAAATGCTTTCCAGTGTTGTAATTATTATTTTCTGTGGCATTGTTTTAAAGCGTTTATTCGAAAGGGTAAAATTCCCAGGATTGTTAGGATTAATTCTGGGCGGCATTATCATTGGGCCTTATTTTTGTAATCTTTTAGATTCCGGGTTTATGGAATTTTCTACAGAAATACGTCTTCTGGCATTGATTATTATTCTGTTGAGAGCGGGTTTGGGTCTAAACATAGAAGTACTGAAACGTATTGGTCTAGTCGCATTAAAATTGAGCATTCTTCCCTGTCTTTTGGAGGGTTCAACCGTATTTTTAGTCGCTTTTTATCTCTTCGATTATCCCTTGATTGAAGCGGGGATGTTGGCTTTTATCATTGCGGCTGTTTCCCCAGCCCTGATTGTCCCCTCTATGCTCGAACTGCGGGACAAAGGACTGGGAATGAATAAAAATATTCCCGTTCTGGTGTTGGCCGGTGCATCAT
>CAZRVU010000092.1:0-3125 GCA_964603615.1 uncultured Desulfovibrionaceae bacterium
TTTTGGGTAGGATTATAAATTTTGCATAGTTTTTATTTATAATGTCATTTTGCATTCCGTAACTGCAAAGCATTACAGCAACTGTTTTTATTTTATTAAGGCTGGATCGGCTGAGCCCTTCTTTATCGCAGCGGTCGACTATGGTTTGCCAGTGATTAGTACGCAGATCTTTAAATTTAGCTTTTTCAATCGCCTTTAAATAATTCCACGCAGCCCGGTAGTTGTTTTCGGTAGATTTGGAAATATCTTTGTATTTACCCCTGGACCATTCTTCATATATTTCCCCCAGCATCATGTTTGCCTTCGGCGACACGGGATTGATCCGGTGCAGTGCCAGGGCATCCATGCCTTCCTGCTTTGTTTCAAAATAACCGATAACCTGACGAAGCTGTTTGGGGATCTCCTTACCCTTATTTTTACCTTCCCGGGCAACAATTGTTTCCCAGCCGGTTGTAATCATAGCAACCCAGGGTTTGCGTCGGCGGCCTCCAAGTTTATAAACAGTGCCAAAACTGTTGGGGTTACGCATGATGATCACCTATCAAATAAAATATTTAAAGCTGAGCTTCCAACCCATATAACCTGATATTTCATCTTTTCCATGTTTGTTTCTATTAAATTTACTGACAGAAATTATTATCTTTCAGGGTATTTACAGAATTAGGTTTCAACTGGAACAAGGTCTGCCCTGAATATCGCCAGTTTATTCATAAGCGGTCTTGCTTCTTCTTTAAGTTGTGCCCACTCCGGGGGCACATTTTTGCCCATGTCAAAGTCCATGCTTTTAGCGTCTTTCAGTTTTTCTTTCACGGCAGGCATTGAAGGGCAGGTTTTAAAGAACGCTGGATAAAAGGCCAGGCAGGCATCGATTATGCTGTCCGGTTGATCCGGCCCCCGGGGAATGATTGTTTTTATTTTGCCGAGGGGTTTAATTGCAGTATCCACATAATTTACCTCCAGCCACTGCCGGCTTGCATCACCGACAAAAATTTGAAACAAAATTGGGTTTATACCATCAGAACCCAGGTAGCCGCCTTCTCCGCCGATACAAAAAGATCTTTCCATAACCAGCCATGATTATCGTTTCTCCTTTCCGTACCTCTTAAAATTCGGCTGATTTACCTTCCATGCCACGAAATTTCCCGCTTAACAGAATTACTAAATCTTCCAGGAAGGGTATTGTGGCATCAAAAACTTCTTTATCCCTTGGCCCTTCGGGTGTTTTAAAACCGTGGGCCCAGTTGCATCTCACTATATAAAGTAAGTCAACCAACGCCAGCAGGAGGGGCAAGTCTTTTTTTGGAGAACCTGTTATTGGTTTTTTTAAATTGGTCACTAGTTTATCATAATCCCTGGTAATAATTTCTGCATTCCTAAACCAATCTCTTTCACTAAATATCGGGGCAATGGAATGGATTTTATGTATCCCTTTTGCTTTTGGTAATGTTAGCCCTATTTAAATGTGAATCAATTAAATTAAAGACCAATGCAAAACCTCCCTTTACTGACAAATACTGCTATATGGAAGAAAACAACATGCAGCTTTATACAACAATAAAATTTATTTTCGTTCAAAAGATAGGGCCTTCTCATTACATGTTTTTGGTTTTTCTATAATAATTTTTTTCAGCGGGATCAGAGTCCGCGATGCCGGCATTTTTAAAAATCATCCCTATGACATGCACATGGCAGGGGTGGTTTTTTGCCTGTTGCGGGTAGTGATGCCTGAATACTTTTCCATTGTAACTGCCCGGTTCATTCAGGGCGTAAAAACATTTTTCCAGCATGCTCCAGGGTATCTCCAGGTTGCTGTGATTATGTTTGCCGATGCTGACTAAAAAGCCGTCTTCGCCATCATAATTATGTCTTGTGCAGCGGTGACCGGCTCGTATTACTTTCCGCATTTTGCTTCTTTTGGTGTTAAGATCTGTTCCCTGCGTTATCTCTTGTTCAATTGTTTCTTTGGCCTTGTTCCAGTCCATTTATCTATGCACGTCCCTTTCCAGATAATCGAAAACTGCCCGGGCAAAGACAGCCGAACCGATCCAGAGCACGCTTTCGTCGAGGTCAAATTTGGGGTGGTGGTGCGGGTAGACCGGGCCTTTTTTCGGGTTGGCGGAACCCAGAAAGAAGTATGTGCCCGGCACTTTTTCAAGGAAATAGGCCATGTCGTCATTGCCCAGGGACGGCTTTTTTATTTCCACGATGTTTTCCTTTCCCACGATTTTGGCGGCGGATCGCGCAAAACCTTTTGTAAATCCTTTGTCGTTGATGACGGCGGGGAAATCTTTGATATATTCTATATTTGCTGCGCACCTGTTTGCGGCAGCAATGCCCCGGCAGGTTTCATTAATACGCCGTTTAATGTATTGTTCATCCTCTGTGCTGGTTGTTCTAAAATCGCCGGTAAAGACAACCTCATCGCAAAGGGCGTTTAACGCCTTTCCGCCATTTATGCGGGTTACGGTTAGGGTGGCCAGGGTTCCCGGTTCCAGCTCCAGACTGACGATTTTTTGCAGCGCCAGGATCATCTCCGCAGCCGCGGTGAGGGCATCCACCCCTTCATGGGGTGTACCCACATGGGCGCTTTTGCCTTTCACCTCCACCGAAAAGACGGAGGAGGCGGCCATCACAGGGCCGCAGCCCACCCCGATCTGCCCCAGCCCCACTTCCGGGAAGAGGTGGCCGATGTGCAGGCCCAAAACGGCGGCTGCCGGCGGATCGTCCAGGCAGCCCTCGCCGATCATGGGTTCCGCCCCGCCTTCGGCTTCTTCTGCCGGCTGAAAGAAAAGCTTTACGCTGCCCTTTAATTTATCTTTATGTGCCAAAATGATCTGTGCCGCACCCAGAAGGATCGCCATGTGGGCATCGTGCCCGCAGGCGTGCATGCAGCCGCCTGTGGCGGCAAAAGGCAACCCCGTTTCTTCTTCGATCTCCAGCGCATCCATATCGGCGCGCAGGGCAATGGTCGGGCCGGGGCCTCCCCCCGGGATCAGGGCCGCAATGCCCGTTTTTGCGCATAACCTCCACGCTATCCCCATTTTATCCAACTGCTGCTGGAGGTAACGCGATGTTTGGTAAAGCTCGAAGGACAGCTCCGGGATGCGGTGCAGATCCCGGCGCCA
>CAZRVU010000093.1:0-2954 GCA_964603615.1 uncultured Desulfovibrionaceae bacterium
TAATGAAAAGATTCACGATATGCTGCATAAAGTAGGACTTTTTTTTCGGGTGGATCGAACCTATATTTTTTTGATTAATCAGGAGAATAACACCATGACCTATACTTATGAGTGGCTTGAAAAAGAAATATGTCCACGGGTTGGAGCAATACAAGATATTCCAATGGAAGCAATACCGTGGTGGATGGGGCAATTAAATGATCATAAGATAGTTAATATTGAAAATGTTAACCAGCTCCCCAACGAAGCAACAGCAGAAATGGAACAACTGATTAAGCAGGAGGTTAAATCTATAATAGCTATCTCCATTGAAGAAGATGGAACGCTTTTAGGATTTATGGGTCTTGATTCCGTGCGTTCATTGAAAAGTTGGCCAAAATATCACGTAGAACTATTGAAGATAATTGCTAACCTGCTGGCAGATAGCCTTATAAAAATCAATTCAGCAAAAGAAATCGAATATTTGGCATATTATGACTTACTAACCGGGCTGCCAAACCGCACCTTGTTTTCCGACCGTCTTACACAGGCCATCCATTTAGCTAAACGAAATGAAAGATTTCTCGGTGTTGTTTTCATGGATCTCGATAGCTTTAAAATAGTGAATGATACATTGGGGCATAGCGCAGGAGATGTTTTGCTTAAAGAGGTGTCTAAGGGATTAGTACAACGCTTACGGAAAATTGATACGGTTGCCCGGTTTGGCGGTGATGAATTTTTAATTTTGGTCAACAATCTTGCTAATAATGAAGACATCTATACAGTTGTCGATAACATTATGGAAATGTTTACACATCCCTTTGACGTTCAAAAACATGAATTTTGTATTACCGGAAGCGCCGGGGTGGCAGTATATCCTTTTGATGGTGACGATTCAGGAACCCTAATCAGGAATGCTGATATAGCAATGTACGCTGCAAAGTCAAAAGGTAAAAATCGGTATACTCTTTGTACAACAGATATGAAAAATGAGGTAAAGAAAAATATTAGGATCTCCAATAGCTTATACAGGGTAGAGGAACGGGGCGAATTAATGGTTTACTATCAGCCTCAAGTAAAGCTTCAAACAGGGGGGATCATTGGCTTGGAGGCACTTCTTCGCTGGAAACATCCTGAAATGGGCATGATTCCACCCGGTGTTTTTATCCCACTTGCAGAGGTAAATGGCACCATTAATAGTATCGGGGACTGGGTACTGAAAGAGGCAATTCAACAAAACAAGAGATGGCAGGATCAAGGATTTGCAAAAATACGAATGGCAGTAAATCTGTCCGTTGTCCAATTTAACAATGCCAATTTTGCCGAAAGTCTTGACGCAATTTTAAAAGAAACAGGCTTAGATCCCAAATATCTTGAACTTGAAATTACAGAAAGTGTTGCCACAAAAGAAGCAGATCGCATTGGGAACCTGCTAAATAGGCTAAAACAATTGGGTATATCCATTTCCATTGACGATTTTGGAACAGAATACTCATCTCTCAACCGGTTAAAGATACTGCCAATAGATCGCATTAAGATCGATATGCAGTTTATTCAAGGCATAGATAAGAGTGAAAAGGATCGTGCCATTACTAAGGTTGTTATAAATTTAGCCAAAAGCCTGGGCATGGATGTATTGGCAGAAGGTGTAGAAACAGCAACCCAACTGGATTTCCTCAACCAAGGTTTTTGTGATGATGTGCAAGGATATTATTACTATAAACCTATGCCCGCCGAAGAGATAGAACATTTATTGCGAACGAAAATACCTGATAAAATATGACTTGGCTTTACAGGAGAAGCAGTTTTTATTTTTACAATTCCATTTAAAAGAAGACCGGCCGGAAGCGCACCGTAAAAAGAGTCCTGGCATGATTAATAATACCCCGGAAAAAATAGATCTGAGTTAGCAATTAGATGAGCAACTGGAGATTAAAAAAGCATCCGTTGAAAGAAAATGTTCTGTTAAAATGTTTAATAATTTTAAAATAGCACCCAAAATATTAAGGTTATTGTTAGCAGATCTTCAATAAAAGGAAACGGGGAATAAATGTGTAATCATACTTATATCAGACTTAACATGGGGATGGAGGAAACTATGATTACAAAAGAAGAAAATAAATTAGATTTTTATACTGGGGACAATGATTTTACAATACCTGAAAAGGTTACCCCTGATACTGCTTTAGAATCCCTTAATTTAAATTGGCGAGAAAAAGATTTGCCCGAAAGGGTTAGAACGAAGCATGTGCACAGGCTTCATCCTTATTTGAGAAAATTTATTCCACAATTAGTTGAAATATTTTTAAGAAAATATTTTAAACCAGGGCAGGTTGTTCTTGATCCTTTTGTGGGTTCAGGAACAACGTTAGTGCAGGCAAACGAGCTAGGTGTAAATTCTATTGGTTATGATATTTCAGCATTTAATGTTCTTCTTAGCAAGGCAAAAACTGTTAAATACGATATAAATAAAGTAAACCTAGAAATATATGACATTCTCGAAAAGGTAAAGGCTTGCACGCAAACAGATCACGGTCAATTAAGTTTAATTGCCAGTCAACAAATTAAAAATATATATTGCTTGCCTGAAGATGCAAATAATTATCTTCAACAGTGGTTTGCGCCACAAGCTTTATATGAATTGTTAACATACCGTAAGTTAATAGAAATAGGCAACTATGAATACAAAAATCTTTTAAAAATAATTCTTTCTCGATCTGCCCGTTCAGCCAGGCTCACTACACATACAGAAGGTGTAGTTCAACGCCATGTGAACAGAAAAACATGCAGACGTTCAAGTGGGTTTTTTGAATCTGTTTACATTTGGAGGAAACCTTAGAAGAAATTTGAGGGGATTGTTGAAAACATGAATTCTGATAAAATCCGGAGAAATCGCCTATAGTGGTCAGAGGGGACTTGGCTCGAAATCCACTCGGTCAGTTGCCTTGATAATGCCAGAAACCTTTGAGTTTCCG
>CAZRVU010000094.1:0-2920 GCA_964603615.1 uncultured Desulfovibrionaceae bacterium
CTGATCGGTCACATCGGGCCGGCCGACGGGGAGGGCAAGGTGGGTCTCGAGCTTACCTTTAACGACGTGTTGCAAAATGTTTCTCCTACAGTTTTGGCTGCCGTGCTCGATAATAAAAATAACCTGATCGGTGGCCTGGGCTACCGGCTTTGGGGGGATGAAGAGGCGCACAGGCCCTTCGATCTGGTCCTAACCATTGACTATCATCTTCAAAAAAAAGTGGAGGAGATCCTGGAGGCCCGCGTGGCCAAAGGAGCAGTGGTGGTCATGGATCCCCTAAACGGGGACATTTTGGCCATGGCCAGCCGGCCCAACTACCTGCAGGCTGATCTCTCTCGCTATCTTAACGACGTGGATCAACAGGAAGATTTTTTAACCCCCCGGCCCTTTATTAACCGTAGCATCTTAAGCTATCCCCCGGGTTCCGTCTTTAAAATCGTGGTTGCTGCTGCAGCTCTGGATAGCGGCAAAGCCGGATTAAGCCAAAATTTTTATTGCCCCGGTTATATTCGCGTGGGGGAGCAGGTATTTCACTGCCAGCATGGGCCGCACGGTATGCTCAACCTGGCCGAAGCTTTTGCCCACTCCTGTAATGCCGCCTTTATTGAGTTGGCTATGGATCTGGGTAGAGATATGATCTATGAATATGCCATTGCTTTGGGTCTGGGGCAGGAAACGGGGATTCCCCTGGGTCGCGCTGACCAGGGCGGAGAAGCAAAAGGGGCGATACCCTGCCCGGAAGAGATGCCTTACGGGGGAGATCTTGCTCTGACGGCTATTGGCCAGGGCCAGGTTGAAGCCACCCCGCTGCAGGTAACCTGTCTGACGGCTGCAGTGGCCAACGGAGGTTTTCTGGTAAAACCGCGGCTGGTTAAAGCGATCCAAACCAGACAAGGCTTGCTATTGCACCAATATCCCACTGTTTCTCCCCGGAAAGTTTTAAAGACGGCAACTGCAAGCAAACTACGCTATATGATGCAAGGTGTAGTTGAGTACGGCACGGGTAGCGCAGCAAGTGACGGCAACACGTTGCTCCTGGGCGGAAAAACCGGAACAGCCGAAACTAAAAGGTATTTGCAAGGCAAGCCGCTGGTTTATAACTGGTTTACGGGCTGTGTTCCCCTTGAAAACTGCCGGGCAGTGGTAACAGTGCTGATAGAAGAGCCCCTGCAAGGAAGCGCTGCCGCAGCGTTTAAAGAAATAGCCCGGGTTATCGCCCCTTTTACTACAAAATAAACGAAAAGATAAAATTTTAAGACTACTTTTAAAACCATTTGCAGGGATTTAGGTAATTTATAGAGAATTAAATAGGGATAAATCCCTTTATAGGAAAATTTAAGCCTTTTTGCTGCTGAATTAGAAAAATAGAAACTTCCCAGTTATTATTAGCCAAAACATTGACGCAGGGTTCCTGCACTAACTAGAAATGAAGGATCTCTGCTCTACATTGCATGGGCAATGACGATCTACCTTTCATGCTGATTACGCAGGGAAAATTATCCGGATTGTCGGAGGAAAAAATTATGAGTGAAGTTGTTATAACTGGCCTGGGGCCCGTGGCGCCGAACGGCGTAGGGAAAGAAAATTTTTGGCAGGCGCTGCGGGAGGGGAGCTCGGGTATTCGCCGCATCAGCCGTTTTAATCCCGCGGACTGTCTTTCCCAGATTGCCGGAGAGATCCCTACAGAATGGGTGGAGGCTGTAAAACCCTTTCCGGAAGAAAAGAGGGCCTGGGGCACTCATTTGGTGATTACGGCTGCCCAACTTGCGCTGGAAGATGCCGGTATCAATAAAAAGAAACTAGCCAGGCACAAAGCCGGTATTTTTTTAGGGATTAGCACCAATGACATGGAGTTGGGAGAAAGGGAGTATGCGTTTTTTAAACAATCCGGCCATACCAACCCGCATGTGATCTCTGCCTCTTTCCCTCATGCCGCTGCTCACGACATCGCTGCCGAGTTCAAGTGTCCCGGGCAGGTTGTAACCGTTTCCAGCGGCTGCACGGCAGGCCTTTTGAGTATTATTTATGCTGCTGAAGCCATTCTCAAGGGAGAGTTAGAGATTGCCCTGGCCGGCGGGGGAGATGCCCCCTTAACTTCTTTTGTGATCTCATGCCTTTGTTCGGCCGGCCTTCATCCGACCTCCTTTAACGATTGCCCGGATGAAGCAAGCAGGCCTTTTGATGCACATCGCGATGGCGGTGTTGCTTCTGAGGGCGCAGGTATGATCGTACTCGAAAGTGCTGCCGGGGCACGCTTAAGAGGGGCACGAACCTATAGCCGGATTGCCGGTTGGGGAATAGCAAATGCTTATTCCCCGTTAGCTGTACTCTCTGCTTTTGTCGCTTCGATCAATGGAGCCTTACAGCAAGCAAAATTTCCCACCGGGACGATCGACTATATTTGTGCCCACGCTCCCGGGATAAAATTTACTGATAAAGTGGAAACAGAAGCTGTAAAAAAAGTTTTTGGACCCCATGCCTACAATTTGCCTATGAGCTCAATCAAGTCCATGATTGGTAACCCTTTGGCTGCAGCAGGCCCTTTGCAAATTATCGCCACGGCTTTGGCGATGGAAAATCAATATATACCGCCGACCGTCAATTATGTTTATCCCGATCCGCATTGTGATCTGGATTATGTTCCGAATAAAGGGCGGGTAGCCAGGGTAAAGCGGGCCCTGGTAAACGTGCTAGGTTTTGGCGGTTCGATTGTTTCGATGGCTTGTGCACGCCCGGGGGACTAGCCCTCATTTTTTACTGTGGAATCATAAATACTATTTGATCAGTTACCATTAATTTAACAAAAATAGGTAGGGAAAAAAAGTGCATATTGGACTAATATTACTGTTAACTTTAACTGCGGCTGTCCACCTTGTTTTGGGCGCTATAATTTACAGGAACGAACCCCGCAATTTGTTGC
>CAZRVU010000095.1:0-2916 GCA_964603615.1 uncultured Desulfovibrionaceae bacterium
TGTGTTAAGCACGCCGCCAGCGTTCGTCCTGAGCCAGGATCAAACTCTCCAGTTAAGCTTTTATCTTTTCACCCGCCTTTTTGAAGAAAGTGGGTTGAAGATTGCTTTAGCTTAAGCTTAGCTGTAAGCTATTCTCCAGCTTTTCAAAACACCTTTTGAAACTTAAAGTTTTTGACAGGAACTTCTCCTATCCTTGTTTAGTTTTCAAAGAACAACGTGATGCACATTAAATCTTAACATAATTGTTTTGCTTTGTCAAGGCGCTTACTTTTATTTATCATTTAAATTCATGCTATTATTTAAATATTATTAATTTTTAGTTCTTGCCTTGACTGCCAACTGCAACCGCATTTACTTTTTTGTTTGCTGCTGCGTTTGGCCACGAGTGCTAATATAACACGGCTCGAAAACTTTGTCAAGACACCTCGAAAAATATTTTTTTATGAAGTCACCATTCATGCTAAAACCCGTTAAAATTCACTAGATTATTAGCTTAATAATTTTTGATTATTCATTAATGGGGTTAAACGCTCCGCCCTGAAAGTCGATCACCATACCGGGAACCTCTCCGGGGTAAAGAGCATCTGCTAACGGCACAGTCGTGCGCACTTCTACTTCCGTGGAAGTAAAAGGAATTACTACCCGCACCTCTGTTAAAACATCCAAGTAGATCTTATGCCTGACCTGGTTGATCCCGGCCTCCTCAAAAGAATCTAGCAATCGTGTGTTCACCTTACCTGCCGGGATTAATTTAACTTTAATTTTAGGACCATAGGCGGCTAGTAAATAATTACCCAATGCTTCTCCTAACGGTACTTTAATTGTTTCTTCACCAATAACTTTAAGTGCTCCTTGTGTGGCCATTGTGGTTTCCACCGTTAAGCGGTTTATTTCCATGGTATTAATCTGAACCATGACTATTTTCCCTTGATCGTCCTGCTTAACAGAGAGTAAATCCTGGTATATAACGCCCTTTACAACCTTCTCCATAATTGCTAAATTCACTGCCTCTTGTGCTAACATATTGGCCTTTAATTCGGCCAAAGACAAGATGGCGGGACGCAACCTGTGCTCTAAAATTAGCAAGCCATTCAGGCATAAAAAGAGCGCCAGGCACAGGACCAAAAAAGAAAGCAAACCAGGGTTCACAAAATTTCTATTTATAAAACGAAAAACATGCTTTGGACTGCGCAGACACATAAAAAAAGCCCCCTTTTATACATATGTGCAAAGAAGCTTTTTAGAAATAAAAAACCGGTCATATTATAAAAAAAGGGCTCTTATTATTTCTGCCATCACTGCCATTGCTGCTGGCGGTGACTAAGCAGTTGTTATATAAAAACATTTAGGCTTCCAGCAACCATTTAACCAAAAAGTGGTTCTTTTTACCCCGCTGGAGAAGAGTATATTTTCCGCACAAACGATCCGTCTTTAGAAGTTCTTTTTGCAAATCTGTTGCGAGTTTATCGTTAATACGAATAGCCCTGTTTTTGATATCCTCCCGGGCCTGCCGGCGTGATGAAGAAAGGCCACTGCGTACAAGCAGTTCAACGAGGCCCATACCCTGATCAGAAATAGTCATGGAAGGTACATCCTTAAAGGCTTCCCCTATTTCTTCCACCGTCAAACTTTGCAAATCTCCATAAAATAGGGATTGTGATATTCTTTCAGCTTGGATTGATGCTTCCCGGCTATGAACCAGGGCAGTTACTTCCCGGGCTAGCGCCCGCTGGGCCACCCTTTTACCAGGATTGTTTTCCACCTCTTCCTGCAAATTAAGAATTTCCCCTCGATTTAAGAAAGTAAAAAATTTGATAAACTTGATCACATCGCGATCATCTGTGTTGTACCAGAACTGGTAAAACTGGTACGGCGATGTCCGGTCCGGATCTAACCATACTGCTCCACCCTCACTTTTGCCAAACTTTGATCCATCGCTTTTGGCAATCAAAGGAAAAGTTAAGCCGTAAGCTTTGCGCGTGGCAACCCGGCGAATCAGATCTATTCCTGCTGTTATGTTACCCCATTGATCGCTTCCCCCGGCTTGTAATTCACAATTATAAAGCTCGTTAAGTTTAAGAAAATCGTAGGACTGTAAAAGCATATAACTGAATTCTGTATAGGATATTCCTGTTGCCAATCTAGAACGCACAGAATCCTTAGCCAGCATCGCACCGATCGAAAAATGTTTGCCGATATCACGCAGAAACCCAATCAGCTCCAGATTCCCCAGCCAACGATAGTTATTATCCATGCGAGCGGGGTTGGTTTTGCAGTTAAAATCTAAAAAACGTTCCAACTGCAATCTGATTTTTCCTGTCCATTCTTCAATCTGTTCCGCTGGATTCAATCCCCTTTCAGACGATTTTCCGCTAGGATCACCGATCAGACCTGTGCCCCCTCCAACCAGCGCGATAGGCAGGTGACCGGCCTCTTGAAAACGTTTCAAAGCGATGATGGGAAGAAGGTGTCCAATATGCAAGCTGTCCGCGGTAGGATCAAAACCGATATAAAGAGTAACCGGCCCGCTGCTTAACCTGTTCCCAAGTTCATCTTCATCCGTAACTTGATAGATCAACTCCCGAAATTTCAAATCCTGCAGTATACCCATCTTTAGACCTCCCCGGGACAAATTCATTGTTGTCCAAATTATATCCGATATTTTTTCATTTTACCAGACCACGATCCGGAGAAACGCCGCTTCATCACTAAACAAGAGATAAATATGTTTGCTGTGTAGTGCCGTACATTTATGAATATTCATATACCACGATGGGTTATTTCTATTTTAATATTTGCAGTTTACTTTTCAACTAGCCATTGATACCGGATTAACATTTTGCACAGATCATGTTGCACAGATCATGCCGATCATTAATAACATAACATTATCATAATACAAAACCATCCGGGTAT
>CAZRVU010000096.1:0-2742 GCA_964603615.1 uncultured Desulfovibrionaceae bacterium
TCTATTAATACGTTAATGTTCGGGTTGGTTCCTTCGGCGTTTGCACTCCAATGTGAAAACTCCCAGTATTCGTTGGCTATGGCTTTGACGCTAACATCCGTACCATGTGCGTAGGAATGTACCCCCGGCGCAGGGTTAGTTGTCCCACCCATGCTTGGAGAAACCTTAATAGTGAGTGTATGCCTTGCTTTCTCGAATACAGCTCGAACCTTCTTGTCCGAATCCATCACGACCTGCGCTTTAGGGTTAGTGCCAGACACATCACCTTCCCAGCGCACGAACTCCCAGCCAGGATCAGGGAAAGCGGATAGTTCGACACGTTCGTTTGCAGGATAAATATGCGTGCCTTCTGCAGGCGTAGTCGTGCCCTGGCCTGTTTTTAACATAGTCAGCTTATAGCCGGCCGGGGTGCCATACCAAAAGACTGTTACAGGCAGGTACCAGCGCCAGCCTTCGACTAGCTCGGCTTGCCAGTCCTTTTTGAGTATTTCTGCTTTTGTTTTCGGCGACAATTGAAAAGTAACTTGGTTGTTACCGGTTTTACCGTAACCATCGGGAAGGTATTTTAAAACATCATTCTCAAATTCCTGCCAACCACCTTCATCTGGACTGAAATCATTCCGACCCCCGGCCTGCATAAACTGTTCTTTTGTTATCCCAGTTACCATTTCGTATCTGACGTTTTCATATTTTTCAGCCTGATCAGGGGGGATGATATCGAATTCGTAATTTATTACGTCACCCGGCCTGCCAGTATATTGCCAGGTAACACCATCTGCATGTAGCCATATATCCCAATAACCTATGTTCACTTGAGTGTCAAAAAGAACTTCATCGGCAGCAAAAGCAAAAGGCACCGGAGCAAATTGCGCTACCAGCGCCACCAAAAGAAATGCTATTAGTAACTTACTGCGCATTATTTAGCACCCCCATAAAGCGGATTTTCAACAGCCAGTAGTCTTGTTTGATTGTCCCTTATCCTTTCAAAAATGAAATGCGTTATCTTTTTTATGTCAGCTTCAGTTGGAAGGTTACCCAGGTCCGGGTGGGTGTCAAAAGTGCCTTTAATGGTATATTTTTGCAGGTATTTAGCATCGTCTATGGCAGTAATATCTTTTAGATTTCTTATTCTGGTAATATCATTCCCTTCTGCCAAAAACAGGGTTGGCATGCTCTTGTAGCCGTTAGTATTTATAAGTGTCACATTTACATATTTGTCGTCAATATCAATATCCATAATTTTAATGCTATCAAGTTCCGCTGGCAGATCAGCAATCGTGATATATTTTATTACCGGGTTTTCCCACTTAAACACTTCAGCCGTTCCACTTGCAGACTTCCATTCCTTGGGGTTTATAGGCTTTGACCCCTCATAGGGCGTTATATCAGATACTACATCCGGTTTAACTGGCACCTTTTCCACTGCACCGGTCCAGATATAGACTACTCTTGCACTACCGTCCCAATCTACTTCTGTACCCAACGTTTCACTGATGAACCGCAAGGGAACCATTGTGCGGCTGTTGTATAAGACTGCACTGGTGTCGAAGGTCTTGACGCTGCCGTTAACTGTAGCCCGTTTCTCACCGATTAAGAGCTCAATGAGTGTATTGCCCTTGTCTATCGTCACTAACTGCTTAGAACCATCCCAGCCTACTTCTGCACCCATTTCTTCGGCAATGAAGCGAATCGGAACTAATGTTCTGCTGTTCTTGTCGATATAAGGCTTTTGATCAGGGAAGGAGACCTTTACATTATCAACATAGACAGATATATCAGCGGCAAACAAAACTCCAGGAACCAGGAAGAAAATTAGCAAAGTGAAACATAAGGCCTTTTTAAACATTGAAATCAGCTCCTTGATAATAATTATCTTTTTTTCGCAAAACTATATTTTAAAAATAGTTCCTTGCTCAATAGATAAAGAAGATACTGGTTTAAAGAAACCCCTTCCTTTTCAGCCTGTTCAATTAATTTTCTATGAAGCGTTTTGGGAGCCCGCAAGGTAATGCGGCCACTATAGCGAGCATATGAAGAAAAGGGCTCCGGAATATCAAAACCATCCTCATACCTTGTTTGAATCCAAGCATGACGTGCATCCTCACCCATTTCGATGGACTCTTCGGTCGTATCGCCATCACTAAAACAACCAGGCAAGTCAGGATAGGAAATTAAATAGCCTCCGCCGTCCTCTTCAGAAAGCGTTTCAATATTGAACGGATAACTTTGAGACAAATAATATTCCAAACTTTTTCTTTCGGACATAATCATCACCTTCTTAATATCCTAATTCTTCTAAAATCTGTATCGCGTTTTTTACATGAACAACCTTCACATATGGCCTTTTATACGGAATACTTAGTGTTTTATCTTTAATAGTATATATAAAGTGGCTGGACCCCTTTAAAGGCTGCCTTCTTTGAAACCCTGCGCTTAAAAGCACCTTATCCAGTTCCTCAAACCTTATTTTCTTAGGGTTATCTTTTATTTTTTCTATTAGCTTCTGTCTTTTGCTCATATAAGACACATCCTATAATAAATTATAAGTGACATCACATATAATGTCAACAATCACTTCCGCCTGCCAAATTCCCCCAGGGACTGGGGGGACATAGGGGTGCGATCTTTTAATCCTTTTATCCCCTAAAAAACATTTTGGGCAGAGGGGCTATCTTTTAAAAAGAGTCCCCGTTTTCGACAGTTATAAGAACAGAAGAGCCGGCAGTCCTTGTAAATACGGGG
>CAZRVU010000097.1:0-2546 GCA_964603615.1 uncultured Desulfovibrionaceae bacterium
GGGGAGGTGCATGCATGCTGAAATACATTGCCCGGCGACTGGCCATGTTGATCATCGTCGTCCTTGGTGTTACGTTGGTGACCTTTACAATGATGCATCTGGCCCCGGGGGATCTGGCGGAATTAACCGCTATTGCCAGGTTCGGCCTGGAAAACCTGACCGCAGAAAACGTAGAACAGATCCGGGTGGCGGAGGGCCTCGATGCCCCGCTCTATATCCAGTACCTGCGCTGGTTGGGCCGCATAGTCAAAGGTGATCTCGGGCGCTCGCTAGTTACCGGCGATCCGGTGCAGGAGGAGATCCTGCTTAGGTTGCCCACCACCTTTCAATTGGCCCTGGCGGCACTCCTTGTTTCACTTTTGATTGCCATCCCTGCGGGGATTATTTCGGCAGTAAAGCAATATTCTCTTCTGGACTATTTGACCATGACCGGTGCTTTGTTAGGTGTGAGTATGCCCAATTTTTGGCTAGGGCTGTTGCTCATTCTTTTCTTTGCCGTAACGCTGAAGTGGTTCCCGGTCTTTGGTTACGGTGGCTTGCGACATCTGGTTTTGCCGGCAGTAACCCTGGGCACGGGGATGGCCGCGATTACCACGCGGCTGACGCGTTCCAGTATGCTTAATGTTTTAAAGCAGGATTATATAGTGGCGGCGCGGTCCAAGGGCTTGAGTGAAGGGAAAATTATCTCCAGCCATGCCCTGAAAAACTCTTTAATTCCGGTCATCACCATTGTTGGCCTGCAAATTGGGCACCTTTTGGAGGGAACCGTAATCGTGGAATCTATTTTTGCCTGGCCGGGCCTGGGGAAATTGCTGGTGGATTCCATCTTTGCCCGGGATTTTTCAATGATCCAGGGGTGTGTTTTTCTCTTTGCCATCCTCTTTGTGCTAGTTAACCTTTTGGTGGATATTTCTTACGTCTATCTGGACCCGCGGATCAGGTACGAAAAGGAGAGCTCATTTTGAAGACAACTGCAGGGGCAACCGGGCGGATCGTTCTTCTTTCCAACCGGCTTTGCAAGAATAAAATGGCCGTAACCGGGCTGACGATCATTCTGCTATTGATTATTGTGGCTGTTTTTGCCCCTGTTCTGGCGCCACACCACCCTTATAAGCAGGATCTGGAGAAAACGTTTTTAAAACCATCGCTGGAGTATCTCTTTGGCACAGATGATTTTGGCCGCTGCATCTGCAGCAGGATTATTTTTGGCACGAGAATATCCCTGGCCATCGGTGTAATCGTGACGGCCGTTTCTGCCGTTGTCGGAGTCATACTGGGTATGCTGGCCGGGTTTTACGGCGGGATCATCGACGAAGTAATCATGCGCCTTGTGGATATATTTTTGGCTTTTCCCGGTTTAATCCTCGCTCTGGTCGTCGCCGGCCTCTTGGGGCCCGGCATGTTCAATGTCCTTTTTGCTTTGGCATTGGTGGGCTGGATGGGCTATGCCCGGGTGGTGCGCGGGGCGGTGCTGGCAGAAAAAGAGAAGGATTTTGTAGAGACGGCGAGGGCACTGGGGGCCGGTAGCCTGTATCTTATGAGCCGCCACCTGCTACCCAACGTGCTGGCACCGGTGATCGTGATGGCCACCCTCGGTATCGGCCAGGCTATCCTCGCGGCAGCCGGTTTAAGTTTTTTAGGGCTGGGCGTGCAGCCGCCCATACCCGTTTGGGGTTCGATGCTCAACGACGGCAAGATATACTTGCAAACGGCACCGCACCTCACTATTTTCCCCGGTTTGGCCTTAATGGTGACGGTGTTGTCTTTTAATTTTTTAGGAGATGGGTTACGTGATATTTTCGATCCCCGTTTAAGGGAAAAAGCAATGGAGTAGGAGGGGTTTCGTTGGCCTTGTTGGACATTCGGGATTTGACCACCATATTTCAGGCGGAAGAAGGGGTTGTGAGGGCGTGTGATCGGGTTAGTTTGAAGATCCCCACGGGGAAAACCCTGGGCCTCATTGGAGAAACAGGGTGTGGCAAATCAGTGCTGGGGATGTCCATTTTACGTTTGCTGCCTCGCAACGCCCTTATTTCAGGGAAGGTGCTTTACAGAGGAGAGGATATCCTTTCCATGGATGCCGGCAGGCTGCGGCGTTTGCGGGGGAAAAAGATTGCCCTCCTCCCGCAAAGCCCTTCCACCTCTCTGAATCCGGTCTTAAGGATCGGCTATCAAATTGCCGAGGGCCTGCAACTGCACAGGAAGACAAAATGGGATGCGGCCTGGAAAAAGGCTGTGGGGATGCTGGATTCTTTGAAACTGCCGCAACCGGCAAAGAGGGCGCAGGAGTATCCCCACCAGTTGAGCGGCGGGATGAAGCAGCGCGCCTTGGCGGCAGCCAGCATTACCGGCCGGCCCGCCCTCTTGATCGCCGATGAACCGACCAAGGGGCTGGATGCCGTTTTGCGGGCACAGGTTGTCGGGCTTTTGCGCCAGCTCGTCCGGGAAACGGGCGCGGCCATGCTCCTGATTACCCATGATTTAAAGGTGGCGGCCAGCCTTGCTGATAAAATAGCGGTTATGTACGCCGGGGAGATCCTCGAATA
>CAZRVU010000098.1:0-2422 GCA_964603615.1 uncultured Desulfovibrionaceae bacterium
GAAAATAACGATAAGATATTTTACCAGGAATTGCTGGTCAAGCTGGGAGCCGGGGGAAAAGTTGAACTTCTGCAATCCAGCCCATTGGAGGCGGCACCGTATTGGATTAAGAGCGGCGATGGCTCCAAAATATTTTTGACAGAATTAGTGACCGGCAAACTCTTGAAACTGACAGAACTAAAGTACAAAGCAAAAAGCATTCATCGGCCCGATAAACTTTGTTTGTATTTTCCGAATAAAAGGTGCTTCGAGGCAATAAAATTTTTGTTACCGGAGAACCTGGAATCATTGCACGTGATTTACCAGGAAGAAAAATAAAACATTTTACTGTGCTGTAATGTATTATTTTCTGATATAAAGGAGGCGATAGGAGGCAATAGGAGGCGATTTGTTTAAAATACAGCAAAGCTAATCAGTAACATAGGCGCGGGTATGTTTTGGCTGTACCTGCATCTATTATTTATTCCAGCCAATAGCTTAAGTGGAAAGATCACCAAAAAAACAGGAGGAATAAAAAGATGAATAAAGCTGGTTTTATTCTGCCAATTACAATTGATACCATTGAAAAGCTATCTAATTTGAAAACAGGGGCAACGTTGAAGCAGCTACCGTGGTAACAGGAAATGTTACCACGGTAACATTCTCCGAAAGGCTCCTGCGTTCCATCATCCAACTTGCCCCAGGTCAGCAGTTAGAGCTAGTTAAAGAGCTTGCCGCCGGGCATATTAGCAAAGGCAAATTCACTACTCGTGCTAAATCCTACAAGACCCGCAACGAAATTAAAGAGTACGCCAGAAAGCAGATCGGCTCCTATGGCGAAGAATACCTTAACGAATGTTTTGAGGAAATCAACAAAGGTGCTTTCGATAAAGAATGGAACGAAGATCAGGAAAAGCCCAAATTGGAAAAGCTGTTTGATTCCTTTAAAGAAGAATGGGAGAAGAAAAACAGCACCAAATTAATCCACGGCGATTTCTACGAAGAAATCTTAAGCATTCCCGATAGTTCTGTCGATTTAATTCTAACCGATCCCCCTTATAACGTTTCTAACGAAAGAGTATTCAAGTTCGCCGGCCGGTCTGATATTGACCAGAACTTTGGTCAATGGGACAAGTTTAAACATCAAGCGTTCATCAATCTTTTTCATGAATGGGGCAAACACTTCTATCGGATAATCAGAAACGGCGGTTCAGGCTATGTTTTCACTTCTGATAAATACCTTTCTTTCTTGATCAGAGCATTAGAAATATCTGGTTTTGAAGTCAAAAATACGATAGTCTGGCACAAGCCCAACCCCGGCACACAGGTAATGAAAGTCTGCTACCGCAGCAGCGTCGAATATATCGTCTTTTTCGTCAAGGGTAAAGACCATACATTCAACTGGCAGGGCGAAAATGAGATGCACAATTTCATAGAATGCCCTATCTGCAGCGGTAGCGAAAGGCTCAAAGACCCCAAGGGCAACACCCTGCACCCGACCCAGAAGCCAGAACATATCATTCGTCACCTACTTGAAATTTCATCGAATCGTGGCGATATAGTATTAGATGGCTTTGCAGGAGTAGGTACAACCGCCAAAGTATGCAAAGACCTTGGGCGCAAGTCGATTAGTATCGAAAACAACCAGGAGTTTTTTGATGCTATGAGAATGCGCTTAGGATAATGTACAGCTTCAAAAAACAATTCAAAATTGGCGAAAGGGGCGCAGAAATCCTTGACGATTATTTTCATAAGTAGTTTCACATAATACGGGCTACACGTGCACAGGAACGCAAGGGTATTGACCGCATATTTATTAATAGGAAAACCGGTATTGAAAGAAGTATCGAATATAAGACTGACGAAAAAGCACATATCACCAGTAACATTTTTATCGAAACAATTAGCGTTGATAGCCATAATATTCCGGGCTGGGGATACACTTCGCAGGCCGACTGGCTTTTGTACTATGTAATTGGCAATAATTTGATATATATATCCAAGATGAGAAATATCAAGCTATTGCTGCCCGGCTGGAAAGATAAATACAGTACAGTTTCATCAAGAAACAAGGGCTACAAAACTTGGGGTGTCCTGGTTCCGATAAGAGTTTTTAGGGTTATTTGCAAGGCAATAATATTTGTTAGGGGGGATAATTTTGCAAAATACCATTGACAATTGCCCCGGAGGTTGTGTGTTAATCAGGTATACTTTTCACATCATTTCTGAAATATGTTTGCAATGCGAATATGCTGACTGCCAACCAACCTGCGTCTTGTATCCACTGGCCAAGATTGTCCCCGCAAACATAGAAAGTAAGTTTCATAACTTTTCCTTCGAACTTTTACAAAAAAAGTAGTTATCAAGAGCTAATCAAAGTAATATAAAGAAAACACTTGATAATTTTGCAATAATAGTGTATAATGGTATAGTATGGTTGAAA
>CAZRVU010000099.1:0-2333 GCA_964603615.1 uncultured Desulfovibrionaceae bacterium
GTTAAACTCATATTAAGAATTTTTGGCAGCAGCGTGTACATCCACATTAGAACTCACCCTTCTTTCTTCAACAAAGCGCTGAAGTTCTTATAGCTCGGCAAATTTTGTTTCCATGGTGCCCAATTTATAATTTTTCGTATTTCCTCTCCCAGGTCTAATACTATTAAACTACACCCCATAGTTTAACCCTATTAGACCCAAAAGTCAACCGCCAATCCATGTTGATCAGCCAAAAACCGGGGCCTTTTTTAATATATTTATAATATGCCCATTTGTTTCGTTTTCGCCAATCAATTGTTACTCCTCATTACCATGATGCTATTTCCAGAATAACTACAGAAGTTTGCCCCGCCTCTTGACAAAACAGTCTAATCATTGTAAACTGGGTGTGCCTGGTCTAAAGCATATAAACCTGAAAGGAGCTGCCTCTTCAATTATGCAAAAAAAATATAAACTTGCCAAAATGGAAACCAAATTTGCGGAGATCATTTGGGCCCATGAACCGATCCCTTCCGGGGAGTTGGTAAAACTGTGCGCGGCAGAACTGCGCTGGAAAAAGTCCACAACCTATACCATGCTCAAACGTCTGGAGGATAAAGGGGTTTTTAAAAATAAGGGCGGCATGGTCGCGGCCCTTGTAAAAAAGAATGAATTTTATGCCGGACAAAGCAAGCAGTATGTCGAAGATACCTTTGATGGTTCCCTGCCAAAATTTCTGGCGGCATTTACAAGTGTCAAACGGCTAACCGTTCAGGAGATCGATGAACTGCAAAGGCTTATTGATGAACATATCGACGAACAAAAGGAGGCCTAGCCATGGAAACACTGTTTTTGCAAGTTCTAAAAATGAGCGTTACCTCCTCTTATGTAATTTTGTTTGTGATCCTGGCCCGGCTGCTGCTTAGAAAAGCACCCAGGATTTTTTCTTATGCCCTGTGGCCCGTGGCGCTATTCAGGCTTGTTTGTCCCTTTTCCTTTGAAAGCTTTTTTAGTTTTATCCCCGCTGTTCTTACTTCCCCCAGCACAAATATTATGCCTCAGGAGGCACCTTATGCCCTGGTACCGCAGGCCCAGGGTGGCATGACTGCAGCCGGCCAGACAGCACAAGCGGCTCACAGCCTTTGGTCGGCCCCCCAAGCCGCCGGCATTGCCGCTAACCCCCTGCAAGCGTGGATCACTTGGGGTGAAGCGATATGGCTGCTCGGCCTGGCCCTCTTGCTTACATACAGTATCTATACAGCCACCCGGCTCTGCCTGCAGTTGAGAGCAGCAGAACCTATTATTGGCAATATCCATGAGATGAAAGGGCTAAAAACACCCTTCGTCTTTGGCCTCCTTAGGCCCAAAATTTACCTGCCAACAGGACTGGCCGAAAAGGAAAAAAGTTATATCATCAAACATGAACAGACACATATTCTAAGATTTGACCACCTGATCAAACCCCTGGCCTTTTTGGTGCTCTGCGTGCACTGGTTTAATCCTTTGGTTTGGCTTGCCTTTTTTCTGATGAGCGAAGATATGGAGCTGTCCTGCGACGAAAGCGTAATTAAACAGATGGGCAGCGCCATTAAAAAAGATTATTCCGCCTCGCTTTTAGCACTATCTGCGGGTAGGCGGCAAACCATAGGGAATTGCCCGCTTGCTTTCGGAGAAAACAATCCAAGGGGGCGCATCATCAATATTTTAAACTATAAAAAGCCTGCTTTTTGGGTTGCCGCCATCGCTATTATGGCGGTGATCGCCGTGATTGCCGGGTTAGTAGCCAACCCGCAAAAAAAACAGTTTACGGTAGAGGATTATGCCCGTCAATATATGGACGAAAGAGTAAAAACTTATGAAGAAACGATCGGCAACCGGAAAGAAATTGATAATTTCAAGATTATTGACAGTAAAATTACCAAGCTTGAAAAAATGGCAACCTTTGATAATTTGCTTTCTTCACCGGTAGAACTATGGGATTTTGAATATCGCCTGAAACCCAATGTGGATCTAGATGTAATGCCTATGGGCGTGCCCACGGATGATGGATGGATTACGGAAACTGCCGATGATATGGGAAAACCAATGCTGATTGTTACTTATGAGGGTGCCAAGCTCCGGTATCTAGGACATATTTTCTGGGGCGCTTTTGCCGACTTTTCCACGCCGGCAAATCAGGAAACTGCCCTGCGCGAATTTCTGGAAAGAATGGAGCTGTTGTCCCCGGAAACCTACCATGGGGATCATGTCATTGTAAAATTTCCCCTCTCGACGGGGGAAACCTGCCAGCTATTTTTATCCCAACCGGCTGTTCAGGGGGAGCATGGCATCTGGTGCGTGGAGCGCTGGATGGA
>CAZRVU010000100.1:0-2184 GCA_964603615.1 uncultured Desulfovibrionaceae bacterium
TCCCAGTCATTTTCAGCAAGGCCGTCTTCAATAGAAACGATCGGATATCGCTCGATCCAGTCGGCGTAAAGCCGGGTCATCTCCTCGCTGGATTTTCTGCCCTGGCCCGACTTGGCCAGGTGGTATGCTCCATCTTCGTAAATCGAACTTGCCGCGGGATCCAGGGCAATAGCCACATCCTTACCCGGTGTGTAGCCAGCCGTTTCAATAGCCGCGCTGATCAACTCGCAGGCCTCGTCGTTGCTCGAAAGATTGGGAGCGAAGCCACCTTCATCACCGACGCTGGTGGCGTAACCTTTACCGGCCAGAACTTTTTTCAGGGCATGGAATGTCTCAGCACCATAGCGCAGGGATTCGCCAAAGGTCGGTGCTCCAAGGGGCATGATCATGAACTCCTGGAAGTCCACGCTGTTATCGGCGTGCTTGCCACCATTGAGAATGTTCATCATCGGCACGGGTAGGCGAAAAGCACCCGTACCACCCAGGTATCTGTACAGCGGCAAATCAGTAGCTGCAGCCGCTGCACGTGCAACCGCCATCGAAACCCCCAGGATTGCGTTTGCACCCAGCTTGCCCTTGTTTGACGTACCGTCCAGTTCGATCATCAGCCGATCTATTTTAGATTGGCGGCTGGGATCCAGTTCAATAAGTTGGGGGGCAATGATATTGTTAACGTTTGCTACAGCCTTCAAGACTCCTTTGCCGCCATAGCGGTTTTGATCGCCATCGCGTAGCTCCACAGCTTCGTTTTCCCCGGTGGAGGCGCCCGAGGGCACAGAGGCGGATACCATTATGCCATTGTTTAACCCACAGAGTACACGCACGGTGGGATTGCCGCGCGAATCCAGAATTTCCATTGCCTGCAGTCTAGAGATCTTTGTTTTCATGTTTCTCTCCTTCTAGATTAAATTTTTGTTATTACTGCTTTCGCTGTTCAGAAATCGCATAAGTCGCCTTTTCCTAAGGGCCCCAGGTGGCAGGTGTCGTTTATAACCAGCATATTAAATATAGAACCTTCCCAAGCAAGAATATTAATACAGGCAGTATCCTGACGTATCTTCCAAAATAAATCCAAGTTAGCGCACAACAGTAAAGAAAGCAAAACTTTGTTAATAACACGGTGGGTAACGATGATCACATCATTTTCCGGATATCCTTGGGCAGATCTTCTCCCCCCGGGAAAACAACTTCAGCAGGGTTTTTCTGCCACCTTCTGAAAAGTTCAGGATAAAGATTTCCGACTTTCCCTCCCGTTAGACCCTGCCACTCACCAAAGTTGCCGGGGCCATTTCCCCGGAGAAATGGCCTAATAAGAGCCGATACCTGCAGATTTACTTACCTTCTCTTTCTTCACAAATAGCCGGCTGATAAAGTTGATAATATCTGCGCGGGTAATAATGCCCATCACCTTTTTATCCCGCAAGACTGGTATGCGATTAATTTTATTATCTACCATAAGCCTCATTACTTCTTCAAGGGGCGTATTTTCTTGCACGGAGACCACCTCCCGGCTCATTTGTTCTTTAACCGGCATTTGTAAGGCTAGACGCAGCTCTTTCTCAAAATCCGTAGGATATGCTTCATAATAAAAGCTCTCCAACTGTTGAAGATATACCGGGAGAAATGCTTTTTGTTTCAGGCGTATAATGTCCGATTCGCTAATAATACCTGTTATCCTTCCTTTTTCATCTATGACCGGGAGCCCTCCAATGTTTGCTTGCAGCATAATTTTTAACGCTTCATTTAACCGGGATTCCTGAAAGACCACTTTTACATCCGCAGTCATAATCTTTCTGGCCGTTATTTTTTCCCTTTCTTTCTTAAATATGTTCAATTTTTTATAGCCCCCCGAACCCCCCTTCTCCCCATCTGCATCTGTTTTCCCGGGTTCGACTAATATCCTTGGTGCAGCAATTTTGATCCCCACTGCGCCCAGAGGGGTGGTTACCAGGATAGAAAGCACTGCAATGGCAAGGATCGTTTCGCCTCCGGGCATTCCCATAGCCAGGGGCAGGCCCCCTATTGCTGCCTGGACTGTTGCCTTGGGTAGAAAGGCAATGGCGCAAAACAGTTTTTCGCGCCAGGAAAGGTTTGTGCCGGCAGTTGCCAGCAAAACCCCGGCGGTTCGAGCTAACAACCCGCAGGCAATAACCAGCAACCCCGGACCCAGGCTGCCCCAGACTA
>CAZRVU010000101.1:0-2002 GCA_964603615.1 uncultured Desulfovibrionaceae bacterium
CGTTTGTTTTACACCTAATTTAAATACATAAACTTTTAAACCCTTGTGGCATCGTGTTCCGGGGGTATATTTTTTTTATTTCTTTTGCATTTATGGGTATAGGAATGTATAGGCATTTATGCTATAATATTACTATACTATAATTGCTCCTGGGAGGTGCCTTATTTGAATCTTAAACAATCTCGCAGAAAAGATGGCAGGGTCTACCTTTCCATTGAAAAAGGTTATCGGGACAGCATTACAGGCAAACCAAAAAATAAAACCATAAAGTCCCTTGGTTACCTGGATGTTTTGGAAAAAGAGTACGACGACCCTGTTGCCCATTTCAAGGAAGTTGCCCGGAAAATGACGGAAGAGGAAAAATTGCGGGGAAAGTTAGCTTTATTAGTGAACATGGATGAGAAACTTCCCCCAGGTACAGATAACAGGAAAAACCTTGGGTATGCCGCAATTCTAAAGATCTACCATGAACTTGCCCTGGATGTTTTTTTTAAAAATAAGTCCAGGCATAAAAATTTTGCGTATAACACAAATGCCATTATGATCATGCTTGTTGTATCCAGGCTGCTTTCACCTGGTTCCAAGAAAAAGGCTTTTGAAGAAAAGGATCGTTATTTCGGACGTTTCAAATTTTCCCTGGCAGATCTTTACCGGTCCCTTTCACATTTTTCGGAGATTGCCACGGAATTTCAAAGGTATTTACACGCGCAGATTACGTCTACATATGGGCGCAATACCAAAACCATTTACTACGACGTCACAAATTTTTATTTTGAAATTGATGAAGCAGATGAATTTCGCAGGTTTGGGTTTTCCAAAGAAAAACGCTCTAATCCTATCGTGCAAATGGGGTTGGCTGTAGATGCAGAAGGGATACCGCTTTGTTATGAATTGTTCCCGGGCAATACATTAGACAAAGAAACATTTCGTCCGGTAATCGGTGAAGTCAGAAGAAACTATGATACCGGCAGAATTATTGTTGTTGCTGACATGGGGGTTATTACAGGTGATAATATTTTTTACCTACAGGGTAAGGAAGGGAAAAACTTTAATGGTTATGTGTTTAGCTTCTCAGTCAGGGGCGGCACCAAGGATTTTAAAAAGTACGTGCTTGATGAAGGGTATGTAGATCAGGAAGGCAAGCCTGTTACCCTAGACGCAGATTTTAAGGTTAAAAGCAGGGTGATTGCTCGTGACATTAATGTGACATTGCGTAGCGGGAGAAAAGTTAAAAAAACAGTTTATGAAAAACAGGTGGTTTTCTGGGGAAGAAAGTATGCTTTAAAAGCGCAGGCAGAGCGAGGGGAAGTTTTAAAAAAGGCGCACCAGTTAGTGGCCAACCCTCAAAAGTATACTAAGGCTACTTCTTATGGTGCGGCCAAATATGTAAGGAATCTGCAATTCGATAAAAAAACTGGTGAAGTCATACTGGTTAAGGAACGCCCTGTTTTTGATGCTGCAAAGGTTGCCGAAGAGGAAAAGTATGATGGATATTATGCTATTGTGACTAGTGAATTAGAGATGTCCGATGCCGAGATAATTGGGACTTACCGTGGTTTATGGGAGGTTGAGGAGACGTTTAGGGTTACAAAAGGTGTACTGGAAACACGGCCGGTATATGTATCACTAAAGGAGCATATTAATGCCCATTTCCTGACTTGCTTCATTGCCTTGACCATCATGCGGGTCATTCAAAAAAAAACGGGTAGGATCTATTCTGTGGAAAGAATTGTAGACTGCCTTCAAAAAATTTCTTGTTCTAATGAGCATGAAAATGTTTACTTATTCGATTACAGAAGTGAGGTTTCTGACGCGATCGGGGAGGCCCTGGAAATCGATTTTACTAATAAAAGGCTTCGCCTGGGGGATATAAAAAAAATTTTAGCCGGGGTTAAAAAATAGGTTGTTCCGCTACATATTTATGACAAAAGCGAAGGGCCATTAACCCCCATAACAACGGGGGTTAATGGCTTTTTTCTAAAGTTTTGCTGTAAAAGTCGGG
>CAZRVU010000102.1:0-1960 GCA_964603615.1 uncultured Desulfovibrionaceae bacterium
TCCCTAGTTTTGCAGTAGTTTAGTCACCCCGCACATCCAAAAAGCCTTTCAAACAACACGTTTACAGGCATTTTTTTTGTCAAATTTTATGAATTTGGGGGTTTGTGATTGTTTGTGATTATGGTATAATATTCATGGGAGGAGGGATATTAAGATGTTCTTAAGAAAAGGCATTAGTAACGGCCGCGCCTACCTATCCATCGCGCATGGTTACAGGGATCCGAATACAAAAAAAATAAAACATAAAACGATTAAGTCACTTGGATATCTCGATGATCTTAAAAAGATTTATCCCGACCCGGTTGCCCATTTTAAGGCAGTTGTTGCGGAAATGAATAACGCAAGGGATCTGGAAAACCAACCAGTGAAACTTAGTATCCATCCAAATGAAATTTTGGTTGATACTTCAATTAACCGAAAAAACATCGGTTATGCTGCAATTAGCAAGATTTACCATGAACTTGGCCTTCATACATTTTTCAGCAATCACTCAAGATTGTTTAAATCTAAATTCAATACGAATAACATCATGAAGCTTCTTACTTATTCCCGTATTTTATCACCGGCATCTAAAAAGAAAACATATGAACAAAAGGAACGCTACTTTGAAAACAGTGATTTTTCACTAGACGATGTCTACCGTTGCCTAACACAGGTGATTACCTTTAAAGACAGGCTCCAAAAGCACCTTCACCGACAAATGAAAAATAAATATGGCCGGACCACCGAACTGGTCTATTACGATGTTACCAATTACTACTTTGAAATCGATGAACAAGATGAACTGCGAAGAAATGGTGTATCGAAAGAACACCGCCCGGATCCGATCGTTCAAATGGGGCTATTAATGGATACCAAGGGTATTCCGATCATATATGATCTTTTTCCCGGCAACACTAATGATTGCCTAACTTTAATGCCAATTTTGGACCAGGTAAAAAAATATTATGAGATTGGTAGGACCATCGTGGTGGCAGACAAGGGAGTTAATACTGCCGACAACATCGCATTTAGCCTGGCCAAAGGGGATGGTTACGTCTATTCGCAAACGGTCCGCGGTGCGAACGGGGAACTAAAAGCCTATGTTTTGGACCCTTCCGGATACCGGCAACTAAAAAATGGTTTCGAAATTAAGTCAAGGTTGTACCCCCGGGAAATTGCTGTCAGTAATGCCCAGGGAGGCCGGACAAGGATCCGTATCGATGAAAAGCAGGTGGTGTTTTACAGTCCCGACTATGCTCGCAAGGCAAAGGCAGACCGTGAACCGGCTCTTTTGAAAGCGCGAGGCCTGGTAAAAAACCCCTCAAGGTACAATCGGGCCATCGCTTACGGTGCGGCCAAGTATGTAAAAAATCTGGTTTTTGATCCGAAGACTGGTGAGGTTATGGCTACAAAGCAAAAGCCGGTCTTCGATGAAGCACGGTTACGGGAAGAGGAGAGATTTGATGGCTACTATGCTATTGTTACCAGTGAATGGAGAAAAACCGATGAGGAGATCATTGATATTTACCGGGGCCTTTGGCGCATTGAAGAGGCTTTCAAGGTAACCAAAAGTGATCTTGAAACTCGCCCAGTTTTCCTCTCCAGGATAGATCATATCCGGGCCCATTTCTTGATTTGCTATGTAGCGCTGATCATCGCTCGCTTGTTGGCGCTCAACCTGGAAAACAAATATTCAATTTCTAAAATTGTTGAAAGCCTTAACAAAGCTTCGGGGAGTATTCTAGAAAATAATTGGTATGTTTTTAACCACACCGACGAGATTACAAGAGCAATCAATGAAAAAATGGGTGTGGATTTAAACCGCAAGTACCTTAAGGTGGGGGAAATTAAAAAAATGATAGGGGCCACTAAAAAAACTTGAATCAACAACAATCTCTTGTAATCCAATAATGCCGTTAAACCCTTATGCTAAAAGGCTTTAACGGCATCTATTTATCATCTAACTGCAAAAGTCAGG
>CAZRVU010000103.1:0-1914 GCA_964603615.1 uncultured Desulfovibrionaceae bacterium
ATCAACTACTGGCATTACTTTCTGTCTGCATCAGTGTCATATAAATAATATTTCCCTCTTTCATCCCTTTGACTAGCTCACAGTGCCGCAGGATAGAAAAATGTTTTTCCAGCTCCCTTGGCTCCAGTTGGAGTTCTTCAGCAATTTTTTCCCTCGTTGCCCGGCCGTGCTCCTGTAAGTAGTTGTAAATTTTTATTTGTACCGGTAAAAGCCCATCCGTGCCAGCCTGGCCGAGCCCTTCCCTGGTTAGCCTGGCCGAGCGCACCGCCAGGGGATCACAGGCTTTGGGAACGCTGATTGCTTCTATATAACAATCCTCACATAGATTTTGATCGGCATACCTGAACACTTCTTCCCCCGTTATATCTTCCCCGCATTTTTCACAAAGCATAAAAACCATCCTTTCTTTTTAGGGTAGGGGTAAAATCCTGTATTTATCCTGTTTTGCCTATTTACTTCTATTATTTTACAGTATTGCCCTGCAAACCGCCTGGCGGTTTCTTTTATTATAAGGCAATTACATTGCTTTGACAATAAAAAAGGCATTGACTCTGGGGATCGTCTCCAGCTAGAACTTGAAAAGAACCGCCCCTAACTTGATCCGGGGCTGGGGATTTATGACACTATTTCCGTCCTGTGACATTAATCCTTGACATTGACATTTTTAGAAAATTGTGTTACATTGTGCTTAAAAATATAGAGGGGGTTTTAATTAATTGAAGCGGAGGAAAAGTATTTTAGGCGTAAGTGTTTTTTTATTGCTAATTTTGGGATTTGTTCTTGCATTAGGTGGTTGTGCTACGGAAACGGCAGTTGACAAGGATAAAGAACCAGCCGGGGATAGCGGGGACGGGCAAGAAGCAGAGGTAATTGAGCTTAGTTTTGCCAGTTTCATGCCTCCCGAAGGTGCTTTCGAGGCAGATGTTACGGCTGCCTTTGTGGAGGAAGTTGAAAAAGCAACCAATGGACGGGTCAAAGTTATTGTCTACGCCGGGGGATCTCTCCTCGATGGCCCCAGTATCTATGATGGTGTGGTTGATGGTGTTGCGGATATGGGTTTTTTGAGCCTTCCCTGGTTGGCAGGCCGCTTTCCTATAGCCGATATGTTTGTCAGGCCGGGGGGGATGAACTTTCCCAACGGCAGAGTTGCCAGCTACGTGATTAATGAAGCTCTCAAAGAGCTGGATCCCCAGGAGTTTCACGATGCAGAGCCGCTCATGTTCTTTTGCTCGGGTCCGGGTGTCATCTTTTCAAATGTCCCGGTACGCACCCTGGCGGATATGAAAGGCCTACAAGTACGGGCTGGTGAAGCAGTGGGAGAAGGTTTAAAAAAACTGGGAGCAGTACCTGTAACCATGCCTTCATCGGAACAATACGAAGCTTTACAAAAAGGGGTTGTTGATGCCAATATCAGCCCCCTTGAAATGTTAAAATCACATAACCTCGTGGAGGTTTCAGATTATGTAATCCATACCCCGTTCCTTTATAATACGACCTTTGGTTGGTTTATAAATAAGGATACTTATGCATCTTTGCCGGAAGATATTCAAAAAGCCCTCCATGAAGCCAGCGACATAGTATTCGAACAGCAGGCTTCGGTTTTCTTTGATAATACCAATGAAGAAGGCTTGCAATGGGCTTTGGAGCAAAAGAAAGACCTCGAGCAAATCTTCCTTACAGAAGAAGAAACTGCCTTATGGAAAGAAAAAATCAACCCTGTCTTCGAAGATTATGTAGAAGAATTAAATGGCAAGGGCCTTCCCGGTACCGCAGCAAAAAATTTGATCCTTGAACTGACAGAGAAATACAGCGCAATCTATCAATGATTCTACTGCCTAAACTTTATTTGCAAGGCGTTTGCTGCAATCAGCATCCCTTCGACTGACAATTTTTTGCCCGGGCCCATTGAACATC
>CAZRVU010000104.1:0-1910 GCA_964603615.1 uncultured Desulfovibrionaceae bacterium
TATTATTTTACCATGTTTTTGGGATTTTGAAACAAAAATAAGCCCGTTCCAACTTGTTCATGTCGTGCCCTCTAGACTGTTCATTTATATAAACTGCCTTTACAAACATCAAGAAGCCAAATATTTTTATGTGTTATACGCGGTAATTTTGCCGGCCCGGCCGGTTTCCAGTCAACATTATGATATAATTCTTCCAGGGTGAAGTTATGCAAAAAAATCCATTGGTGGCCCCCGTTGTAAAATGGGTTGGTGGCAAACGGCAGTTATTACAATCTATTTTAAAACATGTGCCGGGCAAATTCTCTACTTACTATGAACCTTTTCTAGGCGGCGGTGCTCTTTTATTTGAGCTGCAGCCCCGGCAGGCTGTGGTTAATGACATTAATGCAGAATTAATTAACGTGTACACCATAATACGCGATCATGTGGAGGATCTCATTGCAGATTTAAAAAAACACGAAAACAAAGCTAGCTATTTTTATGCCATGAGGGAGAAGGATAGAGATAAAGAAAACTATGACCAAATGAGTGCCCTCCAGAAAGCCTCGAGGATTCTTTACCTGAACAAAACTTGCTATAACGGCCTATTCAGGGTAAACCAGCAAGGGGAGTTTAACGCCCCTTTCGGGCGATATAAAAACCCAAATATTGTGAATGAAGTTACGCTAAGGGCCGTCAGCAATTACTTTAACAAGGCAAAAATTACCTTCAGATGTACAGACTTTAAAAAAGCAGTGCAAGGCATTAAAAAAGATAGTTTCGTTTATTTTGACCCGCCCTATGACCCGCTTTCGGAAAGTGCAAATTTTACAAGTTATGATCGGGGCGGTTTTGATGAAAGTGAACAGATTAGGCTCAAGGAGCTAGGTGATGAATTGAGCGAAAAGGGCGTAAAATTTCTACTTTCTAACTCAGCCACAGATTTTATTCTTGAATTATACAAAGATTATCGTATTGTTATGGTGCAAGCAAACAGGGCTATTAATTCCAGGGGAGATAAAAGAGGAAAAATTGAGGAGGTGCTGGTCAAAAATTATGAATAATCCGGAAACTGGCGGCCCTTTGGAAAATACTATATGTCCAAAGGGACGCCAGTCCACAGGCGCGACAATATAATATTTGGCTAAAGCCTGCATTTCGGATAACCATTGCAAAATGTTCCACCGTCCACAGGCGCGACAATATAATATTTGGCTAAAGAGCGGCCATTACAAGTCAAATAAGCTACTTAAAACATTAGCCGGTCCTGATATCCGGGAGGGCAAAAGCCAGTGCAATCCCCAGGAGTGGTAACAGGCAGATAATGTTCATAATAACCGGCAAGCCTGCATAGTCGGCAACTGCGCCGAGCAGCGTTACTCCCACGGAGCCCATCCCCACGCCAAAACCCAATAACAGCCCCGAGGCCAGCCCAATATTCTGCGGCAGCAGCCTTTGCCCAAAAACCAACGTAGTGGAAAAAGTTGAAATGAGCGCGGCGCCAACAATAAATGCCATTAAATGAATATATTTGCCATGCAAATACAAAAACGGGTAAACCGCGGCCATGGAAATAACCATGGAAACTAAGAGGCCGTTGCGCCCGCCGAAACGATCGGCAAAAGGGCCGCCCAAAACTGTGCCCACCGCACCGGCAATCAGAAATGTGCTGATTAAGTATTCCGGTTTGGCAACGCCGCTAAAATCGCTGAAATAAAACGGAATAAAATAAATCAGCCCGTAGTGCATCCACGACCTCACGACTACATATAGCATCAAAAGTATTAGGCTTCCCACTCTGGTTTTGCCTTTACTTTCGTCTTTTTCCAAGCCTTCTTTCTTTTTGGATACCTTCTCTTTCAAAATGCGCTTAAAATTAGGTAGCAAAAACATAAAAAGGAGGGCACCCAACACTCCCGGCACCGCCACAC
>CAZRVU010000105.1:0-1813 GCA_964603615.1 uncultured Desulfovibrionaceae bacterium
TTATAAGGCGAAACAATTGTCAATATTATTCTGAAATGCCCCTTATGTGCCTCTTATGAATTTAGTATATATTGCAAATATGGATGACATGTTTCGACAACAGAGCTCCAAAAAACAAAAAGAACACCTATCCGGTGTTCTTTTTGGATGGTCATCATTTTTGCAAATATGTAAAAAAGTTAAGGTTGAAAATCCATGTTTTCACCCATCTCAAAGCGTACATACCTACGTATAATAATATTTTCCCCGATTTTAGCCATTATTTCCTTAAGAAAATCTTGTATGTTTATTTTATCGTCTTTTATAAAAGGTTGTTCCAAAAGACAGTTTTCTTGATAAAATTTTATCAACCGGCCGGAAATTATTTTTTCTACAATTTTTTCCGGCTTGCCTTCACGCAATGCCTGTTTACGTAAAATCTCTTTTTCTTGTTCTAAAATATCCGCAGGAACATCTTCCCGGCTAAGGTAAAGGGGGTTTGTCGCAGCAACTTGCAGACAAATATCTTTGACAAAATTTTTAAATTCTTCGTTACGGGCCACAAAGTCCGTTTCGCAGTTAATTTCAACCAAAACGCCTACTTTGCCTCCCAGGTGAATATAGGCATCGACAACTCCCTGGGCCGCTATTCTCCCTGACCTTTTGGCAGCACTGGCCAGGCCTTTTTCACGCAGCAAACCTATAGCCCTTTCCTGATCGCCACCTGCTTCAACCAGTGCTTTTTTACAATCCATCATCCCGGCACCTGTTACTGTCCGGAGTTTTTTTACCATTTCTGCTGTAATCATTATCTTTTTTCATCCCCTTCCTAGATACTATGCCATTTGACCTACAGCTTAATAACAAGATTGGACTTACCCTTCAAGCTCCTTTTTTTCTTGCACATTGTTGGAGTTTTCACCGTGTGGATCAACTGTTTCTGCTATATTACTTTCCATTTTACTTTCTGCTTCGGCTTTGGCCTCGTCTTGAGCAATCTGCAAGCCTTGTTTACCCTCCAATACCGCTTCTGCCATTTTAGAGGTAATAAGCCTAATGGCCCTAATGGCATCATCATTGCCCGGTATCACATAATCAATTTCATCCGGATCACAGTTTGTATCCACGATGGAGATGATGGGTATCCCCAGTTTACGCGCTTCGGCAACCGCTATTTTTTCCTTACGGGGATCGACGATATAAACTGCGCCAGGAATTTCTTGCATATCGCGTATACCACCTAAAAATTTCTGCAATTTTTCTCTTTCATGTAGCAGTTTACTAACTTCCTTTTTAGGTAAACCTTCAAAGTAACCTTCTTCTTCCTTGTTTTCCAGTTCAAGAAGTCTGTTGATACGTTTACGGATTGTACTGAAATTTGTCAACATCCCGCCAAGCCAACGCTGGTTAACAAAGGGCATTTCACAGCGACTGGCCTCCTCTTCAATCGATTCCTGCGCCTGTTTTTTTGTGCCCACAAAAAGAATTTTTTCTTCTTGCAGAACCAATTTTTTAACAAAATTATAGGCGCTTTCCATCAGGCGGACTGTTTTCTGCAAGTCAATGATATAGATTCCATTTCGCTCTGTAAAAATGTATCCCCGCATTTTAGGATTCCAGCGCCTGGTTTGGTGTCCAAAATGAACACCTGCCTCCAGTAATTGTTTCATAGTAACAATGGACATTTTTTTACCCCCCTGGTTTAGCCTCCGTTGAGTCATTACCGCAAGAAACCTTTGTAAGGCACCTGCCTGCGGTTTCCACAACGTGCGTATTTAAGCCATACGTAGTATAACACAGTTCTCGCTAATTGACAATGCACAGCCCAAGCCCA
>CAZRVU010000106.1:0-1809 GCA_964603615.1 uncultured Desulfovibrionaceae bacterium
GCAGAGATGGAGGAGTCCTCTCCGAAGGTAGCGGGATGCTGGTGCTGGAGAACGCCGAGCGGGCATTTTTGCGCGGGGCAAAGGTCTATGCCGAGATTAGCGGATGGGGCATCTCCAATGCCGCTTCCCCAAAACATTTAAAGTCATCAATTTCTTCCTCAATGTCCCAGGCATTGCGAAAATCCGGCCTGAGCCTCACGGAAGTGGATTATATCAGCGCCCATGCTCCCGGAGATAAATTTATAGACAAAATGGAGGTAAAAGCTATCAAGGAGATTTTTGGGGATTATGCTTACAATATACCGATAAGCTCGATTAAATCAATGATCGGCAACCCATTGGCCGCTTCAGGCCCTTTACAAGTAGTCGCAGCGGCCCAAACCATTCAAAACAAATTTATCCCCCCTACCATAAACTACCAGTATCCCGATCCGCAATGCGATCTTGACTGCGTTCCTAATAAGGGCCGCGTAGCCAGGGTTAAAACGGCGCTGATCAATATGCACGGTATTGGAGGTTCCAATGCGTCGCTGGTGGTGAGAAGATTCGAAAGGTGAACCATAATGGACCTTTCATTTATTATTAACTGGCTGCTCGGGATGACTGCGGCGGCAAATATTGTTTTAGGCATTGCCGCCTATCGAAAGGCCCCCTTTGCGCTGCTCAACCGGCTCTTTTTGGGCCTGGCCGTGAACAGCGGTATTTGGGCACTGTGCATAATGGCTGTTGTTATAAAAAATGATTATGCCGGTTTACTGTTCTGGATCAGAATTTCACATATTGTAGCGGCAATAATCCCTTTATTTATCAATGCGGTGATTAATGCTTTCCAAGATGAGAAAAATTACCCCTGGGTAAAGGTACTGCCGCTTTTATTTTTCAGTTTAGTGCTGGCCGCGGCAAGCTTCACCCCTGCCATAGTGGCGGATGTTACGGTGGAAAACAAGGAGTTTGAATATGGTTTTTTGTTTCCCTTATATGCGGTGTATTTTGCCGCGGCGATGGTTTATATTATCTACAGCCTTTTCCAGCAGCTGCGTTTTTCGCGAGGCCTTGCCCGCTACCAGATCCGTTATTTTATCGGCGGCATCTTTGTTTCCTTTTTATTAGGGGCTGTATCCAATCTTTTTTTCCCCCTGCTGGGAATTAGGATGTTTGATTTGCGCCCCATCGGCCCGGCTTTTACCCTGATTATGGTTGCTTCTATCTCATACGCCATTGTAAAGTACAGGCTGATGGATATACGCCTGGCTGTGCGCAAGGTCGTAAGCTATGTCCTGGCCCTGGCCCCTCTGGCGGGCATAATTATCGGGATATTTGCCGTTATGGAAATTCATTACGATATTTACCTCAGGGACAATATCCTTTCTTTTACCCTTGCCCTGCTGCTTTTGGCGACCCTTTTGTTCCATCCGCTAAAAAAAAGAGTACAATCCGTAGTTGATCGCATTTTATTCCGCGAGGCTTATGACTACTATAATACGCTGATAGATGCGGACAAGGCGATGGTTTCAATTCTAAACAGGGATGAGCTTCTCCATTTTTTGGTAGATACGGTTGTAAATAAGATATATATTGAAAATGCGGTAATTTATCTTAGAGAAACAGGAGGATCATTTGTTGCCGCGGCGGAGAGCAATTTAGGGAATTTTCCCGCCGACAATAAACATGAGCGTTTGCAGAGCGACAGCATGCTTTTAGATCAAATGGGAAAAAAAGCGGAGGTAATGCTGCTGTCTGATTTTAAATATATAAAAGACTCCGACGGCAGGAAAAATCTCAGGGACGCCGTTACGGCCGCAAGAATGA
>CAZRVU010000107.1:0-1708 GCA_964603615.1 uncultured Desulfovibrionaceae bacterium
GGCAGAAAGCCTTGGCGATATTGAAGGGCACTGGGCGGAAAGCACGCTTCAGCACCTGGTGAATGAAGGGATTATTGGCGGATACCCTGACGGCACTTTTAAACCGAACAACAATATTACGAGGGCAGAATTTGCATCAATAATGGTCAGGGCTTTTAACCTAAAAACAAGCCCCGGCAAAATATTCAGTGATACAGCCGAGCACTGGGCCAAAGATGCAATTCAAACAGCCCATTACCATGAACTGGTGAGCGGTTACAGCGATGTTTTATTCGGGCCCAACGATCCTGTCACCCGTGAACAGATTGCAGTGATGATCATCAATGCCACAGCAGTAGAATTTTTAGGGGGGGATAAGGTATTCACCGATAGTGCGCAGATTTCCCCCTGGGCCAAAGATTCTGTAGCCAAGGCAGCCGCGGCAGAACTGATTGCCGGCTACCCGGATGGCACCTTTAAACCAAAAGCCAATGCTACCCGTACAGAAGCTGCAGTGATCTTGGACCGGGGCCGGAAACTTACCGTAGAAGAAGAAAAGGACGAAGTAGTAACAACCTATGATCAAGCCGGCACATATGGCCCGGAAACGGGGACGCTAACCATTGACTATGATGTTACAATTGCCGCCGACGGGGTAATCCTGCAAAACATCATCATCGAAGGGGACCTTATCATTTCCGAAAAAGTTGGTGACGGAGATGTGACCCTAAATAATGTAACAGTAAAAGGAAAAACCTATATCCGCGGCGGCGGCAAAGACAGTATTCATATTAATGGCGGGCAATACAACAACCTCATTATTGAAGGTACCCCCGACGGTAACATCCGTCTAGTAGCCACAGACGCAGAAGGCCTAACAGTAATAATATCAGAAGATGCAGCCGGTGAAGAAATAATACTGGAAGGAACATTTGAAAGCGTTGAAATCCAGGCTGACGACATAGTATTGTTAACCCGGGGCGAAACGGTTATCGATGAAGTTATAGTTCAAAAGAATCCTTAACCCTCAGCCGCTTTGTCAGGAATATAGTGAATTTTCTGTAGGGATCCTAAAAAACTTAGTTTCCCAAGGGTACTCCGGCCAAGAATTAATAAATAAATTTGAAGACCAAAGTAAAAATATCAAAAAGGCTGTCAGCAATCTCCTGGAAGAAGCTGACGCCATTACCGCCGATGAAAAGGAAGTTGCAAATTTTGATGACGTCTTTAGCTCTGGGAATTGATGAATATATGATATATTATTCAGTCCCCAAGCAGAACGCTTCTTTAAAAAGCTTAGGGAAGAAACTTTAAGAGGTACCTGCAAAACGATACTGCTCAAATGCACTTATTATATCATAAGGGTGGGCTAAAGGCAGCAATTATCGGAATCCGGGGGTTGTACAGGAAGCCCTAATTAAGTTAGGGTATACGGTTACGATGCTGCAGCATTGCCTTTGTCTAGCCGGAATCTGGCCTTGCAAGAACTGAAGGATGTGCCCGGGGTATCCCTTAGGTAGCTAGCCCGAATGACAGGTATTTCCAAAAGTGTCATTGACCGTGCTTGAATAAATAGGACAGGTGAAGTGTTAGTAAATGTGCGAATAGCCAACGTAGGGACAAACAACCTATCCCTTCGTCCTAAAATAGATCGCTATGGGTTCCGGTGCGAACGCGGATGGTCCAAAGCATCGCCCGGTTTTTATTTATGAGTCTGGCATGGGTGCAA
>CAZRVU010000108.1:0-1685 GCA_964603615.1 uncultured Desulfovibrionaceae bacterium
AGGTTTTGCGGACAAAAACATTTTAATCTCTCCGCTTTCCATAGTTTCCGCCCTGGGAATGACAGCCAATGGAGCAGATGGCCAAACCCTTGCAGAAATGGAACAGGTCCTAAATTCGGATATCCCGGGGCTAAACGATTACCTGAAGGCCTACACCGCGTATCTGCCTAACAGTGAAAACTATAAGGTGAAACTGGCAAACTCCATCTGGTTTAAAGACGATGAAGGCTTGACAGTAAATCAGGATTTTTTGCAAACCAATAAGGATTATTATGACGCCGGCATCTATAAGACGGCCTTTAACGAAAGCACAAAAAACGCGATCAATAACTGGGTAAAAGATAAAACCGGCGGCCTGATCGAAAAACTTTTAGAGGAAGCCCCGCCCAAAGATGCAGTGATGTACTTGATCAATGCTCTGTCATTTGACGCCGAGTGGGAAAATATTTATAAAGATACGCAAATCCGCCCCGGTGAATTTACCCGGGAAAACGGGGAAAAACAAACCATAGACTTTATGAGCTCGACTGAATTCACTTATCTAGAAAGCGATGCTGTCACAGGCTTTATGAAACCCTATAAAGACAATAAATATGCTTTTGTGGCCCTGCTGCCCAGGGAAAATATTTCTATGTCAGATCTGTTGAGCTCTTTGGAGACAAAAGGTGTCATGGATTTAATTAAAAATAAAAAAGATGAAGAAGTTTATGCGAAGATCCCCAAATTTTCAGTGGTGTATAGCGCACTGCTAAATGAACCGCTCCAGGGGCTAGGCCTATTAGATGCTTTTGATGGCAAAAAAGCCGATTTTACAAGATTGGGCAGATCAGTGAATGGAAACATCTATATAAGCCGTGTACTTCACAAAACCAAAATTGAGGTTGACGAGAAGGGCACAAAAGCGGGCGCCGTGACTGCTGTTGAGATGGATGCTACTTCAGCCATGATAAAGGAACCGAAGATGGTTATTTTAGACCGCCCCTTTTTCTATCTGCTGGTGGATACTGAACAAAACCTACCCCTGTTCATGGGCAGCTTAATGAGCGTAAATTAGAAAGGGAAAAATTGGCGTTAAAAATGCCAATAAATTTAGGAAATCAAATAATAGTTCGCCAAGGGTATACACTTTTTAAGAAAAAATTCCTAGGCTGTAGGCAATTAAAGCGTCAGAAGGGGCCGGGAAATGAAAGAATGGATCATAACCCCATACGATTTTAAGAACCTTTGTTTTTGAACAACCAAGGTTAATCTAAACTATGATCACGCAAAAATAAAGCTGCGATTATCGGATTAGAATGTGTGAATTTTACACTGCATCCGATTCGAATATCTTGATAAAGCTTACGGTTGAAAATATACTATTGTTAGTACACTAACAGTTAAGGAAGGTATCTATGGAACAGGATAGACGAATCGGGCTTGCGGTCAGGATCCTTTCAAACCAGATGGGCCGTGAATTTGATTACCAAATAAGCAAACTCCCTGCGGATATTACCGGTTTGCAAGGGCGTGTAATCCGTTTTGTAATGGATACATTGGAGGATGTTTTTCAAAGGGATATTGAGAAGGAATTAGATATCCGTCGTTCCACTGCTTCAGCTATATTGCAATTGATGGAGAAAAAAGGACTCCTCAACCTCATCTGCGACAATCGTTGCGGATATTGTTCCCAAAGATAGAAGGGG
>CAZRVU010000109.1:0-1657 GCA_964603615.1 uncultured Desulfovibrionaceae bacterium
TTAATAAGAAAATAACCTTAAACTGATCTTTGAAAACCCAATAAGCCTGTAAGGCCGCAATGAGGAAAATGGCAACAACAATCTAAGCCCCTACAAATACTTGCATCAGCCAAAAATCGTGACTATTCCAAATCGTCGATAATTAGGCGGTCTTGGGCGGTTCAATCACCTCCAGACCAAGTTTCCTGGCTTCAGCTATGATTTTTTTAACTCTAGATTTTTCTTGTTTAAGTTTAATGACTTCAAAGCAGTTTTCATCGTAGTCAGTATTATTTTTGAGCAAGTTGTAGATTATTACTAAGATCTTTCTTGCTAATGCAACAATGGCTCTTTTGCCACCACGGCGTTGTTTGACTTTCCAGTACCATTTGGATAAATAGGTATTGCGCATTCGGGTTATAGACCATGCAACCTCGCATAGTATTCGCTTTATATAGGGATTCCCATGGAGTGTACGAGTGGACTTTTTTTTCCTGCGCTTTCATTGTTACCAGGACTTAACCCAGCCCAAGAACAGATATGTTCCGCAGTTTTAAACTGAGCCATATCAATACCTATTTCAGCTAGGATAGCCGCAGAGGCAGTGATACTTATTCCTGGAATGCCATCCAGTTGTTCAAGCTGCCGATGATATTTCAAGAGCTCTTCGTCAATTTTTTGCTCTATCACCTGCAGATGCGCGCAACTGTCATCCATGTGTTTAAGCAACATTGTAAGAAAATCTCTTTGCAGAGTATCCATATTGCCATTAACGGCTAGCTTGATTTCATTTAACTTGGCTCGTGCTCTTTTCTTAACAAGCGGGTCAACTTCTTCGGGGGAAATGCTACCAAATAGGGCAAGGTGATCGATAATTGCTCTGCCCGATACTCCGAAGATATCAGTTAAAAAAGTTGATAGCTTAAACCCACAGCTTTGCAGGTGTTTTTCGGTACGGTTTTTTTGTGATGATATTTCCTCGACGATACTTTTACGGTATCTGGTCAGGTCACGTAATCTCCGTATCGGCCGAGAAGGAACGAAACTTCCTTGCAATAGACCCGCTCTAAGCAAGGTAGCAATCCATTCGGCATCCTTAATATCGGTTTTCTTGCCAGGAACATTTTTCATGTGCCTGGCATTGGCTACGATCAACACTATAGTGCCATCGAAGGCACTCTCAAGCACATTGTAAACTGGTTGCCAGTATACTCCGGTACTTTCCATAGCCACATGGCGACAGTTTTCTTCTTCCAACCAAGTCTTGAGTTCCTCAAGGTTGGAGATAAGGGTTGAAAAGGTTCTGGTGTTAGCTTCGGGGTTGTTGTCATTACCGCCTTTTAGGAGGCATGCTACAACGGTTTCCTTATGGACATCGAGTCCACAACAGATTTCTAAAATGTCTTGCATGGGCGTTATTCCTCCAAATTAATATTTCAGGGTTGATTGCCCGAGAAAAAGTGAAGTTTAATACCCGTGCTGTTCCCAAACCCATTAGGGTTCGGGGCGACAATTGGCTGTACTCGAAGGCAATCAGGTTAGGTTAGGTTACGAGGTTATTACCATCAAAATAAATTCAACCTTTGACCCTGATAATATAAATTTAGCAGAAATAACCGTTTATGCAACCACAGTATTTTCATGGGTGGTTGTGCCCTGCGGGCATGGGGGGTTAGGT
>CAZRVU010000110.1:0-1645 GCA_964603615.1 uncultured Desulfovibrionaceae bacterium
GTATTTACAAGGACTGCCGGCTCTTCTGTTCTTATAACTGTCGAAAACGGGATATAGTTCCGGGCTGTCAAGAATTTCTAAACCTGAAAACAAAAAAATTAAAGAAAAAAACTGCTTTTTCTGCCTTCGTACTATTGTCAAACTTGGAAACATAGAGTATAATCCTGACTTTGACAGCCTGCGAGAGAAAAAACGGGCCGCAGCCCTTGTGGATACAGGATCTGCGGCCTTTGCACATTGTCACGAAAATGTAGGGAACAGCCTACATTTTGCTCCTTGCTAAAATATTTTTTATCTCCGCGAGCCGGAGCCTTTTTTTGGTGAAGTCAATATCCATGGCCTCCCCGATTGCATCGGAGATCTCGCTTCTGTAATCAAACAGGTACAGGTTTTCCTGTTCATTGGAGCAGGAGATTCTATTCAGGCAAGCAACGATCCTTTCCGCCGAGTATCGCCGTTTCGTCATCTTTTGGATAAGCCGTATGATCACAAGAGCAATAAAGCAGGTAAGAAAATGCGCGCCAATGCGGTCCTCCCGGGAAACATGTACCGGCCGCGCCTCAAGCGTGCCCTTCGTAACCCTAAATGTCTCCTCAATCTCCCACAGCCCGCGGTATGTATCAATGATCTCCTTGTCCGACATCTGCAGCTCGCTGGTGACGATCGCATAATAACCGTCGTACTTCTCATCCTCGGCGAGCTTTTCAGCATCAAAAGCCGGACGTTTTTTTCCTTTAAGAACCTTACCTGTCTTTTTGTCAAATTCCAGATTTTGGACATACTTGGCTGCACCATAGCTTATGGCCCGGCTGTACTTTTGCGGATCCCTTATCAGCTCCATAGCCTTCTTGACAACCTCGTCCCGCTGAGCCCTTGCTTTGCCTGCGTACTTCCTGGCCCAGAAGATGACCTGTTTTTCATATACAGTTTTTTGCGCCGTCTTTCCACTTCGCAAAGTTACGTTGATATCCCGTGCAATCACCCTGCTTTTGGCTTTGAAATCAGTATCCTCATCGGCCGCTATGCCATTGGCGCCGACATAACCCAACTCATCCAGCACGTACTCTTTGAAAGCTGACGTAGCGCCGCGAACCGAAAAACTAAAAACATAACCGTTTCTGTTTTTCCCCCCGGTAAGGTAATAAATATTGTCACCTGTAATTATCCCCATATCGGCGACCACCACGATCCTGCCCGTATCGTAATTCCTTCTGACCTCTCCGATAACCGAACGGAAGGTTTCCTTGTCCAGCTTGTTCCCGGGAAAAAGTTCATAATGGATTGGGATCCCATCCGCATCCATGGCCAGACCCATCTGGACCAGCGGGTTATGGCGGCGTTCTTTCGATCGGCCATATTTGCGCAGCTCGTCGGCCTCATCTATTTCAAAATAAAAATTGGTGACATCATAGTAGATCGTTTTAGTATCGCGACCGAACTTTTCTGTAATCTGCTCGTGCAGGTAGCGCTGCGACTCTTTTGCAATCTTGGCATAATGAGACAGAGCGCGGTAAACATCCATCAATGAAAAATCGAACCGCTCAAAGTAACGCCCTTTTTCTTCAAAGGCCTTCTTTTTGGAACCGGGGGAAAGCAATCTGGAGACAAGCAAAAGGATCATGATGGAATTTGTGTTGAATTTAAA
>CAZRVU010000111.1:0-1502 GCA_964603615.1 uncultured Desulfovibrionaceae bacterium
AAAAATTGTAACCTTTTTGTAAACAATATTTAATAACCCTGTAAATAATTGTCGGAGAAAAGCAGCTACAATGGACGGAGGGGAGTGAAATGTTTAAGGGGATATGGTCATGACAAATGATGAAACTTTATAGCTCTCGAAATCGTCCTGGTAAAGAATGTTCCCGGGGAAGGGGAAGGAGGGACTACAGGATGCTGGATAGTTTACAAAACAGGGTGCGGGACAAGGCACGGTATGCCTGGCGCTATCCCCCTTTTCTCCGGGTGGCGATACTATTTTTGCTTCTTGTGGTTCCGGTTGCAGTATTGAGTACGGGTTATGCCTACTTTGGCCCCGGCGATTTTATCCCCTGGCCTGGTATTTTTTTTCTTGCGGGGCAGGCAGCCCCTTTGCCCGCGGGAACAAAATATGGGCATCCCTCCCCGGCAGATGAACCAACGGGGAGAGTGCCCGTAACAAAAGAATGTTGCCAACCCCCGAAATGCACCGGTAAAGACGAATATGCAGAGCCGGGGCCCGCAAAATCTCCACCCGCGATCCGCACGGGGGGAATACCGGAATGCCGTTTTGAAAATTACGGCAACGGGGTGCCGGCCGTTATCTCGCCGGATCCCACTACAGAAAAATATGACTACGGCCAGCCCGTAGCGGCGGCACATGTTGCCGTTGACGCCCACTACTTTCAGGATGCAGTATTTATCGGTGATTCCCGCACAGCCGGTTTCCAGTTGTTTAGCGGCCCGCAGGAGGCGACGTACTATACTGCCAATGGTCTCAAGGTGGACACTTTTTTTACCAGGGAAATTGTTGAAACCGATCAGGGAAAAAAAGTGACCATTATCGACGCGTTGCAACAAAAACCTTTTCAGAAGGTCTATATTATGCTGGGCATCAACGAACTGGGCTGGGTTTATAGCAATTTGTTTCTAGAAAAATACAGCGAGGTCATTGCCGGAATTAAAACGAGCGTTCCAGAGGCTAAAATTTATGTCCAATCGCTCCTCCCGGTTTCCCGGAAAAGATCGCTTCACGATAAAATCTATAACAATGATAATATCAACAAGTATAATGAATTGATCCGGCAGATGGCTGCGGAAAATAATATTTACTACCTTGACGTTGCAGAGTGTGTTGCCGATGCAGAGGGAAATCTCGCCGGCGATGCCTCTACCGATGGGATCCATCTGCAGAAAACGTATTGTGACCGCTGGTTGGAGTATCTCCGCTGGCATTATGTTTTACCCTAAGAAGGTGGTTTTAAAAATGTTCAGGCTGAATGGAGCGGGCCGATGGAATAAACGTTGTTGTTTAAACCCTAATAGATACAGTGTGATCTTGCTGCTGCTCTTATTTATTGCAATCACTTTTTCCTCTGGTTGCGGTGGCCGGCCAGTTTCCGGAGAAGTCTCTTTAGATGTCACTGCATGTGCCGGCAGGCTCCGGGAGTCGATTGCCTTTCAGGATACCTTAACGCTTCTCAACGACCAAATGATCGCTACAAT